>NZ_MOMB01000052.1 GCF_002752165.1 Erwinia sp. OLFS4
TAAGCGTAAGTGAGTTGAAACACGCGGTGGCAGTCACGGCAGCGAAATCTGTCATAGCCTTTAGGGTTCTGACCATGGCGGTAAACCTGAACAGACTGACAACGGGGACAATGAACGTTAACGCTGGCCATAAGAGAACCTCAAAAGCCCGCATTATACATCAGATTCAACCAATTAGAGGCATCACCAGGTGGCGGCTGGCTGGTTGCCGTCGGTGGAAACTGGTATCACTTGCTGGCAGGTATTGGCAGCATTCTGGCTGGTATTCTGATATTACGACGACGTACTGCCGGCGCTTATTTATTTGCGCTGGTTTTCGTCGGTACCTTACTCTGGACGATAGCGGAATCTGGCCTTGATTACTGGGGCTGGGTGCCGCGTTTCGATATTATGCTGCTGCTGGGAATTATTTTTGCCTGGCAGCTGCCCGCGCTGCGTCCGGGCACCAGTCGCCGCTTTTCCAGAGGGCTGACCACGGTGCTGATTCTGGGGCTGGTGGTGGCTGCCGCTCTGCCTTTTGCCCCGCTGAATGTGACAACCGCCAGCAATGTCCCGGAAGCTGGTAGCGAGTCTTTTGCCACCGATACCGGCAGCGGTAAAGCCTCCAACCCCGATGCAGGCGACTGGTATACCTACGGCGGTTCACTGGCATCACAACGCTTTTCCAGTGCCAGTCAGATCACCCCTGAAAATGTGAAAAACCTCCGGCTGGCATGGCAGTTCCGCACCGGTGATTTGCCTCAGTCACGTTGGGGCGCGGAAAACACCCCGATTAAAATCGGCGATACGCTATATACCTGTACACCGCATAATCAGGTGTTTGCGCTGGATGCTGCCACAGGTAAACAGAAGTGGCATTTTGATCCTAAAGTTAGTGATAAATCCATTCCCTATACTGCAGCTTGTCGTGGTCTGACGTGGTATGACAGTCAAACCAGCAGTCACGTCACCAGTGGTCAGAACACCGCCAGCGTGACGCCAGCCGCCGCTGGCGGTCAACAGAGCGCCTCAGCCTGTAGCCAGCGTATTATTCTTGGGACGCTCGACGCCCGGGTGATTGAACTGGATGCCAGTACCGGAGAAGTTTGCCGTGATTTTGGTGATCAGGGTACGGTGAATCTTGCTGCGGATATGGGTGAGGTGTACGACGGCTACGTGGCAATCAACTCTGCGCCGGTGGTGATCCGTGACACGTTGGTGGTTGCTCATCAGACCATTGATGGGCAGCGTGCCTTTGGACCGCCCGGTGTGATTAAAGCGTACGATGTCCGCAGCGGCAAACTGAAGTGGGCATGGGACGCGGCCGCTCCGGATACCAGCACACCGAAAACCGGCCCTGATGCCTATAAACGCGGTTCACCCGACGTCTGGACTTCTTTTACCGGTGACGACAAGCTGGGACTGGTTTATCTGCCTCTGGGGAATTCTTCCGGTGATTACTGGAGCAGTTCGCGCACCGAGGCAGAAAATAAATATGCCGTGTCGCTGACAGCCATTAATGTTGAAAGCGGTCTGCCGGTCTGGTCATTCCAGACGGCGCATAAAGATGTCTGGGATTACGATCAGGGTTCCCAGCCAACCTTAATTGATTATCCGGCAAAAAACGGTGAGAGAATCCCGGCAATGATTGTTCCGACCAAGCAAGGGGAAATTTATGTGCTTGATCGGCGTAATGGCAAATCGCTGTTCGGGGTGGAAGAGCGCCCGGTCCCGGGAGGTGGGGTGGAGCCTGACTCACGGTCGCCGACTCAGCCATATTCGCTGTTCCACCATCTTAGCAAGCCCGACCTGACGGCGAAGGATATGTGGGGGCTGACGCCTTTCGATCAAATGGTATGTCGCATTCAGTTCCAGAAAGCGGCCTATAAGGGCCAGTACACGCCGCCGGAATCTGAGCGCCATAGTATTGAATATCCAGGATATAATGGCGGATCGGACTGGGGCAGTGTGGCTGTCGATCCGCAGCGTGGCATTATCATTGCCAACTACAATGACATGCCAAACTACAATATTCTGGTGCCGCGAGCCAAAGCCGATGCGCTGGGATGGAAACCCCGCGATCAGATTCCTTATAACCCGCATGATGTTGGCCATGCCGAAGGGGCCGGCGATCCGCAAATTGGCGTGCCTTATGCGGTTAATGTCAATGCTGGCTGGCGTCTGCCCTTTACCGGTATGCTGTGCAAACAGCCGTCTTATGGCGGTATCCGTGCCATTGACATTCGCGATGGTCGCACGATCTGGGATCGTCCGTTGGGTACCGCACGTCGCAATGGGCCGTTCGGCTTGCCGACCGGGTTGCCAATCAATATTGGCACGCCGAATAACGGCGGTTCGGTGGTAACCGCCGGTGGACTGGTGTTTATCGCCGCGGCGACCGACGACCTGATCCGCGCGATTGATATTAAAAGCGGTAAAACGGTCTGGAGTACGCCGCTGCCTGCCGGTGGCCAGGCAAATCCGATGGTTTATACGCAAAATGGTCGGGAATATCTGGTGATTGTCGCGGCGGGTCATCATTTTATGGAAACGCCGGCCGGCGATTACGTGCTGGCTTATGCGCTGCCGGAAGGTCGCTGACAGATGGCAGGATAGTAAACCGGGCGCCAGGGAAGGCGCACTAAACTGGCCGCAGCGTTTTGCTTCTCTGCACGGCAGGCCGCGGCGATGGCGGTTAGTTGCATACAGAGGGCGTTTTGTCGCTGATACGCCGTGAGTGCGTTAGCCATTCCCGACTTTTTCACTCTTCCCCCCTCTTTTTTTCTCCGGCAGCGCCGATAGTAACTATAGCCCCTGGCCTTAATGCGCCACATGGCTGGCCGCCTGCGCGGCATTTTGTGCACGAACAACCAGCAATCAGAGAGAAGGGCATGGATAATATTCAACGAGACATTGATGAACGTGCCAATCTGGCGCTAACCAATAAATTTGAACTTCTGCTGTTCAGGCTGGGGGTCAACGCGGCAAAAGAGACGGCGGAACTGTACGGTATTAACGTGTTTAAGCTGCGGGAAATCGTGCCAATGCCGGAAATTACCAAAGCCGCAGGTATGGTATCACCGCTGCTTGGCATGACCAGCATTCGCGGACAGATTATCCCGGTGATTGATTTAGCGGCGGTTGCCGGCTGCGTGCCTGAAAGCGGACATAATTTGCTGCTGGTCACCGAATATGCTCGCAGTACTCAGGCTTTTGCCATTGAATCTGTTGATGACATTGTGCGGCTTGAATGGCGTCAGGTTCACCAGGCTGAAATTGCGCTGAACGCGAAATATGTGACCAGTATTGCTTCGCTGGAAGGGATTTCGGGCGATGAAAAAGGGCTGGTGCAAATTCTCGATGTCGAGCAGGTTTTGCATGAAATCATCCCATCGATACGGGAAGTGGACGATGACAGCGTCGTGCAGGACAGAACCATTAACATCAAGCCTGGATCCTGCGTCATCGTCGCTGAAGATTCAAAGGTTGCACGCCAGATGCTGGAAAAGGCCATGAGGGTGATGAAACTGCCGGCGATCATGCATGCCACCGGGCTGGAAGCCTGGAAACATATTCAGCAGATTGCCCGTGAGTCTCTGGAAAGCGGTCGCCCGGTGAGCGACAAAATTGCTCTGGTATTAACCGATTTAGAAATGCCAGAGATGGATGGTTTTACCCTGACACGCAGTATCAAAGGGGACAAGGTGCTGGCGGGGATCCCGGTAATTATCCATTCATCCCTTACCGGCAGCGCTAACGAAGAACATATTCGTAAAGTGCGTGCGGATGGCTATGTGGCAAAATTTGAAATCAATGAGCTGTTTACCGCCATTAAAGGCGTTCTTCAGCGCTGAGGTCGCTGACGTCCCCGGCTATGCATGTTTGCAAGTCATTACTAACATTGTCGTTATATTCATCAGCGGGCCGGGGAGAGCGGTTGCCCCGATGCGGAGAAACCCGCACCGCTAAAAGCCGAAAGCTGTCACTGCAGACCCTTGATTGTCTGGTCATCTGGCGGGTTATCATTGCCGCTGCGGCTGTTGTGACGATGCTGTTTATGCCGGTACATTTTGTTATCACTCTGCTCCAGAAGCTGCTCAAGCGTGAGTGGGTGCTGCGGATCGAAGCCGACAACACCATGAGAAAAGTTCAGCTGATAACGGCGGTTAAGGTTCTCTGCTTGCTGGTGCAGATAGCGGGTGAACGTTTCCAGCAGCGCTTCTGCTTTATCCTGTGGGGTATCATGAAACAGGACCACAAATTCGTCGCCGCCAAGCCGGGCAAACAGGTCAGCATGGCTGAAAATTACCTTCATGGCATCGGCAAAATCCATCAGCGCCCGATCGCCTTCCCGGTGTCCCAGCGTGTCGTTAATGGTTTTAAATTTATCGAGATCGAGAAACGTCAGGCTGGCATGAATGCCGCGCAGCTGACATTGATTCAGCATCATCTGGCCCAGGGTAATAAAGCCACGCCGATTGGTGATCTGCGTCAGCTCATCTGAGGTTGCAGCCTGAAAGGCGATCAGTTCAGCTTCTGCCATCGACGCCAGATCGCGCAGGGTGTGATTATCGTCTTCACTGAAGCGGCGTGGCTTACTGTCAAACAGGCACAACGTGCCGACACGCGCACCGCCAGGTGTGCGCAGCGGACAACCGGCGTAAAAACGGATGTGCGGGATTTCGGTGACCACCGGGTTATCGTGAAAACGATCGTCTCTGCGGGCATCTTCTACCACCAGTACGTCGTCACGCAGAATCGCGTGCGCACAAAAGGTATTTTCCCGTTCAATGGGTTTCGGGTCATAGCTGGCAGAGGATTTCAACCACAAATAGTTATCTTCCAGCAGTGCGACCACTGAATTGGGAACGTTAAATAAGCGTTTTGCTAACCGGGTGAGGCGATCAAAGCGCTCTTCGGCCGGCGTATGCAGCAGGTTGAGGGCACGCAGTTCACGCAGCCGGTACTGCTCATCGGCAGGAGTATCAGGTTTTTTCATAACCGGAACCTTATTACGCTTGTCGGAATGGGGAGCAGACTGCCTCAACGGGTCAGTAGTCTCCGTTCAGAGTAATCGTTTTTATCCGGATTGCCATCATTCCGGGCAAAAAAACAGCAATGCAGGCAAAAGTTTCCCCCGTTAACCGGGGGAAGGTCAGGTCATTATTCGCTAATGGTCGGATGCTGCTGGACCAGTACTTTGCGTTTTGCTTCCAGCTCGTTAATCTGCGCATCAATATCTTCAATCTTGTGCTCGATATTGTCATGATGCTCTTGCAGGATTTCGCGGGCTTCCTCCATGTCAGAAGCGGCAGGTGCCGCGCCGCGCAGAGGCTTGTTGGCAGTCTCTTTCATGACAATGCCGGTAATCAGGCCAATAACGGCAATCACCATCAGATAATACGCCGGCATATAGAGATTTTCGGTAGTCTCAACCAGCCAGGCCGCTGCGGTGGGCGTCAGGCCGGCGATCAGAACCGAAATATTAAAGGCACTGGCAAGCGCACTGTAGCGGATGTGGGTGGGAAACATCGCCGGCAGCGATGCTGCCATCACCCCGGTAAAGGCATTCAGTACGATTGCCATCAGCAGCAGGCCGACGAAAATCAGGCCAAGTACATTACTGTTGATCAGCATAAAGCAGGGAATGGCCAGAATAAACAGGGCGATACTGCCAAAAATGACGAACGGGCGGCGACCGAACTTATCGCTCATCAGCCCCATAACCGGTTGCACAAACAGCATGCCGATCATCACCGCGATGATAATCAGCACGCCGTGATCTTCACTGTAATGCAGGTTATGTGACAGATAGCTCGGCATGTAGGTAAGCAACATGTAGTAAGTCACGTTAGTGGCAATAACCAGGCCAACACAGGTCAGCAGACTTCGCCAGTGGCGGGAAGCCACTTCCTTAAAGGAGATCTGTGGGCCCGCTGCCAGCCCTTCGCGGTCACCTTGTTCCAGTTTATCCACATGCTGCTGAAAAGCCGGCGTCTCCTCCAGCGCATTGCGCAGATAAAGACCAATCATGCCAAGAGGTAGCGCAAGGAAAAAGGGAACGCGCCAGCCCCAGTCGAGAAATTTTTCCTGGCCGACAATGGTCGAAATGACCACTACCACCCCAGCGCCGAGCACAAAGCCGGCAATAGAACCGAAGTCCAGCCAGCTTCCAAGGAAACCGCGTTTACGATCGGGTGAGTATTCGGCAACAAAAATTGATGCGCCGGTATATTCTCCTCCCACCGAGAAGCCCTGGGCCATTTTTGCCAGCAGTAGCAGAATCGGTGCCCAGATGCCAATGGAGGCAAAAGAGGGAATCAAACCGATAGCAAAAGTGCTAAGAGACATAATGACGATGGTAATGGCGAGAATTTTCTGGCGGCCGTAGCGATCGCCCAGTGCGCCAAAGAACATACCGCCGAGCGGGCGAATTAAAAAGGGAACTGAGAATGTTGCCAGGGCGGCGACCATTTGCACGCCGGGGTTGGCATCGGGGAAAAAAACCTGGCCCAGTGCGTAAGCAACAAAGCCGTAAACGCCAAAATCAAACCACTCCATTGCATTACCGAGCGCGGCGGCAGTAATGGCTTTTCGTAACTTCGCATCATCTATAATAGTGATATCTTTTAAGCCAATTGGTTTAACACGCTTCCTACGTAACTTCATATCAAACACCCTGTAGTTACAAATCCTGTGAAAATCCGGTAGAACTTTCCTGCCATGGTTATCCATAGTGGATGAACCAGAGAATCGCCGTAAGGCTTGAGGTTAAAAACAGATCTGAATGACATGATTTATCTTCAATTCATCAGGTCAACAGCGCGTTATCTTAACGTTTTCCTTCATGTTTGCATAACGCCTCAAGGTGATGAACCGCTATTTCCAGATTTACCGCCGGTTTTTTTATCGTCAGCAGAGGGTGAACTGTGCGGCAGGATTTTTTAGTAATCTTTTGTAATTATAGCTTTTTTTTGATTATTTTTTGCAGCATGGCCCGATGTGTGCAAGAAAGAACATCAGCCAAAACAGGCTTGTATGGCAACAAAGTAACAACGAAAGTTACGTTTTTATCCTGGGGTTTTGCTGTCAGGTGGAAAGGTCGGCGGATTTTTTAACCAGCGCATTAAGGCGTCACTGCGCATGGGATGTGCGTACAGATACCCCTGGATATAAGCGACGTTGCGTTGCTGCAAATAGTGAAGCTGGATCGGGGTTTCGACCCCTTCAGCTACGGCCTGTAATGCCAGTTTGTGACTTAACTGAATGATAGTATCGAGCACCGGTGTTTCACCCTCGATATCCTCAATAGCAGCGACAAAGCCTTTATCAATTTTCAGATAATCAAGCGGGAACGTTTGCAGGTATGAGAGCGTACAGTGGCCGGTACCGAAATCATCAATGGCGACGTAAAATCCTTCACGACGTAACTCATTCAGCTTGCCAATCACCGCCTGGGGGTCGCCAATCAGGCTGCGTTCGGTAAGTTCCAGCAGGATTTTCAGCTGCCGAGTGTGCAGCGCCATATGGCGGGCAAACCGGCGGATATCGTCAAGAAAACTTTCATCCTGCAGGTGCTCCGCTGCAACGTTGAGCGCAAGGTGAAAGCCGTCCGGAACCTGCCAGCCAGCGCTGTCGCGGATGATTAAAGAAAGCAGATGGCGGGTTAACGGGATGATCATCTGTTCCGCTTCCGCTGCGGCAATAAACATGTCGGGATTTACCCATTCACCATTAGGTCGTTGCCAGCGTAACAAGGCTTCCATACCGCTGGCTGTTCCGGTCTGGTTAGAGTAAACCGGCTGGTAAACAACGAAAAATTCATCTCTGGCGATGGCCCGGCGCATTTCATCGCGAAAAGAATGCCTGCGTTGCAGCCAGTTGTTTGCCAGCAGAATAAAAATCAGGGCCAGAATGATGCCAAGCGACAGGAAAGTCAGCAGTAATTGCAACCAGATACGGATAAATTCGCTGGCGGAAGCGTCCACACTCAGGGTGATGGGATAACGTGCGGAATGCAGCGTCAGATGAAAATTGTGCCAGAGCAGGGTGTTGTCTGGGGCCAGCTGGCTATTGCGAATGGCATAGCCGTCACCAACCTGCAGGCTGAATACATCATTCTGATGGCGACCGACGGCATTCATAAAATCAAGCAGATACTGACCATCAATAATCACGTAGCTGCCACTGCCATCCTGATTACGCTGTACAAACAGGATGGCCGGACGGTTAGGGACACCATAGGTTCCGGCAATCGACAGGGCGGATACCTGACCGGCTTGCAGTGAAAACCAATCGGGTACCAGGCTGTTTAGCGGCCTGACAAGGGAGCCATAGGCAGATGAACACAGGATCTCATGATGTTCAAACAAACCGATGGAGCGAAAATAGGCATTAAGATTGCTAATGCGCTGAATATCAATCAGCACTCTATTACACGGCTGAGCGGAAAACGGTTGCAGCCGATTAAGCATGGCTGCGGCGCGATCGCTTATCTGTTCACTATGATTCATCAGACTTTCGCCGATGCTGCTCATATGATGGCTAAGCTGATTGCGAGCCGCGAAATAACTGAAAATCAGGCTAAGTAAAAGCGGTAATAACACCGCAGCCAGTAGCGACCAGTGTCTGACAATTGGCTTAGAGATCCGTTGTTTCACGGCAGATTCCTCGCTCTGAACCGCAATCATAGCATGACACTGTCAATCTGTCGGGGTTTAGGATGCCGGGCAAGCGCCGGTTATTAAAAAATTGATGCGGCGTTTAATCTTAACCCGCGCAATAGCATTTGCTGATATTCCCTGTTATCGCGCATTGATAACGCCATCGGTTCAGGGGCGACCATTACCCAGTAAAATAGCCAGTTTGCTGCCGCCCGGCGTGGTTTCCATCAGGATTTTACACACGCTGGTCAGGGGGACGGACAATAGCATACCTACCGGACCAAGCAACCAGCCCCAGAAGATTAATGATAAAAACACCACCAGCGATGACAGGCCCAGTCTTTTACCCATAATCCTTGGTTCCAGCATATTGCCAAACACCATATGAATCGCGATAAACAGCAGCGCCACCAGTCCGGCCGTCAGCGGGGTATTCAACAGCAGTGTCTGGGCCAGCGGTGGGATACCGGCAATAATCGGCCCGATATTAGGAATAAAGTTAAAGATAAAAGCCACCAGTCCCCACAATGGTGCGAACTGAACGCCCAGAATCCATAGCGACAGCCAGACAGCAACACCGGTACACAGGCTGACCAGGGTTTTCAGCGCCAGGTAGTGAGTAACCCCTTTCAGTGCGCGATGTAAACCGGCAATACGAATCCGTGGATTCACCAGCGCAAAACGCAGTTTATAAGGCAAATGATGCACTTCCAGTAGCATAAAAATAACGGTCATCAGCAGCAAAACGAAACCGGACATGACGCCGGAAAACTGGCTAAGCAATGTTGATGCCATACTCACCAGAGTATTGGGATCGAGCCGCTGAGCCAGCGCATCGGTGGACACGTTAAGAGGGAAAGGCGCCGCCAGACGCTGTAACCAGTGCATGCGATGCGCAATTTGCGTTTGTAGCTGAGGATAAATTTCGCTGAATTCATGACCCGATCCCGCCAGCACTGCACCTATCAGCGCGAACAGTATCAGTACCACCAGCATCACCAGCGCAATGGAAATGCCACGGCGCAGACCGTGGCGCATCAGCCATGACACTAACGGATTGAGAACAATAGCAATGAACAGCGAAAGTAAAAACGGTACCAGAATTGTCGAGGCAGCATGAATACCCGCGAGCAGAATCACCAGCGTTGCCAGTTTTATCATCAGGTTCTGTCCAATCCGTTCTTGCTGGGGTACCGTCATTCGCGTTCCTTATTTACAGGGTATGCCGCTAAAGTGTAGAGCTTTCTGCGGGCCGCGTTTTCGCGCCGGTCAGTAACGGATTAATCTCATCGACGCTGACTGCGCTGCATAAGGCCGATGGCGGTCAGCATTAACAGCAGCCCGACTAAGGCGGCCAGACTGGCCATCGCCATGCCCTGTCCGACCGACCCCTGTTCAAACTGGCGCCAGACAAACACCGAAATGGTCTGGGTACCGGCCGGGGCCAGCAGCAAGGAGGTCACCAGCTCCCGCAAGGCAACGGCAAAAACCATCAGCATGGATGCCAGCAGACTGGGAAAAATCAGCGGCAGAATAATCAGTCGTAGTGTGTTTAGCAGGCTGGCTCCATGCACCCGTGCGGCCGCTTCAAGGTTGCTTCCCAGCTGGCGTAGCGCACTGCTGATATAACGTACCGGCCAGGGTAACAGCAGGCAGCAGTAGGAGAGCAGCAAAATAAGCGGACTGTTATAGGGGGTGAAGGGCCAGAAAGGCTGATTCCACAACAGGATCAGGCCGACGCCGACCACCACGCCCGGTAGTGCTGCCGGTAGCAGGGAAAGTGCATCAATAAATGCCCCACAGCGTAAGCGGCGGGTGACAACCAGCCAGGCACTGATCAGCCCTAGTGCGCCGGCGATAAAGGCGGATGCCAACGCCAGGCCAATACTGGTTGTCAGTGCCTGTAACGCTTCACCCTGCTGTGAAAAAAGCAGGGAAAAGTGGCGCAAGGTAAAATTTTCGCTGCTGATGCCGCCTGAGAGCGTGGACAAAAACGCTGTCAGTAGCATGGAGGCCATGGGTAGCGCTACCGCCAGCAGGGCAACAAGCGTAAACAACAACACTGCCGGTACCGTCCAGCCTGCCAGCGTGATTCCCTGATTTTCCGTCGGTTTACCCGTAATACTGGTCACCTCTTTCTTGCCGATCAGCTGACGTTGCACTATCCAGCCTGCCAGTGCCACCAGCACTAACAACAAAGAAAGCAGTGCCGCGCCGGAGAGATCGATTGGCCAGTCCGCCAGCTTTTTCTCAATTGCGACCGTCAGCATCAGTACCCCTGAACGGCTGCCCAGTGCGGCAGGTACACCGTACTCCTCAATCGCCATGGTAAAGGACAGCAGCATTCCTGCTGCCAGCGCCGGCAGCAGCATTGGCAGGGTGATATGCCAGAAAGCGCGACAGGCGCTGGCGCCGTGTACCCGACCGACGGTCGCCAGGCGCTGTCCGCTGGCCAGCAGGCTGCGCGAGACGGCAAAATAGACCACCGGAAAAATATTCAGCGTCATCACCAGGATAACTCCCGTTGCACTGAACAGCAGAGCGTTCAGATCGAAACCGATCAGCTGGGCCAGATAACCATGGGGCTGTAGCGCCAGTATCCAGGAGAGCGCTGCAATATAAGGCGGCGTCAAAAATGGGATCAGAAACAGCAAATCCCACCAACGTGCCGCCGGTAAATTGAACAGTCCGCGCAGTACGCCCAGCGGTAAACCTAATAGCGCGCTGGCCGTGGCAACAGCAAGACCAATACCGAGGGTACCGCCGAGCAATGCCCCGGATTGTCTGTCATGCCAGAGTACCAGCAGAGGCGTAAAAGCCCCGCGCAGCGAGCCTTCACTAAACGCCGGAAAGATGGCCTGTAGCAGAATAAATAACAGCGGTAGTGCCACCAGCAGTATCAGCAGGCCGATGGTCAGAATAGTGATAGCGTGGATTTTCACGACGGCGTCCTGAAAAGGCGGGTAAATACCCGCCGCAGCCTGAAGATTAGCGGGAAAAAAGCCGGTTAAAACGTTGCAGAACCTGTGCGCGATCGCTGCCGCCCTGATTACTGACGGGCAATAGCTTCAGGTCACGTAACAGCGGGCGCTTTGCGTTAACGTCTGAACGGGCCGGCATCAGCCACGCATCCGCCACCATTGACTGACCTTCCGCAGAGAGAACATAGTCAATAAAGGCTTTCGCTTCGCTGGCATAGCGGGTGCTTTTCAGGATCATCATAGGGCGCGGCGCCGCGACGGTCCCACTGGCCGGAAAAATCACCTTAATGGCTTCTCCGTCTTTAATGTTCTTATAGGAGACATAATCCACCGCGCCAAACACCGCAGCTTTAGCACCCTGCATCACCGGTGTGACCGCCTGTGCATTGGGGCCGCTGATGACCATTCCGTTATCTTTCAGCTGGTTGAATAATTGCCATGCCTGATCATCAAGGCTGTTTTGCAGACCGATTAACAGATCAAGTGAGGCGCCGGAAAGCGCCGGATCCGGGGTCGTGACTTTGTCTTTAAATGCCGGAGTGGTCAGATCCTGCCACTCTTTCGGTTCCGGAGTGCCGCTGCGGGTATTCCAGACGATAGCCAGTGCTGATATCCCCTGTGCCACATAATCCGACGTTTTCAACGCAGCAGGGACCTGTTCTGCATTGGCACTTTGGTAGGGCAGGAGCCAGCCACGATTATGCAGCTCTTCCGCAGTATCCCAGGAGGCGGAGATCAGAATATCTGCCAGCGGATTCGCCTGTTCGGCCTCCAGGCGGGCCATAACCTTCCCGGTGGTTGCCTGAAAGATATTGACCTTGACGCCGGTTTTTTTCTCATAGCCTGCGGCAAGATTTTTCGCCAGTGAACCGGGACCGGCAGTGTAAACGGTCAGCGCGCGCGCCTCATTCATCATCATGGCGGAGGTCAATATCATGGTGAAGATCGCTCCTGTTTTATACTGGCTTAACCATTTCATGCAGATTTCCCTGTAGGTAAAGTAGCGGTTTGGATGGCCGTAACCTGGCCGGAGGAGAGTTGCACAATGCGATCGGCCAGTAGCCCGGCTTCATGACGGTCATGGGTCACGTAAACCGCCGTGGCGCCCAGCTGACGTAGTAACACGGCAATTTCGTGGCATAGTTCTTCGCGCAAGGTGCTATCAAGATTGGACAGTGGCTCATCAAACAACAGTGTGCGTGGTCCGGCCACGATGGCGCGCGCCAACGCAACACGTTGCTGCTGACCGCCTGAAAGATCCGACGGTTTTCGCTTAGCCATATTTGCCAGGCCAACCCGGCTTAATGCCGTTTGCACGCGCTGCTGGCGTTGCGATGACGGAATTTTTCGCATCCGCAAAGGGAAATCAACATTTTGCGCGACCGTCATGTGGGGCCACAGGGCGTAGTCCTGAAAAACCATGCCTAAATCACGTTGTTCAGGTGGCAGCATCCCGCCGGCGCTGGCAACCAGCCGATCGCCAAAGAATATTTCCCCGCATTGCGGCTGCAGCAAACCCGCCAGCAGTTTCAGGAGCGTACTTTTTCCACAGCCGGACGGCCCGAGTAAGGCGACCACTTCACCTGGTTCAATCGTCAGGCTGAGGGCATTGAGCACCTTATTGCCGGCAAAAGCGTAATCAATATTGTGCAGTGAGATACCGCCAGCTGAGAGCGTCATACCGTCACCTGACCGCAGGCAACAGGGCACGCCAGAGCCGCAGTCAGCATCCGGCAGGGGGCTCTCACCTGTGAGAAAGACAGGGGAGTCGACATGTTTTTATCCTCTTTGGGATTTGATGGAGCGCAGTATAGAGAGGCTGTATGAAGGTTTTATTAAATGGCGGTGAGGCGTGGCCGGGACTTTGTGGGTTAAACTCTTAGCAGGCGTATAGTATGCTGAACGTTAACTTTTGCCGATGAGCTATTTTTTTCATGTCTGAGCCGGCCGCCCCGCAACCTGTGCAAAGCGCGTTACGTCTTAATCTGCGCATTCTTTCGGTGATTATTTTTAATTTTGCCAGTTTCCTGACGATTGGCCTGCCGCTGGCAGTGCTTCCAGGCTACGTACATGATGTCATGGGTTATAGCGCCTTCTGGGCTGGATTGGTTATCAGCCTGCAATATTTCGCCACCCTGTTGAGCCGGCCACATGCGGGTCGCTATGCCGACCGCTGGGGACCCAAAAAAGTGGTGGTGCTCGGTTTGTGTTGCTGTTTTCTCAGTGGACTGTGTTATTTGCTGGCCACGCTGTTTCTCTCCACGCCACTTGTTAGCCTGATCCTTTTGTGTAGCGGGCGGTTAATTCTCGGCGTCGGACAAAGTCTGGCCGGTACCGGCGCCTCGCTTTGGGGCATTGGTGTTGTGGGGTCTTTGCACATCGGACGGGTGATTTCCTGGAACGGTGTTATGAGCTACGGTGCAATGGCGGTCGGTGCGCCGCTCGGGGTACTGATTTACCAGCATGGCGGGTTATTCATGCTGGCGGTAACTATTTTAACTATCGCACTGGTGGCAATTGCCGGCGCCTTGCCGCGCACGCCGGTGGCCGGAAGTAAAGGTAAATTGCTGCCGTTTCGCGCGGTACTGGGCAAAATCTGGCGTTACGGTATTATTCTGGCATTGGGGTCAGTGGGTTTTGGCGTTATTGCAACGTTCATTACCTTGTTTTATCAGTATAAAGGCTGGCAAGGCGGCGCTTACGCACTGGCGCTGTTCAGTGCGGCTTTCGTGCTGACCCGCTTGCTCTTTCCCAACGCCATCAACCGCTATGGTGGCATGAGGGTTGCGGTGATCTGTTTTGGCGTCGAAGCACTGGGCTTACTGCTGGTTGGCGTGGCTTTTTCGCCGTGGCTGGCAAAACTGGGGGCGCTGTTAACGGGCTGCGGATTTTCACTGGTCTTTCCGGCCATTGGCGTGGTAGCGGTAAAACGGGTACCGCCACAAAATCAGGGAAGCGCACTGGCGACCTATACCGCATTTATGGACTTATCATTAGGACTGACTGGTCCGTTGGCCGGATTAGCCATCAGCTTTGCCGGGGTGCCGGCGGTTTATCTGCTCAGTGCCGCCCTGGTGTTAACGGCGCTGTTGCTGACCATCAGGTTGAAACGAGGTACGCCTCTACCGGCGGCGTCACAATGAGCCGGGCATTGAATACCGGCATCTGACGGATTGCGTCTGAAAAGAAATATTTATTTCATTTTTTATTATTCCAGTCGGCTATCATTTTAATCTGTTGTCTGATCGTCATCGCCCTCTGATACTTGTTTTTCTCCTGTTATTGCTGAAAATTCGCTAAATAAAGGCGTGGTGGTTTTATTTTTCTGAGAAAAATGCGATCAATCACGCTAAAAATGATTTTTCTAAAAATTCATATTTGAAAAAAATATTCCATTATTATACTGTTTTGTGATGTAGACGGCTTGTCCGGCCGGCCCATTTTTCAGCGGCTACAAGGATCTCTCACTTTACAGAGGCAACAACATGCAAATCACAGGAAACTTTATCGGTGGTCAAACTTCGCTGAGCGCCACTAACGAAACGATCCCGGTGTACGATCCCGCAACCGGTAAAATTATTCGTGAACTGACGCAAAGTTCATCTGCGGAAGTATCGCAGGCTATTGCTGTGGCCCACGAGGCCTTCGACCGCTGGTCACACACTTCGCCGCTGCGTCGTGCCCGGGTACTGTTTAACTTTAAAGCGTTGTTAGAAAAGCATCGTGACGAACTGGCGGCGCTGATTGTTAGCGAACATGGCAAGGTCTGGTCGGACGCGCAGGGAGAGCTGACGCGCGGAATGGAAGTGGTTGAGTTTGCCTGTGGAATTCCGCACCTGCTTAAAGGCGAATATTCCGCCAATGTCGGCACAGGGGTTGATAGCTACTCATTAATGCAACCGGTCGGTGTTGTTGCCGGTATTACACCGTTCAATTTCCCGGCGATGGTGCCGTTATGGATGTTTCCTGTTGCGCTGGCCTGTGGCAATACCTTTGTGCTTAAGCCGCCGGCTATGGACCCTTCTGCTGCGGTGCGTATGGCGGAGTTACTTAGCGAAGCGGGCTTGCCGGAAGGCGTATTTAACGTTATTCACTGCTCAAACCAGGCGGCAGAACAGCTTTATCAGGACCCGCGTATTGCCGCCGTCAGCTTTGTCGGATCTTCCGGCGTAGCCGAGCATATATACAAAACGGCCAGCGCCTTTGGTAAACGTGTGCAGGCATTTGGTGCGGCAAAGAACCATGCCATTGTCATGCCGGATGCTGACCTTGATGCAACGGTGAATGCAATTATGGGCGGCGCCTTTGGCTCTGCCGGTGAACGTTGTATGGCATTGCCGGTGGTGGTTGCTGTCGGTGATGACACCGCCAATACCTTAATTGCACGTTTAACACCGCTGATTAAAGCGCTGCGTGTCGGGCCTGGCAATCAGCGAGGCGATGAAGAAAACCAGATGGGACCGCTTATTTCCGCTGCTCACCAGCAAAAAGTAGTGGGTTATATCAATAAAGGTGAACAGGAAGGGGCTACCCTGGTGATTGATGGGCGGCACTGCAAGGTCGCTGGTCACGAACAGGGTTATTACGTAGGTGGAACGCTGTTTGATAACGTCACGCCGGACATGACAATCTGGCGAGAAGAGATTTTCGGACCGGTACTGAGCATTGTGCGCGTCGCTGACTACCCGCGTGCGTTGCAGCTGGTAAACAGCCATGAATTCGGTAATGGCAGCGCTATTTTTACCAGCAATGGTCATACGGCGCGTAGTTTTGTCCAGGACGTTGAGGCTGGAATGGTCGGGGTTAACGTGCCGGTGCCGGTACCGATGGCTTTCCACAGTTTTGGTGGCTGGAAACGCTCGGTGTTTGGTGCGCTTAACGTGCATGGTCCTGATGGGGTGCGTTTTTATACGCGCATGAAGACGGCAACAGCCCGCTGGCCGGCGGGTGAACATATTGTTTCTGAATTCAGCATGCCCACGCTGGGATAGGCTTCTGACAAGGAGAAAGCGAATGACCTTACTGTCTAAACGGCAGCAGCCGGATGCCCGCGGTTGCATTCAACAAATCACACCGCAGACTGCCGGATGGCATTATGTGGGGTTCGCGGCATATCAGCTTAATCAGGGGCAGCGACTGACGCTGGAAAGTCATGATAATGAACTTTGTCTGGTGCTGGTGGCCGGCCTGGCGTCGGTAAAAACCCGTCAGGGAGAATTTCCGCGTATCGGTAAGCGTTTATCTCCTTTCGAGCGCACCCCCCCCTGGTCAGTGTATGTTCCGCCGGGGGATTGCGTTGAAGTGCTGGCCGATACCAATCTGGAGCTGGCGGTTTGCAGCGCACCCGCTACTGGCGGTGGGCTGCCGGCACGGCTTATTGCCGCTGACGATGTAGGTATTGAACAGCGTGGCAAAGGACGTAATAAGCGGCTGGTGCATAATATTCTGCCTGACAGCCAGCCGGCAGACTGTCTGCTGGTGGTTGAAGTGTACACTGATGAAGGCGACACCAGCTCATACCCAAGTCATAAGCATGATCAGAAGCACTCTGCGGATGAAACGTATCTGGAGGAGACCTACTATCATCGTTTTGACCCGCCACAGGGGTTCGCCATGCAGCGGGTTTATACTGACGACCGTTCTCTGGATGAGTGTATGGCGGCATACAATCAGGATGTTGTGATGGTTCCACGTGGTTATCATCCGGTTGCGACAATGGCGGGTTATGATAATTACTATCTTAATGTGATGGCGGGCCCGGTAAGGCGCTGGAAATTTACCTGGGAAAAAGATCATGTCTGGGTAAACAGCGACAGCTATCCGCGTCGTTAATTCTAATTGCTGCGGATTTTACGCTAAAATTGCCTCAGGCTGATTGTTGGAATTTTTTGTTTTTAAAACAGGCCATTTGTGGCCTGTTTTTTTAATCGCTTTCGTCTGCTGGCCCGCTGTGGCACTGTGACAGGCTGAAATTTTATCGTCTGAGTTGTCATATGAATGCATTAAAAAAACAGCGCGTGCTACCTGCGATCCTGTTATGCAGCGCTGCGATTGTCACCGGCTGGTGGGCGCAAAAACCCAGGGTCAGTGAACAGGATAAACAATATTATGCCTCGTTACTCTGCGCTCTGGTTGCCAGAGAACACCGTGCAGTGCCGTCGGCGCAGCTGAGGAAAGAAATAAGCCAGGCTGTTGAACAGGGTAATAACGATTATGCTCTCAGCCGGCGCGATTTTAATGATGCCGCCGCCAGCATGGTGCTTGACCGCTGGCAACAGCTCCGCCCGGAGATACAACAGCAGCTGCGCCAGCAGCAGGAGCACTGCCAGCAGCAGCTCACGCAGGGGGAAAATTAGCGGTCGCTGGCATTGTTGAGGGCCAGTGATACCGCCAGCGTCTGCGCCAGGCAAAGCGAGGCGACCTGTGAACGGAAACCGTCTACCTGCGCCTCGCGTACAACAAAACAGACGTCGCTGAAGGCGACCAGCGGGCTGACCTGGCTGTCGGTAATGGCAATTTGCTGTGCGCCATGGCGGGCACCGAGCTCAACCAGCTCTACCGCTTCGCGGGCATAAGGTGAGTAGCTAATAGCGATAACCACGTCTTTTGGTTTCACCATGCTCAGCTGTTCGGTAAACATACCGCCGATACCGTCAATGAGGAATGCTCTGCGCTCAAGGTGGCGCAGGGCATAAGTGAGATAGGAAGCGACGCTGAATGATCGGCGCAGGCCAATAACATAGATGTTTTCGGCCTGTGATAGCAGCGCCACTGCTTTATTGAGCTGTTCCGCATGGGTCTGCATGGCCAGCTGTTGTAACGCCTGGGTATTCACCATAGTGAACATGTTAAGTATTTCTGCCGGGCTTTCAGGCGCACTGATATCTTCGCTTGCCGTCTGGCGGAACAGCCTGGCCCGTTCAGTATAGCTGGCCGTTTCTTCCATCAGATGCTGACGAAAAACTTGTTTCATTTCATTGAAGCCGCTGAAACCAAATGCATTGGAAAAACGGATCAGGGTTGAGGGCGGAACATCTGCCTGTTGTGCAATAGATGCGACGGTGTCAAAAGCAATATTATTGCTGTTATCAAGAATATAGCGAGCTACCTGCTTTAATCGCTTGCTGAGCGTATCGTAACGGCGGCGGATGTCGTCCTGCAACATCGTCAGCTGGGTAGTGTTGGAAGTGCTCATTGCTTTGTGCTCGCTAAAGTAGGCAAAAATGTCCGATGGGAAATATCTTAGCAAAATGAATAAAAATTTCATTTTAATCCTGAGGTCATCAGCTTTATTTCATTACGCAGATCGCATCGTTACAGCATTAATTGAGCGATATGGCCGGACGGAGCCGGACGCTTGCTGACAGAATGCCTATGGACGGGCTTATTTAGCGCCCCGTGGCGGGGCGCGGAGGGATATTTATCTTGCCGGGCGCACCTCACGCCAGTAGTGAATTAACGTTTGATAATTCTCTTTCACCTGGCTGACCAGCGCCTCATCGTTAATTTTACCTTGCAGCCACTCCCGGGATGGCTGGCCAAAGATGGTGCGACCCACGGCAAATCCTTTTACCCATGGCGCGTCGGCTGCAGCAGCAAAACCCGCTTTAAGGGTCTCTTCCGGCGCATCCAGTCCCAGCAGTAAAATACCGCGACAATGGGGGTCCTCTTTCTCAAGCAGTGTGCCGGCTTCACGCCAGCTGGCGGCAGACAGGGGCGGAAGTTTCCACCAGTCTGGCTGAATACCGAGAGCATAAAAATGGCGCAGAATATCCAGATAAAAGGATTCGTTCTGGTCAGCCTGATTCGGCGACAAAATAATCTCCAACAGAAGTTCATGGCCGGATTGATTACAACTGTGCCAGATATCCAGTATTAGTTCATCCTGCTGCCTGCAGACGACTTCGCCATCGTGCGGATGGTAAAATACCAGACATTTCACCACGTGTTCCTGTGGCCAGTTGATGAGCTGTGAACCAATATTGCCATGCTCAAGGCGCAACGGATGAGCGCCGGGTAACTCAACGGGACGGCCAATCCACCATCCTTTGCCGCTAATGGCATTCAGCGTGGGCTGGCCGTAGGTTGTATCGGCAAGAATGCCACTGCGTCCTTGCAGACCGGCTGCGGCGGCGGTTTCCTGGGCGGCGCGCAGCAATAACATTTTCAGTCTGGGCAATAATGCGCTATCTGCCCCTGCCTGCCGCGCCATATCTTCCAGCTGTTTACGGTGGTCAAAAGCAAACACGCAAAGTTCTGGCCAGTGCTGTTTGCGGGTGGTCACCCGATGTAAATGATTGAGACGGATATCTTTATCCGGGCGTGGTACTAATGCTGTACGTTGCAGATAGTCGTCCAGTTCTTCTTTAGTAGGCATTGCCGGGGCGCAGCCATGGCGTGACACCACCAGCGCGCCGCAGGCGTTAGCATAGCGGCATGCCTGCTCCCAGCTTTCATCATTAAGCCAGCCTCGCAATAATCCGGACATAAACGCGTCTCCTGCGCCCAGCACGTTCAGTACCTCAACCCGTACGCCACGGTGTATTTCCGCTTCCTGCCAGTCCAGGGGGATAGCCTTTTCCAGTACGACGCACCCGAGGGCGCCGCGTTTGCAGACCAGTGTTGCTTGCGTTTTCTTGCGTACCTGTTGCAGCGCGGCCAGGGTGTCGGTGCTTCCTCCGGCAATGTGAAATTCTTCTTCCGTGCCGACAATTAAATCAAAATAATGCAGCACATCCTGTAGTTCTTCAGTTACGCGCTGCGATTCTATATAACGGGTTTCCCCGTCGCCCAGTGATGTCAGGCCCCACAGGACCGGCCGGTAATCAATATCCAGCGCTGTTTTCAGTCCATGTCGCCGGGCTATTTCCAGTGCTTTGAGCACGGCAGCACGCGTATCCTGATGAGACAGATGGGTTCCTGTCACAGCCAGCGCCCGGGATGAGGCAATATAGTCTTCATGAATATCTTCCGGAACCAGCCCCATATCTGCGCACTTTTCACGGTAGAAAATAAGCGGAAAGGTATCCTGATCTTTAATACCAAGAATCACCAGTCCGGTCAGCCGTGTTTTGTCAGTAAATAAGCAGTGGGTATCCACACCGGCCCGTTGAAGCTCTTCACGTAAAAAACGTCCCATGTGTTCGTCACCGACGCGACCGAGCATGCCTGATTTAAGACCCTGAATCGCGGTTCCGTAGGCGACGTTTCCGGACGAGCCGCCGAGATATCTGGCAAATGAACTGGCATCTTCCAGCCGGGCGCCAATCTGCTGACTGTAGAAGTCAACTGCGATACGTCCAATACAAATCACGTCAAGCTGTGAATGTTGTCTTTGCATACCGGTAATTCCTTCGGTGAACAGTGGACTGCGCTGAATTTCGTTGTGTGACGTCAGCGTTAGCTAGTAGTAGCCCATCCAGTGACAAGAAAATGTATGACCAGAATAGGAAATAAAAATTTCATTTTCAAAATAAATTGAAATTAACAGGTCAGAAGTGTGAGCCAGATAAAAGTCTGTCTGCCAGTCGGGATTTACCGGCTTTAACTGGCTTTATCTTCCTTGCTGGGGGTGGGAGGTGATCGCTAACCGGATAATAAAAGGGGCATCATTAGGTTATTATTCCTTACTATTCATTAAGATAGATTGATGGCTGTTGACGCGCCCGGTCAGCATCTTTACCAAACCTTCTGGTTGATATGCGATCTCACTCGCAGAATGAAATGTTTTTTCTATTGTTCATATATAGTGGAAAAAAAATTTGTTTATAATCGCTCTATGTTTCATCTGTTCCCGTAATATTCAGCCGGCACAATCGCTTTGGCGTTAATGTCTGGCTGGTTATATCGCGAACCAGAAAGCAAAGGACGATTTATGAGCACCATCCGATTAACTACCGCCCAGGCCCTGGTCAGATTTCTTAATAATCAGTATTTGTCGGTCGACGGTGTTGAACATCGATTCATCCAGGGTATTTTCGCAATCTTTGGTCACGGTAATGTGCTGGGTCTTGGGCAGGCACTGGAGCAGGAAGGCGGCGATTTGGTGGTGTATCAGGGGCGTAATGAGCAGGGAATGGCCCATGCAGCCATTGGTTTTGCCAGGCAAAAGCTGCGGCGGGAAATTATCGCCTGTACGTCGTCGGTGGGGCCTGGCGCGGCCAATATGATCACCGCTGCTGCCACGGCGACGGCTAACCGTATTCCTTTGCTGTTGCTGCCTGGTGACGTATTTGCAACCCGTCAACCCGACCCGGTATTACAGCAGATTGAGCAAAGTCACGATCTGAGTCTCAGCACCAATGATGCTTTTCGTGCTGTCAGCAAGTACTGGGACAGGATCAATCGCCCGGAACAGTTGATGAGCGCATGTATCAACGCGCTGCGCGTGTTAACCGACCCGGCAGAGACAGGCGCTGTCACGCTCTGTTTACCGCAGGATGTGCAGGGCGAAGCCTGGGATTTTCCTGATTATTTTTTCTGCAAGCGGGTTCATCTTCTCGATCGCCGGCTGCCTGGTGAAGAGCAGCTGGAAGCGGCGCTTTCATTGCTGTGCAGAAAGAAAAAGCCGCTGATTATTTGCGGGGGCGGGGTGAAATACGCCGGGGCAGGTCAGGCATTGCGTCAGTTTGCAGAACGTTTTCAACTTCCTTTTGCTGAAACCCAGGCCGGTAAAGGGACGCTGACGTCCGATCACCCGCTTAACCTTGGGGGAATTGGTGAAACGGGTTGTCTTGCTGCCAATCTGCTGGCAAAAGAAGCCGATCTCATCATTGGTATCGGCACGCGTTATACCGATTTTACAACCTCATCGAAGTGGTTATTTCAGCATCCGCAGGTGGATTATCTCACTATTAATATCAGCCGTTTTGATGCCTACAAGCTGGACGCCGTTCAGCTGGTGGCCGACGCGCGTGCAGCTATCGGTGCACTGGAATCCAGGCTTATCGACAGCGAGTTTCACAGTCACTGGGGTGACAGTATTCAACAGGCACAGAAGAAACAATATGCGGAAACTCAGCGGGTATATGACGCCACCTACCGTGATGACGGTTATGTTCCGGAAATAGACGATGCGTTGGATCGCCAGGCCGTATTTACCGAGTTTCATCGGTTGACCGACTCTTTCCTGACGCAAACCAGCGTGCTGGGTGTGCTAAATGAACAACTGCCGGCTGACGCTGTTATCGTTGGCGCGTCTGGCAGTTTGCCCGGGGATTTGCAACGAATCTGGCGCACCAGAGGTGACAACAGCTATCACGTCGAATACGGCTATTCCTGCATGGGCTATGAAGTGAATGCCGCACTAGGCGTGAAACTGGCAGAACCCCATCGTGAGGTTTACAGCCTGGTCGGTGACGGTGCTTTTATGATGCTGCATTCCGAACTGGTCACTTCCCTTCAGGAAAATGCTAAAGTGAATGTCATCCTGTTCGACAATATGACCAATGGCTGTATCAATAATCTGCAAATCGGCCACGGTATGGACAGTTTCAATACTGAATTTCGTTTCCGCAACCCCCACACTGACGCGCTTAATGGTGACCTGATTCCGGTTGACTATGCCGCTATTGCCGCAGGCTATGGTTGTAAAACCTGGCGGGTTACTACCCTCAGACAACTGGAACAGGCATTGACAGAAGCTCGTCACTCCTGCGTATCCACGCTGATTGATATCAAGGTATTGCCAAAAACCATGGCACATAACTATCTCAGCTGGTGGCATGTAGGTGGTGCCCAGGTTGCCAGGTCTGAACGTATTACTGCGGTTGCTCGTACCCTCAATCAACACATTGAAAAAGCACGTAAATATTAAACCGGTATCGCTGTCAGCCTGACTGACAGCCCTTTTTTACCAACCTTACATTCTACGAAGGTAGCTCTATGACATTGAAACTTGGCGTAATAGGCTGCGGGGCGATTGGTCGCGAACATATTCGTCGCTGTAGCAAAGTACTACAAGGTGCTGAGGTGATAGCCGTTTCAGATATTAATGCGCAAGGTGCCAGAGACGTGGTCAACAGTCTGGGACTGAACGCCGAAATTTACGCGGATGGGATGGATGTGATTAACGCACCACAGGTTGATGCCATCCTGGTGACATCGTGGGACCCGACCCACGAAGCATTTACCCTGGCGGCAGTAGCGGCGGGTAAATATGTGTTCTGCGAAAAGCCACTGGCTATGAGCGCGGAAGGCTGCCGGCGCATTGTTGATGCGGAAATGACCCAGGGAAAACGCCTGGTGCAGGTTGGATTTATGCGCCCTTATGACAGTGGTTACCAGGCGCTGAAGAAGGTGATTGATCGGGGTGATATTGGCGAACTGCTGATGCTGCACTGTGCCCATCGCAACCAGAGTGTGGCTGAAAATTATACTACCGATATGGCCATCACCAACACCTTGATTCATGAACTGGACGTACTGCGCTGGTTAACCGACGATGATTACAAAACGGTACAGGTCGTATATCCGCGTACAACCACAAAGTCCCACAGCGGGCTGAAAGATCCACAGATTGTCCTGTTTGAAACCCAGAAGGGAATTCGCATTGACGTGGAAATATTCGTCAATTGCTCATACGGCTACGACATCCAGTGTGAAGTGGTGGGTGAAGACGGAATTGCACGTTTGCCTGAGCCTTCTTCTATCCAGCTACGCAAAGAGGCCCGTCTGGCCAATACCATTCTGACTGACTGGAAAGATCGCTTTATCGACGCTTATGACGTTGAGTTACAGGCATTTATTAACGATGTCAAAGCAGATCGACTAACCGGGCCTTCTGCCTGGGATGGTTTTGCCGCGTCGGTGGCGGCAGATGCCTGCCTCAGAGCGCAGCAGAGTGCCGCTATCGAGCCGGTGAGTATGCCGCCGCGTCCGTCGTTCTACGGTAACTAATAATCTGCCGGGCCAGACGGGAAAACAGTACGCCCTGACGGGAAGGCGGCATCCAATCCTGTTTGCCGTTGTGATGGAAAACGGATGCCGCAGACCGTTGCGGCTAAGGTGCACGCAACAGGAAACGAATACCCCCAGGGCTGAAACGAATAAAAGAAAAGCGCTGACGTTGGTCAGACGTAATGTTAACGGACAGGAACAGTAAATAAGTAAGGCAGGCATCATGAATAAAAATAATGTCAGGTTGGCTATTGCCCCAATTGGCTGGACAAATGACGATTTGCCGGAATTAGGGAAAGAAAATACCTTTCAGCAAATTATCAGTGAAATGGCGCTGGCAGGTTTTAGTGGCAGTGAAGTCGGCAATAAATATCCACGCGATCCGGCGATATTAAAACCCATGCTGGAGATGCGGGGAATAGAGATTGTTAACGCCTGGTTCAGTACTTTTTTTGCCTGTGGTGAAAAAGCGAAAACCCTTGATGAGTTTATCAATCATCGTGATTTTCTGCATGCAATGGGCGCAAAAGTGATTGGTTGTTCAGAGCAGAGCCACAGTATTCAGGGAACGGATAAAGCAGTGCTGGATGAAAAGCCGATCTTTAGTGATGAAGAGTGGCGTCTGACGGCGGAAGGTTACAATGCGCTGGCCAGACTGGCGGCAGAAAAAGGCATGCAGGTTTGTCTGCACCATCACATGGGAACAGGTATCCAGACAACGGAAGAAATCGATCGCTTTATGGCGATGACCAATGACGATGTCTTTTTACTGTATGATACAGGTCATGCATATTATTCTGAGGGCAGTCAGCAAAAAATGCTGGCGATTCTTAACCGCTATCTGCCCCGCATTAATCATATTCATCTGAAAGATGTCAGAAACCACGTTATTGACCAGGTGCGCCTTGAACACCTGTCATTTCTGGATGGTGTCAAGCGCGGTACCTTTACCGTGCCTGGCGATGGAGATATCGATTTCCGGCCGGTGTTTGATGCGTTAGATAAAGCCAATTATTGTGGCTGGATGGTGGTGGAAGCAGAACAGGACCCGGCGCTGGCTAACCCGTTTGAATATGCGCTGAAGGCCCGACGCTATTTGCGGGAAACGGCTGATATTTGATAGGTGAGTCTGTTCTGACTGAATATTCCTTACAGGCATGCCATGAGGAAATAAAAAGAACGGTAAAAAAAGCGCCTGTTAACCAGGCGCTTTGCTGGTAATTCGCTACCCTGTAAACACTATTTCAGTTTCAGGGAATCAATGATTTTTTTAGCGTCCTGTTGTGCCTGCTGCTGGTTATCTGCTGGCAGGGAAATCTGCATGGTGACAATTTTATCGTCAACCCGGGTCAGAATAATTGAGGACCAGCTGGTCTGATTATGCGCGGAAATCACCGTGTCCAGCTCCTGCGCCTCATGGCCGTTGAGCGTCAGCGACTGATTGCTGATTACCTGAAGCTGGGGATCGCGGCTGCGCTGTTCGTCTTCCAGACGCCTGGCAAACACGTCCAGTTTCTGACGGGTATTATCGCCGATGAGAACAATGATGGTCCGTTGCTGCGTATTGTCAGCATAAACGTGCATGTTGCTGGCCTGGGTGGCAAGCTTGTCACTTTTATCGCTGATGCTGGCAGGCAGAGAGAAGGTCAGCTTGCCATCCATCAGTGAAACTTGTTGTGCTGCCTGAGTGCTGCTGTTTTCGCCGCTGGTTTGATCTTTTTTTCCGTCACAGGCCGCCAGACCAATCACCAGTAAACCTATTCCTGCATATTTCAGTAGATTTCGCATCCGTTTCCCTTAGTTAACGTCTCGATTTTCCTGTCACAGTCAAGCGTATTGCGTCGGTAAAAGCAACCTGTTGTGGTTTCCCGTATTGTTTCGCGGCCGAGTTTAGCGCACTGGCAGTGCCGGCTTCTCTGGCGCTACCAGTGGATAATCATGGCTGACCAGCAATAGTTCGTCTTGCTTTGATGCGATCACGGCCGGTGACACAGCGCCGGGCTGTGAATTCCGGCCGCGGGTTGTCAGGCAGGCAGAGGGATCTCTTTTCGCCTGGGGTGGCGAAGTATGACAGATATGGCGATCTCCGGTTTTGCACGAATCGCCATTGCTGTCACGGCTTAATTTCAGCCGAAGTTGAGGTGTGGCTGCTGGGATTTCTCTGCCAGTCTTTTCAGCAAAGCATTGAGTAATACACCATAGGCCGGTAGAAAGAAGATCATGCAGATCAAAACCTTGAAGCTGTAATCCACCAGGGCGATTTCTACCCAGTGCTGGGCCATAAACGGGTCCGGGCTTTTGTAGAAAGCGATAAAGAAAAAAGCCAGCGTATCGCTGATATTACCCAGGAACATTGCTGCAGCGGGGGCCAGCCACCACTGTGCTTTCTGGCGCAGGCGATTAAAGACATGGACATCCAGTATTTGTCCCAGTACGTAGGCCATAAAACTGGCGCAGGCAATACGAGCAACAAACAGGTTAACCTGCTGTAAGCCGGCCATCCCCTGCCATTCACCGTTAAACCACAGTGCCGAAATCAGATAGGAAATGAAAAGCGCCGGCAGCATGACAGCCAGAATAATACGCCGTGCCAGCGGTGCGCCAAAAATACGTACCGTCAGGTCAGTGGCAAGAAAAATAAAGGGAAAGCTGAATGCACCCCAGGTGGTGTGAAAGCCAAAAATGGCAACAGGTAACTGTACAAGGTAGTTACTGGAGGTAATCACCAGCAGGTGAAAAAGCGATAGCCAGAAAAGCGCATGCCTGCGCTGATGTAATGTAAAAGCGATCATAATGAACCTTTTTATATTGGGGTGAGGGAACCCTGCGTTAATCTGTCACAACAGATAGTCGCATAAATAAAAGAAACGGCGGCATGATACGTGAAACACCATAAGATGCAATGGTTAATTAATGCGCAAACGTTGGCGTCAATATGAGAGTTTGCAGCTGGCATAGCAGGCGCTAAACTAACGTCCCGGTTTTACTTGTGTTGGTGATACGACAATGGCAGGCAACATTGATGTTCATGCGGATAAAATTCTGGATGCGTTGGGATTGCGCTGTCCGGAACCGGTTATGCTGGTCCGCAAAGCGGTACGTGATATGGTGGCGGGAGAAACCCTGTTAATTATTGCTGATGATCCGGCAACTACCCGCGATATTCCGGGCTTTTGTACCTTTATGGAGCATACTTTGCTGGCGCAGGAAACTGACACTAAGCCGTACCGCTATCTGATAAAAAAAGGGATGGCCTGATCCCTCAGGCCACGGGGGTTAGTCAGCGCGGCGCAACAGTCGCAGCGCATTAAGCGTGACCAGCGCGGTTGCGCCAGAGTCCGCCAGAACCGCCAGCCACAAACCGGTGATACCCAGCAGCGAGGTGATAAGAAAAATTCCTTTCAGTCCCAGCGCAATGCCGATATTTTGCTGAATATTCCGACGTGTGCGGCGTGCCAGGCGAATGAGCGGAGCCAGCGCGCTCAGCCGGCTGTGGGTCAGCGCCGCATCTGCTGTTTCCAGCGCAATGTCGCTTCCCCCGCCCATCGCAATTCCAAGCGTCGCGGCCTTCATGGCGGGAGAGTCGTTAATGCCATCGCCGATCATCGCCACCGGCTGTGTTTTGCTAAGTCGCTCGATTTCGTTGACTTTGTCTGCTGGAAGCAAACCTGCGCGCCAGTCAATTTTTAGCTCGGTGGCAATCGCCTGTGCGGTTTGCGGATTATCGCCGGTTAACATCACGCAGTGCAGGCCGAGCTTTTGCAATTCAGCCAGCGCCTGCCCGGCGCTGTCACGCAGCCGATCGCGTAGCGCCAGCAGGCCTTCAGGTTGTCCATCACGCAGCAATATCACCACCGTATTGCCTTTTTCTTCCAGACCACGGACCTGTAACCATTGTCTGGCATCCAGCAGAGCCGGATTCAGGCTTGCAGGTGAGCTGAGCGTTAATAACGATGTGCCGAGCCGGGCGGTGACGCCTGTACCGGCTTGTGCCCGATGATCGCGCGTTGCCGGCAGCGTCAGTTTGCGCGTTTTGGCTTCGCGGATAATGGCTTGTGCCAGTGGATGGCTGGCATTTTGCTCGGTGGCGGCCGCCAGCGCCAGAACGGTGTCAGAGGTAGCGGTGGTGAAACTTTTAACGGTGGTGATGACGGGCTGGCCAGCGGTCAGCGTGCCGGTTTTATCAAATGCCAGCGTGCGAACCTGACTCAGTTGTTCCAGTGCAGCCCCGCCTTTAATCAGTATCCCCAGCCGGCTGGCAGACGCCAGCGCGGAAGTAATGGAGGCAGGGACAGAAATGACCAGTGCGCAAGGGCAACCGATCAGCAATAACGTCAGCCCCTTATATAACCATTCATGCCACGGCTGAGCAAAGAACAAGGGGGCGAGGGTGGCGGTTAGCAGCGCCAGGACCATGATGCCAGGGGTATAAAGGCGGCTGAAACTATCAATAAAACGTTCCACCGGTGCCCGGTGACTTTCTGCCTGCTCAATTAATTGCAGAATACGATCAATTGCGCTTTCTCCAGGGCGTGAGGTGACGCGCAGCTGCACGCTGGCATCAATACTGAGCGCCCCCGCCATCAGCGCTTCACCCGTCTGATGGGCAACCGGCATAGACTCGCCGGTTAATGCGCTCTCATCAAAGCTGGCCTGCGGCGAAAGCAATACTCCGTCGGCAGGCAAACGGCCACCGGGAGAAATGACAATGGTATCGCCTGGTTGCAGGGCGGACAGCGGCACGGTCTCCTGTCCGTTACCATTGATACGCTGCGCTGTTTCAGGTTTTAACGCCATGAGTGCGCTGACGCCACGGCGAGCGCGCTGCGCGGCAAAGGCTTCCAGGCGCTCACCTATCATAAACAGTAACAGCACCATGGCGGCTTCAGCGCTGGCACCAATCAGCAATGCTCCCAGCGTAGCGATACTCATCAGTGTTTCAATGGTAAAAGGCTGCCCATTGCGCAGCAGGCTCCAGGCGCGGCGGGTAACCGGCAGCAGGCCAATAAGCACGGTAACGCTAAAAGCGTAGTTAGCAGCCCCTGGGAGCAGGTGCGCTACCAGCAAACTGGCAGCGGTTAATACCGCAATCAGTAGCAGCGCGGCATTATCACGCCAGATGCCGGACCAGGTAGTGGCTGCGGCGGCAACGTTTTCTGTTTTTAACGCGAAGCCAGCCTGGGCAACCGCCTGTTCAATGGCCGGTAGCAGGTTTGCATGCGCCTCAACCTGTAATATCTGGGTGCTGAACAATACCTGCGCCTGGCTGACGCCAGGGATCCGCCGGGTTACCGCTTCGATTTTGCGTGCGCAGGAAGGGCAATCCATCCCGCTTATCTGCCAGCGATGAGAGAGGGGGCGGCCTGCGCTGTCGCTGTCACTGCCGTCGTCGGGGCTGTCAGCGCTGCTACTGCCACCGCAGTCAGCGTCGTTATCGCAGCAGGTTGCACTACTGCATGTGAGTGGATTGATTTGGCTGATTTTGCCCAGAGCAGGACGCGCGCTGATGCTGCATCCCTGTTGACGGGATGTATGTTTGTGGCCGCAGCCACAGTCAGAGTGTGCGTGCATAGAAACCTCCGATAAGGTAACGGCGGCAAACTCTGCCGCCGTCCGTATCTTACACTCTGGAGTCGACTCCAGAGTCAAGTCTCTTTAATCTGGTCATCACAGCCAGAGCGATCGCACTATCATAAAGTGGCCGGCGAAATAACAGGCGGCGATAAGCGCGCTGTCGGCACGAAAGCGCCGGCGATAATGGCTCAGCAGCCAGATAATAATACCCAGTAGCAGCAGAATGGCACCCACTGCGATGGAAAAACTGCGATCTGACGGCAAAATAATGTAGCTTTCTGTAGCAACCCAGACCATCAGTAACGTCATGCCAGTCAGGGTGCAAACGGGCCAGCGTAAGGTCTCCAGGCGGGTCCAGATGGCGGCGATCACCACGGCGCCAATAACCAGTAATATCAGAGGAACTGGCCAGTAAAAATGCAGCACCATATTGCTGGTAAAGCTAATGGTATACAGCAGATGGGAAAGGAAAAACGCGCCGATTGCGTAAAGCAGACGTTTTTGCGGCAACAACATCAGCGCATCGCCAACCAGGGTTGCCAGCAAACCAAACACAATCAGATATTCGGTGGTACGCAGCATTGGCGCCTGCCAGGCCCAGCCAAGCAGCAGCAGTAAAGTAACCGGCTTAAATACCCAGCGTTGCCATTGGGGGCCGCGATAAGAGGCATCCACATACAGCCAACCGGAAAACAGTACCGCCAAAAAAGACCAGATCATAGTTGTTCCTTTTAAACGGAATATGCAGAACCTGAACCCTGCATAAAAACCAAAGTGTAAATCGAAATCCATTATTGCGCTGACAGTGTAGGTGAGGCCGGGGTGATGTGACAATCAGCGCGCACGGGTTGAATCCTGTCATACTATTCTGATAGAAAAACCGCTGGAGGCGTTAAGTCATGAGTAAACCACCGTTATTTTTCATTATTATTCTGGTTGTTATTGCTGTTCTGGCCTCCCGGCAGTTTATTAAACAGCGACGGGAGTCGGCGCTGAATGACGCTTCGCCGCTGCGTAGCATTCAGGCCGAAGTGAAAGCCAGGCGGGAATATCCGGCTTCCGATTTGCACTCACGTCAGCGTGAGGTGATTGCCGGGGAAGAAATGCGTTATGAGGTCTGGTTTCATCCGTTAAATGGCGCAGAAGATTTTAAATTCACCCTGAAGGAAGCAGAATACCGCCAGCTTAACGAAGGTGAACGCGGAACCCTGGAGCTGCAGGGCTCGCGTTTTATCCGCTTTGTGCCTGCCAGGCCAGCAGCCCGCTGAGGTAGAACGTGGCGGGCGCTATTTTCGTTTTGGATAATATTTTTTTTGCCAGGCCAGTAATTCAAATACACCAAAAATAAACACTTTTAGCTGAGTTTTACCGCTCAGCGGCGCGGCGTCTTTTGGCTGGGTGGCCTTCATAAGGGTAAGCTGCAGCCCGTGCATAATGACCATGAAGAAAAGCGCAACGTGAATAAAATAGCGTAACGGCTTCGGAAAAGGTTCAACCAGATTCCACAGTAAAAATAACCAGACACATAACATCAGCAAGCGACCGATATTAATCATCATGTTCAGTTCCCAGGTGCATTGGCTGGCGTTGATACAGGCGATAAGCAACCTGTCCGGCGATTTTTTCGCGGTATAAATGCCAGTTAACCGGCACCGGCGGTGGTCCGCTTTCTATTTCACTTTCAATATAAACCATAGCTTCCGCTGACAGCCAGCCGTGATCTTCCAGCAAAGGCAGCATCTGTTGCAGTAACCCTTTGCGGAAAGGGGGATCGATAAAAACCACGTCGTAAGCTTCGCCACGCTGAGATAGCCAGTTCAGTGCATCTGTATTAATGACTGCGGCATCACGGGTTCCCAGCGCCTGGCAGTTTTTTTCCAGCTGTTGCGCAACCGGACGCTGTAACTCTAGTAACGTCGCCTGGCTGGCATAGCGGGACAGGGCTTCAAGGCCGAGCGCCCCACTGCCGGCGAAGCAGTCCAGACAGCGGGCGCCGGCCATCACCGGCATCAGCCAGTTGAATAATGTCTCACGGACCCTGTCAGTGGTTGGCCGCAGTCCGTCGCTATCCGGAACCGGTAGCTTACGTCCGCGCCACTGGCCGCCAATAATGCGAATCTGGCCTTCAGCCCGGCCGCGTGGTTTTTTCATGTTTACAACTCGTCATAATTTTTTGCGTAGTTTAACGGGCTTACCGCCCGCTGGAAACGGTAAAAAGGGTGCTGTTTTGCGTCCGCCGGAAAGTGTTAGACTAATGAATTCATTAACTGAACACTAAAAGAACCGGGCGCCTGATGCCGGATCAGCCATCAAGGGGTGTCGTAACACAATGGCAAAAGAGAAAAAACGCGGCTTTTTTTCCTGGCTAGGATTAGGGCAGGATGAACAGAAAGATGCCGGTCAGGCCGCGCAGCAGGATGAAACTGAAACCGCCTCGCGGGACCAGCAAACGCCAGCGCTTGCTGATGAGGATCGCCAGGCGGTTGACACGCCGGTATCTCAAAGCCATAACGCACCGGAATTACCTGAAGATGCCGGACTGGACACAGATCCGCAGCCATCTGCCGGCATACCCGCTGCCGATAACAATGATCTTCTCAGGCCACTGGATGTGATTTCGCCGCCAGCGACAGGCGACAGCGATGCGCAGTCAACGGCCCCGCTGGCGCAACAAGCCGATCGGGACGAACCGCCTTTAGGCAGTGCAGCGCAACAGATACAGCCTGAGAGCGACGATGTGCCGCTGCCTGCAGAGCAGGAACGGCCGACGCGCGAAGGTTTTTTTGCCCGGCTTAAACGCAGCCTGGTTAAAACACGTCAGAATCTGGGTTCCGGATTTATCGGCTTGTTCCAGGGTAAAAAGATTGATGACGATCTGTTCGAAGAGTTAGAAGAACAGTTGCTGATAGCCGATGTCGGCGTGGATACCAGCCAGCGCATTATTAACAGCCTGACGACTCAGGCCAGCCGCCGGCAATTGCGCGATGCAGAAGCGCTGTATGGCCTGCTAAAAAGCGAAATGGCGGCTATCTTGGCGAAGGTTGATGCACCGCTGGACGTTAGCCGTAACACCCCGTTTGTTATCCTGATGGTTGGGGTGAACGGCGTGGGTAAAACGACCACGATTGGCAAGCTGGCGCGCCAGTATCAGTCTGAAGGAAAATCGGTGATGCTGGCGGCGGGAGATACCTTCCGCGCGGCAGCGGTGGAGCAGCTTCAGGTATGGGGCCAGCGTAATAATATTCCGGTGGTGGCGCAGCATACCGGCGCGGATTCCGCATCGGTGATTTTTGATGCCATTCAGGCAGCGAAAGCGCGCAATATTGATGTACTGATTGCTGACACTGCGGGCCGGCTGCAGAATAAAGCACACCTGATGGAAGAACTGAAAAAGATCACCCGGGTCATGAAGAAACTGGATGAAGACGCGCCGCATGAAGTGATGCTGACGATTGATGCCAGCACCGGACAGAATGCCATCAGCCAGACCCGATTGTTTCATGATGCCGTTAATCTGACCGGAATTACCCTGACGAAACTGGACGGCACGGCGAAAGGTGGGGTAATTTTCTCGGTTGCCGATCAATTTGGTATTCCGATTCGTTACATTGGCGTTGGCGAAGGCATTGAGGATTTGCGTCCGTTCAACGCTGATGATTTTATTGAGGCACTTTTTGCCCGGGAGGAGTGATTAGGATGATTCGCTTTGAAGAGGTCAGTAAAGCTTATCTCGGCGGCCGCCAGGCATTGCAGGGCGTGGATTTTCATCTTCGTCCCGGTGAGATGGCCTTCCTGACCGGCCATTCCGGTGCCGGTAAAAGTACACTGCTAAAATTAATCTGTGGTATTGAGCGCCCGAGCGCCGGGCAGATTTGGTTTAGCGGTCATAATATCAGTCGGCTGAAAAACAGTGAGGTGCCTTTTCTGCGGCGGCAGATCGGCATGATTTTTCAGGACCATCATCTGCTGATGGATCGTTCTGTTTATGACAATGTGGCGATTCCCCTGATTATTTCCGGATCCAGCGCCGAGGATATACGCCGGCGGGTGTCTGCCGCACTGGATAAGGTCGGCCTGCTGGACAAAGCGAAGAGTTTTCCCATTCAGCTCTCTGGTGGTGAGCAGCAGCGGGTGGGCATTGCCCGGGCGGTGGTCAACAAGCCGGTGGTGCTGCTGGCGGATGAACCCACCGGTAATCTCGATAATGCACTTTCTGAGGATATTTTGCGCCTGTTTGAGGAGTTTAACCGTGTCGGGGTTACCGTGCTGATGGCTACCCATGATATGGGACTGATAGCCCGTCGCCAGTATCGTGTGATGACGCTTAACCAGGGCCGACTGCATGGGGGGCATCATGGTGAATAAGCGTAATAAGCGCCCAGCCAGCGCTAAAGTGCAAAAGCCGAAGCCTGCAAAAAGCAAAGCGCTGAAAGGGGGCTGGCAGGAGCAGTGGCGTTACGCATGGCGCGGCACGCTTTCTGACATGTGGCGTCAGCCGCTGGCGACGCTGCTGACTGTTATGGTTATCGCTATTTCGTTGACGTTGCCGAGTATCTGTTACATTGCCTGGAAGAATGTCCATCAGGCGGCAACGCAATGGTACCCGGCACCGCAGCTGACGGTGTATCTCGATAAAACCCTGGATGACGATGCGGCAGAAAATGTGGTCGCCACGTTAAAAAAAGAATCCGGTGTGGAAAAAGTAAATTATCTGTCGCGCGAGGAAGCGCGTGGGGAGTTCCGTAACTGGTCTGGTTTCGGCGGTGCGCTGGATATGCTGGAGCAGAATCCGCTGCCGGCAGTGGCGATTATTACACCTAAGCTGGATTTTCAGAATGCCGCCACCATGAAAACCCTGCGCGATCGGGTGGCGCAAACCTCGGGCGTGGATGAAGTGAAAATGGATGACAGCTGGTATGCCCGACTGGCAGCATTGACGGGCCTTGCCGGACAGGTCGCCACCATTATTGGCGTGCTGATGATTATTGCGGTGTTCCTGGTGATTGGGAACAGTGTACGACTGAGTATTTTTGCCCGTCGTGACACCATTAATGTGCAGAAGCTGATTGGCGCCACCGATGGTTTTATATTGCGTCCGTTTCTCTATGGCGGGGCATTGCTGGGCTTTATCGGTGCGGTCTTTTCGCTCATCTTATCCGGCGTGCTGGTGTTACGCCTTGAGTCCGTCGTCTCGCAGGTGGCGGCAGTTTTTGGTACCACCTTTACCCTGCATGGACTGTCATGGGATGAAGGTTTGCTGCTGCTGCTGCTGGCCGCTATTATCGGCTGGAGCGCTGCTTTGCTGGCGACAGCACAACATTTACGTCGATTTACGCCACAGTAATCCCCTTTCACATTTTTTTGATATAATCTTTCCCTGCTGCATGGTAGAGCCGGCAGGGAAAGATAACGTTAACGTCATTTTTTTCTGCTATATCTTCATTATGACGGGTCTGGCGAGACACAAATTTATACACAAGGGTAAAGGAACTTGTGGATAAGTTTAGAGTCTGACTTATAATGAATAAGCACGGATGGCTTCTGATGTTCAGTTGCGGTTAGCTTAAGCTGACTTCGCGTCAGGAATGCAGCGTCTGAATTGACTAATTGAGAGGGTTTGAATGACCAAAGAAATGCAAACTTTAGCTATTGCTCCTTTAGGCAACCTGGATTCTTACATCCGGGCGGCCAATGCCTGGCCTGTGCTGACGGCAGAAGAGGAAAAAGCGCTGGCTGAACGGCTGCATTACCAGGGCGATCTGGATGCGGCAAAGACGCTGATCCTGTCTCACCTGCGCTTTGTTGTTCATGTCGCTCGTAACTATGCAGGTTACGGCCTGCCGCAGGCGGACCTGATTCAGGAAGGTAATATTGGCCTGATGAAAGCGGTACGCCGTTTTAATCCGGAAGTGGGCGTGCGTCTGGTGTCGTTTGCCGTTCACTGGATTAAAGCGGAAATTCACGAATATGTGCTGCGTAACTGGCGTATCGTGAAGGTCGCGACCACCAAAGCGCAACGCAAGCTGTTTTTTAACCTGCGTAAAAACAAGCAGCGTCTGGGCTGGTTTAATCAGGACGAAGTGGACATGGTCGCGCGCGAACTGGGAGTATCCACCCATGACGTTCGCGAAATGGAATCCCGGATGGCCGCGCAGGATATGGCCTTCGATATGGGGGCCGATGATGAACCGGGCGAAGGCAAGCCCATGGCTCCGGTGCTTTTTCTGCAGGATAAAACTTCCGACTTTGCCGATGGCATTGAAGAAGATAACTGGGAAGATCACGCGGCGGACAAGCTTTCCCTGGCGATGGAAGGGCTGGACGAACGTAGCCAGCACATCATCCGGGCCCGCTGGCTGGATGAAGATAACAAAACCACGCTGCAGGAACTGGCCGATCGCTATGGCGTTTCCGCTGAACGAGTCCGTCAGCTGGAAAAAAACGCAATGAAAAAATTGCGTATGGCGATTGAAGCCTGACGGCAGGTCATAGTGAAGCTTTACCGCTAAGCGCTCCCAAAAGGAGCGCTTTTTTACTGGCAGAAAAACAGCAGGTCCTTATTCAGCAATCCGCACACGTTTTACCCAGCCATCCACTTCAGCACGAAAGCCGCAGCTTTGCATAAATGCCGCGATGGTCCCGGGTTCTCCACTATCGTCATTGGCGACATGCCACATGGTCAGGGCACTGTTCCGGGCGATAACTTCCTGTAGCAGGTATTTTCCGACGCCGCGCCGCCGGGTCACATCGCGTACTGCCAGCTGTTGTATCCGGCCGAGTGTGCCGCTGACATCCAGCTGCAACGCTGCCAGCAGCCGATCGTTAAAGCGGGCAGCATAGAGTTGTGACTGCTCGCTAAGGGTTGCCGTCAGCGAAGCGATGTCGGTGTGTGGCCAGATCTTGCGCAGATCTGCCAGATCTTCAGGAGTTGGGTGGGTTAAGCGAATAATGGTGAGTTGCATCGTCAGATCCATCATGGTTAGCCGGAATACTGTAGTGATTTTGAGCGAATATAACGCAAATGCTTCGTTACTGATTGACATCACGAACTCGCCATATTTCAGCGAGCAGGCAGACGAAAGCGGTAAATATCAGACAAAAAGCCAGCATTTTACGCTAGTTATTTGCCTGAAATGCCACCAGAACTATTAGCGAAATAGTCTGAAAGCGGCGCCATTTTCGTCATGAGTGTGTTGATTTAAAGCAGAAAATTCCTGTTTAATAAACTGAATTTAAAAGCCTTATCAATAAAATCGACCAGCTTATTAAGCTAACTCATTATCCACAAAAGAGTTTGCGTTTTTTCTGGTCAGTATAACTAACAAAGCAAACCACAACGCTAAATACAGATGGGGAAGTGCCAATGAAAATGAGTAAAGGTAGCGCACTGCTAGCCGGATGCGTCGCGCTGACAATCAGCCATGCCGCTCTGACAAAAGATATTAAGATCGCAATCGTCGGTGCTGTTACTGGTCCGGTGGCACAATATGGTGACATGCAGTTCACCGGTGCGCAGCAGGCGATTAAAGACATCAACGCCAAAGGTGGGGTAAACGGCGATAAGCTGGTTGGCGTCGAATATGATGATGCCTGCGATCCGAAGCAGGCCGTTGCCGTTGCGAATAAAGTCGTCAATGATGGCATCAGATACGTCATCGGCCACCTGTGCTCGTCTTCCACGCAGCCGGCTTCGGATATTTATAACGATGAAGGTGTCCTGATGATTACTCCGGCAGCGACGGCGCCGGAGCTGACATCACGCGGCTATGAACTGGTGTTGCGTACTACCGGTCTGGACTCCGATCAGGGACCAACGGCTGCGAAGTATATTCTCAGTGAGGTGAAGCCAAAACGCATCGCGGTCATTCATGATAAGCAGCAGTATGGAGAAGGCCTGGCGCGTTCGGTACAGGATAGCCTGAAACAGGCGGGTGCAAATGTGGTGCTGTTTGAAGGGATCACCGCCGGCGATAAAGATTTTTCTGCGCTGATTGCCCGCCTGAAAAAAGACAATATCGACTTTGTCTATTTTGGTGGTTATTACCCGGAAATGGGACAAATTCTGCGCCAGTCGCGGGCTGCAGGATTACAGGCTGGTTTTATGGGCCCGGAAGGGGTAGGCAACGCCTCGCTGTCTAATATTGCCGGTGATGCCTCGGAAGGTATGCTGGTTACACTGCCGAAGCGTTATGACCAGCTGGCCGATAACAAAGCCATTGTTGAGGCGATTAAAGCCAATAAAGCGTCTAACCGTAAAGATCCCACCGGTCCGTTTGTCTGGACGACCTATGCTGCTATTCAGTCGCTTGCCGCCGGTATTGAACGCAGCAAAAGCGATGAACCGGACGCTATTGCCAAAAATCTGAAAACCGGCGCGCCGGTGCCCACGGTGATGGGCAATCTCAGCTGGGATCAGAAGGGCGATCTGAAAGGTTTCGAGTTCGGCGTATTTAAATGGCATAAGGACGGCTCATCCAGCGCCGTGAAATAAAATCAGGTTTTTATCCTGTCCGGCTGGCGTGGCTGCGCTGAGGCAAACGCGTTGTGTTCTGATTGAGCGCCGCCGCGCGGGCCGGATGTGACAATAACGTCTTGTGCAGCGCCAGACGTTTCTGCCTTTCTCAGGCAGGTTGGTAAGGTGTTCAGGTATGTCCGAGCAGTTTCTTTATTTTATTCAGCAGATGTTTAATGGCGTGACCTTAGGCAGCACTTATGCGCTGATCGCCATTGGCTACACCATGGTTTATGGCATTATCGGCATGATCAACTTCGCCCACGGCGAGGTGTATATGATTGGTAGCTATGTGTCATTTATCGTTATTGCGGCACTAATGATGATGGGGATTGATATCGGCTGGCTGTTGATTACTGCCGCCTTCATCATGGCTATTATTATTGCCAGTGCCTATGGCTGGAGTATCGAACGGGTGGCTTATAAGCCGGTGCGTTCATCCAAACGCCTGATTGCCCTTATTTCGGCCATTGGCATGTCGGTTTTTTTACAGAACTATGTCAGCCTGACACAAGGCTCGCGTGACCTGGCGCTGCCCGGTCTGATTAGCGGCCAATGGATACTGGGTGAAAGCAACGGTTTTGCCGCGACGCTCTCTACTATGCAGCTGGTTATCTGGCTGGTGACCCTGACAGCCATGCTGGCACTGACGCTGTTTATCCGCTATTCACGCATGGGACGGGCCTGCCGCGCCTGTGCGGAAGATCTGAAAATGGCCAGCCTGCTGGGCATTAATACCGACCGTGTGATTTCTCTGACGTTTGTTATTGGCGCGGCGATGGCTGCGGTTGCCGGCGTGCTGTTAGGCCAGTTTTATGGCTCGATTAACCCCTTTATTGGTTTTATGGCCGGAATGAAAGCTTTTACCGCCGCGGTGCTGGGGGGAATTGGCAGTATTCCCGGCGCGATGATTGGCGGGCTGGTACTGGGTATTGCCGAAGCACTTACCAGCGCTTATCTGAGTACCGAATATAAAGATGTGGTCTCTTTCGCCCTGCTGATTGTGGTGTTGCTGGTGATGCCGACTGGCATTCTCGGTCGACCGGAGGTGGAGAAAGTATGAAACACGTCAATCTGGTCAACGCGCTGATTTCATCGCTGGTATTGCTGGTCTTAGCGACTTTTTTTATGGGAATGCGTCTTGACCTCGACGGAACCAGGCTGGTGGTGGTTAACGCCGGTTCACTGCGCTGGAACTGGATTTTTATCGCCTGTGGGGTGGTATTTCTGTTTCAGCTGCTGCGCCCATTGTTTCAGGGCGTGCTGAAACGCAGCGGCAAAGGCCTGGTATTACCGGGTTTTGACGGTTCAACCGGCAGACAAAAACTGCTGATGGCGCTGGTTATTCTGGCTGCGGTGGTCTGGCCATTTCTGGTCTCGCGTGGCACGGTGGATATAGCCACCCTGACGCTGATTTACGTCATGCTTGGGCTGGGACTGAACGTCGTGGTAGGGCTTTCCGGACTACTGGTGCTGGGTTATGGCGGTTTTTATGCCATCGGCGCCTATACCTTTGCCTTACTCAATCACTACTTCGGGCTTGGCTTCTGGCAGTGCCTGCCGCTGGCGGGACTGCTATCGGCATTATTTGGCCTGTTGCTGGGGTATCCGGTGCTGCGTCTGCGTGGCGACTATCTGGCAATTGTCACCCTGGGGTTTGGTGAAATTGTCCGTATCTTGCTGCTAAATAATACAGCGCTAACCGGTGGGCCGAATGGGATCGCGCAGATCCCCAAACCTACCCTGTTCGGTCTTGAGTTCGGGCGCCGGGTAAGTGAAGGGGGCTGGGGCACGTTTCATGAATTTTTTGGCCTGAAGTACGATCCGGCCGATCGGGTCATTTTTCTTTATCTGGTCGCGCTGTTGTTGGTGGTGCTGACGCTGTTTGTTATTAACCGGTTGCTGCGAATGCCGTTAGGGCGGGCATGGGAAGCGCTGCGTGAGGATGAAATTGCCTGCCGTTCCCTCGGGCTGAGCCCGACGCGTATTAAGCTAACTGCTTTTACCATCAGTGCCGCTTTTGCCGGTTTTGCCGGCACTTTGTTTGCTGCTCGTCAGGGCTTCGTCAGTCCGGAGTCCTTTACTTTTGTCGAATCGGCATTTGTGCTGGCGATTGTGGTGCTGGGGGGAATGGGCTCGCAGCTGGCGGTGATCCTGGCGGCAATACTGCTGGTGGTCTCGCGTGAGCTAATGCGTGATCTTAACGAATACAGCATGCTGGTTCTTGGCGCACTGATGGTCCTGATGATGATCTGGCGTCCGCAGGGGCTGCTGCCGATGAAGCGCCCACAGCTTAAGCTGAAATCAGGCAGCGGGGGAGAGCAGGCATGAATCAGCCTTTATTAGCGGTAGAGGGATTAATGATGCGTTTTGGCGGCCTTCTGGCGGTTAATAACGTAGCACTTGAGCTTTATCCGCAGGAAATTGTGTCGCTGATAGGACCGAACGGTGCCGGGAAAACCACGGTATTTAACTGCCTGACCGGTTTCTATAAGCCGAGTGGTGGCACGATTAAATTACGCGATCAGCAGCTGGCAGGACTGCCAGGACAAAAAATTGCCCGTATGGGCATCGTGCGTACCTTTCAGCATGTACGTTTATTTCGTGAAATGACGGTGATTGAAAACCTTCTGGTTGCCCAGCATCAGCATCTGAAAAGCGGCGTGTTTTCCGGTCTGCTTAAAACCATGGCTTTTCGTAAAGCAGAGAGTGAAGCATTAGATCGGGCAGCCGGCTGGCTGACGCGCGTTGGCCTGCTGGATATGGCTAATCGTCAGGCGGGTAACCTCGCCTATGGTCAGCAACGCCGACTGGAAATTGCCCGTTGTATGGTGACTCAGCCGGATATCCTGATGCTGGACGAACCGGCAGCGGGCCTTAACCCGCGCGAAACTCACGAACTCGATCGGCTGATCGCCGGGTTGCGCGACCAGGATAACGTCACGGTGTTACTGATAGAACATGATATGAAGCTGGTTATGGGCATCTCCGATCGTATTTACGTGGTAAATCAGGGGACGCCACTGGCGCAGGGAACGCCGGAAGAAATCCGTCACCATCCGGATGTTATCCGCGCATATCTGGGAGAGGTATAATATGGCTGAGCCACTCTTAACGCTGACCGATGTTAGCGCACATTACGGGCCTGTTCAGGCTTTACATGGCGTCAGTCTGCATATTCAGCAAGGCGAAATTGTCACGCTGATTGGCGCGAACGGCGCCGGCAAAACCACGCTGCTGGGAACGCTGTGCGGTGAGCCACGCGCCAGTAGTGGCACCATTATTTTTGATGGTAAAACCATTACTGACTGGCAGACCGCGCGCATTATGCGGGAGGCGATTGCCATTGTTCCTGAAGGCCGGCGGGTTTTTGCACGTATGACGGTGGAAGAAAATCTGGCAATGGGGGGATTTTTTGCCAGCCGGCAGGTTTATCAGCAGCGTATCCATCAGGTTTACGCCTTGTTTCCTCGTCTCGAAGAGCGCCGCACGCAGCGAGCAGGCACCATGTCAGGGGGGGAACAACAGATGCTGGCCATTGGCCGGGCGCTGATGAGCCAGCCACGGCTGTTATTGCTGGATGAACCTTCACTGGGACTGGCCCCCATTATTATTCAGCAAATTTTTGAGACCATTGAACAACTACGCCAGGCCGGCATGACGATATTCCTCGTGGAACAAAACGCAAACCAGGCGTTAAAGCTGGCAGATCGCGGCTACGTGCTGGAAAACGGGCGGCTGGTTCTTGAGGATAGCGGCGAGGCGTTACTGGCAAATGAAGCAGTACGCAGTGCATATTTAGGTGCCTGACCCGGTTTCCGGGCCAGTTTTTCTTCTGCGGATGGCGGCGGGTCTGATTACCGGCCCCGCCGTTTTTTTTTCTGTACCCGGTCTGTTTATCCTCCTGCGCCTGAAAAGCTGGCGCAGGACGGCATCTCAGAATATTAATTCTGTCACATTTTTGTAATATTTCAGTTATTTAACTGTCATTTTTGCGTGTCATGTTACTTCGCGAACAAAAAATGCGTGTTCTAATTCGTTTTTTCGCGCTTACCAATAAAATGGCACAGGAACCGGATATGTCATCGTTTACTTTGCGTCATACCACGCTCGGCGTCATGCTGGGTCTGGCAGTTAGCAGTAACGTTTTTGCCGCCACGGAAATTCCTTTCTGGCATTCAATGGAAGGCGAGCTGGGAGTTGAAGTCGACTCTCTGGCAAAGCGCTTCAATGAATCCCATCCCGATTACAAAGTGGTGCCGGTCTACAAAGGCAACTATGAACAAAGCCTGGCCGCCGGTATTGCTGCAGTACGCACCGGTAAAGCACCGGCTATTTTGCAGGTGTATGAAGTTGGCACGGCAACCATGATGGCTTCTAAAGCCATTGTCCCTGTCTATCAGGTTTTCAAAGATTCTGGCGTTGCTTTTGATGAGAAGCAATTTGTGCCTACCGTTGCAGGTTACTACAGCGATGCCGAAGGCCGCCTGATTTCCCAGCCATTCAACAGCTCCACACCGGTGCTGTATTACAACAAAGACGCGTTTAAAAAAGCCGGCCTGAATCCGGATGAACCGCCGAAGACATGGCAGGCGCTGGCAAAAGATGCCGCCGCGCTGCGTAAAGCGGGCATGAGCTGCGGCTATGCCAGCGGTTGGCAAGGCTGGATTCAGATTGAAAACTTCAGCGCCTGGCATGGTCTGCCGGTAGCCACCAAAAATAATGGATTCGATGGCAGCGATGCCGAACTGGAATTCAATAAGCCGGTTCAGGTCCGCCATATTCAGATGCTGGAAGAGATGAATAAAAAAGGTGATTTCACCTATTATGGCCGTAAAGATGAACCGACCGCCAAGTTTTATAATGGCGATTGCGGTATCACCACCGCCTCTTCTGGTTCACTGGCCGATATTCGTCAGTACGCTAAATTCAATTTTGGTGTTGGCATGATGCCTTATGATGAGACGGTAAAGAATGCGCCGCAGAATGCAATCATTGGCGGAGCCAGCCTGTGGGTGATGAAAGGGAAAGACGCTACCACCTATAAAGGGGTTGCTGAGTTTATGAAATTCCTGGCACAACCTGAAATTGCCGCCGAATGGCACCAGAAAACCGGTTATCTGCCCATCACCACCGCGGCGTTTGAACTGAGCAAAAAACAGGGCTTTTACGACAAAAATCCGGGAGCGGATACCGCCACCCGGCAGATGCTGAATAAGCCACCGTTGCCTTATACGAAAGGTATGCGTCTGGGGAATATGCCGCAGATCCGCACCGTTGTTGATGAAGAGCTGGAAGGTGTCTGGACCGGTAAACAGTCACCGCAAGCGGCACTGGATAACGCGGTAAAACGCGGTAATCAGCTGCTGCGTCGCTTCGAACAGCAGGTTAAATAACCCGGCTAAATCGCTGTGACTCATCCGGTGCCGCTGGCACCGGTTGTTTCCGGTTACTGTTTTTCATTGCTACAGAGCTCGTTATGTCATCATTCCGTCCCGGATTTCGTACCAGTCCGCTTCCTTACCTTCTGGTGCTACCACAGTTACTGATCACGGCGATTTTTTTTATCTGGCCGGCGGGTGAAGCGCTGTGGTACTCGTTACAAAGCCTTGATCCGTTCGGTATCTCCAGCACCTTCGTGGGTCTGGATAACTTCAAACATCTTTTTAGCGATAGCTACTACCTCGATTCTTTCTGGACCACGATTGAGTTCAGCGCGTTAGTGACCGTGTTTGGTATGGCATTGTCTTTATTTCTCGCGGCGCTGGTCGATTATGTTGTCCGGCTGAAAAAACTCTATCAGACTTTACTGCTGCTGCCTTATGCGGTCGCGCCGGTTGTCGCTGCGGTATTATGGATGTTTCTGTTTAATCCGGGGCTTGGGCTGTTCAGTCATCTTCTCAATCAGCTTGGCTACAACTGGAACTATGCACAAAACAGCGGCCAGGCGATGTTTTTGATCGTGCTGGCATCGATATGGCAACAAATGAGCTATAACTTTCTGTTTTTCTTTGCTGCCTTGCAGTCTATTCCCCGTTCATTAGTGGAAGCCGCCGCCATTGACGGTGCCGGTCCGGTACGTCGATTTTTCAACCTGTCTCTGCCGTTGATTACGCCGGTTAGCTTCTTCCTGCTGGTTATTAATCTGGTGTATGCCTTTTTCGATACCTTTCCGGTTATTGATGCCGCCACTGGTGGCGGACCGGTTCAGGCAACCACCACGCTCATCTACAAAATATACCGGGAAGGTTTTGCCGGGCTCGATCTTTCCACTTCGGCGGCGCAGTCTGTGGTGCTGATGTTGCTGGTTATTGGCCTGACGGTACTTCAGTTTCGCTTTATTGAGCGTAAGGTTCGTTACCAATGATAGAAAACCGACGCGGGCTGGATATTTTCAGCCACACCCTGCTTGTTCTCGGGGTGTTGACGATTTTGTTTCCCTTGTATGTGGCGTTTGTGGCGGCGACGCTGGATGGCCATGAGGTCTACAACGTGCCAATGACGCTGATACCCGGTAATCATTTATGGCAAAACGTTTCACATATCTGGACCCATGGCGTTAACGGCAGCGGGCCGGCATTCAGTCTGATGATGTTCAACAGCCTGGTGATGGCGCTGGGTATAACGTTTGGCAAAATAGTGGTATCAATACTTTCTGCTTTTGCGCTGGTCTGGTTTCGCTTCCCGCTGCGTACGCTGTTTTTCTGGCTGATTTTTATTACCCTGATGCTACCGGTGGAGGTTCGTATTTTCCCGACGGTTGAGGTCATTTCCAGTCTGCATATGCTGGACAGTTACAGCGGTCTGACCCTGCCATTAATGGCTTCTGCCACCGCCACCTTCCTGTTTCGTCAGTTTTTTATGTCACTGCCGGATGAATTACTGGAAGCGGCGCGCATTGATGGCGCCGGCCCGCTACGTTTTTTCTGGGATATTGTGTTACCGCTGTCAAAAACTAATCTGGCCGCGCTGTTTGTGATCACCTTTATTTACGGCTGGAACCAGTATCTCTGGCCGTTGCTTATCATTAACGATGCCGGTTTAAGCACCGCCGTTGCCGGTATTAAAAGCATGATCTCCACCAGCGGTTCGCCGACACAGTGGAATGAGGTAATGGCGGCAATGTTGCTGACCTTAATACCGCCGGTGATTGTTGTATATGTAATGCAGCGTGCCTTCGTACGTGGTCTGGTAGAGAGCGAGAAATAATATGGCAGTGGTTAAACTTCAGGCGGTAACGAAGTCCTACGATGGCAAAACCCCGGTTATTCATCCACTGGATGTCACCATTGAACAGGGCGAGTTTATGGTGATGGTGGGTCCGTCTGGCTGTGGTAAATCAACCTTGCTGCGTATGGTCGCGGGTCTGGAGCGTGTGAGTAGTGGCGATATTTATATCGACGCGACCCGGGTGACTGAACTGGAACCGAAAGATCGTGGTATTGCTATGGTATTTCAGAACTATGCACTTTATCCACATATGACGGTGGAAGAGAACATGGCCTACGGTCTGAAAATTCGTGGTTTGGGTAAAGCGCAAATCGCCAAAAAAGTGCAGGATGCTGCCCGGGCGCTGGAGCTGGAACCTTTGCTAAAACGCCGCCCGCGCGAATTGTCCGGTGGCCAGCGTCAGCGCGTTGCCATGGGGCGGGCAATTGTGCGTGAGCCCGCCGTTTTTTTATTTGATGAACCGCTGTCTAATCTGGATGCTCGCCTGCGGGTGCAAATGCGTCTTGAGCTACAACAGTTGCACCGTCGTCTGCGTACCACCAGTATTTACGTTACCCACGACCAGGTGGAAGCGATGACGCTCGCCCAGCGAGTGATGGTAATGAACAAAGGACGGCTGGAGCAGCTTGGCACTCCGGTGGAGATTTATGAACGCCCGGCAACCCTGTTTGTCGCCAGTTTTATTGGCTCTCCGGCAATGAATTTGCTGGCGGGGGTGGTGAGTGACGACGGCCTGACGCTGCAACTCGGTGAATTCAGTCTGGCATTACCGGAAGCCAAAACGGCCTGGGCGGGGCGTAAGCTCACGGTGGGTATTCGTCCCGAGCATCTGACGGTCAGCAGCGGCGCGCGTGCAACCGTCGCACTGATCGTTGACACTTTAGAAATGCTCGGTGCTGATAATCTGGTGCACGGAAAATGGGGCAACAGTAACGTAGTCGTGCGACTGCCTCATGCCGAGCGGCCTCAACCCGGCAGCACATTGTGGCTGCATTTACCGGCTAAATCACTACACTATTTTGATACTGAAACTGGACAACGGATTGAGTAAATGATGAAAAATGACTGGCCTTATCCGGCTATTGTCGCTCACCGTGGCGGCGGTTCACTGGCGCCGGAAAATACGCTGGCAGCAATCGACAAAGGCGCCGGATTTGGCCATAAAATGATTGAATTTGACGCAAAATTATCACGTGATGGCGAAATATTTCTGCTGCATGATGATACCCTTGAACGCACCAGTAATGGCCGCGGAGTGGCCGGTGAGTTGACGTGGGAAACACTCCGTCTGCTGGATGCGGGGAGCTGGTTTGCTCAGTCGTTTGCTGATGAGCGGCTGCCTTTACTGTCACAGGTTGCCGCACGCTGTCGTGATTATAACATGATGGCCAACATCGAAATTAAACCGACAACGGGACTGGCACGGGAAACCGGCAGCGCGATTGCGCGGGCGGCGCAGGAACTGTGGCAGGGAATGACACCGCCGCTGCTTTCGTCATTTGAATATGATGCGCTTATGGCAGCAAAAGAAGCGGCGCCCGCCCTGGCTCGCGGTTATCTGTTACATGAATGGATTGATGACTGGCAGGAGAAAGCGGCCGAATTACAATGCATTTCTTTGCACTTTAATCATCGTGTACTCAGCCGCGCGCGCGTGGCGGCGATAAAACAGGCTGGTCTGCGGATTCTGGTTTATACCGTCAATGAGGTGGAGCGGGCGCGAACCTTGTTAGCATGGGGAGTCGATGCCATCTGTACCGATCGCATCGACCTGATTGGCCCCAATTTTCGGTAATCACGGATTGTTCTGCGGCGTGGTCTGGTTCCCCGGTTGTAGCTGAATGGTACGTTGCTGCGCCTGGTCACGCTGTTCCTGAATTTTTTGTTGCATCTGCTGCTGTTCCTGCTGCAATTTAAGCTGCTGATTTTGCTGCTGGTTACGCATCTGGTTTTGCATACGCTGGGTGCTGGCATTGTAACCCGGTTTAAACGGTTGATTAGTTTGCAGCGCATTACTGTTATTCAGCATGCTTGCCATTGCGCCAGAAGGTAATACGACCGCCAGAAAAATTAACCATTTCATACTGAGTCCTCCTTGTGATTATCACTTTATTGTAAAACATCCGGCACCATTCTTTTCCAGGAAGGCTCTGGAATAACGTCCAGGGTACTTTTTCTATAATTCCTTTTAAATATCATGGCTTTTGACAATAAACTTTCCTGAAAAAATTGATGAAAAATCTTTGCAATTGCGAATGATAATAGTTACTATTCTCTTCGCCTTCAGGGGATGCCGGAGATCTTTGGTGTTTCTCCTGGTGGCATGACATTGCTCACATTGCTTCCAGTGTTTCTTGGCCAGCCCGGTGCTGGCTTTTTTTTTGGAAATTCTGCGTCAAACTTCTTCGGTAAATTTGAACAGAGGCGTCAATTCTCTCCGCTATCTTATTGCCAGTTGTTACTGCACACTGAAGAAAAAATAGTGTGGAGGCAGCAACATGATTTATTTACGCCAGGCAAACGATCGGGGTCATGCCAATCATGGCTGGCTTGATAGCTGGCATACCTTCTCCTTTGCCAATTACTACGATCCTGACTTTATGGGTTTTTCAGCCCTGCGGGTGATTAATGAAGACGTTATTGCGCCAGGCCAGGGCTTTGGTACCCATCCGCACAAAGACATGGAGATTCTGACCTACGTGCTGTCTGGCACCATTGAGCATCAGGACAGTATGGGTAATAAAGAGCAGATCCCCGCCGGGGAGTTTCAGATTATGAGTGCCGGCAGCGGCATTCGTCATTCTGAATACAATGCCAGTAGTGAAGAGCCGCTGCATCTGTATCAAATCTGGGTGATTCCGGACAGTGTCGGTATTACACCACGCTATGAACAGCGGCGTTTTGACGATCGTCAGGGACGTCAGCTGGTATTGTCTCCGGATGCCCGTGATGGCTCGCTGAAGGTTTACCAGGATATGACGCTGTCGCGCTGGGTATTGTCTGCAGGTGATCACGATGCGCTCGATCTACAGTCCGATCGGCGTTACTGGCTGCAGGTGGTCAAAGGTGACCTTAGCGTTAACGGAAAGGCGGTGACCACCAGTGATGCCCTGGCTATCTGGGATGAAAGCCACCTGGCGGTCACCGCTGGCAGTGAGGCGGAAGTTTTGTTGTTTGATCTGCCAGCAGTATAACGATTAGCAGGCGCAGGGTTCCCCTGCGCCTGCTGTTATCAGCGCGCGATATATCCCTCATCCCCCGCCGGCGCAATTTTGATACACTCAGTATCAGATTCTTTCATCCAGGCTGATGCTGCAACATGAAAAAGAAAAGGCCGGTTTTACAGGACGTAGCCGATCGCGTTGGTGTTACCAAAATGACGGTCAGCCGTTTTTTACGCAACCCGGATCAGGTTTCGCCGATGCTGCAAAGTCGCATTGCGGTGGCGCTTGATGAGCTGGGTTATATTCCCAATCGCGCTCCTGACATTCTGTCAAATGCCACCAGTCGGGCCATTGGCGTGCTGCTGCCTTCTTTCACAAATCAGGTGTTTGCGGCGGTACTGCGCGGTATTGAAAGCGTTACCGATGCAGCGGGTTATCAGACTATGGTGGCACACTTTGGTTACAGTCCGCAGAAAGAAGAACGGCAGATGCGTTCGTTGCTGGGCTGGAATATTGATGGTCTGATTCTTAGCGAGCGTAGCCATACCCCTGCCAGCCTGCGTATGATTGAAACCGCTGGTATTCCGGTCGTTGAAATGATGGACAGCGTTTCTCCCTGTCTGGATATGGCGGTAGGTTTCAACAATTACGAAGCGGCCCGGCAGATGACGCATGCTATTTTACAGCAGGGTTATCGTTATCCGGTCTATCTGGGAGCGCGCATGGACGAGCGCACGCTGCAAAAACAGCAGGGTTATGAGCGCGCGATGCGGGAAGCAGGTCTTGAACCGCGTAGCCTGATGATGCCGGAAGCGTCAACCTTCTCCGCTGGCGGTACGCTGTTGCGTGAAGCGCAAAGGCGTTATCCTGAAACCGATAGTCTGTTTTGCACCAATGATGACCTGGCGGTAGGCGCCCTGTTTGAATGCCAGCGTCAGGGGCTACAGGTGCCACAGCAGATGGCGATTGCCGGTTTCCATGGACATGATATCTCACGGGTGGTCAATCCGCCGCTGGCGACAGTGATTACGCCGAGAGAAGAGATGGGCAATATGGCTGCCAGCATGCTGCTGGCACGTATTCAGGGCGAGACCGTTGCACGTCAGTCAGTTGATATGGGGTTCACCCTTTCGCCTGGCGGCAGTATCTGAGTGGCTGCCTGCCTGCGGAGAGGCGATTGAGGCGACAAAAAGCCATTTTTATGAGCAAGGTCACAATTTTGAGCTTTTCGCCCTGCGCCTGTTGCCATATCAGGCTGTGATTCGGACAATGTTACCGATAACATTACTGAAGGTTTTCCCGGAGTCGTTATGACAACATCTGCTTGTGCTAATCATGTTTTTGTTCTGATGGGAGTTTCAGGAAGTGGTAAATCCGTGGTTGCCAGCGAAGTGGCCTGGCAGATGAAAGCGGCGTTTGTGGATGGTGATTTTCTGCATCCGCGTGCCAATATTGAAAAAATGTCGCACGGCCACGCCTTAAATGATGATGACCGCCGTCCATGGTTACAGGCCATAAACGATGCGGCCTTTGCAATGCAGCGGACCCATCGCATTTCTCTGATCGTCTGTTCAGCGCTAAAAAAGAATTATCGCGATTTACTGCGCGAAGGTAATGATAATCTCTCCTTTATCTACCTGAAAGGCGATTTTGACACCATTGAAAGTCGTCTGCGGGCGCGTAAAGGGCATTTTTTCAAGCCACAGATGCTGGTTTCCCAGTTTGAAACCCTGCAGGAACCCGGCAGTGATGAACCGGACGTGCTGGTAGTCGACATTAATCATCCACTGGATGAGGTGGTGGCGAATACTATTGGTACTATTAATAATCAAATGAGTTAGTGCTTACTGACTTTTCGCTGCTCTGTCTGGGGTTCACTGACGCCAGACAGTTGCATCGCTAATGCGTTAGCGCCAGGCCGCGCGCTTGTTTGTGCAGATATCCTGCCTTTGTTGTTTTTATTTCCCTCCACCGGCGTACCGCCCGGCTGTTACTTCGGTGTCTGTTGCTTGCCTGTCAATTATTTCGCGACCAAATCCGTAAAGCAGGCGTGTGACACAATGGCTTTCTGATAAAGTAAAATTCTGTAACGACGTAGTGGCCGGCGCCTTTTCGCAGTATATTGCGCATTTGTTACGTCAATCAGGACCGGGTAGCATGGGGATAAGGTAATCTGTATGGGCGATAAAATGATGAATAAAGATAATAACTTACCCTGGCATTTAGCAGAGTGTGTGATGTCAGGGCCACCGGAATGAACCAGCAAACGTCCCCGCATGATTCCAGCTTTGCGCTTCAGCCTGAAGACATTGCGCGTGAAGAAGAGTGGTTTTTTGCCGTCGTTAGCGGTGAGACAACTTCAGCAGTGGCGCCAGTTTGTTTTCGTTTGCTGGCAGCCAACGCCATTTATGATGCCATTGCCGGCGTGGCAGAAGCTTTTCGCAGCCAGCGCTGGGTATCACAGATTGCCAGCGAGCAGGCGTTTGCCCCTCGTGACGAGTATGACGAGCCTTTTCAGGCCGCGTTTGCAAAGATTGTCGACGCCAGCCAGCGGCTGGTGGTGGGTATTCAGCTGATGCCAACTTTTCTGGTATTGATGCCGGCGTTCAGTGATGAGGAAACGGCGCGTATCCGGCAGCATCAGCAGGCTCTGCAAAATGAAGCCGCGTTGCAACAGTCTCATCCGGGTGGCGAAGCGATCGCCCATTACCTGCGTCGACAGAGTGACATTATTGGCCTTCATCTGGCGGATAATTATTATCGCCATCATCATGAAATGAAAGCGATTAAAAGTTTTATCAGTGCGGGCGGAACGCTGGAATGGTTCGCAGCCGCGAATAAAAGCGCGCTTAATTAAACGCCGGCCTCTCCAGCATCGCCAGTTTTTCCCGCATCTTCTCAACCAGTTGCTCAACCACCATACTGCGCCCGTGCTGTGGCGGAAAAATCGCCAGCCATGCCACTTCAATCAATGGCTCAAAGGGTTTCATGACTATTTCCGATGGGCTGGTTTTCGCGGTGACAATATCGACCACGGCAATGCCCAGTCCGGCAGCGGCCAGGTTACAGCACTGAACCAGTGACGTTTCTATCGGACTAAACAGGGTTAAATCTGCCTCGCTATGCAGCTGAGCCAGGCGTTCGCGCATTACCGTTTTACGTCCCGGCAGGATAGCGCGGTACCTTGTCAGGTCCTGCAAGGTAATTTTGGGCTGCTGACTCAGCGGGTGATCGATCGCCATCACCGCGACAGCCTGGCTTACCCCCAGCAAATCGGCGCGCAAACCTTTCAGCGTCGGGCGACCATAGATAAAGCCGACGTCGTATTGGTTACTGAGCACCATATCAATAATGGACGTGGTACTTTCCACATCCATAAACAGTGACAGTTCAGGATTGTTACGTAGCAGAGACGGTAAAATCGATTCGGTACAAAGCGCAGAAAGCGCAGAAACCGCACCGACGCGCAATACGCTGTTTCGCGACTGACGGATGTCATCGGCAATACGGGCAATATGGTCGAGGCCAAGATAAATGCGCTCAACTTCGCGAAACAGCTTTAGCGCTTCTTCGCGTGGCTCAAGGCCTCGGCCATCGCGATCAAACAGCTTAAGGTTGAGTGCATATTCAAAATCTTTGATCAGCCTGCTGACCGCAGGTTGGGTAATATTCATCATATTGGCCGCCTGCGTAATGCCGCCGGTCAGAATGACTTTGTGAAACGCTTCTACCTGCCTTGGATTGATTCGGCTCATGCCCGCCCAACTTAAATATAATGTTTACTTATGAAAAGAATACAAAATACAATTTTTCATCCAGATTATCACCTCCTAGACTGAAAACGTCACTGCTCTACAAATAACCAGAAACAATGACAACAGAGGCAAATGGAATGCATAAGGCAAAACTGGCCGTTTTTTTTACGTTACTTTTTTCCGGTGCCGGTCTGGCACAAGCGGCCGATCTGACCATTGGTCTGGCTTCATCAACCACGTCAATGGACCCGCAGTTTTATGTCGGCGGCGCAAACAGCGCGATGGCGCGCAATTTGTTTGATGGTCTGGTGAATCAGGATGCCCGGCAAAAAATCACGCCGGCGCTGGCGGTTTCATGGCAGGCGATTAATAAAACGACCTGGCATTTTTCACTGAGGCCGGGGGTTAAGTTTCATGATGGCTCGCCGCTTACCGCCAGCGATGTGGTTGCCAGTATTAAGCGCGTGGCGCTGGCCGCGAAAAGCAGTCCCAGCGCTTATACACCTTATGTTGCTGACATTGCTGAGGTTAAAGCACTTGATTCGATGACGGTTGAAATCGTGACCCGTACGCCAGCGGCGTTGTTGCTAAATAACCTCAGTCGTATTGCCATTATGCCGGCCCGGCTTGAGCATACGCCCAGCAGTACCCTCAATGAGGGGAAAGATGTGATTGGTACCGGCCCCTTCAGGTTTGTGTCCTGGACGCCGGACGATCAGGTCGTACTGGCACGTAATGATGATTACTGGGGTGAGAAAGCGCAGTGGGATAAGGTTATCCTGAAGCTGTATAAAAATAGTAGCGCCAGGGTGGCGGCATTACTTTCTGGTGATGTCGATATGATTGAGGCCGTGCCTTCCGCTGACGGAAAAACCCTTGCTGCTAAAGATACGTTGCGTATGGTCACCGTTCCGGGAAATCGCGTACTGTATTTACATCCGGATCAGGATCGTGAGCGTTCGCCGTTTGCCAAAGGGGCTGATGGTAAGAACCCGCTGCGCAAAGTGGAAGTTCGCCAGGCCCTTTCGCTGGCGATTAATCGCCAGGCGATCGTCGATCGTATTCTCGATGGTCAGGGCATGCCAGCCTCACAGTTGGTGCCCAATGGTTATTTTGGTTACTCACCGGCGGTTGCTGAGGCGAAATACGATCCGCAGCAGGCAAAACAGTTGCTGGCAAAGGCGGGTTACCCGAAAGGTTTTTCGCTAACTTTCCATGCCTCAAATGACCGCTATCCGAATGATGCGCGCATTGCTCAGGCACTGGGACAGATGTTCAATCGCGTTGGTATTGATACCAGTGTGGTGACCATGCCGGGCAGCGTCTATTTTTCGCGTGCCGCCAGGCGTGATTTTAGCCTGGTGATGGGCGGCGCGGCAGACGAAACAGGCGAGGCTTCAGGAGTACTTGGCCCGTTACTTGAAACCTTTGGCCCGAATGCCGGCCAGGGAAATCGCGGGCGATACAGTAATCCGCAATTTGACCGGTTACTTAATCAGGCCCGGTCAACGCTGGACGATAATCAGCGTGAAAAGCTGCTACAGCAGGCGACAGATCTTGCGATGCAGCAACAGGGGGTTATTCCTGTTTTGTTTTTCTCTAATAGCTGGGTAATGAAAAAGCAGTATCTCTACCAGGGGCGTTCTGACGGCTATACCTTGCCGTATTACATTCACCCCGCAAAAAAATAAAATCATCATGCACTAAATCAGGCCAACACCAGGGACCTGAACATCCTCTCCGTGCCGCTGCGATTGCAGCGGCACGGAGAAATAAGCCAACACCAGGGCTTTTATCATTAACCACGTCAATATCAGGGTAATTTCTTACAATGAGAGAGAAGCCATGACTTCTTTTAATGGGGTATTTCCGTATCTGGTTTCCCCGGTGATGCCTGATGGTTGCATTAATAAACCGGTGCTGACGGCGCTGGTTAATCATCTTATTGATTGCGGCGTCCAGGGATTGACTGCGTTGGGAAGTACCGGTGAATTTGCCTATCTTAATAATGCTCAGCGCCTGGAGATTGTGCGTACGGTGGTGATGGCCGCCCGCGGACGGGTGCCGGTCATCGCCGGGGTGGCGGCAACCACGGTGCAGGATGCCGAGGCGCAGACCCGGGCGTGTCTTGCTGCCGGCGCTGATGGCATTCTGGCTATTCTGGAAGCCTATTTCCCGCTGAATGATGACGCCATTGAATGCTATTTCCGCGCGATTGCCACCGCCGCCGGCGATAAACCGCTGGTCCTTTATACCAACCCACAGTTTCAGCGGGCCGATCTCAGCCTGCCGCTGATTGAGCGTCTGAGCTATGTTGAAAACATTGCGTATATTAAAGACGCTTCCACTAACACCGGCCGTTTGTTGTCAATTATTGAGCGTACTCGCGGACGCATGCAGGTTTTTTCCGCTTCGGCGCACATTCCGGCCTGCGTAATGCTGATCGGTGGCGTTGGCTGGATGGCGGGGCCGGCCTGTATTGTGCCACAGCAAAGTATTGCGCTGTGGCGTGCTGCCGCTGCCGGTGACTGGCAGAGCGCCATGGCGCTTCAGCGCCCGTTATGGCGGGTTAACGAAATTTTTGCCAAATATTCCATTGCCGCCTGTATTAAAGCCGCGCTGGCGTTACAAGGCTTTGCCGTTGGCGATCCGCTGGCGCCGCAACAGCCGCTCAATACGGCCGCGCGGGATGAAATCGCGGCCGTGCTGCGTGATGTTGGAGCGCTATAATGGCGCGACCGGTGATTATTGATTGCGATCCGGGTATTGATGACGCGATTGCATTACTGACGGCTTTTGTTTCGCCAGAACTGGATATTCTCGGGATTACCACCGTTTGTGGAAACCAGCCGCTGGCTATTACCCAGCGTAATGCCTTGCAGATCGCCGCGCTGGCGGGGTGTGACGATATTGCGGTATTTGCCGGCTGCTGGCGTCCGCTGTTACGTCAGCCTATTTATGGGCAGTTTCATGGTCATAATGGATTAGGTAATCTGGTATTACCGGCACCTGAACGCGATGTCAGCAGTCTTCATGCGGTCAATTTTATCATTGAGAGTTGCCATCGGGCACAGCGGCAGGCCAGGCCGCTGACGCTCTGCTGCCTGGGGCCGTTGACCAACCTCGCCGTCGCGCTGCGTATCGATCCGACTATTAGCAAAGGAATTGAACGAGTGGTGCTGATGGGCGGAGCGTTTCGTGATAACGGTAACCGCACGTTCAGCGCCGAATTTAATATGCTGGCCGATCCTCATGCTGCGCACATCGTTTTTTCTCAGGATTTTGCCATCACCGTGTTGCCGCTGGATGCCACGCATCAGGTGATACTGACACCTGACTATGTCAGCCAGTTTACCCGGCATGCTGGCAGACTGGCCGGACCATTGGGCCAGCTAATGGCATTCTGGGATCGTAATGATGTGGTGCGTTACGGATCGCGTGGTGGCCCTTTACACGATCCCCTGGTGATTGTCTGGCTGCTGGATAATACCTTGTTTAGCAGTCAGCAAGCCCGGGTATTTGTCGAATATGACAGTCCGCAGTTTCTCGGTCATACCCAGGCAGACTGGTACGGCAAGTCTGGTCAGTTGGCCAACGCCAGCGTGGTGACCGGCGTGAACGCCCGCGGGGTATTTGAATTGATGCTGGCAAGAATTGCCCGTTATGGAGAACAATCATGAGCCGCCAGCGTATTATCATCGATACCGATCCTGGCGTTGATGACGCTATTGCTATTCTACTGGCGCTCGCCTCACCAGAGCTGGAGGTGTTGGGGATTACCGCCGTAGCCGGCAACGTTCCGCTGAATGCCACGCTGGCAAATGCGTGTAAAATTGTTGCGCTCTCAGGGCGTTCCGTTCCGGTTTTTGCCGGCGCGCCAGGGCCGTTGATGGGTAAGCAGGTTTATGGGCGTTATGCCCATGTGGGGGCTTTCAGTGATGATCTGATGCCTGCAACCGAACGACAACCACAAGCGGAATCGGCGGTTACGTTTATTGTTCGTCAGGCACGTCAGGCGGTAGAATCCGGTGAATTACTGACGCTGTGTGCTATTGGTCCGATGACCAATCTCGCCCTTGCCCTGGTGCAGGATCCGCTGGTTAGTCAGGGAATTAGCCGGATAGTGACCATGAGCTGTGCGTTTACCGCGCTAGGTCATCGGGTGCCGTGGGCAGAATTTAATGTTTATGCCGACCCTCATGCGGCAGATGTCGTTTTTAACAGCGGCATTCCATTGACGGTGATGCCACTGGATATGACGTTTCAGGCATTGGTCACTCGCGATCATATTCAGGATTTTGAGCAGCGGGGTGGTGCGGCTGGCCGCGCCGTTGCCGCCCTGTTACGGCGTTTCGATCGCAGCGATATAAAACGCTACGGGCGCGAAGGTGGGCCGGTGCATGATGCGACCACCATAGCCTGGTTACTGGCACCACAACTTTTTTCCGGCGTGCAGTCACGGATAGGTGTTGCTACTTCCGGACCGACTGCCGGTTATACCTGGGCAGATTTTCACTGTAAGCAGCAAGAGCCACCCAACGCCGATGTGATGCAGACCATCGACGAGTCCGGTTTTCTCGATCTGCTGTCACAGCGGCTGGCCGTTTATGGTGGTAGCGAAACTTAACAGGAGAGAGGGATGCTGGGATTCTTGCTGGGGCGTATCGGGCAAACCGTGCTGACGTTGTGCGTCATGTCGCTATTAGTGTTTGGCGGCATTCATCTGGTGGGGAATCCTATCGACATGCTGCTGGGTAGCAATGCTACGCCAGCCGATCGGCAGGCTGTCATTCATGCGTTTGGTCTTGATCTGCCAGTCTGGCAACAATACGGGCTGTTTGTTGTCAACCTGCTGCATGGCGATCTTGGCAATTCCTATGTGTTTAATCAGCCTGCGGTTGATCTGATTTTTCAGCGCATGCCCGCCACGCTTGAGCTGGCGTTAGTGGCATTTGTCATTGCGCTGCTGGTGGGGATCCCACTTGGTGTGGTAGCCGGAATGCGTCCTGATGGCTGGATTGCTAAATCTATCATGACTTTCTCCATTCTTGGTTTTAGCCTGCCAACCTTCTGGATTGGTATGATGATGATCATGCTGTTCAGCGTTAAGCTTGGCTGGTTGCCGGCATCGGGACGCGGAAATACCATTGAATTACTTGGTGTGCCGGTCAGCCTGTTTACCGCCGATGGTCTGGTCCATTTGCTGCTGCCCGCCCTCAATCTGGCCTTGTTTAAAATTTCGCTGATTATTCGTCTGACCCGCGCCGGGGTCGTCGAGTGCCTGCAACAGGACTATGTCCGCTTTGCCCGGGCGAAAGGACTATCTGAAGCACGCATTCTCTTTATTCACGTACTGCGTAATACCTTAATTCCTTTAATTACGGTGATTGGCCTTGAATTGGGATCGCTGATCGCGTTTGCCGTGGTGACAGAAACAATTTATGCCTGGCCGGGTATGGGGAAGCTAATTATCGATTCGATTGGCGTGCTCGACAGGCCGGTTATTCTGGCTTATCTGATGATGACGGTTCTGATGTTCAGCCTGATTAATCTGCTGGTGGATGTGTTATATGCCGTCGTTGATCCCCGGGTGCGCCTCAGCGGAGGTAACCCATGAGCGACCAGAGTATTCACGACCCGCGCGGACAAGGGCCGGATTATGGTGCCTGGCAGCGCACCTTGCGAGGATTACTGCGTAACCGGCTGGCGCTAACTGGCATCATTGTACTGGTTGTGATTGTGATTGCCGCCGTGCTGGCACCGTTACTGGCGCCACAAAATCCTTACGACTTATCTCAGCTGGATATTATGGATGGTCGCCTGACGCCGGGTAGTCAGAGTTTGTCTGGGATGACTTACTGGCTGGGTACCGACGATCAGGGACGCGATCTGCTGAGTGCGATTTTATATGGTACCCGTACCAGCCTGCTTGTTGGTGTGGTCAGTGCGGTGCTGGCGCTGGCAATTGGCATGCTTCTTGGGCTAATCAGTGCCTGGCGCGGCGGCAAAATCGATACGTTAATTATGCGTATTGTCGATATTCAGCTTAGCTTCCCACCCATTCTGATCGCCTTAATTCTGCTGGCATTACTGGGGCAGGGCGTGGATAAAATCATTCTGGCGCTGGTGGTCACACAATGGGCTTACTATGCGCGCACCATTCGCGGTGCCGCTCTGGTGGAACGTCAGCGTAGCTATATGGAAGCCGCGCGTGGAATGGCGTTACCGGTACGGCAAATATTACTGCGTCATTTATTGCCCAACTGCCTGCCGCCGTTAATTGTGGTTGCGACTATGCGCGTTGCTTACGCCATTATGCTGGAGGCAACGCTGTCCTTTCTTGGCATTGGTTTGCCGGTGACAAAACCGTCGCTGGGGCTGCTGATTGCCAATGGCTTTGACTATCTGATGTCCGGAGATTACTGGATCAGCCTGTTTCCTGGCTTAACGCTGCTGTTACTGATTGTGGCGATTAACCTGATTGGCGACGCGCTGCGCGATTTGCTCAATCCCCGTAGTGAGGAGGCGCAACAATGAGTCAGCCGCTGTTGCAGGTAGAAAATCTTACCACCGAATTTCAGGTACAGGGGGGATGGTTACCGGTGGTTCAGGATCTCTCCTTCACGCTTGATCGTGGGGAAACTCTGGCACTGGTTGGTGAATCTGGCTCGGGAAAAAGCGTGACCGCGATGTCACTGATGAGGCTGCTACCGTCTATGCAGAGCCGTATCCGTGGTCGGCTACACTTTGCCGATCGTGATTTGTTAACCTTATCCCCCCGGCAGATGCGATCCATTCGCGGTAATCGTATCGGAATGGTGTTTCAGGAACCCATGACCAGCCTCAATCCGGTGATGAACATTGGCAAACAGATAACCGAAGTGTTGCAGCGTCATCGCGGGATGAATGGCGCTGAGGCAAGAGCTGAAGCGTTGCGTTTGCTGGAACAGGTACGGATACCCGCCGCTCGTTCACGACTGGATGATTATCCACTGAGTTTTTCCGGGGGAATGCGTCAGCGTGTGGTGATTGCTATTGCTCTTGCCTGTCAGCCCGATTTGCTTATTGCCGATGAACCGACGACGGCACTGGATGTGACTATTCAGGCGGGTATCCTGGATTTGCTGAAGACGCTGCAGGCAGAAAATGGCATGGCGATGCTGTTTATTACCCATGATATGGGCGTGGTTGCCGGGATGGCTGACAATACCCTGGTAATGTATCAGGGACGGGCGGTGGAGCAACGCCCTACCCGGGCACTATTTGCAGCGCCACAACATCCCTATAGCCAGCAACTGCTGGCCGCCGTCCCCCGCCTGGGCGCGATGAAAGGTATTGCACAACCGCAGCCTTTTCCACTGCCGGATCCACCTGTTACATCACCCCAGGTTTCTGCCGCCGTGTTATCCCAGGGGCATCCGGTGCTTGAGGTCAACGGCCTGGTACAGCGTTTTGCCGTGCGAAGCGGCTGGTTAAGGCGGGTGACAGGCCAGGTTCATGCGGTAGAAAATGTGTCGTTACGTATTGCTCCCGGAGAAACCTTGTCGCTGGTCGGCGAATCCGGCAGCGGTAAATCAACCACCGGGCGGGCAATCCTGCGTTTCAGTCAGCCGCAAAGCGGAGAAATTATCTTGTGTGGCGAGGATATGCGCGCCGCACAGGCGGCGCAGCTGGCGCAGTTGCGTACCCGGGCGCAAATGATTTTTCAGGACCCTTATGAAAGCCTTAATCCGCGTATGCGGGTCGGTGAGGCGATTGCTGAACCTTTGCTTAGTCATGGTCTGTCTGACAAGTCCCGCGTAGACCAGGACGTGGCGCGTTTGCTGACACGGGTAGGATTACGACCTGATATGGCTTCGCGTTTTCCCCATCAGTTCTCCGGTGGACAGCGCCAGCGTCTTTGTATTGCCCGGGCGCTGGCATTAAAACCGGCATTAATTATTGCTGACGAAGCCGTTTCTGCCCTTGATGTGACGGTTAAAGCACAAATTATTAATTTAATGCTGGAGCTTCAGCGCGATAGCGGGCTGGCTTATTTATTTCTCATGATATGGCGGTCGTCGAACGCATTAGCCACCGGGTGGCGGTAATGTACCAGGGGGAAATCGTTGAAATTGGTTCACGAGCCGATATTTTCGAAAATCCCCAGCATGCTTATACCCGTCGCTTATTGTCAGCGGTCCCGGTGCCTGATCCTACCCAGCCACGGCCTCAGGTTGCGTTAAATGGCGACCTTGCCGGGCCTTTAAAACCTGCCGGTTATCAGCCACCCCAGCGGCAATATCGCCAGATAAGTCAGGATCATTTTGTTCAAATCGTTTGTGAAGGAAAATAAAAAAGCAGCGCATAAGCGCTGCTATAAAACCGGCTGTTAGCGGACAAGCGAAAGAAAGCCTGGACTTTAACCATGACGGTAGTGTGTGCCCGCCATATTCACTTATTTGATCAGGAAATCTTCCAGCTTTTTACCATCGTCGAGAGCCTGTTTAATCACGGCAGGCGTGCGACCCTGGCCTGTCCATGATTTTTCTTCGCCGTTTTCATCTTTGTATTTGTATTTAGCCGGGCGCGGAGCGCGTTTTGCACGAGGTTTAGAAGAAGTGCTATCGCCTGCGGTCAGTTCATTAAGATCAATACCGTCTTCCAGAAGCATCTGGCGATATTTAGCCAGCTTCTCTTCTTTCTGGCGTGCTTCTTCAGCAATTGCGGCTTCGGCCTCACGGCGTTCGCTGACAACAGAGTCAAGTTTTTCCAGCATTTCTTCCAGCTCGGCCAGCGGAAGTTCACGAGCCTGCGCACGGAGAGTTCGGATATTATTTAAAATCTTCAGAGTTTCGCTCATAACACAGTCCGTAGAGTAAAGTTGATTAATCGCTTTAGTGTCATTTCGCGGTTAAGTGTACCGGGAAATGTCTATTTTAAAAATAGTTAATTTAAATAAATTTGTCTATCTGACAAGTGATATGTTACCGAACATTAACTCATTGTTTAAAAATATTGTTTTAGTGAGATGATTCCTGGATGGTTGTTACTGTCAGATATTATATTCAACAAGGTAGCATTATGCTGTTGCTTGCGCTACCTAATTCAAGCCTGGATACGTCATATTGCCAGCAGGCATATTGCGTTCAGTGTAGTCGATTTTCTCAGCACAGGAATGGCATGCGTGAGGCGACGCCAGGCTTTAAATAGTCAATGAATAGTACGACGGATAACGGCTGTCTAATTATTCTCTGGTTTTGTCTGGTCAATAGTATGCAGCAAGCAGAAGCGAGTCAGATAGTTGTATACTATTTATTATCATAATTACCTCTTCATTAAGTAAAAAAAATCAAAAATCATCCCCTGAATGCGGTGTTAAGTCTGTCCGGTGAGGTTAAATTATCCCGCTCATCGCTTATCTGCCGGCCACAGGATAGGTGTTTTTATCACTCTGCTTCAGCAGGCTGGCAATAGATTCGCGTTCTGTAGCAGGCTTAAGACAGGCCAGCCTGCGGTAACCTAATTATAAGCCGTGGACATGTTATCGCTACAATGGCCAGCCAGCGGATATTAGCGTTTCGCATGTTAATGCCTATAATTTATTTGGCGATAACTGCATTGTTGTGGTTTTTTGTCCCATAATGCTTTCCCCGCGTACTTGCCTTTTACAGATAAGGCAACATGCTACGTTGCTGCCGGAGATATCCCTGCAATTATTCGTCATTTTTTTGTTTGCAAGTCGTCAGCGTAACGTTAACAAAACAAAGCCCCTCACTGCCGGAATTGTGTTAATTAAATTAGCTTCGTTAAAGGGGCGGGATGGGGTTAAGTCTTATTATCTGTGCTGAACACCGGTAAGTTGCGGTTACTGAGTCAGGATACGATCCTGCCGTTTTTCTACTGATATTTACAGAAAGATAAGAGTAATCCTAATAATTATCGGGTTACGGTTCGGCTGGCACACACAGAAGTTATTAGATTTTGCCGTTGAATGGTGATGGCGAGCATAGCTGATACGTAAAACCACTGCTGCCATCACCACTGTTTATACCCCTGGTATGGGTTTAAATTTTACTACTCAGAAAAAAAGTCCCACCAGACAAACCATACTGGTAGCGACAATACCAATCTCAACCATTTTAGTTCTCCAGATGATACCTGATGCAGGTTAAACCTGCTTATGACGCTGATAGTCAGAGGTTTCAGCGATTGGGCTACTTTACGTGTTTTACCGGCGGGTACTATGAGACTGCTCTGTATAATGTTCTTTTCAGAAAATGCTGTTTGTATGATCATGATATAGAAAGTTTAGCTTCACTGTTTAGCCGCTGAGGAGGATACTGCCTGCAGGTTACGTGAGGATACACCGATGAAAGATATCTTAGGCATGGCCGCTGAATTACGTCAGGCCGTCGGTAAGCTACGGCGCCGGCTCAGGGAAGAGGCCCCTGGTGGCGAGCTGACCTGGTCGCAAATAGCGGTGTTAGGGCATATTGCGCGTAACGGCCCGATGACCGTCACCGATCTGGCGCATGCCGAAGGTATGCGTTCACAGTCAATGGGGGCGATTGTTGCTGCTTTGCAGCTGGCAGGCATGCTGCGTGGAGAGCCAGATCCACAGGATGGACGTAAAACACAGTATCATTGTACTCCGCGTTGTGACGATTTTATTCGCGCTAACCGCGCGTTGCGTGACGACTGGCTGGCAACCACTATTGATCATGAATTGAGCGCCGAAGAGCAGCAGTTGTTACAGGGCGCCATTGGGCTGTTGCAACGCATTGCCGGCAGTACCCGCCCGCGTCAGTGAAGCGATCTCATCCGTTAAATACTTTATCTGCTGCTGGAGTTGTTAATGGCTGATTATACCACGGTGACCACGCGGATAATGCGCTGGCTGGGCCTGATATTGCTTTCTGCTTTACTGATTACCCTGCTTGAACTGATTCATTTACCGGCGGCACTTTTGTTGGGACCGATGGTTGCAGCCATTGTGTTTGCTATCAGCAACCGGCGACTCAGCGTGCCGTCTTTACTGTTTCAGCTGTCACAAGCCGTGGTCGGGGCGATGATTGCCCGGGTGATTCCTGCCTCGATATTGAGTGAGATTGGCCGTCAGTGGCCGATCTTCTTCAGCTGTGTATTTTCGGTGTTAATCATCAGCGCAATGTTTGGCTGGTTACTGGCCCGTTTTCAGGTGCTGCCGGGGTCAACGGCGGTATGGGGTTCTTCGCCCGGCGCGGCAACGGCAATGGTACTGATGGCCGGCAGCTTTGGCGCCGATGTGCGACTGGTAGCATTTATGCAGTATTTGCGGGTCATGATCGTTGCCCTGGTTGCCACGCTGGTGGCGCGTTTCTGGCATCATAGCGAAAGTGCACCGCTGGTTTCAGGTTTTCAGCTGGTTACCCCCATCCACCGCGAGGCATTTGTCCTCACCTTGTTACTGATTGCGATAATGACCTGGTGCGGGCGGCGCTGGAAAATTCCTGCCGGTCCTATGCTGCTCACGCTGCTGGTGGGGAGCGTATTGCAGGATAATCATCTGTTGCAAATTGAACTGCCGCCCTGGTTACTGATGCTGGCTTATGCCGTGGTGGGTTGGAGTATTGGCCTGCGTTTTAGCCGTGATATTTTAAAATATGCAGCGAAAGCATTGCCGCGAATTTTATTATCAATTCTTTGCCTGGTAGTGCTCTGCGGGGGATTTGCCGCACTGTTGGTCTATTTTGCTGGTATTGATCCGCTGACCGCATACCTGGCAACCAGTCCCGGAGGGGCGGATTCGGTTGCTATCATCGCGGCGTCCAGCCAGGTAGATATGCCCTTTGTGATGGCGATGCAAACCGGTCGTTTTATTGTGGTTCTGATTTGTGGCCCGGCGCTGGCCCGGCTGATTGCCCGGCTGGTAGAGCGAAAATCCTGAGGCATCTGAGGTAAAAAAGCCGCGATCTGCTGATCGCGGCCGGTTTTATTGCACAACCCGCTCATCCGTTAGCGCCGAACATCCGGCGCACTGTTGGCATTTATTGCTTGCTGTCTGGCAGGGCATAGGCAATGACATAATCACCCAGTTTGGTTCCGAAGGAACCGTGTCCGCCTGCCGCAATCACAACATACTGTTTGCCGTTCACTTCATAGGTCATCGGCGTGGCCTGTCCGCCAGCTGGCAGCCGCGCTTGCCACAGCTGCTTACCGTTGCTCACGTTAAAGGCGCGCAGATAATTATCTGCCGTGGCTGCGATGAAGAAGACGTTACCGGCAGTGGATACCGGCCCGCCCAGCATCGGCATGCCCATTTTGAATGGCAGTGGCAACGGGGAACTGTCGCGTACGGTGCCGATACGTTTTTTCCAGACAATCAGGTGGGTTTTTAGATCAACGCCAGAAATATAACCCCAGGCAGGTTGCTTACACGGCAGACCGAAAGGTGACAGGAACGGGTTCAGAGTTACACCATAAGGCACTCCATACTGGGGCTGAATGCCAGTTTCCGAACCGCTACCACCTTTGCTGTTCTCATCAGGCTCAATCGGGTTACCGGGGCCGCGAGGTATCAACCGCGAGACGAACGGCAGGGCAATCGGGTTAGCAATCGCCAGCTGGCGATCGGTGTTCACCGAAATGCCGCCCCATTCAAACATGCCCAGATTGCCCGGGAAAACCAGGGTCCCTTGCTCAGAAGGCGGGGTGAAAATACCTTCATAGCGCAGACGATGGAACATTACCCGGCATACCAGCTGGTCGTACAGGGTTGCGCCCCACATATCTTTACCGCTGAGATTGTTCTTCGGGCGGAAACTCAGATCGGAGAAAGGTTGGCTGGCGGAAACATAATCGCCTTTCGCCGCGCCCTGAGGTACGGCTTTTTCTGGGGCCCCAACAACCAGCTTGCCGCTGCGTCTGTCGAGCACAAAGATATTCCCGGTTTTCGCCGGAGCGTAGATGACCGGAATGGTCTGACCGTCTTTCTCAATATCTGCCAGGGTCGGCTGGGCAGGAACATCCATATCCCACAGGTCGTGATGAACGGTCTGGTAGAACCAGGCCAGCTTACCGGTGGTGGCATTCAGTGCCAGGATGCCGCTGGCAAAGCGTTCCATTTCCGGCGAGCGGTATCCCCCCCAGATATCAGGCGTTGCCACGCCCATTGGCAGGTAAACCAGATCCAGTTTTTCATCATAGGCTGCCGGTGCCCAGGCATTGGGTGAGTTAGGGACGTAATGTTGTTCGCCTTCGGGAATAACGTTAGGGTCTTTAGCGCCAGGGTCGAAGGCCCACAGCAGCTTGCCGCTATTAACGTCAAAGCCACGGATAACGCCGGAAGGCTCTTTTGTTGAATAGTTATCAGTCACCGCGCCGGCAACCACAATAACCTTATCAGTCACAACCGGCGGAGAGGTGGGTTCGTAAGCGCCCGGTGTGGCATAAGGCATATTTGACTGCAGATCCAGTTCGCCGTTATTGGCGAAATTCGGACAGCGTGCGCCGGTTTCTGCATCCAGTGCGTAGAGTCTGCCATCGTTAACCGGTAATAAAATGCGTCGTGCACAGAGGGCTGGGGCACGATCAGCGGCCGCATTCAGCGCCGCCTTATCTTCATGATAAGAGACGCCGCGACAGGTGACATGCTGGAACGTAGGATTGGTTTTCAGACCCGGGTCAAATACCCATTTCTGCTTACCGGTTGCTGCATCCAGCGCAAACAGTTTTTGATGCGGTGAGCAGAGATAAAGGGCATCAGCAATCTTAATCGGCGTGACTTCATCTGTGATCTCACCCGGATCGCTGGCAGTTTTCAGGTCACCGGTGCGAAACGTCCAGGCCACCTGTAAGTCTTTAACATTTTTGTCATCGATCTGGCTAAGCGGCGAATAGCGGGTTCCGGCCTGGGTACGCCCATATGCCGGCCAGTCGCCAGGGGGCACGCTGCTGTCACTGGCCGGCGCTGACGCGTTATCTGCGGTTGCCAGGGTTCCATTAATTTCCTGCGGATCGTGGAATACTGCCCAGCCTAACGCCAGTACGGTGATCAACAGCACCGCACTCAGCGCGCCGCGTGCGGCGGCATTCGGTACCACCATTGCTTTTGCGATAAAAGGTAATATCAGCCATACACCAAGGAAGAACAGTACGTCGAGGCGTGGCGTCAGGGCCCAGAAGTCAAAACCTACCTCCCAGACAGACCAGACTAAAGTGGCGAGCAGAAAAACAGCATAAAGTAGCAGTGAAATGGCATTACGCCGGTACAGTAGCCAGGCGGTAAGCAATAACACGATCCCGGCCAGCAGATAGTATAGCGAGCCGCCGATACTTATCAGCCAGATGCCGCCGCCGGACAGGTAGATGCCACTCAAAGCGGTAAATAAAGCAGTGAGTATCACCAGTAAACGTGATATTGGTGCTTTCGATTGCATAGTAATGACCTTTACGTTTTCCTTTAAACGCTGATATTTATAGAAAATTCAGCATGTGGTGCTTATTTATGATGCTTTTGTTTTGACCGTGCAGACGTGAGCAACAGACTGCAGTAGGTGTAACGGCCCCTTTCAGGTTCGAAAACAGCCTGATTGCGCTTTAAGAATAGAAGCTGATGAATAACTCTCCACTTCAGGGATGACTTTTCTCAGTAGCAGACAGATCTGCCTTGAATGGGTTGTGAATCACTATTTTCGCGGCGTAAATTACCATTGTAAAAGTGTTAACGGAATCACATTTTTTTAATAAATGTCAGATGTTGTTGTACTTTAAAGAAAAATTTTGAGGAATGGTTAAGATATGGCGCGGGCGCCGGTGAGAGGAAAGATTGTGCGCTGACTGACGCTATCATGGACATTCGGATGCGACTATGGCAGTTTCTGAACGATAGCGGGGATAAATCCGCAGGGCAAAGACGGTGTGAACGCCCCCGGGGCGTGCGGGCAAAGTGACAATTGGGGAAAAGTGATGTCGACGGAATATGCAGTACTGGCAGGCGGCTGTTTCTGGTGTACCGAAGCCGTATTTAAGCAAATTAATGGCGTGCTGAGTGTGGAAAGCGGTTATACCGGTGGGCAGACGGTGAATCCCACATACGCAGAGGTGTGTTCCGGTGAAACCGGGCATGCGGAAGCTATTCGTATCGGTTTTGATGCCAGTCAGATTGCCTACGCCGATTTGCTGGCTATTTTTTTCGCCACGCATGACCCTACCCAGCTAAACCGGCAGGGTAATGACATTGGTACCCAGTACCGTTCGGCCATTTTTCCCCAGAATGCGGGCCAGCAGCAGGCCGCACAGGAAGCGATACAGCGGGCACAGGCGGATTATCCGGATGCAATAGTGACGGCCATCGAACCAGCAGCAACCTGGTATCCGGCGGAAGGGTATCACCAGGACTACTGGGATGGTGAAGGCCAGCAGAACCGCTATTGTCTGGCGGTGATCCCCCCTAAACTGCAAAAGTTGAAAAAGCAGTTTGCCAGCCGGCTGACTAAAGCCTGAGATAGCTGCGGATGCCATCCAGAAACATCTGGGTGGCCAGCATAATCAGCAGAAGTCCCATCAGGCGTTCCAGCGCGTTGACGCCTTTCTCGCCAAGAAGCCGTAGAAAAACACCCGACAGCAGCAGAATCAGCACGGTGATCCCCCAGGCGATTAACAGGGCGCCGACCAGATGCCCCATCTGTAACGGATATTGATGCGACAGCAGCATCAGTGTTGCCAGCAGCGATGGCCCGGCAACCAGCGGAATAGCCAGCGGAACAAGAAAAGGTTCTTCACCGGCAGAAAGTCCGCTGCTGTTGTTATCATGGGCGGGAAAAATCATCCGGATTGCAATTAAGAAAAGGATAATGCCACCGGAGATAGAAACGGTTTCCGTGCGTAAGTTAAGGAACGTGAGTATTTTTTCACCGGCGAATAAAAACAGTAGCATGATGACCAGGGCAATGAGCAGTTCCCTGATTAACACCGCCCGCCGCCGTTTCGGTTCCAGATGCTTCAGTACCGACATAAAAATCGGTAAGTTGCCCAGTGGGTCCATAATTAGCAACAATAATACCGTTGCGGAGATCATTTCATTCATCTTTGCCGTTCTCTTAATTTGCGTCTGTCCCGGACGTTATAAGCTGTATTGCTAAAAAATCAGAGCAAATCGAATTAATTCACTTGCCTGATGAGCTGCATTTTGTAGAGTTGTTTGTCAGAGGTAAACCAAATTATACGATGCCAGCAGCGGTATCACAGCGGCAGGGGTAAAAATGAAAACAGTGGGTCTGATTGGCTGGCGTGGCATGGTAGGTTCCGTGCTGATGCAGCGTATGCATGAAGAGCGTGATTTTGACGTCATTCATCCGGTTTTTTTCTCGACATCTCAGCATGGTATTGCGGCGCCTGACGTTAATGGCCGCCCCGGTGGTATTTTGCAGGATGCTTACGATCTCGATGCGCTCAAGGCGCTGGATATTATTGTTACCTGTCAGGGGGGTGACTACACCAGCGAAGTGTATCCGAAATTACGCAACGCAGGCTGGCAGGGTTACTGGATTGATGCCGCCTCCACGCTGCGAATGAACGATGACGCTATTATCATTCTTGATCCGGTAAATCAGCAGGTTATCAGCCAGGGGCTGGATAAAGGCATTAAAACTTTTGTGGGTGGTAACTGTACGGTTAGCCTGATGCTGATGTCGCTCGGCGGATTGTTTGCTCACGATGCAATTGAGTGGGCCTCTGTTGCAACCTACCAGGCAGCTTCCGGTGGCGGCGCGCGTCATATGCGTGAATTGCTGATTCAGATGGGCCTGTTGCACAATGGCGTTGCCAGCGCGCTGCAAAACCCGGCATCGGCTATTCTCGATATCGAGCGTCACGTGACGGAAATGTCACGCAGCGGCGTTTTGCCGACGGACAATTTCGCGGTGCCGTTGGCCGGCAGTCTGATCCCATGGATTGATAAGCAGCTGGAAAATGGTCAGAGCCGCGAAGAGTGGAAAGGTCAGGCGGAAACTAACAAGATCCTGGCGACGCGTCATACTATCCCCGTGGATGGTCTGTGCGTGCGTGTTGGCGCGCTGCGTTGCCATAGCCAGGCTTTCACCCTCAAGCTGAAAAAAGATATTCCGCTGGCTGAAATTGAACAGATGCTGGCGCAGCATAATGACTGGGTAAAAGTGGTGCCAAACGATCGTGATATCACCCTGCGTGAACTGACGCCGGCAGCAGTAACCGGTACGCTGGCAACACCTGTCGGTCGTCTGCGTAAGCTGAATATGGGACCACAATACCTGTCTGCTTTCACCGTCGGCGATCAGCTGCTATGGGGAGCGGCAGAGCCGTTGCGTCGTATGTTGCGTCTGCTGGTCGCCTGAATCTGTTCTTTTATCCTGAGCCTGCCATGATACCGGACGGCGAAAGTGGCGTCAGAGTAGCCTCAGTCGGGCGTACAGCCTGACTCCGGTTGACGGAAGCCCAACCGATAGCGCGTCAGCAAGCAAAAAGCGCCGGCCATTGCCTGCGCTTTTGTTTTCTTTTGCCAGCCATTCAGGGCGGTCAGGAAGCCATCGACAAGGCTGGTTTTTCAATATGGTTGTCGAGCCATTCACTGATACGCGCTTTTTCCGCCTCGTTCAGCCACATGCCCTGTTTAGTCCGCCGCCAGATAGCATCATCCAGCTTGCGTACCCATTCGTGTTTCACCAGGTAACGTAGCTCGGCTTCGTAGAACTCATGGCCGAAATTTTCCCCCAGCTCAGTCAGTGACTGGGCTTCACCCAGTAATACTTCGCTATTGCTGCCGTAAGTGCGGGCATAGTGGCGTGCCATGCCTTCACTAATGAACGAGTAACGGCGCCGCAGACTGACGGCATAATCATCGCGGCTGCCGGAAAAATTGCCGCCGGGTAAGACGCCGTTGCGTGTCCAGGCCGCGCCGGCGGTGGGATAATATTTCGCCAGTTTCTCCATCGCGTGTTCAGCCAGCTTGCGGTAGGTGGTGAGCTTGCCACCGAATACCGATAGCAGAGGAGCCTGGCCATTATCATCATGAACATCCAGCGTATAGTCACGGGTAATCGCCTGCGGTGAGTCAGATTCATCGTCACACAGTGGACGTACGCCGGAATAGTTCCACACCACATCCTCTTTGCTCAGCGTTTTTCTGAAGTGGGCATTGTAAACTTTCAGCAGATAATCAATTTCATTGTCATCAATGCGGACATCCTGCGGGTCGCCCTGGTACTCAACATCGGTGGTACCAATAATGGAAAACTCATCCATCCAGGGAATCACAAATACAATGCGGTTATCTTCATTTTGCAGAATGTAAGCCTGTTTCTGATTGTGAACACGCGGTACAACAATATGGCTACCCTTGATCAGGCGGATGCCATAAGGAGATTTAAGATGCAGTTTGTTATCGAATAACTCACGTACCCATGGACCGGCAGCATTAACCAGCCCTTTGGCACGCCAGCTGAAGGTTTCACCGCTGTCAATATTTTCAGCTTCCACGACCCAAAGGCCGTCTTCACGCCATGCGCGCGTTACTCTGGTGCGGGTGCGTACTTCACTGCCGCGACGCACCACTTCCTGGGCATTCAGCACCACCAGACGCGCATCGTCTACCCAGCAGTCAGAGTACTCGAAACCGCGCACTATCTCTGGTTTAAGTACGGAATCTGCGTCAAAACGCACGCTTTTACTCCCCGGCAGGCTGGTACGTTTACCAAGATGATCGTACATAAACAAGCCGATACGAATCATCCAGGCCGGGCGAAGATGGGGGCGATGGGGTAAACGAAAACGCATGGGAAAAGCTATATGAGGGGCTAGCTTCAGTAATACTTCGCGTTCGGCCAGCGCTTCGCTAACCAGACGAAATTCGTAGTGTTCCAGATAACGCAAACCGCCGTGAATCAGTTTGGAACTGGCAGAGGAGGTCGCACACGCCAGGTCTTGCGCTTCGAGCATCAGTACTGACAGGCCGCGTCCTGCGGCATCAGCCGCAATACCGGCACCGTTAATACCGCCACCGATAACGATCAAGTCTTTGGTTTCCACGTCATCTCCTCCGATGTTCGGGTATGTTCTTTAATGTTCGTTTTCGAGCATGATTGTACTCGTAAACAACCATAGGTGCCAGTGTTAACCTGATAAAAACATTCAGGCGTGATTTGGATAACAAAATTGACACAATAACCTTTTTCTTTGCCGGGTTATTGTGGCGCAGGTTCGCGGTAAACTATCTGGCAGATACCCGGTTCAGAGATGAAAAGTAATGGAACAATTTGAGTGTATCAGCGTACATCAGGCTAGCGAGATGCTGGCGCAAGGGGGGGCCCGGTTGGTGGATATTCGTGATCCGCAGAGTTTTGCCCAGGCACACGCTGTCGGAGCCTTTCATCTGACCAACAGTAGTCTGACTGACTTTCTTCAGCAAACCCAGTTTACTACGCCGTTGCTGGTAATGTGTTACCACGGCGTCAGCAGCAAGAGCGCCGCGCAATACCTGCTCAGCCAGGGATTTGAGTCGGTCTATAGTATTGATGGTGGTTTTGAACGCTGGCATCAGACTTTTCCACAACAGACTGAATCTGAGGCGCGTTAAGTCGGCAGTAACCTGTCGGCGCGTTATACTGCGTTTTTGCAGAAGTTAACCAGGGAAGCACATGATCCGTATTGCGCATTTTACGCATCCACGTCAGGCGCAGGCGTTTATCGATTATATGTCCAGCAAAGGGATTCACCTTCGCGGTGAGCCCGGCGATGGCGTGACGCTCTGGCTGGATGACGAAGCGAACCGGGAAACGGTAGAAAACGAACTGCATGCATTTGTGCGTGAACCACATCATCCACGCTACCAGGCGGCCAGCTGGCACAGTGGCACCACAAGCAGCGGCTTGCATTACCGCTCTTTTTCCATGCTGTCGGCGCTGAAAGAACGGGCCGGGCCGCTGACCCTTGGGGTAATTATCGCCAGTGTGTTGGTGTTTATCCTGATGCAGCTGCTGGGGCAGACCCGGGTAATGAGTCAATTATCCTGGCCTAATCAGGATCAGTATTTTCAGCTGTGGCGTTGGTTTTCGCATATTTTTCTGCATTTTTCGCTGCTGCATATCGTATTTAACCTGATGTGGTGGTGGTATATCGGCGGTGTTGTTGAAAAACGCCTGGGAAGCGGCAAACTGTTTGTGATTACGCTGATTGCTGCGTTGCTGAGCGGCTGGATGCAGGCGCATTTCAGTGGCATCCTGTTTGGCGGTCTTTCCGGTGTGGTTTACGCACTGATGGGCTATGCGTGGCTAAGAGGCGAGCGCGATGCTGAAAGTGGTGTCCATCTTGAGCGAGGGCTGATAGGCTTCGCTGTTTTATGGCTGTTAATCGGTTACCTGGGCTGGTTTGGTATCGCTATCGCCAACGCGGCGCACCTGACCGGATTGTTGTTGGGCCTGGCGATGGCCTGGGTTGATACCCGGCACAACGCTCGCTGACTCAGCACCGTGATGAAAGTAGATAATAACAGCAGGAGACTCTCGTGAAGCAGACCCAGCGGCATGACGCCATCATTGATATGGTGCGTCGGCAAGGTTATGTCAGCACAGAGGAGCTGGTGGACTTTTTTGCCGTCAGCCCGCAGACCATCCGTCGCGATCTGAATGAACTGGCTGAACAGAATAAAATTCATCGTCATCACGGTGGCGCGGCGTTGCCTTCCAGCTCGGAAAACACCGCCTGGCAGGATCGTAAAATGATGTGGTCAGCGGAAAAGGCACGCATTGCCCAGCGGGTGGCCAGCCAGATCCCCGACGGCTCCACGCTATTTATTGACATAGGCACTACGCCGGAAGCGGTGGCTTACGCGCTGATGAATCATACTAATTTGCGTATCGTCACCAATAATATCAACGTTGCGACGCTACTGATGGGCAAAAATGATTTCCGTGTGATCCTGGCCGGTGGCGAAGTGCGTAACCGCGATGGCGGCATTATGGGAGAGGCCACCCTCGATTTTATTTCACAGTTCCGGCTTGATTACGGCATTCTTGGCATCAGCGGCATTGATATGGACGGATCGCTGCTGGAGTTTGATTACCATGAAGTCCGTACCAAGCGGGCGATTATCGAAAATTCGCGCTGCGTGATGCTGGTGGTTGACCACTCAAAGTTTGGTCGTAATGCCATGGTGAACCTGGGAAATATGAGCCTGATCAATTACCTGTTTACTACTGACCGGCCGCCGGAAAGCGTGATGCGGGTGATTGAGCAGCATGAAGTGCATCTCGAATTGTGCTGAGCAAGCGGTGCGGCGGGCGCCAGCAATTTTTGCTGGCGTGAGTCGCATTTAACCTGAGCAGCGTACCGGCAAGGGCGCGGCGATGCCGGAGAGATGTGCACTTAATAGAATGAGTGCTCACCGCGCTGGTGTTCGGTCAGGTCGCGCACGCCTTTCAGTTCCGGGAAGGTATTCAGCAGCTCTTTTTCGATCCCTTCTTTCAGCGTGACATCCACCATTGAACAGCCATTGCAGCCGCCGCCAAATTGCAGGATGGCATAGCCGTCATCGGTAATCTCCATCAGCGAGACGCGGCCGCCGTGGCTGGCCAGCTGCGGATTGATTTGTGCCTGAAGTTGATATTCGACCCGCTCAATTAATGGCGCGTCGTCAGCTACCTTGCGCATTTTCGCATTGGGCGCTTTCAGCGTCAGTTGTGAACCCAGGTTGTCGGTGACGAAATCGATTTCTGCCTCTTCCAGATAAGGCGCGCTCAGTTCATCAACATAAGCAGAGAGTTTTTCGAACTTGAGTTCGGTGTCGCTGGCTTCTACCGCATCCGGTGGACAATAGGAAACGCCGCACTCTGCCGTGGGTGTACCCGGATTGATAACGAATACGCGAATCTGGGTGCCTTCTTCCTGATTTGAGAGCAGTTTTGCGAAATGTTCTTGTGCTGCATCAGTGATACGGATCATGGCGATTGCTCAATAGTTGACTAAATTACCAGGTTATTATAAGCCGGTACCGGCCTCTTCACAAGGTACGGCACAGGCACCAGATATCTACGCGGGCGGCCCCTGAACGCATCAGTAAACGACTGAGTTCGGTGACGGTGCTGCCGGTGGTGACTACATCATCCAGTAGTACTATATGCCGACCACGCACGTCGATTTCAAGGCTGAATGCACCGCGCAGGTTACGCCTGCGCGCACTGGCAACCAGCTGATGTTGTACTTTACCGGCCCGCCGGCGGATGAGCGCCGCAGGTTGCCACGGAATTGTCGTCCAGTGCGACAGCCACTTAGCCAGCGGAGCCAGCTGGTTATAACCGCGTTTCAGTGCGCGCTTATGGTGCAGGGGAACCGTTAGCATCAGATCGGGCCGCGCGAGCAAATATTCACGCCGTGCTGTTAACCAGGTTAGCAGAATCAGCCGGGCAAGCATTACCGCACGTGCGGTACCCTGCGAAAATTTCAGCTGATGTATTTGCTTGCGTAATGGTTCGCGGTAATCGCTGACCAGTATCATTCGCTGCCAGGGTGGTGGATGCAGCAGGCAACCACCACAGCGGGTCTGGCTATTACTGGCCGGTAAACCACAACAGGGGCAGACCGGTGGTGGCGACGGGAGTGCCTTCAGACAAACGCTACATATTCCATGTTGCGGCAGATGAAGGGGCATCTGACATAGCCAACAGCAGGTTGGGATTGTTAGCATAGCATCCTCATAGTTAAAACAAGGACCATAACCGATGACCTCCCTCTACTGGCAGACAACCGGCCAGGGTAATCGTGATTTTGTGCTGTTGCACGGCTGGGGATTAAATGCCGGGGTGTGGCATGACATCGTGCCACGACTCAGTACGCAATTTCGCTTGCATCTGGTAGATCTGCCTGGTTACGGCCGTAGTCAGGGATGGGGGGCTATGTCGCTGTCACAGATGGCCGGGATGCTGCTGGCTCATGCGCCGCAACAGGCCGTCTGGCTGGGCTGGTCGCTAGGCGGGTTGGTTGCCAGTCAGGCCGCTTTGCTGGCTCCGGCGCGCATTTCCGCACTGATTACCGTCGCGTCCTCGCCCCGTTTTGCCGCTGGTGACGATTGGCCGGGCATACAACCCGGCACCCTGGCGGATTTTCAGCATCAGCTGAGTGAAGATTATCAGCGAACGGTAGAGCGATTTCTTGCCCTGCAGACTCTGGGAACCCGTAATGCCCGGCAGGATGCCCGCGCGCTGAAACAGATTGTGCCGGCGCAACCGGCACCGCCAGTTGCGGTGTTAAACGGGGGACTGGAGATACTCAAACACGCCGACCTGCGTGATGAGATGGCGCAATTACAGCCGCCGTTATTGCGTATTTATGGTTATCTTGATGGCCTGGTGCCGGTACGAATTGCTCAGCGACTGGACGCATGCTGGCCTGACAGCAAGCAGCTGATCATCCGTCAGGCAGCGCATGCGCCTTTCATTTCACATCCTGATGCGTTTTGTGATGGCGTAATAAAATTTATTGCCGGCTGCTGAGCAATGTTTATCTTCTTTGCCGCCGGCTGGCGTAAGTTTTTTCAGTGCCCGTCTTATCAGGTAAACGCCGCCAGCGGAAGATTACGGTGTTCGCTGCCGGCGTTTTGCTGTATTTTTTTATCGTTTGCACTAAAACTATTAAGCGGAGCAGAATCGCACATTGGCTGGCAACGGTTTGCCATTACCACTGACGATCTGTATGGACGTTCTTTTCTCAGGAGAGATAAAATGAAACTACTTAGCACCCTCACCACCGCAGCCCTCATCAGCACATTGTCCTTCAGCGCTTTTGCCGCGCAGGAAATTTCGCGGGAAAAAGCCAAAGAGATGAAACTGGAAATGATTGGTACTGTCGACACTAACTCCACGTTAAGCCCGATTGATGCCAAAAAACACCTGTCTGATAAAGCGGATGCGAAAGGCGGCAAGTACTATGTCATTATCGCCGCTGCCGGCAAGGGACATATTCACGCGACTGCTGAGGTGTTTAAATAGTTTGGCTTGTCAGCGTTAAGGTGGTTAAGCGGCCGCAAAACGAGGCGTATCGCCTTTTGAACGCCGTAACTGAAGCGTAGATTGGGAGCCGTTAGCCGGCTCCTTTTTTGTTAGCAAATCGCTACAACCGCCTTGTGACCGGGTGCGGGGTTGTCACGGGCGTTAGCCTGTTGCTGGCAACGCCCGTGAAGTCAGCGCTTTTTGCCCAATGCGGCGGCCAGCGCATCACCCATCGCGCTGTTACCTGCCGGGGTGGAGAGCGTCCGTTCGCGTGCTTTACTGTTTTGCTGGCCACGGGGCGTGTCGCGGGACGTTGGGTTTGCAGCGCCCCGCCGGCTGTGACTGTCACCGGGCTGTTCGTCAAGGCGCATTGTCAGGGCAATACGCTTGCGCGCAATATCCACCTCCATCACTTTCACTTTAACAATATCGCCGGCTTTTACGACCTTATGGGGATCCTCAACGAATTTGTCCGACAGGGATGAAATATGCACCAGGCCATCCTGATGAACGCCAATATCGACAAAAGCACCGAAGTTAGTGACATTGGTGACCGCGCCTTCCAGAATCATCCCCGGCTGCAGGTCGTTAAGCGTGTCGATGCCTTCAGCAAACTGGGCGGTTTTAAATTCCGGGCGCGGATCGCGTCCCGGCTTTTCCAGTTCCTTAAGGATGTCGTTTACGGTGGGCAGACCAAAACGTTGGTCAGTGTAGTCAACGGCTTTGATGGTTTGCAGCGCCCCGGCATTTCCCATCAGTTCTTTGATGGTCTTGCGTGTGGCATGCAGAATGCGCTCAACGACAGGATAAGCTTCCGGATGCACGCTGGATGCATCCAGAGGGTTGTCGCCCTGGGTAATACGTAAAAAGCCGGCGCACTGTTCAAAGGCTTTAGGCCCGAGCCGGCTCACTTTCAGCAGCTGCTGACGATTCTGGAAGCGCCCGTATTCATCGCGCCAGGAGACGATATTTTGTGCCATCATTTTGCTTAATCCGGCGACGCGGGTTAGCAGCGCCACCGAGGCGGTGTTGAGATCCACGCCAACGGCATTAACGCAGTCTTCCACGACCGCATCCAGCTTTTTGGCCAGCTGACTCTGGCTGACATCGTGCTGATACTGACCAACGCCAATTGATTTCGGGTCGATTTTTACCAGCTCAGCCAGGGGGTCCTGCAAGCGGCGGGCAATGGAGACCGCCCCGCGCAGCGAGACGTCAAGATCGGGAAATTCCAGCGCGGCTAATTCGGAAGCGGAGTAAACCGAGGCTCCAGCTTCACTGACGATAACTTTTTGCGCCTGCACCTGTGGGAACTGTTTTTGTACCTCAAGGAAAAAACGTTCAGTTTCCCGTGATGCGGTGCCGTTACCGATAGCAACCAGTTCCACCTGATGCCGGGTACAGAGCGCGGCAACCGACGCTGCCGCTTTTGCCGCCTGACCGGTGTGGGGATAAATCGTATCAGTGGCTACCAGTTTGCCGGTGGCGTCTACTACGGCCACTTTCACGCCGGTTCGTAATCCCGGGTCCAGACCCATTGTGGCGCGCTGGCCTGCCGGCGCGGCCATCAGCAGATCGTGCAGGTTTCGGGCGAAAACCTTAATGGCTTCTTCTTCGGCCCTTTCACGCACCAGGCTCATTAATTCTGTTTCCAGATGCAGCAGAATTTTAATACGCCATGTCCAGCTGACGACGGCACGACGCCAGGCATCAGCAGGTGCGTTATTCAGCTGTAAATTCAGGTGGTGCACGATAATCTGTTCACCGTGACTTTCACGGGGGGGCTCATCAAATTGCGGATCCGGATTGAGCGTCAGCTGCAATATGCCCTCATTGCGGCCACGCAGCATCGCCAGCGCGCGATGTGAAGGCACCGTCGCCAGCGCTTCATGGTGATTGAAGTAATCGCGAAATTTGGCGCCTTGCTCCTCTTTGCCTTCAACAACCCGGGCAACCAGATGAGCATTTTTCCACAGATATTCACGTACTTTTGCCAGTAAGGTCGCGTCTTCCGCAAAGCGTTCCATCAGTATGTAGCGTGCGCCATCCAGCGCGGCTTTGCTGTCCTCAACGCCTTTTTCACTGTCAATATAGCGTTGCGCCAGACTTTCCGGCTGCTGGGAAGGGTCCTGCCAGAGGGTGTCAGCCAGTGGCTCCAGGCCGGCTTCAATGGCAATTTGTCCGCGGGTACGGCGTTTAGGTTTATAGGGAAGGTAAAGATCTTCGAGTTCGGTTTTGCTGAGGGTTTGGCCGATAGCGCTGGCCAGTTCATCGCTCAGCTTGCCCTGTTCCTCAATGGATTTAAGAATGGTTTGTCGCCGTTCCTCCAGTTCGCGTAAATAGCCAAGGCGGCTTTCCAGCTGACGTAGCTGTGTGTCGTCCAGCCCGCCGGTGACTTCTTTACGGTAACGTGCGACAAACGGCACGGTATTTCCTTCATCCAGTAAACGAACGGCAGCTTCAACCTGTTCGTCCCGGACGTGCAATTCGGTTGCGATAATACGGCTTAGCGAATGACTCATCTTTGCGGATACTTAATGGCTAAAGAAACAGGGGACAGTTATACGGATTGAAAAGAGAAAATGCCAGTCATTGGCCGGGCTTTACGCCGAATCTTTTTCGTCAGCGCTCATTTTAGTTGGCTGTCGGCTGGTGGGGGATGATACCGGTTTTGCCAGAAAAACCGGTGTAACTATCTGGTGATGAGCCGCCAGCGGCGGCCTGTGTTTCGTGGGTACAGCCAGGCTAAGTTGTTGACGTAGCCAAAGGGCAGAAAGGCGACTGGTCGCCATTATTTAGGGTATTCAATGGCGGTTACATACCATTTTTTTATCCCTTCCGGCGTGGCGACTTCGCATTCATCATCAACCTGTTTTTTCAGCAGCGCCCTCGCCATTGGCGAATCAATGGATATGTAGTCTTTATTCTCGCCATAAATTTCTTCCGGGCCGGTGATACGAAAACGCCGGCTGACGCCGCTGTCGTTTTCAATGGTCACCCAGGCACCAAAGAACACCCGTCCTTCCTGTTGCGGCGAATAATCTACAACCTGCAATGCCGGCATGAGTTTGCGTAAAAAATGGACCCTGCGGTCAATCTGGCGCAACAATCTTTTGTTGTAGGTGTAATCTGCATTTTCTGAACGATCGCCAAGGCTGGCGGCCCAGGCAACAATTTTGGTTATTTCAGGTCGCTTAACCCGCCATAAATAATCATGTTCCTCTTGCAATTTATTGAAACCTTCACGGGTGATTATTTTTGTCGGCATGACAGGCAGTTCCGTTAAAATTTTAACTATAAACAGGAGAATATAGTCAGTCAACGCGCGCTGATTGACGCGCGGGTGAATATGGCGCGTGCATATTTAATGGCGGCTGAAAGGTGAAGGTTGGCGGATTTTTAGCACAGCGGACCTGCTTTTCCGGCGGAGCGGCGGAATTCGCGTTAATGTTGTCAGGACAATAAAAGTGGCGGTTGTTTGATTGTTTGCGCACAATAAATGGCATTCTTAAGCGATCGGTTTTGTCTGCACAAAACGCCTTCTTTTCCATAAAGTTTCAAGATAAGCTGCTGTTTAATATGCTTTGTAACAATTTCGGCTAGAATATAAACCATTATGATTTGTCACAACCGCCCGAGTTTTTGAGAATACAGGTTCAGGCAATAGCGCCTTTGGGAGTATTGAAATGCAAGAGAACTACAAAATTCTGGTTGTAGATGACGACATGCGTCTGCGTGCGCTTCTGGAGCGTTATCTGACAGAACAAGGTTTTCAGGTGCGCAGCGTGGCGAATGCCGAGCAGATGGATCGCTTGCTGACACGTGAATCCTTTCATTTAATGGTGCTGGATCTGATGCTACCGGGTGAAGACGGTCTGTCAATTTGCCGCCGGCTGCGTAGTCAGAGTAACCCGATGCCAATTATCATGGTGACGGCGAAAGGTGAAGAAGTCGATCGCATCGTCGGGCTGGAAATCGGAGCGGATGATTACATTCCCAAGCCGTTTAATCCGCGCGAGCTACTGGCACGTATTCGTGCTGTGTTGCGACGTCAGGCGAACGAACTGCCTGGTGCGCCTTCACAGGAAGAAGCTGTGATTGCCTTTGGTAAATTCAAGCTGAATCTGGGCACCCGTGAAATGTTCCGCGAAGATGAGCCTATGCCGCTCACCAGCGGCGAGTTTGCCGTACTCAAGGCGCTGGTAAGCCATCCGCGTGAGCCACTTTCCCGCGATAAGTTAATGAATCTGGCCCGGGGACGAGAGTACAGTGCGATGGAGCGCTCAATCGACGTACAAATTTCGCGTCTGCGCCGCATGGTTGAAGAAGATCCTGCTCATCCGCGCTATATCCAGACGGTATGGGGGTTAGGCTACGTTTTTGTGCCGGATGGCAGTAAAGCATGAGGCGATTGCGCTTCTCACCCCGCAGTTCTTTTGCCCGCACTCTGCTGTTAATCGTTACCTTGCTGTTTGTCAGCCTGGTAACGACCTACCTGGTGGTGCTTAATTTCGCGATTCTTCCGAGCTTACAGCAGTTTAATAAAGTGCTGGCGTATGAAGTGCGCATGCTGATGACCGATCGGCTGCAGCTGGAAGACGGCACTCAGCTGGAAGTTCCTCCGGCCTTTCGTCGCGAAATCTACCGCGAATTGGGTATTTCGCTGTATACCAACGAGGCGGCCGAAGAGAGCGGCTTGCGTTGGGCGCAACACTATGAGTTTCTCAGCCAGCAAATGGGGCAGCAGCTTGGCGGGCCAACGGATGTTCGGGTTGAGGTGAATAAAAATTCACCGGTGGTGTGGCTTAAAACCTGGCTGCAGCCTGACATATGGGTTCGGGTGCCGCTCACGGAAATCCATCAGGGGGATTTTTCTCCATTATTTCGTTATACCCTGGCTATTATGTTGCTGGCGATAGGCGGTGCCTGGCTGTTTATTCGTATTCAGAACCGGCCGTTGGTTGACCTTGAACATGCCGCTTTGCAGGTGGGTAAAGGCATTATTCCACCACCGCTGCGGGAATACGGTGCCTCGGAAGTTCGTTCGGTAACCCGGGCGTTTAATCAGATGGCATCCGGTGTAAAGCAGCTGGCAGACGATCGCACTTTATTAATGGCGGGCGTCAGCCACGATTTGCGTACACCGCTGACGCGGATCCGTCTGGCGACGGAAATGATGAGCGAGCAGGATGGCTATCTGGCGGAGTCAATTAATAAAGACATTGAAGAATGTAATGCCATCATCGAACAATTTATCGATTACCTGCGTACCGGGCAGGAAATCCAAACCGAAAGGGCGGATCTGAATAGCGTCCTGGGTGAAGTGGTTGCGGCAGAAAGTGGCTATGAGCGTGAGATTGAAAATGGCATCCAGCGCAGTGAGCTGATGCTCGATATCAACCCGTTATCGATCAAGCGGGCGGTAGCCAATCTGGTGGTGAATGCCGCCCGTTATGGAAACGGCTGGATTAAAGTCAGTTCCGGTGTCGAATTACAGCGGGCCTGGTTCCAGGTTGAAGATGACGGGCCGGGAATTAAACCGGAGCAGCTTAAGCATCTGTTTCAGCCTTTTGTGCGTGGTGATAGCGCGCGCAGTACCAGTGGTACCGGACTGGGGCTGGCGATTGTACAGCGTATCATTGATGCTCATCATGGGGCGCTGGACGTCGGTGACAGTGAGCGCGGCGGATTACGTATTCGTGCCTGGCTGCCGTTACCCGATACACGTACCAGCGTTATGGTGCCGCCAGCAGAGAAACCGGCCAAATAAAAAAGGGAGCACTGCTCCCTTTTTTAGCCGGTTGTAACAGGTAACCGTTTTACAGCTGGGGACCTGCTGCCACCAACGCCGCCCCCGCAGCGGTGTCAGTATATTTATCAAAGTTGGTGATAACACGCTGCGCCAGCTCAGCGGCACGCCCGGTCCAGGCATCGCTTGAAGGCCAGCTGGTGCGAGGGTCAAGCACTGTGCTATCGATGCCTGCAACGCTTTGCGGTATCGACAGATTGAAGATGGGTAGCGTTGTCATTGGCGTTGCCTGCAGTTCATCATTGAGAATGGCGTTAATAATAATACGCGTCTCTTTGAGTGAAATGCGTTTACCAGCACCATTCCAGCCGGTATTAACCAGCCATGCCTCAGCGCCTGCCGCCTGCATACGTTTTACCAGCACTTCAGCATAACGGGTTGGGTGCAAGGTCAGAAATGCAGCACCGAAACAGGCAGAAAAAGTCGGCGTTGGCTGCGTGATACCACGTTCGGTGCCCGCCAGTTTCGCCGTAAAACCTGAGAGAAAATGGTATTGCGTTTGCGCCGGGGTTAAGCGTGCAACCGGCGGCAGCACGCCAAAGGCGTCGGCCGTAAGGAAAATAACCTTGCGTGCGTGTCCTGCCCTGGATACCGGTTTGACAATATTTTCAATGTGATAAAGCGGATAAGATACGCGGGTATTTTCGGTCTTGCTGCTGTCAGCATAATCCACGCTACCGTCGCTGCGTACTGCGACATTCTCCAGCAGCGCATCGCGGCGAATGGCGTGGAAAATTTCCGGTTCGGCGCTGGCCGACAGATTAATTGTTTTGGCGTAGCAACCGCCTTCAAAATTAAACACGCCGTCATCATCCCAGCCGTGTTCGTCATCGCCGATCAGCTGACGGCAGGGATCGGTAGACAGGGTGGTTTTTCCCGTGCCGGAAAGGCCAAAAAATATTGCAACATCGCCTTTTTGACCGACATTCGCCGAACAATGCATTGAGGCGATACCCCGTTGTGGCAACAGGTAATTCATCACGGTGAACAGGCCTTTTTTCATTTCACCGCCATACCAGGTTCCCCCGATTAGCTGCATTTTTTCCGTCAGATTAAAGGCCACAAAGTTTTCGGAATGCAGGCCATCTTGTTGCCAGTTGGCATAGTGACATTTAGCCGCGTTGATAACGACGAAATCAGGTACAAAATTGCGCAGTTCTGCGTCATCAGGACGAATGAACATGTTTTTTACAAAATGTGCCTGCCAGGCAACTTCAGTGATAAATCTTACGCTGAGGCGGGTATCCGGGTTGGCACCACACCAGCCATCCACAACGAACAGACGCTTGCCGGAGAGTTGCTGTGTTGCGCAGGATTTCAGTCGTTGCCAGGTTTGCTGACTCAGCGGCTGATTGTCATTTTTACCCTTACCCTGATCGTTCCACCACAGGGTATCGCGGGTGGTGTCATCGCGTACAATGTATTTATCTTTCGGCGATCTTCCGGTGAAAATGCCAGTATCAACGGCAACGGCGCCGGATTCAGTGACAACGCCTCGCTCAAAACCCTGCAGTTCCGGGCAGGTTTCTTCTTTAAACAGGGTATCGTAATCCGGATTATAAACGATGTCGGTTGCATCGTTAATGCCATACTGAGCAAGGTCCTGAGGGGTCAGGCCGTGAGTGTGCATATGACTGCTCCTTTATCGATGACGGGAAAAACCAAAAACAGCCATGCTGAACAAAGCTGGCTGTTAACGCGCGAAGTTTACAACGGGTTAGCGGTAGTGTAAGGAGAGTGCAACAAAAATGAGAGATGGAACAGTCTTTTTTGCTGAAAGTAGCTGAAGTTAAATTTTTCAAGTTAATTAATGAGTTGAGTAATTAAATTTATTCGGGAATACTCCGAAAAATCGACGTCAGCAAGGTTCAGCAAGGTCATTAAACAACGGGAGCCAGATTGCTCCCGTATCCGTCCGGGCGAACATTACCCTTAATGGGCGTGCTCACTGCTGCCGTTTGCCGCATCGTTGCGCAACGCGGCAATATCCACTGCGTCATAGAGATAGTGGCTGCCGCAGTAATCGCAGTGCATATCAATTTTTCCGTCTTCCTGCAGAATCTGGTCAACTTCTTGCGCCGGCAGCGTTTTCAGCACTTCCTGACAGCGCTCCCGTGAACAGCTACAGTGAAAAACAATAGGCTGCGGATCGTAGAGCGTGACGTCTTCCTGGTGGTAGAGGCGCCACAGTACTTCTCGTGCCGGCAGATCGAGCAGCTCGTCGGTTTTCAGGGTTGAAGTCAGCGTTGCCAGATGCTCAAAGTCATTGCTATCACTATTCTGTGCCGGTAAAACCTGCAATAAAATGCCGCCGGCACCGGCCTGCTCACCGTCGATGCGGCTGTGAATATACAGGCGGGTTGGCAACTGTTCAGAGCGCATAAAATAATCTTCCAGACAGGCGGCAAGGGTGTCGCCTTCCAGACCAACGACGCCCTGATAGCGCTCCCCCTGTGAAGGCGTAATGGTAATCACCAGATAGCCTTTACCCACCATCTGTTTCAGGCTGCTACCCGGTGGAATTTCGCCTTGCATACGCGCAATGCCGCGCATTTGCTGGTTATTCGAACCATTAATCACCGCCAGCGTCAGCGGGCCATCACCCTGTAGCTGAACGGTGATATCCCCTTCAAATTTCAGCGTCGCGGTGAGCAGACTGGTTGCCACCAGAAGTTCAGCCAGTAATTGTTGTACCGGCTGTGGGTAATCATGGTCTTTAATCATTTCACGCCAGGTATTGCTGACGGTCACCAGTTCGCCGCGAACGGCGTAGTTTTTAAACAGGTAACGATGGAGTTGATCGGCATTCGACATAGTTTTCTCTCATAGTGGGCGCCAGGTCCCTTCAGCCTGATAGTGCTAAACGGGGCAGCGTCCGTTACTGAAGCGCTTCTGGCGATTGCGCTGGCTGATAACGTGATCATGATTGGGCGATTTATTCTTCGCCGGCGTTTTTAAATTTGAGCAGGTCGCGACGCTCTTTTTTATCCGGCCGTCGATCGGGATGCGGCATACTGAGCGCATTCATTTTACGTGCCTGCGCTATTTTTTCGCGTTTTTCAATACTCTGTGCTGTTTCACGGTAAAGCTGGCGGGCTTCGCTGGCCGGACGCCGGCAATCGCTTAGCGCACAGACGATGATTGTCAGCCGATCGTTACCCTGCAGCAGCGTGAGCTCTGCGTCGGGTTCGACCAGTTTACCTGGCTTGCAACGCTGGCCGTTGTAATGGACTTTTCCCCCCTCGATCATGTCGCGGGCGATCGCACGGGTTTTATAAAATCGGGCTGCCCATAACCATTTATCAAGCCGCACATTGCCGTTTGCGTTTTCTTTCATACTTTTTTTCCTGCCCTGGCCGGACAATGTTCGCCGTTATAAAACCATTATGGTCAGCATAGACCCCCGATGCGAGGATGGGTTATTACTGTGTGGGTAAAATCACGGATATCAAGGGCGCAGGTGGCGCAGATTAACACAATGCCAGCAAAAACGCGTACCGGCTTGTGGCTCAGAATAGTGAAGTCATTGGCGGCAGTGGCGATAATGCCGGATTCATACAGCTTTCATAGTGTTGCTGAATTTTTTGCATACGCACCCGGTTACGATGGATTCTCAGCAGGGCTAACAGGCTGTTAACCAGTAGACTGAGAAGGAGTAAACAAAGCAGTAAGCTGATACCCAGATAGTGCCACAGGGTAATGCTATCCGGTTCATTGTGTATGGCGATATGCCGCGTTCCGTTCGCATCAGCATTGATACTGGTAATCACCCCCGATGCTGAAAACGGCGTATGCAGTAACATTCCGGCCAGACGCTGTAATTCTGGCCACTGTTCCGGAGCGTTATAGTCAAACAAAGAGACCGTCGGCGCCGGCTGGTTGACCAACGGATGACCTTCATCACTGATAATGAGAAAACCGCCTGGCGGTGGACTGTTTAGCGCGTCTGCTGCCCGTCGGGTTTCACGGTAGAAAAATGATGTGGTTGCCGTGTTCACCAGATTTTCCAGCGCTTCGGCACTGACCGGACGCAATAATACGTTCATGCCGTTGAGCGCACCGGAGTCGGCGCGGCGCACCAGCGAACTCCAGTCTTTAGCGTTGCCAAGATTTACCAGCGCATTTTTCAGTCTGACGCAATCCTGTTGCTGACCACATAAATCCTGTGTTTTCAGCACGATGTCAGCGAAGTCATCCAGTAAAATCATTCCCGATTTCTGAATAGCGGTTGCCAGCTGTGGATTGAGTTTGGGGTCAGTGGTGGTTTGCGGGTGTAACTGCTGATGAGTACTGTTAAGCAGCGCAGTGGCTTTATCAATAATATCTGACTGGGGAAGTGGCAATGGTGCGGCGTTATTCCAGTAAACTGCAGAGCAGTCAAAAGGCATGAAAACGTAGCTGCGATTTCCCTGATAGGTTGACGGAATTGAACACATGCCATAACCGTTGATATTCAGCCGATCGCCAACATGCAGCATGGTTTTTTCCAGCTGCCCGACGTCGTTGACGTGAATACTTTCTGTGCCCTTAAGCCAGGCAACGCTGAGTTTAAGCGGCATACTGAGTGGAATCCAGCTTACCAGCAGGGCCAGTACTAACAGTGAGCCAGCGGCCAGCACCACGTTCTTACGCCAGCGCTGTACCGGAAAAAAACGCGCTTCATCATGCAGCGAAAGGAAGCGTCCCTGACGTACCACGTGATGGTTGAGATACATCTCAACCTCGGTGGTTTGTCCTAAATCATGAGCGACATAAGGCAGCCAGTGCGACGGGTAAATAAGATCAATACTCCCCAGAGAGAGATTATTCATCTGATTCTGACTGCTGGCCTCACTGAATAACCCCCATCTTTTCAGTGCGCCACGCAGACAGTGAATATCGCGCAACGATTTTTTCCCCGGCGTGCGATAATATAACCAGGCACTGACGGCAACAATTATCATCCCGCTAGCAATCAGCCATGGCATCAGTAACAGTGGACCTGCCAGACTGATAAAGAACAACAGCAGGGCGAAGCAGATAAGCAGTGCTTCACGGGTTCCATCGGCGCGGCTCAGGGTATATTCCGGCAAGGTTTCTTTGCGTACGCGCACTAACTCAATATTTTCAAATGCTTCCTGGCGGATAGACGCGTTACGCCCCACCGGCGGCACCGTTGGCGTAAGCGTGGCGCTTTCGCTATTATCATTGGTCAGCGTATGGCCGTTTAACGAGATAATCAGCGGCACCGGATAGGTTCTTACCAGCTCAACGTAGTTTTCATCGGTAATATATTGTTCCCACTGCGGGGGTAAATGCACTTCGACCTCATCAAGGTAGTAGCGCCATTTATCCGGATTGTCAGTGGACAAACCGTAGCGGGTGATTGCGCGAGTCAGCGGATAGACATTGTGACTGAATGACGTCAGCGTGAGATTATCGTGACTGTGGCTGAGGTTTTCCTCAGCAAAAAGACGCGTGTCGCGGCGCTTTGCCAGTGAGTCGATGTAGCGCTGTATGGCGCGCTGTTCGTCAAAGGTCAGTTTACGATGCGGGGGTTCAAGAAAAAGCTGGGGTTCTGCCGATTGAGACTGACGATGTGATTGATACCAGAAATAGCCGGCTATCAGCAGTGAGCAAAGCAGCACAAGCAATACTATAACAGCTATTGTATTCATGCTTCCCTCGCTGGCAGCAAATGACTCCTCAGGAGTAAAATGACGATACAGGCCTTGGTCATAACTGTTTTAATCAGTACGCGCACACAGGCTGTATAAACTCAGCGCTGGCATGATAAAAAAAGCATAAAATCATTTGATTAGAATAATTATAGAGTGACGCCTTAGCCAATCTTATCAATCATGACCAGGTGCAGGTATCGGTATAATCCTATTTTTTTTCATGTTGTTGACATCCGGTATTATATTTGAGTAATTGCTGACTAAAAATGTTAAAAAAAGGAGTGATGGCGCGGGTTTTGATTGGCTTACGCCAGTGACTGCCGCACAATATTATTCCAGGCGGTTTATCTCATGCGCTACAGGTTTTGCATTAACCCTACTCGTACCATCAGAGGCCAGGATGACCAAAGAAAGACAAAAACCGGTGATTCATCGCGTTGCTGAAATAGCCCGGTCGCGACTTTTTACCATCGAATCAGTGGATCTTGAATTCAGTAATGGCGTTCAACGGGTCTATGAACGTATGCGACCTTCCGGACGGGAAGCGGTACTGATTGTTCCGGTTATTGATGACCATCTTATCCTGATTGAAGAGTATGCTGTGGCGCTGGAAGCTTACGAACTGGGATTTCCCAAAGGACTTATCGATCCCGGTGAGAGCGTATTTGACGCGGCTAACCGCGAACTAAAAGAAGAAGCCGGCTTCGGCGCTGAACGGCTTTGTGCGCTGAGTAAGCTGACCATGGCCCCGTCTTATTTCTCCAGCAAAATGAATATTGTGGTGGCAGAAGGATTATATCCGGAAAAGCTGGAAGGGGATGAACCTGAGCCGCTGCCGTTACGTCGCTGGCCGCTGGCAAATCTGATGGCACTGCTTGATGAACCGGATTTTCGCGAAGCGCGTAATGTCAGTGCGTTGTTTCTGGTGCGCGAATGGCTGGTCCGTCAGGGCCGTTTAAATTACTGACAATATCTTGCTAACGCGCCGGCCTGTGACCGGCGCGATGAGAAAGTTTAAAACAGTTCGTGACTCTCGCCATTTTCCTGCAAGGTTGTGCCAACGTCATGGGTTGCATATTCCGTTGGCTGGGTGCCGTCGATAAAATATTCCTGGCGGGTATAACCGCCACCTTTCGCCAGTTTTCCGGTCGCTTTATCGATAGTCACTGTGACCACGCCCTCCGGTGGGGTGAGTGGTTGCACCGGAACGCCCTGCAACGCCGCGGCCATAAACTGATCCCAGGCCGGCTGCGCACTCTTAGCACCGCCTTCGTAGCCAGAGATCTGATCTTTAATCACACCGGAAGCCGTTGAGCGGCCAAGATCGCGGCGATGATCGTCAAAACCAATCCAGACCGTTGCCACTACCCCTGGCCCATAGCCGGAGAACCAGGCATCTTTAGAGCTATTGGTGGTCCCGGTTTTGCCTCCAATATCATTACGTTTCACATCGCGACTGGCACGCCACCCGGTGCCCATCCAGCCTGGTTCACCAAAAATATTGGAATTAAGGGCGCTTTTAATCAGGAAAGCCAGCGGTGTATTAATCACGTGAGGCGCGTATTTCTCTGCGCTCCCCTGGGCGGTACTATTCGGGGCTACCTGTTCCAGCTGCGGAGCGGGGACGGCATTATTATTGCCTTCCTGTGAAACCGCCACGTTTTCGACGCTTTCACTGTTCAACGCCAGTGATTTTTGGGTTTCACCGTAAACGACGGGCAGATGACATTGCGGGCAGGCAATTCGCGGTTGGGCTTCATACAGCATGTCACCCTGCTCATTTTCTATTTTGGCAATGAAATAGGGATCGACCAGAAAGCCACCATTGGCCATCACAGCGTAGCCGCGCACCATTTGCAGCGGTGTGAAGGAGGCTGAGCCAAGTGCCAGCGATTCGGTATGAACAATATTCTGCGCCGGGAAGCCAAAGCGCTGCAGATATTCTGCGGCATAATCCACGCCCATCGCCCGCATTGCCCGCACCATTACCACGTTCTTCGACTGACCAAGACCTTGTCGCAAACGGATAGGGCCGGCATAGGTCGGTGGTGAGTTTTTGGGCCGCCAGTCGGCCCCCGCGCCGGCATCCCAGCGTGAAATCGGCACATCGTTAAGAATTGACGCCAGCGTGAGGCCACGATCCATTGCAGCGGTATACAGGAAAGGTTTAATGTTTGACCCCACCTGGCGCAGAGACTGAGTCACGCGATTAAATTTACTCAGATTGAAATCAAAACCGCCTACCAGCGCCAGTACCGCGCCATTTACCGGATCGATTGAAACCATAGCCGAGTTAACGTCAGGCACCTGGGCCAGCCACCAGTCATCGTTAACCTTGCGCAGCCAGATTTGTTCTCCGGGTTGCACAACCTGACTGATGGTACGTGGCGTAGGGCCTTGTATCGTATCTGATTTGTATGGCCGCGCCCAGCGCATCCCGGCCAGCCCCAGAGAAACGGCGCTGCCATCGCGTAGAGTGGCTGTCGCTTCCTGAAGATTTACCGAGGTGACCACCGCAGGTTGCAGTGGTCCATAGGTGGGTAACGTTTTCAGATGTTTCAGAATGGCTGCTGGCTGCCAGGCCGGCTCGCCCGTTTTCCACAGAACGGCGGCCGGTCCACGGTAGCCATGGCGCATATCATAATTAATGACGTTATCCTGCACCGCTTTTTGTGCATCTATCTGCAATTTTTCCGTAATAGTGGTGTACACCTTATAGCCATCGGTATAGGCATTTTCACCATAGCGTTTAATCATCTCCTGACGGACCATTTCCGTAAGGTAAGGGGCAGAGAAGGCCACTTGCGGGGCATGATAACGGGCAATTAACGGTGTTCTGCGTGCTTCATCATACTGCTGCTGCGTCAGGTAATGCTGATCCAGCATGCGGGCTAACACAACGTTACGCCGTTGCAGGGCGCGTTCATGTGAATAAAGCGGGTTAAACGTTGAGGGGGCTTTAGGCAGACCGGCAATCATCGCTATTTCGCTTAGATTGAGCTGATCCGGCGTTTTGCCGAAGTAAACCTGTGCAGCGGCGCCTACACCGTACGCCCGGTAACCGAGATAAATTTTATTCAGATAAAGTTCAAGGATTTCATCTTTGCTCATCATCTGTTCGATGCGAATTGCCAGAAAGGCTTCTTTAATTTTTCGTATCAGCGTGCGTTCAGGGCTGAGAAAAAAGTTACGGGCCAGCTGTTGAGTAATGGTACTGGCGCCTTGTGAAGCCCGGCCGGAAAACGCCGCTACGCTGGCCGCACGAAAGATTCCAATGGGGTCAACGCCATGATGTTCATAAAAACGGCTGTCTTCCGTCGCAAGGAAGGCATTAATCAGCAGAGGCGGTACCTGTTGCAGGGTAACCGGGATGCGTCGTTTCTCCCCGTATTGTGCAATCAGTTTTCCGTCTGCACTGAAAACCTGCATCGGCGTTTGCAGACGCACATCTTTCAGGGTGTTTACATCCGGTAGCTGGGGCTCGATATATTTATACAAACCATAGACCGAGCCAACTCCCAGCAAAATGCAACAGAATGCAAGGATCAATAAATACTTTACGAACTTCACCTGATTATTCCCGCTTGTCGTGGTTTGGGCAGTTTATAAACAATTGCGCGGTAGTATAAATGCAAGCTAAAGGCTTTGATACGTTCTTTTGTTTCAGCCGATAGGGAGATCGCGCTCAATGGCTTTTCAGCACTGGAAAATTGGTCTTGATATTCAGAACGGTCAACTCTGTGCGCTGGCTGTTCAGCACCATCGGCGCAAAGGCTGGCTGCTGCGTCACTGGTGGTGTCATCCGCTGCCAGCAGATACGCTGGTACAGGGTGTGATTCAACATTCAGCATCACTGATTACGTTGTTGAGTCACTGGCGGCGGCGATTGCCGCAAAAGATATCGTTGCGCGTTGGCCTGCATCCTCAGCTGGTTCTGCAACGACAGCTGCAGTTGCCGGAGACGAAAAACCGGCTACGTGAACCTGAACGTAGCCGCTATATTACCGCTGCCGCAAGGCGACTGTTTCCCATGAGTCTCGAAGACCTGATTGTTGATTACCGTCAGCAATCTCCCTCCGGGGAGCTATGTCTTACCGCTGCGCATCGTTCGGCACTGGAAGCGTGGAATAGTTTTTTCCAGACGGCTGGATTAACGCCGGAGGTCCTTGAGTTAACGCCCGCAGCCCTCGCATCTCTGGCGCAAACAATGAAACTGCCTCCCCAGGCTTCGCTGGTGCATGCGCTGAGCGATCACTGGCTGTGGTTTTCTCCGCAACTTTCCCCGCCTGTTGGATGGTGTTTACGTGATGACGTCAGCGGCCTTGCCGCGTTGCTGGCATCGCGCCTGAAGGTTAACGGACCCGTATATGTTAGCGGCGTTCTCCGCGATCGGCTGGTCCCTCCCGCCTGTCAACTGCCGTCACCGTTCTCTTTGCTTAACCATTTGCAGCCACCGCTTCCCCGCCATCCGCACTGTTTTGCTCTGGCTGCCGGGCTGGCGCTGCGACCGGAGGAAAACCAATGGTATGGGTAAATCTGCTTCCCTGGCGGGAACGCTGGCTGGCGGCTCAACGCAAGCACTGGCTACGTATGTTGCTGCTACCAGCACTGCTGGTGAGCCTGTCTGTTGTCTGCGCGATTGCCTGGCAACAAGACAACGTACTTCAAACCCGGGAAAACCAGTGCTGGCAACTAGCCCAGGCACAGCTTAAGCGTGCCATCGAACGGAAAACAGCGCTGCAACAGGCAATCCATGCTGCACAGGAAAAGTTGCAGTACCTTGAGAGGCGTAATCAGCGTTTAAAGCGCTGGCAAAAGCTGGTGAGTGTTCTTGACAAAGCAGTGCCGCCGGGACTCTGGCTGGCGGAGATACGCGGTGACAATCGCAAAATAGCATTTACCGGTCACAGCAGTAAGGTGAGTGATAGCGGGCTTTTCAGGACAGTGCTGAAACAGTCAGGTTTGTTTGACCAGCTGCTGATGACGCGCCTTGAGCGTGCCGACAGCGGCCTGTTTGATTTTACGCTGACGGCCGACTGGACAAACAAGGGGCGCGGTGATGATTGAGTGCAGTATATGGTGGTTGTTAACCTTACCACCCTGGCGTAAAGCCAGCATTTTCCTGGCCTTAACTCTGCTGTTAACTGCCGGCAGCTGGCTGGCACTGGGGCGTCCCGCGGTGCGGGATGCCGCACGGCTAAAGCAACAGCAGCACGCTGTGCGAAAGCAGACGGCAACCTGTTTGCATCAGCTGGCACAATTACCACCGCTGAGCCAGTTGCATGCGCGGCAACGCCAGCAGCAGACGCAGATCGGTGCCGTTGCCAACCGTGATATCTCGTTTTCGTTATTGTTTCCTGCCGCCGCTGTACGTTTATTGCATTGGCAGACTTCAGCGTTTCGCCATTCCCTGCAGGTTAGCCTGGCCTGGGAGCAGCTTGCCATGCTGATGCAGCGGTTAGTGCAACGGGCGCCTGGCGCTTCAATCATTGGATTCAGCCTGCAACCGCACAAAGGGGAGCTGCAGATGGATATGGTTGTGGAGGGGGGAAATGCGCCGGCTGGTGGTGCCGCTATTTCTGTTACTGCTGGCCGGTAACGGTACGCAGGCGCGCGATCCTTTTCGCCCGCCCGCAGCAGATTGCTTTAGCCGGCCAGCTGTACCCTCCGGCTGGCAACTGCTGGGGGTGATTGGTCACCGTGACGATTTTACCAGTCGCTGGCAGTCGGCGCAGGGGAAGCGGCTGACGCTGAGGCAGCGGCAGAGATTCGTCCAGACAAACTGGCGGGTAATACAGATTGACATTAACGGAGTCATCCTTGCCTGGAAAGGGCAGTGTCGGACATTCCATTATTTCTTTTCATTAAAAAAAGGCCGGACAAATGCGTACATCCATGCTGGTTCTGTTGCTGCTACTGATGCGAAACACGCTGGCAGCGGAGCCGACGGTTTCGCTGACATTCAACCGGGCGCCGGTGAGTGAAGTCCTTCAGGCACTGGCTGAACAGCATGGCGCAAATCTGGTGATTGCTCCCGGCGTTGAAGGCTCGCTGACGATGAGTTTGCAACATGTTCCCTGGTCTCAGGCCTGGCATCTGGTCAGCAGAATGGCGGGTATCAGCAGTGAAAAACAGGGTAATGTTTTACTGGTGTTTCCCCGTCAGCAGTTGCCGCAAGCGGCACAGACTGATGTAGCGGTGGCGACCAGTTCAGATTTACCTCTGAAAAATCGCCTGATTCGTTTGAAATATGCCGATGCTGGCGCGCTTTTTAGCCGTCTGCAAAAAGAAAAGGGCGTGTTAATGAGCCCACGTGGTGAGATGACGCTGGATATCATGACTAACAGCCTGTTGCTGCGGGATAGCGCCCCCGCACTCCGCAACATAGCACAATGGATTGCCGCACTTGACGTACCGTTACAGCAGGTTGAACTGGTAGCACATATCGTCACTATTAATAAAGAAAAGCTGCAGCAACTCGGTGTCAGGTGGGGACTGGCAGGCGCTGACCCTATTGAACAGGCACTGCGGGCCAGTCAGTTTCATGTCAATTTACCCGTCGCAGATCCTGCTATCAGTGCCGGGTTCACCCTGGCGCACATTGATGGTCGTCTGCTGTCGCTGGAGCTGAGTGCGCTGGAACGGGAAAATCAGGTCGAGATTATTGCCAGTCCGCACTTGTTTACTTCACATCAGCAGCCAGCGAGTATTAAACAAGGCACAGAGATACCCTATGAAGTATCCAGCGGCAATAATGGCAAGACCTCAATGGAGTTTCGCGAAGCGGTGTTAGGTATGGAGGTGACGCCAGCAATTCTGGCTAACAGTAGGATTTTACTGAAACTGCATATTACGCAAAACGTTCCGGGAAAAACGGTAAAAAATGGTGACGGAGAGGTGGTTACCATCGACAAGCAGGAAATTGATACCCAGGTAACGGTACGGGATGGCCAGACGCTGGCGCTGGGAGGCATCTTTCAGCAGCAGCGCGACAGTGGCAAAACGCAGGTGCCGTTGCTCGGCAACCTTCCTTTGCTGGGACGGCTGTTTCGCCACCAGATGTCTCAGCAGAAGCGACGTGAGCTGGTGATATTTATTACCCCGCATCTGATGCATGAGCAGTAAACCCTATGAACTGACGATTGATTTTCTGCATTCAGGCGGAAGAGCGTTTGACGCACGCCCCGAATTAGCATACAAGATTAGCGGCTTACTTAATGGCTGAGTCCGGGAAGTGGCGTGACGGATTTCACAGTGCGGTTTTATTGCTCTGAAGGTCCATCCGCATGAGTATCACCCGCTCACTTTTACATGGCGAATAAAACTGCGCCAGACCAAATGAACTATTTGGTTGCCAAAGCACCGTTAGTGTTGAGATAATTTTTGGTCTGACTCTTGCACTATCGCTCATGAGGTTTCAGTTCATGTCCTGTCCTTAGATGACGGGGTATCATTAACGAATTGTCTTAGTAGTAATACCGAAAAAATGGCAGAGAAACGCAATATCTTTCTGGTTGGGCCTATGGGTGCCGGAAAAAGCACGATTGGGCGTCAGTTAGCTCAACAACTCAATATGGAATTTTTCGATTCCGATCAAGAAATTGAGCGACGTACCGGAGCGGATGTGGGCTGGGTATTCGACGTTGAAGGCGAAGAAGGTTTTCGCGATCGAGAAGAAAAAATCATTAATGAACTGACCGAAAAGCAGGGCATTGTACTTGCGACAGGCGGAGGTTCTGTCAAATCACGTGAAACACGTAACCGTCTTTCCGCGCGTGGCGTAGTGGTTTATCTTGAGACCACCATTGAAAAACAGCTGGCACGCACGCAGCGCGATAAGAAGCGACCGCTGCTTCAGGTTGATTCGCCGCCACGTGAGGTGCTGGAGTCTCTGGCGGATGAACGCAATCCGCTGTATGAAGAGATTGCCGATGTCACTATCCGTACGGATGAGCAGAGTGCCAAGGTGGTCGCGAACCAAATCATCAGCATGCTCGAAAAACGCTGAGTTGTGCTCCAGCTGAATTCATCGCTAATTAATTAAGGCAGTAAGCGCATGGAAAAGATCACCGTCTCACTGGGAGATCGTAGTTATCCTATTACCATTGCAGCGGGTTTGTTTGACGATGGGGCGTCATTCTGGCCACTCAAGTCGGGCGATCGGGTGATGCTGGTGAGCAATGAAACTCTGGCGCCACTTTATGCTGATAAAGTCCGCTTGATTCTTGAACAGGCGGGAGTCAGGGTTGACAGGTGTATTCTGCCAGATGGAGAGCAATATAAAACCCTGGAAGTGATGAATCAGGTGTTCACTGCGCTGCTGGAGGGCACCCATGGCCGTGATACCACGCTGGTCGCCTTAGGCGGCGGCGTGGTGGGCGATCTCAGCGGATTTGCCGCTGCCAGCTATCAGCGCGGCGTGCGTTTTATTCAGTTGCCGACCACGCTGCTGTCTCAGGTTGACTCTTCGGTGGGGGGTAAAACCGGGGTCAATCATCGCCTCGGTAAAAATATGATTGGTGCTTTTTATCAACCTGCCTCTGTCATTATCGATCTGAATTGTCTGAATACGCTGCCAGCGCGTGAACTGGCCTCTGGTCTGGCTGAAGTGATAAAATATGGCATCATACTTGACGGTGATTTTTTCAGCTGGCTGGAGAATCATCTCGAATCATTGATGGCGCTCGATAGTGCAGCGATGGCCTGGTGTATTCGCCGCTGCTGCGAGCTAAAAGCCGATGTTGTTGCCGCCGACGAACGTGAAGGCGGCCAGCGTGCTTTACTGAATCTCGGACATACTTTTGGCCATGCTATTGAAGCACATATGGGGTATGGCAACTGGCTGCATGGTGAGGCTGTCGCAGCAGGCATGGTGATGGCAGCCAGAACCGCTGAACGCCTTGGGCAGTTCAGCGCAGAGCAAACCGCGCGTATCATCAATTTACTACAACGGGCCGGATTGCCTACCACCGGCCCGGCAGAGATGCGCGCTGACGACTATCTTCCCCATATGCTTCGGGATAAAAAGGTACTGGCGGGCGAACTGCGTTTGGTGCTGCCACGGAGTATCGGAGTGGCGGAAGTGCGCGGCGGCGTCGCCCATGATATTGTTTTAGCAGCAATAGAAGCGTGCATGGCTAACCCACATGCCTGATTGGCGCAAGGCAGGTCGACATTGAGTAATATGCCATTCACACGGAATACCTGTGGCGAAGTCGCCAGACTGGAGGAGGATTGATGGACGAGTTTAAACCGGAAGATGAGTTAAAGCCTGATGCCAGCGATCGTCGTCCTACGCGACCGCGTAAACCGTCTTCGGCAAACCGGGTGCCAGTTTCCCGTCAGCGAATGATGATGGGTATCGGTATTCTGGTGTTATTGTTACTGGTAATTGGCATCGGTCCAGCGCTAAACGGTAACGATAAATCCGCTTCTGTCGGGAACAATAATGCCGCTGGACAAACGGCAACGGCGCAAGGTAGCAGCGGAAAAAGTATCGATCTTTCGGCATCATCTTCCATGAGCCAGACAGGCGTTTCTCCTTCCACACCGAATAGCGCTGCAGATAACAATGTGTCGTCTGCTCCGGTCAATACTGGCAATGCGCCACAGCCGCTGAATCCACCCCCTATTGCATCGACACCGACCGAAGGGCAGGCGGCCCCTGTGCCGCAAGGCCAGCATCGTGTTGAGTTACCCGGTGACCTTGGCAATGCGTTAAGCAGTCAGCAGAATCAGGTGAATGATGCCGCCCTCGGGGCCGCAGGTGACAGTGGTAGTACCCTGCCCACCGCGCCGGCTTCTGTTGCCGCTGGTGGCGCCGGTCGCACTTCGTCATCTTCTTCGTCTGCGCATGCTTCTGCACCAGTGAAGTCACCGCAGGGGACAGCCAAACGTCCGCTGCACAAAACCGAACAGGCCCATAGTACGAAGCCGGCGGCAAGGTCAGGGGGGGAACGGGTATCGAGTGTACCGGCGCACTCACATGCCGCGCCTACCGGACATTACACGTTGCAGCTCAGCGGTGCTTCGCAGCAAGAATCACTGAATAGCTGGGCGAAAAAACAGAATTTAAGTAATTATCACGTATATAAGACAAGCCGTAACGGTCAGCCGTGGTATGTACTGGTTACCGGTTCGTATGCCACAGCTGCGGAAGCAAAACGCGCCGTTGCCTCGCTACCGGCCGCCGTAAGGGCTCAGAATCCATGGGTTAAACCCCTTAGCCAGGTAAAGAAGTAAAGAAAAAATGTAAAGCAGAGCCGAAGGCACCGGCTCTGCATCGGATGACAGTGGATTGTTCAACATTCTTAAAGCGCTTTAGCTGTAGGTGATGCCGCAGCCTGAAGAGAATAATTAATATCACGGCATGAAAAAAAATCGCGCTTTTTTGAAGTGGGCAGGGGGTAAATACCTGTTACTGGATGAGATCCGTCGTCATTTACCAGAAGGTGAGTGCCTGATTGAGCCATTTGTTGGTGCTGGCTCGGTATTCCTCAATACCGATTACCCGCGTTATATCCTGGCTGATATCAATAGCGATCTGATTAACCTGTACAACATTGTTAAAACACGTACCTGCGAGTTTGTGCATGATGCCCGCAGGTTATTTAGTGAACAGTCCAATGCGGCAGATTTTTATTACGCTAAGCGGGAATGTTTTAACCATAGCGTTGATCTTTACGAACGGGCCCTGTTGTTTCTTTATCTGAATCGTTACTGTTTTAACGGTCTGTGTCGCTATAACCTCAGCGGTGAGTTTAACGTGCCATTTGGCCGTTACCGGCGACCTTATTTCCCTGAAGATGAGTTGTACTGGTTTGCTGAATGCGCGCAAAAGGCAACGTTTGTCTGTGAGTCATACGATGTTACTCTGAGTAAAGCGGATAAAGGCGCGGTTATCTATTGTGATCCGCCTTACGCACCGCTTTCGGCTACGTCAAACTTTACCGCTTACCATACCAATAGTTTTTCGTTGCAGGAACAACAGCATCTGGCAGAGCTGGCGGCCGGGCTGTCGGCAAAACAGCAAATACCGGTGCTGATTTCTAATCATGATACGCCGATGACCCGGGAATGGTATCAACGTGCGTCGCGTCTGATGCAAATTAAAGTCAGGCGCTCCATTAGCAGTCGTGGCGGTGGGCGGATCAAAGTGGATGAGATTCTGGCCCTGTATATTTAAGCTGAGTCTCTGATAACAACTGAGTTGCTAATCGCCTGAAGCCAGGCACATGAACCGGGAGAAATGGATGAAACAACCTTGGATTGCCCCTTCAATTCTGTCAGCAGATTTCGCCCGCCTGGGTGAGGATACGGCAAAAGTGCTGGAAGCTGGCGGTGATATTGTGCATTTCGATGTGATGGATAATCACTATGTTCCCAATCTGACAATGGGCCCGATGGTGCTGAAAGCGCTTCGGGATTATGGCATTCGCGCCCCAATCGATGTGCATCTGATGGTAAAACCCGTTGACCGTCTGATCCCGGATTTTGCGAAAGCTGGCGCCAGTTTTATTACCTTTCATCCGGAAGCCTCAGAACATATTGACCGCACGCTTCAGCTGATTAAAGAACACGGCTGTAAGGCTGGACTGGTGTTTAATCCGGCCACACCACTGAGCTACCTTGATTACGTCATGGATAAGCTGGATATCATCTTAATTATGTCAGTAAATCCCGGCTTCGGCGGTCAGGCGTTTATCCCGGGTACGCTGGATAAATTGCGTGCTGCACGCCGGCGCATTGATCAGAGTGGCTATGATATTCGCCTTGAGGTAGACGGCGGTGTCAAAATTGATAACATCGCTGAAATTGCCGCGGCAGGTGCGGATATGTTTGTTGCTGGTTCGGCCATATTTGGTCAGTCTGACTACAAAAATGTCATCGATAAAATGCGCACTGAACTGGAGAAGTCCCGTCATGGTTCCTTTCACTGATATTCATGGGCTGGCGTTCGATCTGGATGGCACCCTGGTGGACAGTGCCCCCGGACTGGCGCAAGCGGTTGATTTGGCGCTGGGCGAACTCAGTTTGCCAGCACCGGGTATTGAGCGCGTGGCACGCTGGATTGGTAATGGCGCCGACATTATGCTCACCCGCGCATTGCGCTGGGCGCTGGATGCCGAGCCAGAACCGGACCTGATTAACGATGCCCGTACGTTTTTTGATAAGTATTATGCCGCTACTATCAGGCAGGGTAGCAAGCTATTTCCTGATGTCAGCATGGTGCTTGAACGTCTGGCGGCACGCGGTTTACCGATGGCAGTTGTTACCAATAAACCAACGGCGTTTATTGCGCCATTGCTGCAATCTCTGGGCATTGCCCACTACTTTTCGTTAGTGCTGGGGGGCGATGATGTGGCACAGAAAAAGCCGCATCCCGCACCGCTATTTTTGGTACTGGGCACCTTCGGGCTGCTGCCCGAATCGCTGTTATTGGTTGGCGATTCGCGCAATGATATTCTTGCCGCCCAGGCTGCGGGATGTCCCTGTGTTGGTATGACTTATGGGTATAATCACGGTGAACCTATTACCGACAGCCATCCCAGCGTTGTACTCGATCATTTTAATCAGCTTTTGCCCACATTAGGGCTGTAAATCAGGATATTAGCATGAGCAAACCCATCGTTTTTAGTGGCGCACAACCTTCGGGTGAACTGACTATTGGTAATTATCTGGGTGCGCTGCGTCAGTGGGTGAAGATGCAAAAGGAGTACCAGTGTATCTACTGCATTGTTGACCTTCACGCGGTCACCGTACGCCAGGATGCAGCAAAATTGCGCAAAGCAACGCTGGACACGCTGGCGCTTTATCTGGCCTGTGGTATTGATCCCAATAACAGCATTATCTTTGTACAATCTCACGTGCCAGAACATACCCAGCTGGGATGGGTGCTGAACTGCTATACCTATTTTGGTGAGCTCAGTCGTATGACCCAGTTTAAGGACAAGGCCGCGCGCTACGAGGAGAATATCAACGTCGGTTTATTTGATTATCCTGCCCTGATGGCGGCGGATATTCTGCTTTATCAGACCCATCAGGTGCCGGTGGGAGAAGATCAAAAGCAGCATCTTGAACTGTGCCGTGACGTTGCCTCACGTTTTAATGCGCTTTATGGCGACATTTTCCGTATACCGGAACCCTTTATTCCTCAGTCTGGCGCCCGCGTGATGTCGTTACTGGAACCGACGAAAAAAATGTCAAAGTCAGACGATAATCGCAATAATGTTATTGGCCTGCTGGAAGATCCTAAATCGGTGGTGAAGAAAATTAAGCGTGCGGTGACCGATTCTGATGAGCCGCCGGTCGTGCGCTACGATGTTAAAGAAAAAGCCGGGGTTTCTAACCTGCTGGATATTCTTTCCGGCGTTACCGGCACATCGATTGCCGAGCTGGAAAAATCGTTCGAAGGGAAAATGTATGGCCACCTGAAGAGTGAAGTCGCGGAGGCGGTGTCTGACATGCTTGCTGGATTACAGGAACGTTATCACCGCTACCGTAACGATGAAGCTTTTCTGGAAACGGTGATGCGTGATGGCGCAGAAAAAGCCCGGGCAATGGCGCAGGAAACGCTGAAAAAGGTTTATCAGGCCGTGGGTTTTGTTGCCCAGCCTTAATCCACTGACGCACTGAGCTTCTCAGACAGACCCTGGCGTTACGGCGTCAGGTTTTTTTTATTTGCCGGTGTGCAACCCTATCCTGCTCTTTCCCCGCTGGCCGGACAAAACAAAAAAGCGGCGCTGGCGGCGCCGCTTTATGCTTATCTGATCCCTGTGGTGATAATGGCACCGCCATACGCTTGTCTGGCTGGCGGCTAACGGGTTAAGACGCAGGCTCTGGCGCTTCTTGTTTCCAGGTGCTGTGGCTACGATGCCTGGTGACAAAACCAAGCAGCAGACACATAAGGAACACAACAGCATACAGACAGTTAGCCGTTTTCAGCGCCATCTGAACGCCGTAATGGCTGACAATGGGTGCCGTAACGATAAAGGTCAGCATTGTGCCTACCGTACCGCAGGTCAGAATAAAGTTGACCAGTTTGGGTGAAGACACTTTGGTTTGCAGCGAACCCAGCGTAATGATGGTGGTATAAATAGCACTGGAGACAAAGCCCAGCGCCAGGATAATCCACTGCAGCATAGCTGGATTACCGTTGGTGATGAACCAGTACATCAGGACTGTGGCCAGCAACGCCAGCACGGTAACGATTCGCTGCGGATCAAAGAAACGTAATATGGCACTGAATACCCACATTCCAACCATATACGCTGTCCAGAAACTGCTAACCAGACCGCCGGCCTGTAGCATGTCCATGTGCAGATTGCTGTTAGCATACTGCGGTACCCAGGAAATGAAACCGAGCTGGCCGAGGATATAACAAAGGGCGGCAATGGCCAGCAGCGCGACGCCAACACCCCATGACTCTTTTTGTTCCGGCAGGTTTTCTTTGGGGGCGGTTTTGCCCAGCTGCGGGAAGTTGATGCTCAGAGTCAGTATGAAAATAGCCAGATAAATCAGTCCGATAAATCCGTATACTAAAAACCAGGGCAAGGAATGGGCCAGTATCCAGGCGGCTAAAAAGGGAAATAGCGTGCCCGCCATGCTGAAGAATGAATCGGTAAACAGTAAACGCGCGCCTCGCTGACGACCGTCATACAGGTGGGTGATCAGGAAGGTACCAATTGACATGGTAATGCCGCTTACCACCCCCAGCACAAACATGCATAAGGAAAATAATGCCAGGCTGTGGGTGAATGCCAGTCCGGTTACCGCCAGTAACATTAATATGAAGCCAAATATCAGCTGACGCTTGAGCGGAACAATTTCCATCAGCCAGGCATTAAGAAAGATGGCAACCAGTATGCCGCTGTTCAGAAAGGTAAACGTGTTGCTCATTTCCGACACCGGCCGGTGAAAATAGTGAGCAATATCTCCCATAACAACGCCAGTGACGATCACCAGTGAGCCGGTCAGAGCATAGGAAAGAAAACTTATCCATGTTAGACCAATGCGATCCGGATTTGACATAAATTAACCCTGTTTGTTGTAAAAAGTGCAAAAAAATGGCCACTATCTTAATCAGCAATGTGATATTCATAAATGTTTAATGAAATTTATAGTCTTATTCTCATTTTATCTGTGATTGTCATCACTTTTTATGGGGAATTGCTGAAAACGTTGCGCGTAGTGTGAGGTAAATAACGGTAAAGATCTGGCGCGCTGGTTAACCACTCTTTAAAATCTGGTGGTTTTGTGGTTGCTGCCCGATAAAGGAATAATTCATGTTTAGACGCACACTTACCGCTTTGTCTTCCGTTTTGTTGTTGTCTGCCGTTTCCACTGCAGCGCTGGCAGCAAAAGGCGATACGCACGTCATGCTGACCACGTCAGCGGGCAATATAGAACTGGAACTGAATAACCAGAAGGCTCCGGTATCCGTTAAGAATTTTGTCGATTATGTGAACAGTGGTTTTTATAACAACACGGTTTTCCACCGGGTTATCCCGGGCTTTATGATTCAGGGCGGTGGATTTAACGCTGAAATGCAGCAAAAAAATAGTAATCCGCCGATCAAAAATGAGGCGGATAATGGGCTGCTGAACAGTCGGGGTACGATTGCCATGGCGCGCACGGCAGATAAAGACAGTGCTACCAGCCAGTTTTTTATCAACGTCGCCGATAATGCATTTCTTGATCACGGGCAGCGCGATTTTGGCTATGCCGTGTTCGGCAAAGTGGTTAAAGGCATGGATGTGGCAGATAAAATAGCCCAGGTACGGACGCAAAACGTGGGTCCCTACCAGAACGTTCCGGTGACACCGGTTATTATCCTTTCGGCAAAAGTTGTCCCCTGATTGTCGGCGGGGGCGGTAGCTTGCCGCCCCTGGTTATCTGCGGCCCTGACAGGTCCGTTTTCTCACCGGCCAGAAGTGTGTGGCCCTCTGCTGGCTTTGTATGAGCAAACCGCTTATTTGCCCGGCAAAAACAGCCGGAGCTTGATTTTGCAACAAACTTATCAATATTCCCTGCTAAAAAAATGCGTAGAATAGCGGCGTTTCTTCCGGCCGGAGTGTCCATGCTGCTGATTATTGATAATTACGACTCATTCACCTGGAATCTTTACCAGTATTTTTGTCAGCTTGGCGCGGATGTTGAGGTGTATCGCAACGACGCCATTTCCCTGCAACAGATTGCCCGTCTTCGCCCGACGCATCTGGTGATATCACCGGGACCCTGCACCCCTGATCAGGCAGGGATTTCGCTGGCAGCAATTACCCATTTTGCCGGTTCTATTCCTGTGCTTGGCGTCTGTCTTGGCCATCAGGCGCTGGCACAGGCTTATGGCGGCCGGGTGGTTCGGGCGCGTCAGGCTATGCATGGCAAGGTATCGCAGATTGTTCATCAACAGCAGGGCGTTTTTGCCGGGTTAAATCAACCGTTAAGCGTCACGCGTTATCATTCGTTGGTGGTGGAGGCGGCGAGTTTACCCGCCTGTTTTGAGGTGACGGCCTGGAGTCTGCGTGACGGAGAGCCGGATGAAATTATGGGATTACGGCACCGGCATCTGGCGCTGGAAGGGGTGCAGTTCCATCCGGAGAGTATCCTGAGTGAGCAGGGGCTCCCGCTACTGAATAATTTCCTGTCACGATAAATAACCTTGTCAGTGAATGCTTTTTTATGCATATTTAATGATTATAATTTCACGCTAAATTTTAATGTCCACGGGTGAGGTAAGGCATGGCAGCAGAAAAAATAACGGTTAGCAGGGCAACGTTTGATCAGGTTATTTTGCCCGTTTATGCACCTGCCCAGTTTGTCCCGGTCAAGGGGAAAGGCAGCCGCGTCTGGGATCAGCAGGGGAAAGAATACATTGATTTTTCCGGCGGTATTGCCGTCACGGCGCTGGGACATTGCCATCCGGCATTGGTAGAGGCCCTGAAATGTCAGGGAGAAACGCTCTGGCACACCAGCAATATTTTTACCAATGAACCGGCTCTGCGTCTGGCCAGTAAACTGATTGCTGCGACCTTTGCTGAACGGGTGTTTTTTGTCAATTCTGGCACCGAGGCAAACGAAGCGGCATTCAAGCTGGCGCGTTATTATGTCGGGAAAAAGCACAGTCCCTATAAAACGAAAATCATCGCTTTCCATAATGCTTTTCACGGGCGTTCACTGTTTGCGGTGTCAGTGGGTGGACAGCCTAAATATTCTGATGGCTTTGGTCCCAAACCTGCCGATATTGTACATGTTCCTTTTAACGATCTCGCGGCGGTGCAAGCGGTTATTGATGACCATACCTGTGCCGTAGTGCTGGAGCCGATTCAGGGAGAAGGCGGGATCATGCCAGCCAGCCAGGCCTTTATCGAAGGGGTGCGTGCACTGTGTGATAAGCACAATGCGCTGCTGGTATTTGATGAAGTACAAAGCGGCATGGGACGCAGTGGTAAATTGTTTGCTTACCAGCATTATGGCGTGGTGCCGGATATACTGACCACTGCCAAAGCGTTGGGAGGCGGCTTTCCGGTGAGCGCCATGCTGACCACACATGACATTGCGTCGGTTATGGCGCCCGGTGTGCACGGTACCACCTATGGCGGTAACCCGCTGGCCTGCGCGGTGGCTGAAGCGGCGATGGATATTATTAATACCGACGAGGTGCTGAACGGCGTAATGCAGCGGCGTGCGCAGTTTGAAAGTGCGTTAAAGGCGATACATTCGCGGCTGGATGTCTTTAGTGATATCCGTGGGATGGGGCTGCTGCTGGGGGCGGTGCTGAAGCCGGAGTACGCCGATAAAGCGCGCGATATTCTTAATGCCGCTGCCGCGGAAGGCGTCATGATCCTGAATGCTGGCACTGGCGTTCTTCGTCTGGCCCCTTCATTGATCATTGAGCCGGCAGATATTGACGAGGGCATGCAACGCCTGAGCCGTGCGCTGGAAAAAGTCATTCGTGCTTAAGGGGTGGTCACTATCCTGAGGCGTTGCCGCAACCGCACAACATCCGCGGTTGCGGCCCCTGAGCACAGTTATCCTTATTTACCGAGCTTACGCGCCAGCCATTTGCCATGATGCGGCCGTTGTGACCAGGCCAGTGACGAAATGGTATGCATCACTTTCAGGTGGCTGAGGATACGCCTGACATGGCGTTCAACCACGGTAATGGGCCCTTCATGAAAATTTTCCGGCGCCTCCATAATATTGGTATCGGAGCCGGGGCCATCATATTCCAGCCGCTGCTGACAGCGTTGTAGCGCAATTTCACAAGCTTGCAGATAGCGTTCCGCCAGTGAGGCGGTGAGCATAGTGTGTTCCCGTGCCAGAATCGTCATGGCATTAATATGTTCGACAATAAACTGACTGTGGGTGACCCACAGCTTCATGTCTGCAAGATAATCCGCATTGAAGCCTGGCTCCTGCATGGCCTGATTCAGCGAGTTAAACAACGCATTATGCGCCTGATTAACCACAATCCGCTGGTAAGCCAGTTTTTCAGGTTGCTGTGCATTTCCCAGCAGCAGCTGCAGCGCTGACTGGTAAGCGCCAAGCGCATCGTGGGCGTTCTGACGCAATAAGCCGCTTTGCCACTGCGGCCACAGCCAGAGCATACCGCCAAAGGCAATCAGACAGCCAAGTAACGTATCCAGCAAACGGGGCCAGAGAAAGTCTGCGCCGTTAAGTGACAGCAGCTGTAGTGAATAGACGGCAGTGATGGTGAAGCCGATCATGGCCCAACCGTAGGATTTGCGAATAAACAGGTAGCTTACCAGGGTGATAACCAGCATCACCGGTAATACCAGGCTGTCCGGTGCATGGAAGTGTAGCGCAACCGCGGCAATCACCAGTCCGGCCAGGGTACCGAGAGCCCGGTGCTGAATACGCACCCGGGTAGCACTGTAACCGTTCTGGCTGACAAACATGATGGTCATCAGAACCCAGTAGGGTTTGGGCATATTCAGAAACAGAGCGAGGATACTGGCGAACCCCAGCATGACGGCAAAACGGCCTGCAGTACGTAATGCGGAAGATTTAAGCGATAGATAGCTGCGCAACGCCGGGATCAGCGGCAGACGCCGCTGACGATCCGCCATCAGGTCACGCTGGTACAGTGGCCGCTGGGTTCGTAGTACCCGGGCGATACGGCTGAAATGGTGATAGCAAAAATGTCCCACCGGATTGTCACGATGCTGGCGGGTGATTTTTTCGAGGGCTCCCAGCTGGTTATTCATGCTGAAACGCAGCGGCATCCGGTGATAAAGAATATCATCTGCCAGGACCCGCAGGCGGCTGGCAATGGTCTGGGCATTCCAGCGTATGACCGCTTCGGCATGGCTTTGCTCCACCAGTTTTTGCACTTCTTCAGGCTGATGCAGGCTAACGGCAATGTGCTCTTGTAAATCAAGCGCAATCTGCAGGGCGCGGGTGAGACGTTTGTAATGGTTCTGGCTGCCTGCTGACAGCATATGCATCTGCTGATAACAAAGATTAATCAGATCGACGGCTTTCTGCTGGCGGGCGAGTAGCGGCGGCAGCGCTTTTTCCGGATCGGTCAGTTTGGTCAACAGGGTATATTTTGCTTCGCAATAATCCGCCAGTTCGCGGTAGAGCAGGCTGAGGGTTTCCCGCAGAGGTTGTTCTTTCCACAGCCAGAACCAGAACCAGTTAAACAACCCGTACCAGATAGTGCCGAGGATATAAAATAGCGGCGGCTGCCAGACAGGCATCCGTCCTTCGAGGCTGATAGTAAAGATAGCGGCAATCAGTGAACCGGGTAACAGCCGCCCATGAAGTGGGCTGATTTCGCCGGTGATGCCGAGCAGCATGGTCATAACAAACATGATGACCGGCAGCGGAACGTTAAGCTGGCCGAAATACTGCAGGGCAAAGCTGCTGAATGCAAACAGACCGCCACCGACTATCAGGCGCTTAAAAAAACGCTTATGCGGTGTGTCCAGCCCGGCAATGTTGCAGCAGGCGGGGATTAACGCAAAAAGAAGCCCTGTTTGTAAATTGCCGAGCAGCCATCCTGCTGCAACCGGTAAACAAAGCACCAGCGTCTGACGCAGCGCGTAATTGACCTCAGGGTGATAAATAATTCGACGCCACATATGGCCTTTTAACAGAAATAAAAAGGCGCGATAGTGATTACCGCGCCATGTTGGTCCGGTTTGACTTAGCGGGTACCGTAAACAACGATGGTTTTACCGTGGGCAGAGATCAGGTTTTGATCTTCCAGCATCTTCAGGATGCGCCCCACCGTTTCACGTGAACAGCCGACGATCTGGCCGATCTCCTGACGGGTGATTTTGATCTGCATACCGTCCGGGTGTGTCATTGCATCCGGTTGTTTCGCCAGGTTGAGCAGCGTCTGGGCAATGCGTCCGGTAACATCCAGGAACGCTAAGTTACCGACTTTTTCGGAAGTCACCTGCAGACGTCGCGCCATCTGCGATGAAAGTCGCATCAGGATATCAGGATTTACCTGAATCAGCTGACGAAATTTTTTGTATGAAATTTCAGCGACTTCACAGGCGCTTTTTGCCCGAACCCAGGCGCTGCGTTCCTGGCCTTCTTCAAACAAGCCCAGTTCGCCAATGAAGTCGCCCTGGTTGAGGTAGGAGAGGATCATCTCTTTACCTTCTTCATCTTTAATCAGCACAGCAACTGAACCTTTAACGATATAGTAAAGTGTTTCAGCTTTTTCGCCCTGATGGATCAGGGTACTTTTTGATGGATATTTGTGAATATGGCAATGTGACAGGAACCATTCAAGAGTCGGGTCTGTTTGCGGTTTGCCGAGCACCATTCGCTGTTATCCTCTGTTTGTCAATGCGCCTGAATACAGGGGCTGAACTCCCTGACGGGCGTTAAGATATGAAAACAATTTCCCGTCGGGAAATTTATTCCGGGTCTGTTATCAGAGCGTCGCTCAGGTTTTGATCCCGCATTCACCATGTGGTCTTCCACCGGTAAATTGTTCAGCTTTGTTTGTAGCATAGCTTTATCTTACTGTCTCCTGTTGTCTCGCTTCAGCTTGATGCAGTTAACAGTGCATCATCTTTTTAAGTGAACAATACAGCTTCAGGTTAAATGCGTATGCAATGGCGCAAACAAGACGTCAGTCTCTGACGGAATTCAGAGGATGAAAGCGGGTTGGGTTAATAAATACAAATATATATCATTTACAAGTGAATGATTTGTATGCAGATCTGAAGCAGCCCGCCAGGGTGTCAGCCGATCTTTCGTCCTTCCATCAGACGCTTGACCAGGGGAGCCATAATTAACTCAATGGCCAGCCCCATCTTACCACCAGGTACCACCAGCGTATTAATATGTGAGATAAAAGAGCCTTGTAGCATCGCCAGCAGGTAAGGAAAGTCAATCTCTTCAAGGTCGCGGAAATGGATCACCACCAGGCTTTCATCCAGTGACGGGATGCCTCTGGCCGCGAACGGATTAGAAGTATCGATAGTTGGCACGCGCTGAAAATTGATATGAGTGCGGGAAAATTGCGGGGTGATGTAGTTGATATAGTCATCCATAGAGCGCACCACTGAATCCATAACCGCTTCGCGTGAATGACCGCGCTCGCTGGTGTCGCGCACCAGCTTCTGAATCCATTCAAGGTTGACGATGGGCACGACGCCAACTAACAGGTCGACCTGTTCAGCAACGTTATGCTGCTGAGTGACCACGCCACCATGCAGGCCTTCATAAAACAGCACATCGGTGGGTTCTGGCAGCGGTTGCCAGGGTGTGAAAGTTCCGGGTACCTGATTCCACGGCACCGCCTCATCATAGGTATGTAAATATTTGCGTGATCGACCGGTTCCGGAACGTCCGTACTCTTTAAACGTTTCGACCAGCAGCGAAAAATCATTGGCTTCCGGGCCGAAATAGCTGATATGGCGGCCTGAATCGCGTGCTTTGCGAATCGCCATATCCATTTCCGGGCGGGTATATTGATGAAAGCTATCGCCTTCCACTTCCGCGGCAGTTAAATCCAGCTGCTGGAAAATTTTACGAAACGCCAGGCTGGTAGTGGTGGTTCCCGCGCCGCTGGAGCCGGTGACGGCGATGATCGGGTGTTTTGCTGACATAAATTACGCTCCCTGATAAATGGCTGAATGACTTGTTACCACGTTCAGCTTACTGATGTCATCTACCAAACGATTTTTGCGGCATAATATTGACGGATTCATGTAATTCCGACCATACCAGTACCACTTCGCCGTTTTCCAGCTGGCGCCGGACATCCTCTACTTTTTGCGCAAGACTACGCTCCTGTTCACCGTAGTCGGTACCTTCGCGCAAGACAAATGCTTCCAGCAGATTATTCAGTGTTTCGGCGTCGAGTTGCTGCCAGGGAATGATCATATTATGGCTCCAGCCAGCGGGCCAGCCAGGCCGGCACACGCTGCTCCAGCCACATTTGCGGTTTTAATAGCGTTCCACCGACGAAACCGACATGTCCACCCCGGGCGGTGAGCTGATAGCTGGTGCTGGCGGAAAGCAGGCCGGCGTCTGGAATGACATCTTCCGTCATAAAGGGGTCATCTTTGGCATGAATGATCAGCAACGGTTTACGCACGCCTTGCAGCAGAGGCATTGCGCTGGCCTGGCGGTAATAATCCAGCGCATCGTTAAAGCCGTGCACGCGCGAAGTAATGGCATCATCAAAATGCCGTAACCGACGGATCTGTTTCAGCTGCAGGGCATCAATCGGCAGTGAACCGGGGAAAGCGCGCAGTTTCCTGATGGCATTTTGCTTAAGCATGGACAGCAAATAATGTTGATAAAAACGCGAAAATCCCTGCTCAAGTTTAACGCTACAGGGTTCAAGCATCAGCGGTGCTGAGATGACAACGCCTGCATCGAGCAGACAGTCGTTGCCCTGCTTACCCATCAGACAGGCCAGCATATTACCGCCTAATGAAACGCCGACTGCGGCGGTGGGAACCTGTCCCCACTGTGCTCGCAGCCAGTGCAGGAAGTAGCTGGCGTCCTCGGTCTCGCCGGAATGATAGATCCGTTTTAGCCGGTTTGGTTCGCCGCTGCAGCCGCGAAAATGCATGACGACTCCCAGCCAGCCACGCCGCTGGGCGGCTTCAATCAGGCCGTGAGCATAGGGGCTGTGAATACTGCCTTCCAGCCCGTGAAACAGTACCATGCGCGGTTTATGGGTGGCCTGCGCCGGGTTTTCACTCCAGGCAAGGTCGACAAAATCGCCATCCGGCAGCGTGAGTCGTTGCCACCAGGGACGTACGCGCATGCGCCGTCGTAAAATACGTGGCAGCAGGGTTTGCATATGCGCATTATGAAAGCCGGCAAGCGGGATAAATTCGCTTGCATCCGGCGGCTGAAAATTTATGTCGCTAATACTTGTCGGATCCATATCACACTGTTAGTTTCGGGAGATTAATTTGTTTTTTTGGGTAAGGAGTACCCGTTTTATATGGAACTGAGTCTTTTTTTATCAATGCTAGCGTTTCTCTGGGTCGCTGCTATTACCCCAGGCCCCAATAATATGTTATTGACCGCCTCGGCGGCGAATTATGGTTTTATTCGCTCAATAATGCTACTGGTTGGTATTATGATCGGCATGCAGCTGATGCTGCTCATGGTGGCTTTTGGTATCGGCGGTCTGATTCTACTCTATCCTGCACTGCACTTGTTTCTGAAAGTCGCCGGCAGTCTTTATTTATTATGGCTAAGCTGGAAAATTGCTTTCGCCCCTTATGAAACGCTCGACACCGCGCCGGTTGCCGCAAAGCCCATGCCATTCTGGCAGGGCGGCATGCTGCAGCTAATCAACCCGAAAGCCTGGCTAATGGCGCTGGGAGCGACGGCCAGTTTTTCCCTTGCCGGCGAGCAATATCTGCATTCGGTGGTGGCGATCAGCATTGCCATGGCGCTGGTTAATCTGGTTGCCGGTATTATCTGGCTTGGTTTTGGTGCCGCGATTGGCCGGATTTTACACGGACGTCGCGCCTGGAAAATATTTAATCGGGTAATGGGACTGCTGACTGCCAGCTGTGTGCTGCTGGTCTGGCACTGATCACAGCCAGCCGCGAATGTTTTCTGGTTTATGGCAATGAATTGCGTTTATTGTTCTAAAGATATTTAGTTATAAAGAATAATTTTATATTCCTTTATCGCTGATAGATTCCCCGGTTAAAACTGTCGCCATGATAGCGAAATAACCGGAGTGAAATGGAATGAGCAGAATAATAAAACGCGCTGCATTGCTTGCGGTAATGGCCGCACTGAGCCTTCAGGCTCAGGCGACTAACGTAACCGTAGCCTGGCAAACCTCGGCAGAGCCGGCGAAAGTCGCGCAGGCGGATAATACTTTTGAAAAGCTCAGCGGTGCCCATGTGGATTGGCGTAAGTTTGATAGCGGCGCCAGCATTGTGCGTGCACTGGCTTCCGGCGATGTGCAGATTGGTAACCTTGGTTCAAGCCCGCTGGCGGTGGCTGCCACACAAAATCTGCCGATTGAAGTTTTCCTGCTTGCCTCCCGGCTGGGCGATTCTGAAGCGCTGGTCGTCAAAAAAGAGATCAGGACGCCACAAGACCTGATCGGTAAACGTATTGCGGTTCCTTTTATTTCCACGACGCACTACAGCCTGCTGGCAGCCCTGAAACACTGGGGTATCAAACCTGAACAGTTGCAGATTATTAACCTGCAGCCGCCGGCAATTATTGCCGCCTGGCAGCGTGGCGATATCGATGGTGCTTATGTCTGGGCTCCGGCGGTCAATCAGCTGGAGAAGAATGGCAAGGTCCTGACAGATTCTCAGCAGGTGGGGCGCTGGGGCGCGCCGACCCTGGATGTCTGGGTGGTACGCAAGGATTTTGCCAGGGCACATCCCGATATTGTCACTGCGTTTGCCCGCAGTGCTATACAGGCGCAAAAAGCTTACCTTGATGATCCTGAAGGATGGCTGAAAAATCCTGAGAATCTGCGCAAGCTTTCCCGGTACAGCGGGGTGCCCGTTGAGCAGATTCCGTCGCTGGTTAAGGGAAATCAGTATCTGACAAACAGCCAGCAGATTGCCGATCTTGCTCAGCCGGTGAATAAAGCAATTGTGGATACGGCGGCGTTTCTTAAACAGCAGGGTAAAGTTGCGCAGGCTGGTACTGATTACCATGACTTTGTAACCAACCAGTTTGTCACCGCGGCTCAGAAACCGTAAGGAGGGGCCATGCTCAACCTCTCTCATCTTTATGCCAGCTATGAGGGACACCCTGCACTCCAGGATATCCATCTGCGGTTAGCTTCCGGCAGTCTGACGGTCGTTCTGGGGCCTTCCGGATGTGGCAAAACGACATTGTTAAACCTGATAGCCGGTTTTCAGCTGCCAGCGCGAGGAAGTATTGAGCTGAACCAGCGTAGGGTAAAGGCACCGGGAGCCGATCGCGGCGTGGTGTTTCAGAACGAAGGGTTACTGCCGTGGTTGAATGTTATCGAAAACGTGGCTTTTGGCCTGCGGCTGGCCGGGGTTGATCGCAAAACGCGGGAACAGAAAGCCGCGCAGCTGCTGGCCCGGGTTGGCCTTGCCGGTGCTGAACGACGCGCTATCTGGCAGCTTTCCGGGGGAATGCGTCAGCGTGTCGGTATTGCGCGGGCGCTGGTTAACGATCCGCAGTTACTGCTGCTGGATGAGCCTTTTGGCGCGCTGGATGCCTTTACCCGTGAACAGATGCAGACGTTGCTTTTAACGTTATGGCGTGACAGTGGTAAGCAAATTTTACTGATTACCCATGATATTGAAGAAGCGGTTTTTCTCGCCAGTGAGCTTATTTTGCTTTCTCCCGGCCCTGGCCGCGTGGTGGAACGGCTGTCGCTGAACTTTGGCCAGCGTTATGCCGATGGTGCCAGCTGCCGCACCATCAAATCCGACCCCGAGTTTATTGCGACGCGTGAAGCGGTGCTGGCTCGTTTTTTTCAGCAGCGAGAGGTGTTTGTATGAGCGTGATATCCAGCGAAAAAAATGCGCTGAAAAGCCACAGCTGGCGCTGGCCATTGTCACGCCAGCTGACCCTCAGTACGCTAACCCTGTTGCTGTTGTTAGCCATCTGGTGGGGGGTAACCGCACTGCACCTGATTGCACCGCTTTTTTTGCCGTCGCCGGGTGCCGTGCTGCATCAGTTGCTGACTATCGCCAGTCCGCAAGGATTTATGGATGCCACGCTCTGGCAACATCTGGCCGCCAGCCTGACGCGTATTCTGCTGGCTTTACTGGCTGCGGTGATAATTGGTACGCCGGTGGGTATTGCGATGGGTCTGAATGACACCGTGCGCGGAATACTGGACCCGCTGGTGGAGCTTTACCGGCCGGTCCCGCCACTGGCTTACCTGCCGCTGATGGTTATCTGGTTCGGTATTGGCGAAACGTCAAAGATTTTACTGATTTATCTGGCCATTTTTGCCCCAGTGGTACTTTCCACCCTGGCGGGAGTTAAAGGTGCACAACCGGTACGTATTCGCGCCGCGCAGTCGCTTGGTGCCAGCCGCTGGCAGGTGCTGCGTTACGTTATTTTACCGGGCGCACTGCCGGACATCATTACCGGCATACGCATTGGGCTTGGCGTTGGCTGGTCTACTCTGGTGGCGGCTGAACTTATCGCTGCGACCCGTGGACTTGGTTTTATGGTGCAGTCGGCCGGTGAATTTCTGGCAACCGACGTGGTGATGGCGGGTATTGCTGTTATTGCCATCATCGCCTTTAATCTTGAGCTGGGACTGCGTGCGTTACAGCAGCGTCTGACCCCATGGCATGGAGTTTCATCATGAATGAACGTCTGACTATTGTTCCGTTAGGGCCACATATCGGCGCGCAAATCAGTAATCTTGACCTCAGCCGGCCACTGAGCGACAGCCAGTTTGAGCAACTCTATCATGCGTTGTTGCGTCATCAGGTGGTGTTTTTGCGCCAACAACCGGTGACACCACAGCAACAGCGTGCGCTGGCAATTCGCTTCGGCGATTTGCATATTCACCCGGTGTATCCTCATGCGCAGGGGGTTGAGGAAATTATTGTCCTCGATACGCATAAGGATAATCCACCGGATAATGATAACTGGCATACCGATGTCACTTTTATCGAGACGCCGCCAGCCGTGGCGTTGCTGACCTCAAAGCTTTTACCAGACAGTGGCGGGGATACGTTGTGGAGTAGTGGCATAGCCGCCTTTGAGGCACTGTCCACACCGTTTAAAAGCTTGTTATCAGGGCTACAGGCAGAACATGACTTCACCAAATCCTTTCCCGGTTTTAAATATCGTAAAACCGAAGAAGAGCATACCCGCTGGAAACAGGCGGTTGCCAAAAATCCGCCGGTAGTACATCCGGTGGTGCGAACACATCCGGTCAGCGGTCGAAAGGCGCTGTTTGTTAATGAAGGCTTTACCACCCGCATTATCGGCATCAGCGAAAAAGAGAGCACCGCGCTGCTGGCGTTTCTGTTTGCCCATACGACCAAGCCTGAATTTCAGGTGCGTTGGCGCTGGCAGCAGGACGATATGGCCATCTGGGACAACCGGATCACGCAACATTATGCCAATGCCGATTATTATCCGGCCCGGCGGGTGATGCACAGGGCGACGGTGTTGGGTGATAAACCTTTCTTCGCCGACTGAGCACGGCTGCGACGGCGTTGCTGCGCGGATGGTCTGATGCTCACATAGCGGTGTATGCTGCGCTCAGCCCACCGCTGGCGCCTTGTCTCGCACCGGCTCAGCCGGCGAACGACTTTTGACAGGCACGGCTGCGACGGCGTTGCTGCCGGCTTCTATTGTGCCAGCCTCTGCTCCAGCTGTTCCTGCGCGTCCAGCCACTCCATCTCGCAGGTTTCCAGCGCGCTTTTTGCCTGTGTCTGCTGTTGCAATGCCACAGTCAGCTCAGCTTTGCGGCTTTGTTCATAGATAGCGGCATCCGCCAGCAGGTTTTCGGCATCGCTAAGTTGCTTATGGAGGGTCTCCATCTGTTTTTCCAGCTTCTCGATTTGCTTACGTAGCGGCTGGGTCTGGGCGCGAAGTTCGGCGTCACGGCGCTTTTGATCTTTACGTGCCTGAGCGCTGTTTTGATTGTCACTGCGTTCCTGCGTTGCAGATTGAGATGCTTGCTTTTGCAGATCGCTTAGCCACTGCTGGTAATCGTCGAGATCGCCGTTAAAAACATCGACTTTGCCGTCGTGTACCAGATAGAGGTCATCGGTGGTTGCCCGTAGTAAATGACGATCGTGCGACACCACCACCAGCGCGCCTTCAAATTCAATCAGTGCTTCGGTCAGCGCCTGGCGCATATCAAGGTCAAGGTGGTTGGTTGGCTCATCCAGTAGCAGCAGATTTGGTCGTTGCCAGACAATTAACGCCAGCACCAGCCGGGCTTTTTCTCCACCGGAGAAACGGACAATAGGTTCATTAATTTTATCGCCCTGAAAGGCGAAACCGCCGAGGTAATCGCGCAGCTGTTGCTCGGTAACGTTGGGTGCCAGACGCGCCAGATGCTGGAGAGGGGATTCATCCGGGCGTAAAAACTCCAGCTGATGCTGAGCGAAATAACCCAGTTTTACCCCTTTTGCCAGACCGACATCACCTTGCTGAGCGGCCAGTTCGCCAGCCAGCAGCTTAATTAAGGTCGATTTACCCGCGCCGTTGCGGCCGAGTAAGCCAATACGTGAGCCGGGTACCAGATTGAGTTTAATGGCATTTAGTACCGTGCGTTCACCATAACCCGCGCTGACTTTTTCCATTTTTAACAGAGGATTGGGCAGGTTTTCTGGTGGACGAAAACTGAAGTGAAAGGGATTATCGGCATGCGCCGGGGCAATCATCTCCATACGCTCCAGCATTTTGATACGACTTTGAGCCTGCTTTGCTTTGGAGGCCTTCGCCCGAAAGCGGTCGATGTAGCTTTGCAGATGGGCCACTTTTTGCTGCTGGCTTTGATACATCGCCTGCTGCTGGGCCAGTTTGGTTGCTCGCTGGATTTCAAAAACGCTGTAATTTCCGGTGTATTCAAACAAATTCTGCTGTTCGATATGCAGAATTTTGTCTACCACCGGGTCAAGGAAGTCGCGATCGTGGGAAATCAGGATCAGGGTGCCGGAATAACTTTTCAGCCAGCGTTCAAGCCAGATAACCGCATCAAGATCAAGGTGGTTGGTTGGTTCATCCAGCAATAACAAATCGGAGCGACACAGCAATGCCTGGGCCAGATTCAGGCGCATCCGCCAGCCGCCAGAAAAGGCGCTGACCGGATGGGTTATTTGCTGCTGTACAAAGCCCAGGCCGCTTAACAAACTGGCTGCACGCGCCCGTATACTCCAGGCATTGATGGCATCCAGCTGACCATGAATCAGTGCGATAGCATTGCCATCATTACGGTGATTGGCGTCATGGAGCGCGGATTCCAGCTGACGGAATTCGCGGTCGCCATCAATCACATAATCAATGGCAGTCTGCTCCAGTGCCGGTGTTTCCTGGTTCACCCAGGCGAGAGACCAGGTGCCCGGCCAGCTGGCGCTACCTGCATCAGGGCTGATTTCGTTTTTCAGTAATGACAACAGGGTAGACTTACCACAGCCGTTTTTACCCACCAGTCCGACTTTTTGTCCAGGATTGATAGTGGCGGTAGCATTTTCCAGTAAGACGCGCACACCGCGTCTGATTTGTAAGGAAGAGAAGACAATCATAAGCGCCGGATCAAGAGTGTATGTTAAATTAGTATTTCAAAAAGAATTCCGGAATCACCGACTCCATCGCGTAGAGCATGGTAACGGAAATCGCCGATCAACACGACGATTTGAAAGGGGAAATGATGTCGCAGTCGCCGAAAGTTTTGCTGCTCTATGCGCACCCTGAGTCACAGGACTCGATTGCCAACCAGATATTACTGCAATCGGCAAAGCAGCAGGATAACGTTACGGTACATGACCTGTACGCGCACTATCCCGATTTCTTTATTGATATACACAAAGAGCAGCAGTTGTTACGTGAACATCAGGTGATTGTTTTTCAACACCCCCTGTATACCTACAGCTGTCCTGCGCTGTTAAAAGAGTGGCTGGATCGGGTGTTATCACGCGGTTTTGCCAGCGGAGTCGGCGGTAACGCCCTGGTGGGCAAATACTGGCGCAGCGTGATTACTACCGGCGAACCTGAAGCCGCCTATCACCATAACGGCCTGAATCGTTACCCCATGTCAGACATTATGCGTCCATTTGAACTGACGGCACAAATGTGCCGGATGCACTGGCTGACGCCAATGATCATTTACTGGGCGCGTCGCCAGTCGGCGGAGATGATGAACAATTTTTCCCGTGCTTATGGTGAGTGGTTGGCTTCACCGTTGTCGCAAGGAGGTTACTGATGGCTGGTCAGACGCTTTTGACGGCAGGCGTGGTGTACCTTGTTGCGGCGGTACTGGTGGTGCCGGTTGCGGCGCGCATTGGCATCGGGGCCGTACTCGGCTACTTAATGGCGGGTATTGCTATCGGTCCGTGGGGGCTGGGTTTTATCAGCGATGTTGACGAGATTTTGCATTTTTCTGAACTGGGTGTGGTTTTTCTGATGTTTATCATCGGGCTGGAATTAAATCCGGCAAAACTCTGGCAGTTAAGACGGTCTATTTTTGGCGTCGGTGCCGCCCAGGTTGTGCTCAGTGCTGCGGCACTGGCGGGATTACTGCTACTGAGCCGTTTTAGCTGGCAAGCCGCGGTGATGGGGGGAATCGGGCTGGCAATGTCATCTACGGCTATGGCCCTGCAGCTGATGCGTGATAAGGGTATGAACCGCAGTGAGTCCGGACAACTGGGATTCTCGGTGCTGTTGTTCCAGGATCTGGCGGTGATTCCCGCTTTGGCGCTGGTTCCACTGCTGGCTGGCAGTGGCGACGAGCATACCGACTGGATGAAGGTGGGTATGAAAGTGTTGGCTTTTGCCGGCATGCTGATTGGCGGACGCTACTTGTTGCGGCCCATCCTGCGTTTTATTGCTGCTTCCGGGGTGCGTGAGATTTTTATCGCGGCGTCACTGTTGCTGGTACTGGGCGCCGCGCTGTTTATGGATGCACTAGGTTTATCGATGGCGTTGGGGACCTTTATTGCCGGGGTGCTGCTGGCTGAGAGCGAATATCGCCATGAGCTGGAAATTGCTATCGATCCTTTTAAAGGGCTGTTACTGGGATTGTTTTTTATCTCAGTTGGCATGGCGCTGAACCTTGGCGTGCTTTATACCCACATTGGGATTATTTTAGCCGGTGTCGTCTGCCTGGTGGCAATTAAGACGCTGGTGCTCTACGTTTTGTCGCATATTTACGGTTTGCGTAGTTCGGAGCGTTTGCAGTTTTCGGCGGTACTGAGTCAGGGCGGCGAATTTGCTTTTGTCCTGTTTTCAGCGGCTTCTTCGGCAAAGTTGTTTAAGGGTGACCAGCTGCCTTTGTTGCTGGTAACGGTAACGCTGTCGATGATGACGACCCCCCTGCTGATGCAGCTGGTGGATAACATTCTTGCCCGCCGTTTCAATGAAAGCGATGAGCCGGGAGAGAAACCCCATGTTGAAAATGATGACCCGCAGGTTATCGTGGTAGGTTTCGGGCGATTTGGTCAGGTAGTAGCGCGCTTACTGATGGCGAATGAAAAACGCATTACGGTTCTGGAACGGGATATCAGCGCCGTCAGTCTGATGCGCAAGTATGGTTATAAAGTATACTATGGTGATGCTACGGAACTTGAATTGTTGCGGGCGGCGGGTGCCGAAAATGCCGAGTCCATTGTGATAACCTGCAACGGGCCGGAAGCAGCGATGGAGATTGTCCATCTGTGCCAGCAGCATTTCCCGCAGCTGAAGATTCTGGCGCGGGCTCGTGGTCGCGTGGAAGCCCATGAGCTATTACAGGCGGGAGTGGATCAGTTCTCGCGTGAAACGTTTTCCAGCGCACTTGAGCTGGGGCGTAAAGCGCTTATTTCCCTGGGCATGCATCCGCATCAGGCTTTTCGTGCCCAGCAGCATTTTCGCCGGCTCGACATGCGCATGCTGCGGGAGCTGATGCCCGATCACACTGACAGCCAGCAAATCTCACGTGTTAAAGAAGCACGTCGTGAGCTGGAGGATATCTTCAAAGCAGAGATGCGTTATGAACAGCGTCAGTTTGATGGCTGGGATGAATATGAATAATACGGACCAGCGCGAACGTCACGGCGTCAGTCCTGATGGAAGGTATGACAATGGGTAAACGTTTTATTGCCGGTGCCGTCTGCCCGGCTTGTCAGCAAAAAGATACGCTGGCATTGTGGCGTGAAAATAATATTGATGTGGTTGAATGTGTTAAGTGCGGCCATCAGATGCGTGAGGCCGATAAGCAGAATCAGAAGAGCGTACGGGAGAAAGAGCAAGTGATAGGAATCTTTCATCCGGAGTAGCGTCGTCGCTCACCTTTTTTTAAGCTTAACCATACAGACGCCTTGAATTCCGGTACAATCGGCGCAATCAATGATGCAGACGCCCTCTGTGACTGCATACAGAACGCTCTCAACGGTTAGGAGTAATCATGAAAGTAGCAAAAGACCTGGTGGTCAGCCTGGCCTATCAGGTACGTACCGAAGACGGTGTATTAGTTGATGAATCTCCGGTGAGCGCGCCGTTGGATTATCTGCATGGTCATGGCTCACTGATTTCGGGCCTGGAAAAAGCACTGGAAGGTCGTGAAGTCGGGGATAAATTCGACGTGAACGTTGGCGCCAACGACGCCTACGGTCAGTATGATGACAACCTGGTGCAGCGTGTGCCTAAAGATGTTTTTATGGGGGTTGATGAACTCCAGGTTGGCATGCGTTTTCTCGCTGAAACCGATCAGGGACCTGTGCCGGTAGAAATCACCGAAGTGGAAGACGATCACGTTACCGTCGATGGGAACCACATGCTGGCTGGCCAGAATCTGCATTTTAATGTGGAAGTCATGGGGTTACGTGAGGCCACTGAGGAAGAAATTGCCCATGGCCACGTGCATGGTGAAGATGATCATCATCATGACCATGACCACGATCATCAGGGGCATCACCACGGCGGCGGTTGTGGTGGCAACGGCGGCTGCGGCTGTCATTAAGTTGTGCGGTCTCTCTGCGGCGCTGAGCCGCGGGAGCGTGGGCTGACAGCCTGCTATTTCAGGCCAGCAACACTTTGGTGTGAGCTGGCCTGATTTTTCTTGTCCGCTGACGCGTGATGCGTCCTGTTCAGTAATGCGGCGGTGGCGTCTCTTCAGAGGGATGCGCCACCATAGAAGGCGCTGCAGTTTTTAGTTTTTCAACCATTAAGCGTAATTGTTCGCGCATCCGTGCCATCTCCATCTCATGTTGGGTGACGGTCTGATTCAGTGCTTCAATGGTGTGTTCCTGAAAAGCCAGACGACTCTCAAGCTCTTCCAGACGCTGCTCGGTCAGGAGTTGTTGCATAACATTTCCCCTTGTTACTGCTTGCAAAATTACTCAAATTTAACAGACGGATAGTAGCGCTAATCTAAACCTTTACGCACGCAAATCACTTGAATTTATGGTTAGAGGTTGAAAAAAATAGCCGAAAGCTGCATGTTTTTGATGAAACTTCCTCTCTCAGTTAAAGTCTTATCGAGCAGACTGAACGTATGTGGGAGTGTTTTGTTTTCTCACACGAAGGTATAGTACCGTCCCAGGCTATCTGGCCTGCACATTTATTTCCGGAGCGAGAGGCTTCGGGTTTGGAGAAATGGATGAAATCATTGTTTAAAGTTACGCTGTTAGCCACCACCATGGCCGTTGCGCTGAATGCTCCTGTGGCAATGGCAGCGGAAAGCAAAGCGGCGCCGGAATCGGCACCGGCTCAGGCGCCGAAGAACGCTGCATTCAAAACCGAGGATCAACAGTCTGCTTATGCGCTTGGTGCGTCTCTTGGCCGTTACATGGAAAACTCGCTGAAAGAGCAGGAGAAGCTGGGTATCAAGCTGGATCAGTCTCAGCTGATTGCCGGTGTTCAGGATGCATTCTCGGGTAAAAGCAAACTTTCCGATCAGGAAATTGAACAAACGCTCCAGACTTTTGAGGGACGGGTAAAAACCGCTGCTCAGGAAAAAATGGAAAAAGATGCGAAAGATAACTCCGCGAAAGGAGAGGCTTTTGCTGCTAAATTTGCTAAAGAAAAAGATGTTCAGAAAACCAAGTCCGGTCTGCTCTACCAGATTGAGAAAGCCGGAACAGGTGATGAGCCGAAAGACAGTGATACCGTGGTGGTTAACTACAAGGGCACCCTGATTGACGGTACGGAGTTTGATAACTCTTATACCCGTGGTGAACCGCTTTCTTTCCGTCTTGACGGTGTTATTCCTGGCTGGACTGAAGGTCTGAAGCACGTTAAGAAAGGTGGAAAAATTAAGCTGGTTATCCCACCGAACCTGGCTTATGGCAAAAACGGTGTGCCGGGTATTCCGCCGAACTCCACGCTGGTATTTGACGTTGAGTTGCTGGATATCAAACCAGCGGCCCAGGCCGACGATAAAGCTCAGGCTGATAACAAAACGCAGCCGGCAGCGCAGGCTGATGATGCCAAAGACGCTAAAAAATAATCCCGCCATCGCCACCTCCGGGTGGCGTTTTTTTGCCTGGTGTTTTCTGCACCGATGCTGACTGAATTGAGGAATTGTTAATAAAGGCAGGGCATGCCTCGCTGGCATTTGTTAAACTTATCCCGGTTGGAAAAACATTAAAAGTGAGTCTGCCACCATACGCGCAGACAGGCTCCGGTTATAAGGGTGGTGTCGTTAATGCCAAATTCACTTTTTACAGCTGATTTCGTCGATGCAGAATTGCTGGAAAAGTATCCGTTTGAAGACAGCGATCGTGAGATACTGAAATCTTATGAAGTTGTCGTCGATGGACTGGCCATGCTGATTGGTTCCCATTGTGAAATTGTGCTCCATTCGCTGGAAGATTTGAACCGCTCTGCTGTGCGTATTGCCAATGGCGAGCATACCGGCCGGCAAGTGGGATCACCGATTACCGATTTAGCCTTGCGTATGCTGCATGACATGACCGATGCTGACAGTAACGTCTCGCGGGCTTATTTCACCCGGGCCAAAAGCGGTGTGCTGATGAAATCGGTGACCATCGCTATCCGTAATCGTCAGCAGCAGGTAATTGGTTTGCTGTGCCTTAATATAAATCTTGATGTTCCTTTCTCACAGATCATGGCCACTTTTATTCCGCCGGAAACGCCGGAAGTGTCTCCCGAGGTCAACTTTGCTTCTTCTGTTGAAGATCTGGTCACCCAGACTCTGGAGTTCACCATTGAAGAAATCAGTGCCGACCGCAACGTTTCTAATAATGCCAAGAACCGTCAGATTGTGCTCAATCTCTATGAGAAAGGCATTTTCGATATTAAAGATGCGATCAATCAGGTTGCCGAGCGCCTCAATATTTCTAAGCACACGGTTTATCTGTATATCCGCCAGTTTAAAAATGGCGATTTCCAGGGGCAGGACCGCTAATGCGTTTCAGTCTGATGGTCACTGGACCGGCCTATGGGACGCAGCAGAGTATCAGCGCGCTGCAATTCGCCCGGGCGCTTTGTGCCAGTGAGCATCAGCTGGTGAGCATCTTTTTTTACCGCGAAGGGGTTTATAATGCGAACCGCCTCACGGCGCCGGCCGCTGACGAACAGCATATGGTTCAGGCCTGGCAGGAGATACATCAACGCTATAACGTTGCGTTGAATATTTGCGTGGCGGCCGGGTTACGTCGTGGCGTCGTTAATGCTGCAGAGGGTAAAGAGGCCGGCGTTGAGGGGGAAAATCTTGCCGATGGTTTTGTGCTTTCAGGTCTGGGAACGCTTGCACAAGCTGCATTAAACTGCGACCGGGTGGTGCAATTCTGATGAAATCGGTGGCATTTGTTTTTAGTCAACCTCCGCACGGAACCAGCGCTGGTCGTGAAGGACTGGATGCTGTGCTGGCGGTTTCCGCGCTGACTGATGATATTGGCGTATTTTTTATCGCCGACGGCGTGTTGCAGCTGTTACCGGAGCAGCAACCCAATCAGATCCTGTCCCGTGACTATATTGCGACCTTTGGTGTGCTGCCTTTATATGACGTGACATCGTGTTTTATCTGCGCCAGCGCTTTACGCGAACGCTGCCTGGAAAACCTCTCCTTTGTGTTGCCGGTGGTGCCGTTGCAGCCAGATGAATTGCGTAAGACGCTGGCCGGTTACCAGCAAATATTTACTTTCTGAGGCCTCCATGCTGCATACGTTACGACACTCTCCGTTCCAGTGTGACTTTTCTGCCTTGTTGCGTATGCTGGGACCGGATGACGATCTGCTGATGCTGGAAGATGGCGTGATTGCGGCGTTATCTGCAACTGAGTCATTACGCGCGTTACAGGCAAGCGGTGCGGCGTTGTTTGCTTTAGGCGACGATCTGGTTGCCCGTGGTCTGAGCAGATATATTCCGGTGGAAATCCGCCTTGTTGACTATAATGGTTTCGTTGCGCTGGCGGTAAAAAACCCGCAACAAATGGTTTGGTAGTATGAGAAACCTGGTTATTTCTTGACACCCTTTCTGCTCAGCCCTAAAATTCTGCGTCCTCGTTGTATTACGAGGCGGATTTATTACGTGTTTACGAAGCAAAGCAAAAACCCAGGAGCTATTTAATGGCAACAGTTAACCAGCTGGTTCGCAAACCGCGCGTACGCAAAGTTGCTAAAAGCAACGTGCCGGCGCTGGAAGCTTGCCCGCAAAAACGTGGTGTATGTACCCGTGTATATACTACCACTCCGAAGAAACCTAACTCAGCGCTGCGTAAAGTTTGCCGTGTGCGTCTGACTAACGGTTTTGAAGTGACTTCCTACATTGGTGGTGAAGGTCACAACCTGCAGGAGCACTCTGTGATCCTGATCCGTGGCGGTCGTGTAAAAGACCTGCCTGGTGTGCGTTACCATACCGTTCGTGGCGCGCTGGACTGCTCTGGTGTTAAAGACCGTAAGCAGGCTCGCTCCAAGTACGGCGTGAAGAAGCCAAAGGCTTAATGGTTCTCCGTTAAGTAAGGCCAAACGTTTTAACTTAAATGTCAAACTAAACTCGTAGAGTTTTGGACAATCCTGAATTATCAACGGAGTATTTCCATGCCACGTCGTCGCGTCATTGGTCAGCGTAAAATTCTGCCGGATCCTAAGTTCGGATCAGAGCTGCTGGCTAAATTTGTTAATATCCTGATGGTAGATGGTAAAAAATCTACTGCTGAATCAATCGTTTATACTGCGCTTGAGACCCTGGCTCAGCGTTCAGGTAAAAACGAACTGGAAGCGTTTGAAGTTGCCCTCGAAAACGTACGTCCGACTGTCGAAGTGAAGTCGCGTCGTGTTGGTGGCTCTACTTATCAGGTTCCGGTTGAAGTCCGTCCGGTCCGTCGTAATGCCCTGGCAATGCGCTGGATTGTTGAAGCTGCTCGTAAACGCGGTGATAAATCTATGGCTTTGCGCCTGGCGAACGAACTTTCTGATGCTGCAGAAAACAAAGGCACTGCAGTGAAGAAACGTGAAGACGTTCACCGTATGGCCGAAGCCAACAAGGCGTTCGCACACTACCGCTGGTAACAGTCTCGTAGTTGTTATTAACCCGGCGGGCGCGAAAGCTATCATCCCGCTGGGATTGACTAACTTAGAACGTCCGAGAATCAGAGGAATCAAATGGCTCGTACAACCCCCATTACGCGCTACCGTAACATCGGTATCAGCGCACACATCGACGCCGGTAAAACCACGACGACCGAACGCATTCTGTTCTACACCGGCGTAAACCACAAAATCGGTGAGGTTCACGATGGCGCGGCCACCATGGACTGGATGGCTCAGGAACAGGAGCGTGGTATTACTATCACCTCCGCAGCAACCACTGCGTTCTGGGCTGGTATGGCTAAGCAATTCGAGCCACACCGCGTAAACATCATCGACACCCCGGGACACGTTGACTTTACTATCGAAGTAGAGCGTTCAATGCGTGTTCTGGACGGTGCCGTCATGGTTTACTGTGCGGTTGGTGGTGTTCAGCCACAGTCTGAAACCGTATGGCGTCAGGCAAACAAATACAAAGTTCCACGTATTGCGTTCGTTAACAAAATGGACCGTATGGGTGCGAACTTCCTGAAAGTTGTTAGCCAGATTAAATCCCGTCTGGGCGCGAATCCGGTTCCGCTACAGCTGGCCATTGGTGCTGAAGACAATTTCACCGGCGTTATCGACCTGGTGAAAATGAAAGCTATCAACTGGAATGATGCTGACCAGGGTGTAACCTTCGTTTACGAAGATATCCCGGCGGAAATGCAGGATCTGGCGGAAGAATGGCACCAGAACCTGATTGAATCTGCGGCAGAAGCTTCAGAAGAGCTGATGGAGAAATACCTCGGCGGCGAAGACCTGACGGAAGACGAAATCAAAAAAGCGCTGCGTCAGCGCGTGCTGAACAATGAAATCATCCTGGTAACCTGTGGTTCTGCATTTAAGAATAAAGGTGTTCAGGCCATGCTGGATGCGGTTGTTGAATATCTGCCTGCACCGACAGATGTACCGGCAATCAAAGGTATTCTGGATGATGGCAAAGATACCCCTGCAGAACGTCACTCTGACGATAAAGAGCCGTTCTCTGCGCTGGCGTTCAAAATTGCCACTGACCCGTTTGTCGGTAACCTGACCTTTTTCCGCGTGTATTCTGGCGTGGTGAACTCAGGTGATACCGTGCTGAACTCAGTGAAAGCTCAGCGCGAACGTTTTGGTCGTATCGTTCAGATGCATGCCAACAAGCGTGAAGAAATTAAAGAAGTTCGTGCTGGTGACATCGCGGCGGCTATCGGTCTGAAAGACGTTACAACAGGTGATACGCTGTGTGATCCAAACGCCCCGATTATTCTGGAGCGTATGGAGTTCCCTGAGCCGGTAATTTCTATCGCCGTTGAGCCGAAAACCAAAGCTGACCAGGAAAAAATGGGTCTGGCTCTGGGGCGTCTGGCGAAAGAAGACCCGTCATTCCGCGTCTGGACTGATGAAGAGTCTAACCAGACTATTATCGCCGGTATGGGTGAGCTGCACCTGGAAATCATCGTTGACCGTATGAAACGCGAATTCAACGTTGAAGCGAACGTCGGTAAACCTCAGGTTGCTTACCGCGAAACTATCCGCGATACCGTTAAGGATATCGAAGGTAAACACGCGAAGCAGTCTGGTGGTCGTGGTCAGTATGGTCACGTGGTGATCGATCTGTTCCCGCTGGAGCCAGGTGGCCCAGGCTATACCTTTACCAACGATATTAAAGGTGGTGTTATTCCTGGTGAATACATCCCTGCTGTTGACAAAGGTATTCAGGAACAGCTCAAATCTGGTCCGCTGGCCGGTTATCCGGTAGTGGATCTGGGGGTTCGTCTGCACTTTGGTTCTTATCATGATGTAGACTCCTCTGAACTGGCGTTTAAACTGGCAGCTTCTCTGGCCTTTAAAGATGGCTTTAAGAAAGCAAAACCTGTTCTGCTTGAGCCGGTAATGAAGGTTGAAGTGGAAACGCCAGAAGACTACATGGGTGACGTAATCGGTGACCTTAACCGTCGTCGCGGTATCATTGAAGGTATGGATGATACTGCTACCGGTAAGACCGTTCGTGCTCAGGTACCGCTGTCTGAAATGTTTGGTTATGCAACTGACCTGCGTTCTCAGACTCAGGGTCGTGCTTCGTACTCCATGGAGTTCCTGAAGTACTCTGAAGCGCCGAACAACGTCGCTCAGGCCGTTATCGAAGCTCGTGGCAAATAAGGCTACGATTTAGCAAAGTGAACAGATGCCCTCATCGATGATGAGGGCATAACCAGTTAAGGAATATCGCCATGGCGAAAGAACAATTTCAACGTAACAAACTGCACGTAAACGTGGGTACCATCGGTCACGTTGACCACGGTAAAACCACACTGACTGCGGCAATCACCACCGTTCTGTCTAAAAAGTATGGTGGCCAGGCGC
>NZ_MOMB01000005.1 GCF_002752165.1 Erwinia sp. OLFS4
TAAGCGTAAGTGAGTTGAAACACGCGGTGGCAGTCACGGCAGCGAAATCTGTCATAGCCTTTAGGGTTCTGACCATGGCGGTAAACCTGAACAGACTGACAACGGGGACAATGAACGTTAACGCTGGCCATAAGAGAACCTCAAAAGCCCGCATTATACATCAGATTCAACCAATTAGAGGCATCACCAGATAATCTTATAGAGATTACGGGAATAATCTTAGGCAGGAATTTTTAATACCCAGTGGTGATGATTCTTATCGTAATGACCAATTTTCAGCTCCACGCGTTTGCCGTCAATCCAGGCCGGGACGCTGGTGTCCTCATCCCAGCCGTCGAGTTGATAGCTCAGGCCAGGGTTGGTCAGGCAGGGGATATGGACCTCATTGGTTGCGTTGCTACTGGCGCCCGCGGCATCCATTTCTGCATCAACAACATCATAACGCCCAATCCGGATAACATGGCTCATAATTCATCCCTCTGTAATAAGCATGAACTATAAGCGTAGCCGGTTTTGTCGTCAGGTCGAGTGAAAACAGCGTCAGGGCTTTTCTTCCGGGACGCGAATGCCGACTTTGACTATCTGATTTTCTTCTTTCTCCGCCACCGTCCAGATAAGATTGTTCCATTCCACCTGGTCACCTACCACCGGGGCCGCCCCTAACATGTTTAGTACCAGCTGGCCAAGGGTTTGCTGCCCGTCAACCTGTTCATCCAGCGTCAGTCCGTAGATTTGTGCCACATCATGCAGCCGTGCGTCCGCTTCAAGGATAAAGTCGCCAAAAAAGCGCTGATCGAGGGACACCGGGGGCGACTGACTGAAAAGTTTACCCAGCGCCGGCAAATCGCGCTCACGGCCTATAACACAAATGATATCGCCTTCTTTCAACCGGGTGTTACCGGTGGGATGCAGCAGGACATTATCACGAAACAGCGCCGCGATGCGCGTTTCCCGCGGCATGTGCAAATCGCGCAGGGCAGCGCCGACACACCATTTATCGGCACTGAGCTGATACACCAGCTGTTCCCAGGGGTTTTGCGGATGAATGTCGAGGCCAATACGTGAGATGGGCGAGGCGGTGGGGGGGACAATAACTTTGGCTTTGCTGGCTGCGAAGCTGAGGGAGGTGCCTTGTACCATCAGGGAGACCAGCACCACGAAAAACGCGATATCGAAAATCAGCGATGCATGGCTTAGCCCGGCCATCATCGGGAAGACCGCCAGAATGATGGGCACCGCGCCCCGCAGTCCCACCCAGCTGATAAAGATGCGTTCACGTAAATTGAACCCACGGAAAGGCAGCAGGCCAACGAGAACCGCCAGCGGACGAGCCACCACTATCAGCCACAGTGAAAGCAGCATTGCCGGAATGGCAATGTGCCAGAGTGCAGAAGGGGTAACCAGTAGCCCCAGCACCAGGAACATGCCAATCTGGCTGAGCCAGGACATACCGTCAAAAGTCTGCAGGATGCCATAACGGTTGCGAATGGGCTGATTACCCAGCAGAAAACCGCACAGGTATACCGCAAGAATGCCACTGCCTTCAATGGCTGTAGTAAAGGCAAAAATCAGAATACCGCCGCTGACTGCCAGAAGCGGGTAAAGTCCGCTGGCGAGGGTGATGCGGTTGATCATCTGCAACAGCAGCCAGCCGCCGCCGAGTCCCATAACAATACCCAGACCGAACTCCTGAATCAGGTGCACGAAGAACATGCCGTTGAGACCCGTCTGGCCGTGCTGAATCATATCTATCAGGGTAATTGTCAGGAACACAGCCATCGGATCGTTGCTGCCGGATTCGATCTCGAGGGTGGCGTTAACGCGTTCGTTTAACCCTTTTCCACCGAGCAGGGAAAACACCGCAGCGGCATCCGTGGAGCCGATGATGGCGCCAATCAGAAACCCTTCTATCAGGTTAAGATGAAACAGCCAGGCTGCGGCCATACCGGTCAGCGCGGTGGTAATAAGCACCCCAATGGTGGCCAGTGACAGGGCCGGCCACAGGGCAACTTTAAATGAGCTGGCTTGAGTACGCATACCGCCATCCAGCAAAATAATCGCCAGGGCCAGGTTACTCACCAGATAGGCAACGGGATAATTGTCAAAAACAATGCCACCAATACCGTCGACGCCTGCCAGCATGCCCAGTGCGAGGAAGATAACCAGAATGGGTATGCCAAGACGTGAAGAGAATGAACTCAGCAAAATGCTGGAAGCCACCAGCACAGACCCGATAATAAACATGCTGTAAATTGCACTGGCTTCCAAAAAGAGCTTCTCCTGAGATTATTGCGCGGCAGACGATAGTTTGTTGTATTACCGGGGTAATAATCAACGTTAACCTGATTTTATCGCACAGAAAACAAAAACAATAAAAAACGGTAAAAAAGAGGAAGGGGCACCGCCCTGAAATTCAAACCATCCGTGTCCACGGGCAGACTGATGAAGTATTCACCATAGCCAGGCGCCGGCAATTGCCGACGGCCTGCAACGTGTATTCCGGCTGAATATCTGCACTGAAACAGCTCACTTTCTGCCCTGGGGTGGCTCTTGGGCAGATTTGCTTTGCATCAGGGCGGCAGCTACCGCATCAGGCTGATATTCTGTCCATGGTTTTTCAGGCCCTGCACATTCAACCGGCTAGCAGAGGGTAACAGAGATCGCCGCCGTCCAGGATGCATACAAACGGATTGCGGTGCAGGAACGCTTTTTGCGGCCGTCAGGCTTCTGCTGGTGAAAACGGTCAGCCCGTTCCCTGGTGAAAAGCCCAGCCTGATTAAAGTGTCGGGGTATTAAAACAGTGATTTGGTCCATTAATGCCTGAGCGATCAACAATGGTCCGGCCGGCATGCCGGGGTACTGAACGCTGACGAGCATGGTATTTATCGAACACTATTCAATGAAGTTAGCGCTAAACGTCATGTCAGGACGTTACTGAGCATATGTCTGCCGCCGTGCGGATTAACATAGCCTGGGGGGCGTTGAACACGCCAGTCATTCCTTGTTTAGTCCCGTGGCGCAATTCAGCCGTGATAATGTGTTGCTGGCCGTGCCCGATGAGCTGGATAAGGGTAGAGTATGATGTTAGTCAGGATATGGGGTAATACGGTGAACACCAGAATCAGCGCGTTTTTCGGGAATACATTGTTTCGGTAATTTCTGAAACCAGACTATTTTTTTAACTATTATCGGTACCATGCTGGCGTTGTTGAATAAATCGAACGTTAAGCAGGCTGGGGCATCTGATTGCGACAGACGTTTCAGTACCGGAATCTCATCGCAAAGCATACCTATTAAATGCCCCAGGCTGGTAAGCCTGCGACAAGGCGCCAGGTTGCTTTCAATCAGCAGCATTATTCAGGCTGCCGGTCAGATTAATGAAGCAGGTTCCGCGATGAATGCGATGCGCAAGAAAGCCGGATAGCGGGTATCCGGCCAGGGGGGTCAGTATGTGCTTTCACTTTGCTTGTGGAATAGTTCCCTGAAGACCGGATAGATATCTTCCGGCTCACGAATATGCTGAATGGCGAAGTTATCAAACAGCGTTTGCAGGTGTTCATATTCACGCCATAGCGTCTGATGAGCACGGCGGGTAATTTCGATGTAACTGTAATAACGCACTACTGGCAGGATGTTTTTAGCCAGTATCTGGTGACAGAGCGGCGAGTCATCAGCCCAGTTATCACCGTCTGAGGCTTGCGCGGCGTAAATATTCCACTGCGCCGGGTCGTAACGCTCTTTCACCACCTCGTCCATCAGTTTCAGGGCGCTGGAAACAATGGTGCCACCGGTTTCCTGAGAGTAGAAGAACTCCTGTTCATCGACTTCTTTCGCCTGGGTATGATGGCGAATATAGACAACATCCACGTTTTTATAGGTCCGGCTAAGAAACAGATAAAGCAGAATATAAAAGCGTTTCGCCATATCCTTAGTGGCTTGATCCATTGAGCCGGAAACGTCCATCAGGCAGAACATGACTGCCTGACTTGAAGGTTCCGGGCGTTTTTCAAAATTTTTATAGCGCAGGTCGAAGGTATCGATAAAAGGTACCCGGGCAATGCGCGCACGCAGCTCGGCAATTTCTTTACGAAGCCGCTCTTCTTCCATCAGCTGGGCCGGTTCGGCTTTTTCCACTTCCGCCAGCGCATTTTCCAGCTCATGTAGCATACGTCTTTTGCCTGCGGTCATGGCGGTGCGACGCGCCAGTGAGTTTTGCAAAGAGCGCACTACGCTGATATTGGCCGGGACGCCGTTGGAAGTAAAACCGGCGCGATGCGTTTTGTATTCATTAAGCTGACGTTGCTGATTTTTTTGCAGATTAGGTAAGGCCAGATCTTCAAATAACAGGTCAAGATATTCATCTTTTGATATCTGAAATACAAATTCGTCCTGGCCTTCTCCGTCCTGACTGGCATCACCCTGACCGCTGCCGCCACCGCCACCACCCTGAGGCCGCTCCACCCGGTCGTTCTGAACGAAGTGATCGTTGCCCGGATGGACCCGATGACGTTCGCCGCCGCGACCCTGATGAAACATAGGTTCGTTAATATCTTCAACCGGAATAGAGACAGACTCGCCGCTGTCGATATCGGTCACCGAGCGTTTGTTAATGGCCTCGGAAATCGACTGTTTGATTTGTGTACGATAACGGCGCAAAAAGCGCTGGCGGTTAACCGCGTTTTTGTTCTTTCCGTTAAGTCGCCGATCGATAAAATAGGCCATATATCCCCCTGACTGACTGGCAAAGGGTCAGATAATCCTGACCCGTTAATGCACTTTTGGCGCAGGTTTATGCCGGACTTATGACGATTTTCTCACGCGCAGATACCATTCACACAGCAGCCGGACCTGCTTGCGGGTATAGCCTTTCTCCATCATGCGGTCAACGAAATCATCGTGCTTTTTCTGTTCATCCGTGGAGGTTTTAGCATTAAACGAAATAACCGGCAGCAGCTCTTCGGTGTTGGAAAACATTTTTTTCTCAATCACCGTGCGCAGCTTCTCATAGCTGGTCCAGTTCGGGTTACGCCCGTTATTTTGCGCCCGGGCGCGCAGCACGAAGTTGACAATTTCATTACGGAAATCCTTCGGGTTGCTGATGCCGGCGGGTTTTTCAATTTTTTCCAGTTCAGCATTCAGTGATTCACGATCAAATAGCTGTCCGGTGTCCGGATCGCGATATTCCTGGTCCTGAATCCAGAAGTCGGCATAGGTGACGTAACGGTCGAAGATATTCTGGCCGTACTCAGAATAAGATTCCAGGTAGGCGGTCTGAATCTCTTTGCCGATAAATTCGGCATATTTAGGGATCAAATAACCTTTCAGATGTTCAAGGTATTTCTCGGCCTGATCCTGTGGAAACTGTTCCCGTTCAATTTGCTGCTCCAGCACGTAGAACAGGTGGACCGGGTTTGCGGCTACTTCGGTATGGTCAAAGTTGAATACCCGCGACAGAATTTTAAAAGCAAAGCGGGTTGAAAGCCCGTTCATGCCTTCATCGACGCCGGAGTAGTCGCGATATTCCTGATAAGACTTGGCTTTAGGATCGGTGTCCTTAAGACTTTCACCGTCATAGACACGCATTTTTGAATAGATGCTCGAATTTTCAGGCTCTTTCAGGCGTGACAAGATTGAAAAGCGTGAAAGCGTTTCCAGCGTACCGGGAGCGCAGGGCGCATGGGTCAGCTCACTGTGATTGAGCAGCTTCTCATATATCTTGATCTCTTCTGAAACCCGCAGGCAGTACGGCACCTTAACGATATAAACACGGTCAAGGAATGCTTCATTGTTTTTATTATTACGGAACTGCACCCATTCTGATTCGTTAGAGTGAGCCAGAATGATACCGTTAAACGGCAGGGCAGAAATGCCCTCGGTGCCATTATAGTTGCCTTCCTGAGTCGCGGTCAGCAGTGGATGAAGCACCTTAATCGGCGCTTTGAACATCTCGACAAATTCCATAATGCCCTGATTGGCCCGGCACAGTGCGCCGGAATAACCATAGGCATCGGGGTCGTTTTGCGCGTGATTTTCAAGTTTGCGGATGTCAACTTTGCCCACCAGCGCTGAGATATCCTGGTTATTTTCATCGCCAGGCTCGGTTTTGGCAATGGCCAGCTGTTCCAGAATAGAAGGCCATACTTTAACCACTTTAAACCGGCTGATATCGCCGCCGAACTCATGCAACCGCTTAGCCACCCATGGCGACATGATGGTGCCGAGGTAGCGACGGGGAATACCATATTCTTTATTCAGAATATTGGCATCTTCCTGAGGGTTAAACAGGCACAAGGGATGATCGTTGACCGGGCTGCGCTCACCATCGGCACTCAGCACGTAAATCGGCACGCGTTGCATTAAGGATTTCAGGCGTTCTGCTAACGAAGATTTACCGCCACCCACTGGCCCTAATAAATACAGAATCTGTTTTTTCTCTTCCAGTCCCTGAGCGGCATGTTTCAGATAGGAGACAATCTGCTCAATCGCTTCCTCCATGCCATAAAACTCTTCAAACGCCGGATAGCGAGCAATAACGCGGTTAGAAAACAGACGGGAAAGACGAGACTCCTGGGCGGTGTCAACCATCACCGGCTCACCAATAGCCGTTAACAGTCTTTCCGCTGCGTTGGCGTATGCATTGCGATCCTGCTTACAAATTGCAAGAAACTCCTGCAATGAGAACTCTTCATCCTTAGCTGCTTCATAACGCTGACGATAGTGATCGAATATATTCATGGTATGCCCGTCCTTTCGTTTTTAGCACAGGTAATAGGAGCACAGTAAAAGGTTAAATCAGCTCCCGGAAGATATTCTTTAATGTGTAGAGCAACCCTTATGCCAACCCGACATTATTTTTTCTGTGTGTCTGAAATTGATGACTGCTCTGCGCACCATAATTTGTCTCTTAGCTTAAAGTCTAGTTGGCATTCACGAAATTTCCTGACCGGCGCCGTATTTTTCAATGAGAATTCAATAACAAAGTCTGTTAACCCTGTGGCCAGTGGCGGGAGGTAAGATTTTTGTAAATGAATCAGAGATGCCATGCTGCTGTTTTAGATGGATTCATCCGCGACATCACTGCCGAATGCATGATACGTTTCTCATACGCTATCATCAGATAGCAAATCATATCTATGCTGATTGTTATATTTATGGAATGAATAAATTGTGAACTATTTCAAAATTAGCATGTTGGCCCTGGGGGTCGCTGCCAGTGCCACTGCCTTTAACGTGTCGGCCGGACCGCTGACACTGGGCGCTTCGGTTTTCTATAGCGAAAGTCCTTATAACAGTGGTAAAAATCGTTATTACCCGGTTCCGCTTATCGACTATGAAGGCGATAACTTCTATTTCCACAGTCTTGCCGGCGGGTATTATCTGTGGAAAACCCCGCAGGACCGCTTGTCGCTGATATTAACCGCTTCACCGCAACAGTTTGATCCCGATGATGCCCGCAGTAACGCAATGCGAGCGCTGGATAAACGTCGTCTGACAATGATGGGGGGGGTTGCCTACCGGCACAGCGCCAGCTGGGGTATGGTGCGCACCGCACTGATTGGCGACATGTTAAACAACAGCAATGGTATTCAGTGGGATATGGCTTATCTTTACCGCTTTGAATTCGGCAGGATAGGGCTGACACCCGGCGTGGGCGCCGTGTGGAGCAGCAAAAACCAGAATCGCTATTATTATGGTATTTCCGACCATGAGTCAGCCCGCAGCGGACTGAGCCGTTATCATCCTGGTGATAGCTGGAACCCCTACCTTGAGCTGACGGCGGACTACCGTCTCACTGATAGCTGGCGTGCTACGTTAGCCGCGCGTTATACCCGGCTCGACAGTGAAATCACCGACAGTCCGATGGTAAATAAACATGGTCAGGCCAATATCTGGACCGGAATCAGCTATACCTTTTGATCGGTAATGGGTCTGGTGAGTTTTGCACCATAATGCCGCCTTTTAATCAGCGGTGCGCCAATATGGCGCACCAATAAAGTGCAGAGGTTCGGCCATGGATAAATGTGTCACGTTCGCGGACGGTGAAACGGTGCCGGCAATTGGCCAGGGCAGCTGGTATATGGGAGAACAGCCGGCTGAGCGCAGCAAAGAGATTGCTGCGCTGCAACAGGGGCTCGACCTGGGATTAAACGTTATTGATACCGCAGAGATGTATGCTGATGGCGGCGCAGAGCGGGTAGTGGGTGATGCGCTGAACGGGCGCCGGCATCAGGCATTTCTGGTGTCAAAGGTCTATCCGTGGAACGCTGGTCGTGATGGGGCGATACAGGCCTGTGAGCGTAGTTTACGACGGCTGAAGACCGACTACCTTGACCTTTATCTGTTGCACTGGCGCGGGAACGTGCCTGTTGAAGAAACGCGACTGGCAATGGAAACCCTGGTACGTCAGGGAAAAATTCGTCGTTGGGGCGTGTCTAACTTTGACAGTCAGGAGATGCAAATGCTGTGGCAGATACCGGGGGGCGAGGGCTGTGCCACTAATCAGGTTCTGTATCATCTGGCTTCACGGGGCATTGAATATGATTTGTTACCTGCCTGTCAGCAGCATCAGATGCCGCTAATGGCTTACTGTCCGCTGGCGCAGGCCGGGCGATTACGTAACAATTTACTGCAACATCCGGTTTTACAGCAGATGGCCTGCGAAAATCATATCAGCGTGGCACAGCTGCTGCTGGCCTGGGTTATCAGGCAGCAGGGGGTGCTGGCTATTCCTAAGGCCAGCACCCCCGCACATGTTGCGGCAAATGCGGCTGCACTGACGGTGAGCCTGACGCCGCAGGAATGGGCCCGGCTCGATCCGCATTTCCCGCCGCCGCCGCAGCCGCTGCCGCTGGATATTGTCTGAGTCCGCAGTTGTCGCAGTCAGCGATCGTTCTCCGGCTATCTGGTTCTTTTGCGCAGCCTGAAGGTTGCGCCAAGGCGGGCCGGCGTTTCACCGCGACTGTGCATTGCCGTGGTGATATGGGCTGTTTCGACGCAGACCATAGTTTTGTAGCCATTCGCCGTCATATCGCTCATGCTGCTGGATAAAGCCGGGCCAGGATTCCAGGTGACAACGTCACTATGATGGTGATGATAAACCTCAATCACGCGCTCGCCGCGCTCATCATCAATAATACTGTAATCTTCCGGTGCACGATAAATGCGGTCGATGCGATCCGGGTAACGCTGGATACCGTCCGGCGAACGGCCATCAATGCCCAGCACTTTATCTGTGTAGGGATGGCCCAGGCCCGACACGCTGACTCCGGCGATATCGGCTACCTGAAAATAACTGTGCAGTGCGCCGCTGCTGGTGTAATCGCCGTGGGCTTCAAGTTCAATTTCACAATGCTGGCTGAAACGAAAACGGGCATAGAGGGTAAAGTCATGAGGCCAGTATTTTTTGCTTTGCTCGTTACTTTCCAGTACCAGCGTCAGCATGACGCTGTCATCGTTTTCGTCATGTGCGGAAAGGGACCAGCTCAGATTACGGGCAAAACCATGTGCCGGCTCGCCTGCCGGACCGAACCATGGCCAGCAGATAGGCACGCCACCGCGAATGGCTTTGCCTTTTTGCCACAACGAGTTTTCGCTTAGCCAGATTACCGGCGCTTCCCCGGCAGGTTGCCAGGCAACTAAATGGGCACCCTGTAGCGCCACGGCGGCGCGAACCCGGGGGTGATTAATGACCAGCACAGGCTGTTCGCCTTGATGACGTTGAGAAATATAAGGAGATAGCTGTTGATCTATTGGCAGAGAGAAGAGTTTATCCGTCATGATCTGACTGTCCTCGACGCGTGTAACAATAAAAAAGGGCGACCCGAGTCGCCCTTATGGTTCATGCTGTAATCTGACGACAAATTATTTGGCCGCAACCAGTGCAATCAGATCAAGCACTTTATTTGAGTAACCGGTCTCGTTATCGTACCAGGAAACCAGTTTGACAAAGTTATCATTCAGCGCGATACCGGCTTTTGCGTCAAATACTGACGTCAGCACTTCGCCGTTGAAATCGGTAGAGACTACGTCATCTTCAACATAACCCAGAACGCCTTTCATTTCGCCTTCCGCAGCCGCTTTAATGGCAGCACAAATCTCTTTGTAAGAGGCCGGTTTTGCCAGGCGTGCGGTCAGGTCAACAACGGAAACGTTCGGGGTTGGCACACGGAACGCCATACCGGTCAGTTTACCGTTCAGTTCGGGCAGTACTTTACCGACCGCTTTTGCTGCGCCGGTTGACGATGGGATGATGTTCTGGGACGCGCCACGTCCACCACGCCAGTCTTTGTGTGAAGGACCGTCAACGGTTTTTTGCGTCGCAGTGGTAGCATGTACGGTGGTCATCAGACCTTCAACGATGCCGAACTTATCGTTGATGACTTTAGCCAGCGGGGCCAGACAGTTAGTCGTGCAGGATGCATTAGAAACAATATCCTGACCGGCATATTTGTCAAAGTTGGCACCACGAACGAACATCGGCGTGTCATCTTTGGAAGGGCCGGTCAGCACCACTTTTTTGGCGCCGGCAGTGATGTGCTTACGCGCGGTTTCATCAGTCAGGAAGATACCGGTCGCTTCAGCCACAACATCAACGCCTGCTTCATTCCATTTCAGATTAGCCGGATCTTTTTCAGAGGTAACACGGATTTTTTTGCCGTTAACGATCAGAGCGCCATCTTTCACTTCAACCGTGCCGTCAAAACGGCCATGAGTGGAGTCATACTTCAGCATATAAGCCATGTACTCAGCATCTAACAGATCGTTAATTGCAACGATTTCAATGTCAGAACGCTTCTGTGCGGCACGAAATACGATGCGTCCGATGCGGCCAAAACCGTTGATACCTACTTTGATAGTCATATATTCCACCAGCTATTTGTTAGTGAATGGTAGTAAACAAAAGGTTGTTTGTAGGATTACTAAATCCTTGCCAGGCGTCAAGCGGAATCGTGTCAATAGTTGCGAAATGTCAAACGCGATTACAGGAATAATTGCCAAAAATGCCTGGGTCGGCTGACCTATTTTCACCCCCTATTATAGGGGAATCGCCGACAAGAATATAAACGGCTGAGTAGGGTAAAGAGTGATCTGGTTCACGAAATGACGCCACGAGTGGCGGATTGCTAGCTGTTAGTCGCAAAACCTGCCCGTTCGTTTGTGCCGTTTGTTAGAATGGTCAGTGAGATTGGAGAGTGTATCTGCCTGAGAGAGCATCATGGCTAATGAAACGAAACGCCTTATTCCTGACAGCGAACTAACCGATATGCAGCGCCATGTCACGCGCGATCGCGGCACTGAGCCGCCCTTTAGCGGCAGGTTATTGCATAATCAACAGCAAGGGATATACCACTGTCTGGTATGTAACGCGCCGTTGTTTTTGTCTGAGACCAAGTACGAGTCAGGCTGTGGCTGGCCAAGTTTTTTTCAGCCGGTCAGCGAACGGGCCATTCGTTACCTTGAAGATACCTCACACGGTATGCGCCGCGTTGAAATTCGCTGTAATGCCTGTGACTCTCACCTTGGCCATGTGTTCCCTGACGGGCCGCAGCCGGGCGGCGAACGTTATTGTGTTAACTCTGCGTCGCTGAGTTTCAGTGACAATAGCGGCAATAAAACTCGGGGATAAAGATGACGGAAATGAGTCTGGAAGCAATGATTGCCAGCATGACGCCTGAAGTTTATCAGCGCCTGGTAACCGCGGTAGAAACCGGTAAATGGGCCGATGGCGTGGCGCTGACTGAGGAACAAAAAGCACACAGTCTGCAGCTGGTATTGTTGTGGCAGTCACGGAATAACCACGATCCGCAGCATATGAGTATTGGCCGCGATGGTCAGATTGTGACAAAAAGTAAACAACAGCTGAAAAAAGAGTTTGGCATTAGCGATTCTGAGGTGACGACCCTCAAGTTGTAAAAATTATTCCTGCAGGAATAATTTAACTTCACTTGCTGAAGCTGAACGGCAAAAGGTTCAGCTTTTCAGATTATCTGCGCGCCTTTTTGCTGCATCTCAGAGAGCGCCAGTACGCTGTCATCCGGCTTCAGATTAACCCCGCGACAGCCCGCTGTTATCACATTGACCTGATAACCCGCACTGAGGGCATCAATAACCGAGAATCTGACGCAATAATCCGTCGCCAGTCCCATGATCGTCAGCGTGGTTATCTGATGCTGGCGTAACCAGCTATCCAGCCCGGTATCATGCTGATGTCCGTTATCGCGAAAAGCGCTGTAGCTGTCATAGGCCGGGTCCATTCCTTTATGGATGATCAGGTCGATATACTGGCTGGTCAGTGACGGATGGAAGGCTGCTCCCGGGCTGTTCTGGACGCAATGTACCGGCCACCATACCTGTTCAATACCGTTAAGCTGACCGCTGTCACCGACAGGGGCGCCAGCGTTAACGGCGAAGCTGCCGTGATTGGCTGGATGCCAGTCCTGGCTGGCGATCACCCGTCCGCCCTGGCGTTTCCATTGGGCAATATAGTGATTGGCAACGTCGACTACCCGATCGCCCCCGGGCACTGCCAGTGCATCGCCGGGGCAGAAATCGTTCTGGATATCAATTAATAACAAGGCATGATGACGGTACATAGCTTAATCCTCAGCGCTAAGTTCACCGCGCAGATTGGTCTGCATCAGCTGGCGAATGGTGTCTGGGGCAAGATCCTGACTCAACAGGTAATGCAGCTTAGTCAGCGCCGATTCCACCGTCATGTCGGCACCGCTGATGACCCCGGCTTGTGCTAAGGCGTTGCCGGTGGCATAGCCGCCCATATTAACTTTACCCGACATACACTGCGTCAGATTTACCACGACAATTCCCCGGGCGCTGGCGGCGGCCAGTTCCTGCAGAAAGGCATTATTTTGCGGGGCATTTCCTACGCCATAGGAGCGTAAAATCAGCGCCCGGACTGGCTGTCGCAGAAAATTACGCACGACCTCAGCGGAAATACCGGGATAGATAGTCACCACGCCTACCGGCTGTGGGGTAATCGGATGTACTTTCAGTGCGCCGCTGCCAGTGATGATGCCAGGGGTATTGAGGCGGCGGATATGAATACCGGCTTCCAGAAGTGGTGGCAGATTGGGTGAGGCGAAGGCATTGAAGCCATCGGCATGGGCTTTGGTGGTACGGTTGCCACGGAAAAGGGTGTTATTAAAAAACAGTGAAACTTCTTTAATCGGGTAATTAGCGGCAACAAAAAGGGCATTCAGCAGATTCTGCTGGCCGTCAGAGCGCAGTTCGGCAAGGGGAATTTGTGACCCTGTCACTATAACCGGCTTGGCGAGATTTTCCAGCATAAATGAGAGTGCAGAGGCGGTGAAAGCCATGGTATCGGTGCCATGAAGAATCACAAAGCCATCGTAGTTATCGTAATTGGTCGCAATATCATTGGCGATCGACTGCCAGTCCTGTGGTGACATATCGGACGAGTCAATCAGCGGTTGGTATTCATGAATCGTAAAATCAGGCATCTCCGGACGATGAAACTCAGGCATCCGCGCCAGCTGTTGCTGGAGATGGCCGGAAACCGGAATATAGCCATTTTCGGAGCGTTGCATGCCGATAGTGCCGCCGGTGTAAGCGACATAAATAGATTTTTTTTGCATAGTCAGACCTGGGCTTGCGATGAAAACTGATTATAAGAAGAAAGGTCGGGAAAATCAGCCCGGCCTGCGCCGGGCTGGAAAAAGAGGGTCAGCCTACCTCACCACAGGTCAGGCATAGTGCATAGCGACTCTGCGGATCGTTCATTTTATCAAACAGACCCGGCTGCTTCTTCACTACACCCATAACATCATTTAGCGGCGCTGGCAGCATTGATTGCAGCGTGTCAGGTAATACCGCACGAATTTGCGCACTTACCTGACCGAGCAGCAAGTCGGCTACCGATGACTGATACTGATACCACTGTAACTGCGGCTGACTGATTTTTGCCAGTTCAGCGGCTTTGTTAATGGCATCATCGAAGTCACCGAGTTCGTCAACCAGACCATTGGCTTTAGCGTCACTGCCTGTCCAGACGTGGCCCTGGGCGATGGCGTCCACCTGTTCTGGCGTCATTTTGCGCGAGCGGGCGACCAGATCGACAAAGTTTTTGTAGCCGTTTTCAATAGTCAGCTGCATGATCTGCTGAACTTCCGGCGGCAGTGTTTTCGTGACCGACACATCAGCCAGTGGCGAAGTTGCTACGCCGTCAGTGTGAACACCAAGGCTGTCGAGGGATTTCTCAACGGTATTAATAATGCCGAAAATGCCGATAGAACCGGTCAGGGTGCTGGGGCTGGCAATAATGTAGCTGGCCGGCGTGGAAATCCAGTAACCGCCGGACGCGGCCATTCCTCCCATAGAAACCACAACCGGTTTGCCGGCAGTCCGCGCTGCGGCAAGTTCTTCGCGGATAGTTTCAGAAGCAGTCACGCTGCCGCCAGGGCTGTTAACCCGCAGAATAATGGCTTTAATATTGTCATCGAGCCGCGCTGAACGAATTTCAGCTGCGGTGGTATCGCCGCCAACGGCGCCGGGAGTCTGCTCCCCGTCAACAATTGCGCCATCGGCATAGATGACGGCAATATTACCTTTTTCTGCCTGTTTTTTCAGGCTGTAGTCGTAAATGCTGGTGCCACGGTAATCATTGCTCTGTTTATCCCAGCCAAAAACTTTGCTCAGTTTCTGATCCACTTCTGCCGGGGTAGCCAGTTCATCAACCAGTTTGGTCGCTTTCGCATACTGCGCCATATCGCCGCCGTTTTGTTGCAGTGCGGCGATCAGTTGCTGTGCGCCAGGAAATACCTGTTGCGGGGTAATCTGACGATTGGCCGCAATCTGTGCAATATAGTTTTGCCACAGTTGCCCGACCCAGCGGCTGTCGGCGTCACGTGCTGCCGGTGACATGTCGTCGCGCAGGAAAGGTTCGACGGCGGATTTATAGGTGCCGACGCGGAAAATATGCGAGCTGACTTTCAGCCGGTCGAGCAGCGATTTGTAGTACAACGAATTGGTGGCGAAACCGTGCAGATCGATACTGCCGTGCGGTGAGAGATAAATGTGATTAGCAAAGCTGGCAAGGTAGTACTGCGCCTGGGTGTAATTGTCACCATAAGCGTAAATCGGCTTACCGCTGTCACGAAATTCCCGTAGCGCCTTGCCAATATATTGCAGGGAAGGCTGATCGCCACCGGCAAAGTCGCGCAAATTAAGCACGATGCCGCTAATACGATCGTCGGTTTTCGCCTGGCGAATGGCATTAACAATGTCAAACAGCGGATTTTCTTTCAGACGGTTGCTGCTGGCTCCGATAAGCTGGCGGCCCCATTTGCTAATTTTATTGGTCACCGACGGGTTATCCACCACAACGCCTGCCAAATCGATATCCAGTGCACCTTTTTGAATCTCAACCGGCTGGCTGCTGCTTTTAACCTGCATCCAGATACCGACGCCCACCAGAATAAGTAGCAGCAGGAACAGATTAAGAATAAATTCCCTGATAAAATTAATCAGGCGCCATGTCCATTTGAACAAATTCGCGATAATTCGCCACAAGGTTCGCATGTAATCTCCATACTCGCGGATAATAACGCCGGATTGTTGCTAATCAGGCAGATAACCGCCTTATCCTAAAGAGCAGCGGCGTAAAAGTCAGTAAGAAAACGGCATAGGTCGCAACTTATTTATCATCCTGTGCCGGACTGTTGCCGTGATGCGCTGCATGTTAGGGTGGCAGAGTTCGTAAACATAATGCACTAAATCAGGAGTTTTTCATGGATGCGCTGGAATTACTGATCAATCGCCGCTCGGCATCAAGACTGGCTGCGCCGGCACCTGCCGGTGACGTATTAGACAATATTATTCGCGCCGGAATGCGTGCACCCGATCACGGCACTTTACAGCCGTGGCATTTCACTATTGTGGAAAACCAGGGACTGGAGCGTCTCAGTCGTTTGCTGGAACAGGAAGCTCGCCGGCTGGATCAGGATGAGAAAGCCATTGAAAAAGCTCGCCAGGCACCTTTCCGCGCGCCGATGATTATTACCGTAGTGGCGCGCTGTGAAGCCCATGATAAGGTGCCACGCTGGGAACAGCTGATTTCAGCCGGTTGCGCCGTGATGGCTATGCAGATGGCGGCGCTGGCCCAGGGATTTAATGGTATCTGGCGCAGTGGTGCCTGGACTGAAAATCACAATGTCAGACAGGCATTCGGCTGTCGCGAACAGGATGAGATTGTTGGTTTTCTCTATTTAGGCACCCCGCAGTTGAAAGCATCAACTTCAGTGATTCCGCCGGATACCACGCCGTTTGTCAGCTACTTCTGAGGTCCCGCGACTGTCCGCCGGCCAGCTGGCGGACGACATCGGCAAAGGGAAGGCAATCCGAACAATATTTGAGCTTACTGCCGCATCGCGGCGGTGCATAACTTACCTTGCCGCAGGGAAAGGGTTAACATAAGCGGCGGATTTAAAGGGAGATGGTAATGAATAATAGCCCGGTTCGTCTGACGCAGTACAGCCACGGTGCAGGCTGCGGTTGTAAAATTGCCCCTGCCGTGCTGGAAACAATTCTGCATTCGTCGCTACCTGCGTTTAAAGACCCACGTTTGCTGGTGGGCAACGAAACCCGCGATGACGCAGCGGTTTACGACCTGGGCAATGGCCAGGCGGTGGTAAGTACCACCGACTTTTTTATGCCGATCGTGGATGATCCGTATGATTTTGGCCGTATTGCTGCTACCAACGCTATCAGCGATATTTATGCGATGGGCGGCCAGCCGGTAATGGCCATTGCCATTCTTGGCTGGCCACTGAGTCAGCTGGATGCCAGCGTGGCGCAACAGGTGGTAGAAGGGGGGCGCTACGCCTGCCAGCAGGCGGGAATCGCGCTGGCAGGCGGTCATTCTATTGATGCGCCTGAACCTATTTTTGGTCTGGCGGTGACCGGCACCGTTGCCATCAGCCGGGTGAAGCGTAATAACGCCGCGCAGGCTGGTTGTCAGCTATGGCTAAGTAAACCGCTGGGTATTGGTATTCTGACAACGGCAGAAAAGCGCGGCGTGCTGCTGGCGGAACACCGTCAGCTGGCACGGGATACCATGTGTCAGCTTAACCGCGCCGGCAGTGATTTTGCCGGACTGGACGCGGTGCAGGCGATGACTGATGTCACCGGTTTTGGACTGATGGGGCACCTGAGTGAAATTTGCCAGGGTTCCGGCCTGCAAGCCGAGGTCAGTTATTCTGCCGTGCCACGACTGCCCGGGGTGGATTATTATCTGCAACAGGGCTGTGTACCTGGCGGAACCGCACGCAATTTCACCAGTTATGGCCATCTCCTGGGGCAAATGACACAACCGCAGCGCCAGCTTCTGTGCGATCCCCAGACGTCCGGCGGGTTGCTGCTGGCGGTCAGGCCTGGAGCCGAGGCCGGATTACAGCAGCTGGCGGAAAAACATGGGGTGACACTGTCACATATTGGTGCGCTGACCGCGACTTCAGCGGATCGGGCTATGATCCAAATTGTCTCCTGATCGGGAAGTTGTCCTGAATGCGTCTGTTTATTGCTGAAAAACCCAGTCTTGCCCGTGCGATTGCCGATGTTTTGCCAAAACCACACCGGCGTGGTGACGGATATATTGCCTGTGGGTCGGATCAGATAGTGACCTGGTGCATCGGGCATTTACTTGAGCAGGCGGAACCAGAGATTTATGACAGCCGTTTTGCCCGCTGGTCGCTGAGTGATTTGCCAATAGTGCCGGAAAAATGGCAATTACAACCGCGTGCAGCGGTAGCAAAACAGCTTAACGTGATTAAGCAGCTGCTGGCCGGGGCCAGTGATATTGTTCATGCCGGTGACCCGGATCGCGAAGGTCAGCTGCTGGTTGATGAAGTGCTTGATTACCTGCTCCTGGCGCCAGAAAAACGTCAGCAGGTCCAGCGCTGTTTGATCAACGATCTTAATCCCCAGGCGGTGGCGCGGGCTGTCAATCGTCTGCGGCAAAACAAAGAGTTTATTCCTTTGTGCGTTTCAGCGCTGGCGCGAGCCCGGGCCGACTGGCTTTATGGCATCAATATGACCCGTGCCTGGACGTTATTGGGCCGTAGTGCGGGTTATAACGGCGTGCTTTCTGTTGGTCGGGTACAAACGCCTGTACTGGGGCTGGTGGTGCGTCGTGATGAGGAAATAGAAAACTTTGTCGCCAAAACGTTTTATGAGGTTAAGGCCCATATAGTCACGCCGCTCGAGGAGCGTTTTGTGGCTATCTGGCAGCCGAGCGCTTCCTGTGAACCCTATCAGGACGAGGAGGGGCGGCTGCTGCACCGGGCGCTGGCGGACCACGTGGTGAGCCGTATCAGCGGTCAGCCGGCAATCGTTACCCGTTATCAGGACAAGCGCGAGAATGAGCTTGCGCCGCTGCCGTTTTCGCTATCGGTATTACAAATTGAGGCGGCAAAGCGTTATGGACTCAGTGCCCAAACGGTGTTGGATACCTGCCAGCGTTTGTATGAAACTCACAAGCTGATTACCTACCCGCGTTCAGACAGTCGTTATCTGCCGGATGAGCATTTTGCCGGTCGCCATACGGTACTCAATGCAATACAGGCCCATCAGCCGGCGCTGACCCTGCCGGCAACGTTCAATAGTGAGCAGAAAAACCGCTGCTGGGATGACAGCAAAGTGGATGCCCATCATGCCATCATTCCCACTGCGCGCGCGACAAGCTCTCAGCTAACGGAAAATGAAAATGCTATCTATCAGCTGATTGCCCGTCAGTATCTGATGCAGTTTTTACCGGATGCTGTGTTTCGTAAATGTACCATTGAGCTGGATATTGCCGGGGGTATCTTCGTCGCCAAAGCGCGTTTTCTTGCCGAGGCTGGCTGGCGAACGTTGCTGGGGAGTAAAGAGCGAGATGAAGAAAATGACGGCATGCCGTTGCCGGTTGTGGCAAAGGACGATCGTTTGCTGTGCGAGGGGGCTGAGGTGGTGGAGAAACAAACCCAGCCGCCACGACCGTTTACCGATGCGACATTACTGTCGGCAATGACCGGGATTGCGCGATTTGTCCAGGATAAAGAATTAAAGAAAATACTGCGCGCGACCGATGGATTAGGTACGGAGGCTACGCGAGCGGGTATTATTGAATTATTGTTTCGCCGAACCTTCCTGTATAAAAAAGGGCGCAATATCCATGCCAGCGAGGCGGGAAAAGCATTAATCCATGCCTTACCGGAAATGGCCGCCCGTCCTGATATGACGGCTCACTGGGAATCGACCCTGACGCGCATCAGTGAAAAGCAATGCCGCTATCAGGACTTTATGCAGCCACTGGTTGAGACCCTTAGCCAGTTAATCAGCCATGCTAAGCAGCACCCCGCCGCTGATGCGTTTCGCGGGTTGCCGCCCGCACCGGCAAAAAACAATGTCGCCGCCAGCAGCCGGACGACCAGAAAGAGGCAGAAAAAGGCATGAAGACAACCTATCTACTGATAGCCAGCGCGCTGGTGCTGCTGAGTATCACCAGCATGGCCGCCAACGGGCGCAATAATACTGATGTGGCTGCGCGCCACAGCGAGGAAGCCGGTGGCGTGATTATTGATTTACCGCCCCAGACCTTAACACAGCAAAACCGCAACAATACATTGCCCTGCCTGCGCTGCTGCATTTTTGAAAATCATCAGTACAGTGAAGGGGCGGTGGTGAAAAGTGAAGGGGTGTTATTGCAGTGTGTCAGGGATGAGCACTCGCTGGGAACCAATAATCTTATCTGGAAAATTATCCGTCAATAAACGCAGCCCGTAGCCGGGCTGCCTGTGTTAATTAAAGCGGAAGGTTGCCCAGACTGGCGCGTGATCTGACGGTTTTTCCATGCTGCGGATCTGGTAGTCAATGCCGCTGTCAATACAGTGTGACGCCAGCGCGCGGCTTGCCAGCAGCAGGTCGATGCGCAGACCGCGATTGTCATCAAAGCCTTTTGAACGGTAGTCGAACCAGGAAAAGCGATCGTTAATTTCCGGATTCAGCTGACGCCAGGTATCGGTTAGTCCCCAGCCTAACAATCTGTCCATCCACTGGCGTTCTTCAGGTAAAAAAGAGCACTTGCCGGTGCGCAACCAGCGCTTGCGGTTTTCTTCACCAATACCAATATCGCGATCGCTGCTGCTGATATTCATATCACCCATAATCAGCACCGGATTTTCCGGTGTCAGCTGCTGCTCCAGGTAATTTTGCAGATCCCGGTAGAACTTTTCTTTTGCCGGAAATTTAGTGGGGTGGTCACGGCTTTCACCCTGAGGGAAATAGCCATTGATAACGGTGATGTTACCGAGCGGGCTGGGAATTTCCGCCATAATCAGACGTCGCTGTGCTTCGTCATTGTCTGAGGGAAAACCCCGGCGCACCGATACCGGTGGCGTTTTGCTCAACAGGGCAACGCCATAATGACCTTTCTGCCCATGGTAGAACACGTGGTAACCGGACGACGCGACCAGCTCATGTGGAAACATATCGTCATGAACTTTGGTTTCCTGCAGGCCAATCACATCGGGTTGATGTTGCTGGATGATGGCGTCAAGCTGATGCGGTCTGGCTCGCAGGCCATTGATATTAAAAGAGACAAATTTCATGGAGCCCTGTCTGATAAGCAGAAAACGTAAGCGCAGATGGTAGCAGACCTGGCTGAGCGGGGGAAGGTACGGATGAGCCGGTGCGGCCCGAACCTTGTCGAAGGTTCTCGTCCTTCTCCACGCTGGATACCGGGCTGTTGGTGTCGGGGTTGAGTACAATGCTAAAAATAAAATGGTGGTGGGAGAAGGATGATTCGGCGCCCAGGCCGCCTCACCCTTCGGGCCGTTGCCTGTAAGGCAACGTTGTCTCGCTACGCTCGGCTCGAACCTTGTCGAAGGTTCTCGTCCTTCCCCACGCTGCATACCGGGCTGTTGGTGTCGGGGTTGAGTACAATGCTAAAAATAAAATGGTGGTGGGAGAAGGATTCGAACCTTCGAAGTCTGTGACGGCAGATTTACAGTCTGCTCCCTTTGGCCGCTCGGGAATCCCACCAGAAGTCGGCTGGTTGCTGGTAAGCGGGGCGCATAATAGCAAAAGCTAACTGGCTGTAAAGGCTTTGAAGAAAAAAATGGATGTGGTTGCTTTTTTTTTGCCCGCGCCGCGGCCGGTACGGGCAAAAAAACGTCATTCAGCTTATAAAATAATGGTTCTGTTGCCGTAGACAAAGACGCGTTGGTTCAGGACCTGATAGAGCGCCCGGCTGAGCACGTTTTTTTCCACGTCGCGACCAGCCCGCATCATATCTTCGGCGGTATAGGTATGGTCGACGTGAATCACATCCTGCATGATGATGGGGCCTTCATCAAGATTGTCGTTAACGTAATGGGCGGTTGCACCAATAAGTTTTACCCCGCGCTCATAAGCCTGATGATAGGGGCGAGCGCCAATAAATGCCGGTAAAAATGAGTGATGAATATTAATAATTTTGTTGGGGAAACGGGCAACAAAACCGGGCGTCAGCACGCGCATATATTTTGCCAGAACGACATAATCAGGCTGATAGCGTTCGATACTGCTGGCCATTAGATCATCATGTTGTTCACGAGTCAGGCCTTCATGACTGACCAGCACGAAGGGAATATCAAAACGCTCAACCAGGGTGCGCAATGTTTCATGATTGCCAATCACCGCGGCAATATCGACATCCAGCCCACCATAGGCGCTTTTCATCAACAGGTCCCCCAGACAGTGCGCTTCTTTCGTCACCAGGATGACTATCCGCCGACGCCCGGCGGGATGTAGTTCCCGAACCGATCCGGCAGGCAGCGCGTCATCAAGATCGGCCAGCAGCGAACGGTCGTCAAAGGTTCCCTCCAGCTCGGTGCGCATAAAGAAACGGCCGGTGCGATGGTCAACAAATTCATTATTCTGAACAATATTCAGCGCGTGGGTAAAGCAGACATTGGTGATACGGGCAATCAGTCCACGCGCGTCGGGACAGATGGTGCGCAATACTTTACGTTGTGGGTTTTGCGGTTGCATTACGTTGCTAATCCTGTAGAAAAAACTTACTGTGCTGCGGGCCAGTTACTGACCACAACATTTTTTATGTTTCTGGCCTGAACCACAAGGGCAGCGATCATTGCGGCCAGGCACAAGGAAGGTGCCGTCGATATAGTACCAACGCGCGTCCTCCCGTACAAAGCGTGAACGCTCATAGATAAATCCTCGCCGTTTGTCGGCGTAGCGCGCAAAAAAGGTAACATAGCCGCTCTGACCGTCGACAGCCAGTTGATTGGCGAGTACTGTCAGACCCAGCCAGTGGGTTTGCTCGCTACTCTGCGCCACACTCTGTGCTAATCCTGGTGGCCGGCTGGAAGGGTGCCAGGTTTGCTCAAGCCAGTCGCCATTGTTCTGGACATAGGCAACATAGCGTGAGCGCATTAGCGTGAGTGGGTCGGGGGGCAGCGCCAGTCCGCTTAGCCAGCGCTGGCAACATACGCTATAATCGAGCCCACTACAGCAAGGACACAACATCGATACGGCGACTCCGGTAACTGAATATATGAAAAAACTGGTCAGGCATCCATCGTACCTGAGCTCGGTTGCTGATGCCATTAAAGACCAGGGGGTTGTGAGGTAAAATGAGACAGGTAAAAGTTGGTCTGGCGTTAGGTTCCGGCGCCGCCAAGGGTTGGGCGCATATTGGCGTCATTAATGCGCTGCTACGTGCAGGGATTCAGATTGATGTGGTTGCCGGTTGTTCTGTGGGGGCGCTGGTAGGGGCCGCTTATGCCAGCGGTCATCTTGGCCTGATGGAGCGCTGGGTCAGTTCGTTTAGTTACTGGGACGTTTTACGTCTGATGGACGTTTCATGGCGTCGGGGTGGCCTGCTGCGCGGTGACCGGGTTTTTACCCAGATTAAACAAATTATTCGCGCAAGCCATATTGAACACTGTGCGTTACCTTTTGGTGCGGTGGCGACTAATCTCAGTACCGGTCGCGAATTATGGCTGACTGAAGGCGACCTTCACCTGGCGGTCAGGGCTTCCTGCAGTATGCCAGGCTTGCTTCCGCCGGTTGGCTATAACGGTTACTGGCTGGTTGACGGTGCGGTGGTTAATCCTGTGCCTATCTCACTGACGCGTGCGCTGGGCGCTGACATTGTTATTGCGGTTGATTTGCAACATGATGCGCACCTGATGCAGCAGGATTTATTGTCAATAACCCCTGAAACCGTCCCCGAGGAGATAGGCTCCAGTTGGGGATGGCGACTGAAAGAACAGATTGCGCGATTCACCCAGCGTAAAACCCAGCAATCCCCCGGGGCAATGGAAATTATGTCCACCTCCATTCAGGTACTGGAAAATCGCTTAAAGCGTAACCGTATGGCCGGTGACCCGCCGGATGTGTTAATCCAGCCGTTCTGCCCGCAGATTTCCACGCTGGACTTTCATCGGGCGCAGGAAGCGCTGGCAGCCGGCGTGCTGGCGGTGGAAAAAAAACGCGATGAATTACTTCCTCTGGTTCGGAATCGTAAATAGTGTGGCTGGTATGATGACTTCAGGACATTCCGAGAGGCAAAACCGGCGATTATCGATCACTATTTACTTAACTGATCGAGGGGGAGAGTGATGGAACAGCCATTAAGCGGCAAACACATTCTTGTGGTGGAAGATGAGGTGGTTTTCCGCACTCTGCTTGAAAGTTTTCTCGCCTCCCTGGGGGCGCAGGTCACCATTGCCGGAGACGGGGTAGAGGCGCTTGAACGGCTCAGAACGCTGTCACCGGACCTGCTCATCTGCGATCTGGCCATGCCAAGAATGAATGGTATTAAGCTGGTGGAACATCTGCGCATGGGCAATAGTACGCTACCAGTCCTGATAATTTCCGCTACGGAAAATATGTCCGACATTGCACATGTGTTACGCCTTGGCGTGCAGGACGTGTTGCTCAAGCCGGTACGCGATCTTAGTCGCCTGCGCGAAGCGGTGCTGGAATGTCTCTATCCCTCGATGTTTACTTCGAAAGTGCAGGAAGACGAACAGTTATTTCAGGACTGGGATGCGCTGGTGCGTGACCCGCCGGCAGCGGCAAAGCTGCTGAAAGAACTGCAACCACCGGTTCAGCAAACCCTGGCAGGCTGTCGGGTGAATTATCGTCAGCTGACCATGGCAGAACAGCCCGGATTAGTGTTAGATATTGCTGCTTTGTCTGAGAAAGATCTGGCCTTTTATTGTCTTGACGTGACGCGGGCAGGGGATAATGGCGTACTGGCTGCACTTTTATTACGCGCATTATTTAATGGTTTGTTACAAGAGCAATTATCAGGACAGGCACAAAGGCTGCCTGAATTAAGTGGTTTGTTAAAACAGGTGAATCTTTTATTACGTCAGGCCAACCTGAGCGGCCAGTTCCCATTATTGGTTGGTTATTATCATCAGGCTTTAAAAAATCTTATCCTTGTTTCCGCCGGTTTAAATGCCACGCTTAATATAAACAGCCATCAAATTCAGCTCAGTAATGGCGTGCCGCTGGGTACGCTGGAAAGTACGCATCTTAACCAGATCAGCCAGCGCTGTGATGCCTGGCAATGTCAGGTTTGGGGAACCGGAGGTAAACTCTGGTTAATGTTGTCTACAGATTAATCATTCTGGCTGTTTTGCATCAGCAGTATAGAGACAGTGTCCGGGATAAGTTTTACACTTGGGTAATAGTCTTAATTTATGCTGAAATGATTCAACCAGGATAAATCCGTGCGTATCTAGCTGATATACTCGTTTCGTTTTTAAATCGACATATCAAGTAATAACTTGAACGGCCCAAAGAGAGGTACTTTGATGTCTGCCTATAAGTCCAAAGTAAAAAAAGCGGTTATCCCGGTTGCAGGATTGGGAACGCGTATGTTGCCTGCTACCAAAGCTATTCCGAAAGAAATGTTACCGCTGGTTGATAAGCCGTTAATTCAGTATGTCGTCAACGAGTGTATCGCTGCCGGCATAAATGAAATTGTACTGGTTACCCACTCTTCTAAGAACTCCATTGAAAACCATTTTGATACCAGTTTTGAGCTGGAAGCAATGCTGGAAAAACGTGTTAAACGTCAGCTGCTTGAAGAGATTCAGTCGATTTGCCCGCCGCACGTCACCATTATGCAGGTTCGCCAGGGATTAGCGAAAGGTCTGGGCCATGCGGTACTGTGTGCGCATCCGCTGGTAGGCGATGAGCCGGTTGCGGTGATTCTGCCAGACGTGATTATCGATGAATATGAATCAGATCTGAGTAAAGAAAACCTGGCCGAAATGATGAAGCGCTTTGATGAAAGCGGCCACAGCCAGATTATGGTCGAGCCGGTTGCTGATGTTACCGCATACGGTGTGGTTGACTGTAAAGGCGCGCAGTTACAGCCAGGGGAAAGTGCCCCGATGGTGGGTGTGGTTGAAAAACCTAAAGCTGATAAGGCACCCTCGAATCTGGCCGTCGTCGGACGTTATGTGCTTTCTGCTGACATCTGGCCTTTGCTGGCTAAAACGCCTCCAGGGGCAGGTGATGAAATTCAGCTTACCGACTCCATTGCTATGCTGATGGATAAAGAGACCGTAGAAGCCTATCACCTGAAAGGTGTCAGCCATGACTGCGGCAACAAACTGGGCTATATGCAGGCATTTGTTGAATATGGTGTGCGTCACAATACGCTGGGCAGTGATTTTAAAGCCTGGCTTGAAGACACCATTGCGAAATAAGTTAAATACATTTCTGATCGGGACAATCCAATGAAAGTCACCGTTTTTGGTATCGGCTATGTAGGTCTGGTACAGGCAGCTGTACTGGCGGAAGTCGGGCACGATGTCATTTGTATCGATGTTGATGAAAACAAAGTTGAAAATCTGAAAAAGGGCATTATCCCTATTTATGAACCGGGCCTGACGCCGCTGGTGATGCAGAACTATGAGTCTGGTCGCCTGAAATTTAGCACCAATGCTAAAGAAGGGGTTAACCACGGGGAAATGCAATTTATTGCCGTAGGTACGCCGCCGGACGAAGACGGTTCGGCTGACCTGAAATATGTGACTGCAGTTGCCCGCACTATCGCCGAACACATGCAGGGCCATAAAGTCGTTATTGATAAATCAACGGTCCCGGTTGGCACCGCTGACCGCGTGCGGGCGGTGATGACAGAAACGCTGAAAAAACGTGATGTTAGCATTGCGTTTGATGTGGTTTCTAACCCGGAATTCCTGAAAGAAGGGGCTGCCGTCGCTGACTGTATGCGACCGGAGCGCATTGTTGTCGGCACGGATAACGAAGACGTTGTTGATTTACTGCGCGAACTGTACGAGCCGTTTAACCGTAATCATGATCGCATGATCCTGATGGATATTCGTAGTGCCGAACTGACCAAGTATGCGGCTAACTGCATGCTGGCGACTAAAATCAGTTTTATGAATGAGATATCTAACCTTGCCGAGTTGCTGGGGGCGGATATTGAAAAGGTACGTCAGGGCATTGGTTCTGATTCGCGAATTGGCTACTCATTTATCTATCCTGGCTGTGGCTACGGTGGTTCCTGCTTCCCGAAAGATGTTCAGGCCCTGATTCGTACTTCACAGCAGATTGGTTATACGCCACGTATCTTACAGGCGGTTGAAGCTGTTAATGACGATCAGAAGCTGAAGTTGCCCGGCTTTATTAAGCGTCATTTTGGCGATGATTTAACAGGAAAAACCTTCGCTCTGTGGGGACTGGCGTTTAAGCCAAACACAGATGATATGCGCGAAGCCTCCAGCCGGGTATTGATGGAGACGTTGTGGCAGGCTGGCGCGCGTGTCCAGGCATTTGATCCTGAAGCAATGGATGAAGCACAGCGTATTTATGGCAATCGGGATGACCTGAAACTGATGGGGACCAAAGAAGCGGCGTTGCAGGGAGCTGATGCGCTGGTAATTTGTACCGAGTGGAAGAATTTCCGCGTGCCCGATTTTGATGTGGTTAAAAGTGCCTTAAAAGAACCCGTGATTTTTGATGGTCGTAACCTGTATGATCCGGAGAGAGTCAGTAATCGCGGTTTTGTTTATTATGCAATTGGCCGCGGAGCTTCTGTAAAGTTGCATAATTAACCGAGGGAAAGTATGAAATATCTGGTTACCGGCGCGGCAGGCTTTATCGGGTTTTATGTTGCCCAACGTCTGCTTAGCGCTGGTCACCAGGTTGTCGGGATAGACAGCCTGGATGACTATTATGATGTCAGTCTGAAACAAGCTCGCCTTGATCTCATCGCCAGACATGACCACTTCTCTTTTGTCAAAGGTAATTTGACCGACAGTGCAACCGTCGCAGATTTATTTGCACAGCATCAGTTTCAACGGGTTGTTCATCTTGCCGCGCAGGCAGGGGTGCGATATTCGCTGGATAATCCTCATGCTTACACCAGCACCAATATTGTTGGCTATCTGAATATTCTGGAAGGTTGTCGTCAGCACAATATTGAACATCTGCTTTATGCCTCGTCAAGTTCGGTTTATGGTCTGAACCGAAAGCTACCTTTCTCTACAGATGATACCGTTGACCATCCTATTTCACTGTATGCAGCAACCAAAAAAGCCAATGAGCTGATGGCGCATACCTATTCACATTTATATGGTGTGCCTACCACCGGTTTACGTTTTTTCACCGTCTACGGTCCCTGGGGACGCCCGGATATGGCACTGTTCAGATTTACCCGCGCCATTCTGGCCGGTGAAGCCATTGATGTGTACAACCACGGAAATATGCGGCGGGATTTTACTTACGTCGAGGACATTGCCGAAGCGGTGGTCCGTTTACTGGATGTTATTCCCGCTGCGAATGCGCAATGGACGGTTGAAAATGGATCGCCTGCTGCCAGTTCTGCACCGTACCATATTTATAATATTGGTAACAGCCAGCCGGTGATGCTGACAGATTATATCGCTGCTATTGAAAAGGCGACGGGGCTGAAAGCACGTAAGAATCTTCTGCCAATGCAGCCTGGTGATGTTCATGAAACCAGCGCCGATACACAGCCGCTGTATGACGTTATCGGCTTTAAGCCGCATACTGACATTAATGAAGGTGTCAAGCGATTTGTCGACTGGTATCGCACCTTCTACAAGGTGTAATCACTGCGATAAAAAAGGAAGCCTTGGCTTCCTTTTTTATCTGGTGTTGATAATGAACGATAAGAAATTAAAAACGGAATTTCAATAACAATTAGTCAGGGCAGCAAAGGCTAACTCAGAGCAAAAAATCATCCAGCTGCTTACCTTGTTCTTCCAGCGCTTTTTTGATTACGGCCGGTGTACGTCCCTGGCCAGTCCAGGTTTTGGTCTCACCATTTTCATCGACATACTGATATTTAGCAGGGCGCGCGGCGCGTTTTGATTTTGAACTGTTTTTGCTGGCGCCAAGTGTGGCAAGTAATTCGTTCGGATCAATACCGTCAGCAATCAGCATTTCACGGTATTGCTGAAGTTTACGGCTACGTTCTTCAATTTCTGCCTGGGCCTGATTTTCTTCTTCACGGCGTTCATTAACTACTACTTCGAGTTTTTCAAGCATTTCTTCCAGCGTTTCAAGCGTACATTCTCTCGCTTGTGCACGCAGCGTACGGATATTATTAAGAATCTTAAGGGCTTCGCTCATTGTCCGGATCTCTGAATTATAAAGGAAGGTAGACACCGCAGCTAATAATAGAGAGAGAAAAAATAAACTGCAACTGATAATTTATTATTTAGAACATTTGATTTAAATATACCCGTGCGAAATTATCTAACAATAACAGCAGTTGAAATAAAAGTTAAAAGTGGCTTAATGATTAAGCACTGATTGAAAAGTCTTAAAAAATGCCATGATTTTTAATTTAATCACCCGGTTTACATTGGTTAATCAGCAGGAAAGTTTCTCCTCAGACCTATTTTTTATCAGATCGAATGACGTGTTGTTTACCTGCAGGCGCCAGGCTGACTGCTTCAGGCCATGATTATGGTACAATTGCTGGCGATTTTCTTCTTACTGTCCGGAGTCCAGCCTGATGGCGCAGCTTTACTTTTATTACTCTGCAATGAATGCGGGTAAGTCTACAGCCTTGCTACAGTCGTCATATAATTACCATGAACGTGGTATGCAGACGTTAATTTACACCGCAGAAATCGATGATCGGCACGGTAGTGGTAAGGTGAGCTCCAGGATTGGCCTGGCATCGCCAGCCAGGCTTTACAATCAGGAAACCGAATTTTATCAGCAAATCAGTGCCGCTCATGCTAAGCAAACGATACATTGTGTGCTGATTGATGAATGTCAGTTTTTAACCCGTGAGCAGGTAAAGCGTTTATCTGACGTGGTTGATTTTCTTGATATTCCGGTGTTGTGCTACGGTTTACGCACAGATTTTCGTGGCGAACTGTTCTCGGGCAGTCAGTATTTGCTGGCATGGTCAGACAAACTGGTAGAATTAAAAACCGTATGCCATTGCGGGCGTAAAGCGGGTATGGTGCTGCGGCTGGATAATAACGGTGTTGCTTTTCGCGAAGGCGAGCAGGTAGTGATTGGCGGTAATGAACGCTACCTTTCGGTATGCCGCAAACATTATAAAGAGGCGATTGAAAAGGCCGTTTAAAGTAGAAACGGATTTAGCCACGATAACAAGTGCCGGATGTGACCAGAAAGTTCCTGGCAGCGGTCAACGTTCAGCATTTTTTATAAAAAAAATTAATCAATATATAAAAACCCGCCGCAGCGGGTTTTTATCCAGCGACTCAGAACAGAAGCCATTCTGACGTCAGTGGGCAGCACAACGTTAACTGATTACGCTTTTTTGTCTTTTTTAACCTTTTTTTCGCTCTTTTTCTCCGGCGAAGGCTGGTGACTTAGCGCGTGTTTGCTGTCGTCAAGTTCTTCGACATAATCACGGCCGTAGAAGGTATCCAGCATGATTTGTTTCAGCTCGGCAATCAGTGGATAGCGTGGATTAGCGCCGGTACACTGATCGTCAAATGCGTCGTCTGCCAGCTTATCAACTTTTGCCAGGAAGTCGGCTTCCGAAACCCCCGCCTCACGAATTGACCGCGGAATGCCCAGTGATGATTTCATTTCTTCAAGCCAGGCGAGCAGTTTTTCAATTTTCTGACTGGTGCGGTCGCCCGCGGCGCTGAGAGCAAGGTGGTCAGCAATTTCAGCATAACGGCGGCGTGCTTGTGGACGGTCGTACTGGCTGAATGCAGTCTGTTTGGTCGGGTTGTCGTTGGCGTTATAGCGGATAACGTTACAGATCAACAGGGCATTAGCCAGTCCGTGTGGAATATGGAACTCAGATCCCAGCTTATGCGCCATTGAATGGCAAACGCCAAGGAATGCGTTAGCGAAAGCAATACCGGCAATAGTCGCCGCATTGTGCACCCGTTCACGGGCAACCGGATTTGCCGCTCCTTCATGATAACTGGCTGGCAGATAGGCTTTTAGCAGTTTCAGTGCCTGCAAGGCCTGACCGTCTGAATATTCGTTTGCCAGCACCGAAACGTAGGCTTCCAGCGCATGGGTCACCGCGTCGAGGCCACCGAACGCGCAGAGTGATTTTGGCATATTCATGACCAGGTTGGCATCGACGATCGCCATGTCAGGAGTCAGTGCATAGTCAGCCAGCGGGTATTTTTGCCCGGTTGCATCGTCAGTCACCACGGCGAATGGGGTGACTTCAGAGCCGGTACCGGAAGTTGTGGTTATCGCCACCATTTTCGCTTTGACGCCCATTTTCGGGAACTTATAAATACGTTTGCGAATATCCATGAAGCGCAAGGCCAGCTCTTCGAAATGGGTTTCCGGATGCTCATACATTACCCACATAATTTTCGCCGCATCCATCGGTGAGCCGCCGCCGAGCGCAATAATGGTGTCCGGCTTAAACGAATTCATCTGTTCAGCGCCTTTACGCACAATGCTCAGGGTCGGGTCGGGTCGGCTTCGACTTCGAAAAAGATTTCAGTCTCAATATTGTGTGACTTCAGTACACGGGTTATCTGGTCGGCATAGCCGTTATTGAACAGGAAACGGTCGGTAACAATAAATGCCCGTTTCGCTCCCTCGCTGGCCACTTCTTCCAGTGCGATTGGTAATGACCCGCGACGGAAATAAATTGACTTAGGTAGTTTATGCCACAACATATTCTCAGCTCGCTTAGCGACGGTTTTTTTGTTGATCAGATGCTTAGGTCCGACGTTTTCTGAAATGGAGTTACCTCCCCACGAACCACATCCCAGCGTCAGCGAAGGGGCCAGTTTGAAATTGTAGAGATCGCCAATACCGCCTTGTGATGCCGGGGTGTTGATCAAAATGCGCGCCGTTTTCATTTTGTCGCCGAAAAAGTTGATGCGCTCATGCTGATTATCCTGATCGGTATACAGGCAGGAGGTATGACCAATACCGCCCATTTCCACCAGTTTTTCTGCTTTATCTACCGCATCGGCAAAATCTTTTGCCCGGTACATCGCCAGGGTAGGCGAAAGTTTTTCATGGGCAAAAGGTTCGGATTCATTTACCTCGGTGACTTCCCCGATCAGAATTTTGGTGTTAGCGGCAACAGTAAGTCCGGCCATTGCCGCAATTTTTGCTGCAGGTTGCCCGACAATTGCGGCATTCAGCGCGCCGTTTTTCAGAATGATATCCTGTATGGCCTGCAGCTCTTTGCCCTGTAACAGGTAGCCGCCGTGGCTGGCAAACCGCTCACGCACCGCATCATAAATTGAATCAACCACGATAACGGATTGTTCTGATGCACAGATAACGCCGTTATCAAAGGTTTTAGACATCAGAATGGAGGCAACGGCACGCTTAATATCAGCCGTTTCGTCTATCACCACCGGGGTATTTCCGGCCCCGACACCAATTGCAGGTTTACCTGAACTGTAGGCGGCTTTAACCATCCCCGGGCCACCGGTAGCAAGAATCAGGTTAATATCAGGGTGATGCATTAACTGATTGGACAGCTCAACTGATGGGGCATCTATCCAGCCAATAATATCTTTAGGCGCGCCAGCTTGCACTGCAGCCTGCAATACAATATCTGCTGCTTTATTGGTTGCATCTTTCGCCCGCGGATGCGGAGAGAAAATAATGCCGTTGCGGGTTTTCAGGCTAATAAGTGCCTTAAAGATAGCCGTTGAGGTTGGGTTAGTGGTGGGGACAATACCGCAAATCAGGCCGATTGGTTCAGCAACGGTGATAGTGCCGTAGGTGTCATCAGTCTCCAGCACGCCGCAGGTTTTTTCATCTTTGTAGGCGTTGTAAATATACTCAGACGCAAAGTGATTTTTTATTACTTTATCTTCAACAATACCCATTCCTGATTCTGCCACTGCCATTTTGGCCAGCGGAATACGGGCATCAGCGGCTGCAAGTGCAGCAGCGCGAAAAATCCGGTCAACTTGTTCTTGTGTAAAATTAGCGTATTCACGCTGAGCTTTCTTAACACGCTCAACCATGGCGTTAAGTTCGGCAACATTGGTAACGGCCATAATGCTCTCCTGATGGAAGTTAAACTCTTTTAGTAAACAAGTGAGAGGTGTTGATTATAGCGATTCAGTATGACAGTCAGCCTGGTTTACTACCTCGCCCGATCAAATACCCGATACATATTTACTAAAAAAGTCTGCTAAAAGTGGCAACGCTGGTGGGCCTGTGACGCCTTCCTTCAGTGACCTTAGCGTAACGCTGTGACAGGGTAAAAAGAGTGATATAAATCAATTTTCCATCAAGCTGACACCATTCAGCTTATTAAAAACAATCTGATAGTTGCCCGCTGGTGATCAATATTGAAACATATAACACATCTTACTAACAAATGAGTTGCCTGATAATTATCCTGAAAGAATAGTCTGGAATAATTTGCAGACAGACAAGGATGAATGGCATTAACCGCTATAATAATGACGCTAGTTAAAAAAGGTAAATCACCGTGACGTTATATCAGAAGATGTTGATCTTTTATCTGGTGGTTGCGCTGATCGCCGCCATTATCACTTTTTTGATTGCCAGAGACCGTGTCAGTATCCGGTTATTATCCGCTGTGCTGGTGGGGGCAACCTGGCCTGTCAGTCTGCCGGTAGCGTTGTTGTTTGCCTTGTTCTGATGCCTGTGGCAAAGCAGGGCGGCGATGTCGTGCTACACCGCAAGTATTGCCGATGTCTGCTGGCAACTTATTTCGCTTCGCGAGGGATTTTCTGCCTTATTTTGGTGCAACAGGCCAGCTTTTTTGCCCTTTTATCGTGCGCATATTCATGTTTTTTAATTGCATCCACCAGAAATTAGCAATTCTACTAATCCTCTGCAGGTAAGCAGATAATTCTTAGATGGTGTTATTCTGATAACATTATAATTTACCGTTATATTCTTTTCTTGCAGTGTTAACCACTATTATTAAACGGCACCTCAGTAAAGTGTTTTGATGATAAGCGCTGAGGCGTTATTTGTGTGATTTTTAAGCATAAACAGTGCTTAGCCCGTTCCATCTAAAGCCTTTATTATCATAACCTAATGATTATATGTGGTTTATTACATAATTAACGTCATGAAATAACGCTTCACCTGAGGAAAAAGTCATGATAAAAGAGAAAGAGTTAACATTTTTGTCAGATAGCTTTAGCGCAGTAAAAATTCATCTGGTAATTTCGGCGCAACGAAAAAAATTCGGGCATAAGGCAAAGTGTGTACGGATTTTGCTTAATGAGCTTAATAGATTAAAAAGGGCATTTGCGTTGAAATGAAATTGCTGACTTTGAAATGCTCTGTACAACCTTATCTGCTGGTCTGGGCATTATGGTCATTAAATATTGCTCATGCTGCCCAGCCAGAACCGGATACGCCTCTGGCGGCGCAACAACAGATTGTGATTAATAATGGCGCTGAGGCGACAACGCTTGATCCAATCAAGTCCGAAGGGGTGCCAGAAAGTAGCATTATTCTAAACCTGCTTGAAGGGCTTGTGACCACCGACAACCGTGGACATATAGTGCCGGGCGTAGCCAGCAGCTGGCATAACCAGCAGAACCGGATATGGACTTTCACTTTGCGTACCGATGCTCGCTGGTCGGATGGTGAGCCGGTTACCGCAGAGGATTTTGTCTATAGCTGGCGCCGTCTGGCGACGCCGGCCAACGCTTCCCATTATGCCAGTTATCTGGAACAGGCTCATATTAACCATGCCCGTGCGGTGATAAACGGCGAGATGCCGGTGCACGCGCTTGGTATTAAGGCGCTGGATAAATACCATCTACAGGTGAGCCTCAGTGAACCTGTACCCTATTTTCTGGCGATGACCACCCACACAGTATTAAAACCGGTTAATCGCAAAGCCATTGAAAAGTGGGGGGATAAATGGACGTTACCGGCGCATTATGTTAGCAACGGTGCTTACATTCTGCATACGTGGCTAGCCGGCAAAAAAATCGTCTTGCAACGTAATCCTTATTACTGGGATAACGCCCGTACCATGATTGAGCTGGCCACTTTTCTGCCGCTGGTTTCTGCCAGTGAAGACGTTGAACGTTACATGGCAAACGATATTGATATTTCTGATAGCGGACTGCCGCCAGAGATGTTTGCCACCCTCAAGTCACGTTTAGGTCCCCAGGTGCGGGTCATTCCTTTCCTGTGCACGTTTTACTATGAGATTAATAACCAGCGCCCGCCATTCCAGGATGTCCGGGTCAGAGAGGCGCTGAAGTTGTCACTGGATCGGCAAACCATCGCCGGCAAACTCATGGCACAGGGACAGGTACCCGCCTGGGGATTTACGCCGCCATATACTGACGGAGCCGATTTGAAAGTGCCTGACTGGTTCAGGCTGAGCCAGCAAGCCCGTAATCAGCGTGCCCGCCAGTTGCTGCAGGAAGCCGGTTATGGTCCGCACCGACCGCTGACATTCTCCTTGTTGTATAACGATTCGGATATGAATCAGCAGCAGGTCACGATGGCGGCAGAGATGTGGCAAAAAAATCTGGCAGCGGTGGTGAGACCGGATGCGCAGCCATGGAAAAAGATGCTTGAGATTCGCCGGACGGGAAAGTACGACGTGGCCCGGGCGACATGGTGTTCAGACTATAACGAACCGTCATCGTTTCTTAACGTGTTTCTCAGTGATTCTGGCACCAACACCGCGTTTTATCAGAGTGAGAAATTTGATGGCCTGATGAAAAACAGTCTTGAAGTCAGCGATGCCCGCCGGCCGGACATATACCAGCAGGCCGAACAGCAGCTCGATAGGGATTCAGCGCTGATACCGGTTTATTACCGGGTAAGTGCTCGTCTGGTTAAACCCTGGGTCGGTGGCTTTAGTGGCCAGGATCCGCGTGATGCACTCGATATTAAATATTTTTATATTACGGCACATTGAGTTGCAGGCCTGCCACCGCGTGAGCAGGCAGAAGATAAATACAAACAGCCAAGGGCAGATAGGGGGTTTTACTGCTCTGGCGCTCGGCCCGGTTAACGGGGACAGCTCTGGTGAAGGTTGCCGGAGGATTATAAAAACAGGAGTATACAATGACCAACATCACGAAAAAAAATCTGGTTACGCTAAGTCTATTCAGCGTGCTGACAACCATGACCGCAGGCGTCAGCTGGGCAGCTAACGTTCCAGCCGGCGTTGTGCTGGCGGCTAAACAGGAGCTGGTAAAAGGTAACGGTGGTGAAGTACAGTCGCTGGACCCGCATAAAATTGAAGGGGTGCCGGAATCAAACGTCAGCCGCGATCTGCTGGAAGGGCTGGTGATCAGTGACGTGCAGGGCCATCCAATTCCAGGCGTTGCTGAAAGCTGGGAAAATAAGGACGGTAAAGTGTGGATCTTCCATTTACGTCCCAACGCAAAATGGTCGAATGGCCAGCCGGTAACGGCTGCCGATTTTGTTTACAGCTGGCAACGGCTGGCCGATCCGAAAACGGCTTCGCCGTATGCCAGTTATCTGCAGTATGGCCATCTGGAAAACATTGATGACATTATTGCCGGTAAAAAATCACCCGACAGCCTCGGGGTGAAAGCGCTTGATGATCATACTCTGCAGGTTACGCTTAGCGAATCGGTGCCTTATTTCTATAAACTGCTAATCCATTCTTCGATGTCACCGGTGTATAAACCTGCCGTTGAACAATATGGCGATAACTGGACGCAGCCGAAAAACTGGGTGGGTAACGGTGCCTACAAGCTGCAGGAACATGTGATAAATGAACGCATCGTTGTCGTGCGTAACCCGCAATACTGGGACAACGCTAATACCACGCTGGACAAAGTAACTTTCCTGCCTATCTCTTCAGAAGTGACGGATGTTAACCGCTATTTCAGCCAGGGTGGCAGTGATATGACCTATAACAATCTGCCTATCGAATTGTTTCAGAAACTTAAGCGTGATAATCCGAAAGAACTGCACGTGGATCCCTATTTGTGCACTTACTACTACGAAATAAATAACCAGAAAGCGCCATTTACGGATGCCCGCGTGCGTACTGCGCTCAAACTGGGTCTTGACCGTGACATTGTCACTAATAAAGTACTGGCGCAGGGCCAGCAACCTGCCTACAGTTTCACCCCGCCAGCAACCGATGGCATGGAGGTGACTAAACCAGCGTGGTTTGGCTGGAGCCAGGAGAAGCGTAACGAGGAAGCGAAAAAATTGCTGGCGCAGGCCGGTTATACAGCGGATAAACCCCTCAGTTTTGAACTGCTGTATAACACATCCGATTTACACAAGAAGCTGGCTATTGCCGCGGCCTCAATCTGGAAGAAAAATCTGGGTGTAAACGTCAAGCTTACCAACGAAGAGTGGAAAACCTATCTCGATACCCGTCATCAGGGCAACTATGATGTCGCTCGTGCGGCCTGGTGTGCAGACTATAATGAACCCACTTCATTTTTGAACTATATGTTGTCTGATAGCAGCAATAACACGGCGCATTATAAATCAGCAGAATACGACAAGGTCATCGCTGACGCGACGGCCGCCGCCGATGAAAAATCACGCACTGCCTTGTACAACAAGGCTGAGCAGATACTGGATAAAGACTCTGTCGTAGTACCGGTGTATTACTACGCCAACACCCGGCTGGTGAAGCCTTATGTAGGTGGTTACACCGGTAAGGATGCGCTGGATAACGTTTATGATAAAAATTTGTACATTATCAAACACTAAATAAAGTCTGTTTCCCGGGCGGTGATTTGCCGCCCGATTTTCAAGCAATAAGTAATGTGGTCCTGATGCTGATTACTGCTTTCAGGCATCCGCTATGCAGGTATAGCAATGTTAAAGTTTATTCTTCGTCGGCTGCTGGAAGCCATTCCGACGCTGTTTGTGCTGATCACAATTTCGTTTTTTATGATGCGTCTGGCACCGGGCAGCCCGTTCAGCGGTGAACGCACCCTGTCACCAGAGGTGATGGCGAACATTGAAGCGAAATATCACCTTAATGACCCCATTGGTAAGCAGTATCTGAGCTATCTCTGGCAGCTGGCACACGGCGATTTCGGACCGTCGTTTAAATATAAAGACTATTCGGTCAATTATCTGATTGCCCATGCTTTCCCGGTCTCCGCTAAGCTTGGCCTGGCCGCGTTTTTGCTGGCGCTGGTACTGGGCGTCACCGCCGGGGTGATTGCTGCCTTAAAGCAAAATAGCTGGTGGGATTTTACCGTAATGGGAATAGCCATGACCGGTGTGGTCATTCCGAGCTTTGTCGTTGCCCCCTTACTGGTACTCATTTTCGCCATTACCTTGCAATGGCTACCCGGCGGTGGCTGGAATGGCGGGGCGCTGCAATACATGATTCTGCCCATGGTGGCGTTGTCGCTGGCCTATATTGCCAGTATCGCGCGCATTACCCGTGGCTCAATGATTGAGGTACTGCATTCCAACTTCATTCGTACCGCCCGGGCAAAAGGTTTGCCGCTGTGGCGTATTGTACTGCGGCATGCGCTCAAGCCAGCGATGTTGCCGGTGCTTTCTTATCTCGGTCCCGCTTTCGTTGGCATTATCACAGGCTCAATGGTGATTGAAAGTATTTACGGCCTGCCGGGAATTGGTCAGCTGTTTGTAAACGGCGCCCTGAATCGTGATTATTCCCTGGTACTCAGCCTGACGATTCTGGTGGGGATACTGACTATTTTATTCAATGCGATTGTCGATGTGCTGTATGCCGTCATCGATCCGAAAATTCGCTACTAAACGGAGCGCGTGATGTTAGTAAGTAAAAAAAATAGCGACGCGCTCGATTCCTTGCGTGAAAAGCTGGAGGTCGAAGGGCGCAGTTTATGGCAGGACGCCCGCCGTCGTTTTTTCCATAACCGGGCAGCGGTCAGCAGTCTGATTGTGCTGCTGGCGATTATCCTTTTTGTCATTATTGCACCGATATTATCGCCTTTTACCTACGACGATACTGACTGGTCAATGATGTCGGCGGCGCCGGATTTGAGCACCGGCCATTACTTTGGTACCGATTCTTCCGGGCGTGATCTGCTGGTTCGCGTGGCAATTGGTGGCCGGATCTCGCTGATGGTGGGGATTGCTTCCGCGCTGGTGGCCGTGATCGTTGGCACGTTATATGGTGCGCTGGCAGGCTATCTTGGTGGCAAAACTGATTCGATTATGATGCGTATTCTGGAAATTCTTAACTCTTTCCCGTTTATGTTTTTTGTCATTCTGCTGGTGACCTTCTTCGGGCGCAATATTCTGCTTATCTTTGTGGCGATCGGTATGGTGTCCTGGCTCGATATGGCGCGCATCGTACGTGGCCAGACGTTAAGTCTCAAGCGTAAAGAATTTATTGAAGCGGCCCAGGTTGGTGGCGTCAGCACCAGCAACATCGTATTACGCCATATTGTGCCTAATGTGCTGGGCGTGGTGGTGGTTTATGCATCGTTGCTGGTACCGAGCATGATTCTGTTTGAATCATTTCTCAGTTTTCTTGGTCTGGGCACTCAGGAACCGCTAAGCAGCTGGGGGGCCTTACTCAGTGATGGCGCCAATTCGATGGAGGTCTCTTCCTGGCTGCTGCTGTATCCGGCGGCATTTTTAGTCATCACCTTATTTTGTTTTAATTTTATCGGCGATGGCCTGCGTGATGCCCTCGATCCTAAAGACCGCTGAGGAAGGCCGATGAACATATTTAACACCCAATCAGTGAGCCCGCAGGCAGCGGACACTGACAGGCTGCTGGCAGTTAAAAATCTGCGGGTAACCTTTAGCACCACAGACGGTGACGTGACGGCGGTTAACGATCTTAACTTCAGCCTGAAAGCCGGTGAGACGCTGGGGATTGTCGGCGAGTCCGGTTCCGGAAAATCACAAACCGCTTTTGCCCTGATGGGGCTGCTGGCCGCCAATGGCCGAATTGCTGGTTCGGCTTTGTTTAACGGACGCGAAATTCTTAATCTGCCGGAAAAACAGCTTAATGCCCTGCGTGCCGCGCAGATTGCCATGATATTTCAGGATCCGATGACGTCGCTTAATCCCTATATGCGCGTGGGTGAGCAGCTGGTAGAGGTACTTGAACTGCATAAAGGCTTGAGTCACGCTCAGGCCTATGATGAAGCAGTCCGTATGCTGGATGCGGTGAAAATGCCGGAAGCGCGAAAGCGCATGAAAATGTTTCCCCATGAGTTTTCCGGCGGCATGCGTCAGCGGGTGATGATTGCCATGGCGCTGTTGTGCCGGCCAAAGTTGCTGATAGCTGACGAGCCGACGACCGCGCTTGATGTTACGGTTCAGGCGCAGATTATGACGCTGTTGAATGAACTGAAGCAGGAATTTAATACCGCGATCATCATGATTACCCATGACCTGGGCGTTGTTGCCGGTATCTGTGACAAGGTGCTGGTCATGTATGCCGGTCGGACGATGGAATACGGCAGTGCCCGGGATGTGTTTTATCAGCCGGCGCATCCTTATTCCATTGGCTTACTCAATGCGGTACCGCGCCTGGATGGTGAAGGGGAGTCATTACTGACAATCCCGGGCAATCCACCCAATTTGTTACAACTCCCTGCAGGCTGTCCTTTCCAGCCGCGCTGCCCGCACGCCATGGCGATATGTGACCACGCGCCGCCGCTGCAAACCTTCGCCAACGGGCGATTACGTGCCTGCTATAAGCCGCTGGAGGAACTGCAATGAGTGAAGTGACAGAGAAAAAAGTGCTGCTGGAAATTGCCGATCTGAAAGTGCATTTTGCAATTAAAGACGGACGCCAGTGGTTCTGGCAGCCGGCAAAAACCCTCAAAGCGGTGGATGGTGTCAGCCTGCGACTGTTCCAGGGGGAAACGCTGGGTGTGGTGGGGGAATCGGGCTGTGGCAAATCCACTCTCGCCCGGGCCATTATCGGACTGGTTAACGCCACCGAGGGGCGCATTGCCTGGCTGGGGCGCAATCTGTCAGGCCAGAGTGAAGAAGCATGGCGCCAGGCGCGCAGTGATATTCAGATGATTTTTCAGGACCCGCTGGCGTCACTCAATCCACGAATGACCATCGGTGACATTATTGCCGAGCCGCTACGTACTTATCATCCAAAGATGGCAAAAGCGGAAGTGAAAGCGCGGGTACGCAACATGATGCAGAAGGTCGGGTTACTGCCTAACCTGATTAACCGTTATCCCCATGAGTTTTCTGGTGGACAATGTCAGCGGATTGGCATTGCCCGGGCGCTGATTCTTGAGCCTAAACTGATTATATGTGATGAACCGGTGTCGGCCCTTGATGTGTCTATCCAGGCTCAGGTTGTCAATTTGTTGCAGAAATTACAGCGTGAGATGGGCTTATCACTGATTTTTATTGCCCACGATCTGGCGGTAGTCAAACATATTTCCGATCGGGTGCTGGTGATGTATCTTGGGCACGCTGTGGAGCTGGGAACCTATGATGCGGTATATAATAATCCGCAGCATCCCTATACCCGCGCACTCATGTCAGCGGTGCCGATACCGGATCCCGATCTGGAGAAAGCGAAACAAATTCAGCTACTGGAAGGGGAGTTGCCGTCGCCGATTAATCCCCCTTCTGGTTGCGTCTTTCGTACCCGTTGCCCGATTGCAGGGCCGGAATGCGCAAAAACCCGGCCGTTACTGGAGGGAAGCTTTCATCATGCTGTGTCGTGCCTGAAGGTGGATCCCTTGTGAATGTTACTGTGCGTCCTATTCATCCGGCTCTGGCCGGATAAATGGCGGCAATTTGCCGCGCTGAGGCGGGTTATTCCCGCCAGATGATATGACAGAGCTTGTGGTCTTTTTCACGACAAAGCAGTACACGGGCAAAAACATCTGTAATGGGTTCGCCATCTTCCTCGCCCAGGCCAATAACCACTTCAGAAAAAAAGTCGGGATTGACTTCAAAGTCAACCTGTTGCTGCCAGTCTTCAGCCGGATCGTACAGTTCGGCCCCACCTCGCTCTTCAAACTGCAGATTGAACAGAATGATATCGGCTGGCTCCAGATTATCGCCGGCCAGCTCAAGAAAAATATCGTAGGCCTGTTCAAGGGTTTCATCTTCGGTTAGACGGTTATTAAGATCCATAACAAATCCTGTGTGCTATGCGGCGCTGTATCATTCCGCTCCTTTTACAGTAACGGGCTGAAGAAGTAAAACAGTCGTTCGACTACGCGCTGCCACCAGGCACGATTTTCCCAACGTTTTCGGTCCACCAGATTGGAGCGGGCAATGTAATCATCCTGAACATGCGACAGATCGCTACCGAAACCGTCATCGTCAATCACCAGGGTGATTTCAAAGTTCAGCCAGAGACTGCGCATATCGAGGTTGACCGTACCTACCAGACTGAGCTGGCCGTCTACCAGCACGCTTTTGGTATGCAGCAGGCCACCATCAAACTGGTAAATTTTAACCCCGGCGGCGAGTAACTCAGAAAAGAAAGCACGACTGGCCCAGCGCACCAGCAGATTATCGTTTCGGCGGGGAATAATAATACTGACGTCAACACCCCGCCAGGCGGCGGTACAGATGGCATGTAATAGATCGTCGCTCGGCACCAGATAGGGTGTGGTCATGACCAGCTGCTCATGGGCTGAATAAACCGCAGTCAGTAACGCCTGGTGAATCATGTCTTCCGGAAAACCCGGCCCGGATGCGATAACCTGAATAGTATGACCGCTCTCCTGCTCAAAGGGCATAATATTGGCATCGGGCGCGGGGGGTAAAATACGTTTTCCGGTTTCAATTTCCCAGTCGCAGGAGTAAATAATACCCATAGTGGTAGCTACCGGGCCTTCCATACGTGCCATCAGGTCCACCCACTGGCCGACGCCTGCTTCCTGCTTGAAAAAACGTGGATCAACCAGGTTCATACTACCGGTATAGGCAACATAATTGTCGATCAGCACCACTTTACGATGCTGGCGCAAATCCATTCGTCGCAAAAAGACCCGTAACAGGCTGACTTTTAACGCTTCAACAATATCAATACCGGCGTTGCGCATCATCCCCGGCCAGCGACTGCGGAAAAAATCCACGCTGCCGGCAGAATCCAGCATCAGCCGGCAGTGTACGCCGCGGCGGGCGGCGGCCATTAGCGATTCGGCAACCTCATCGGCCAGGCCACCTGGTTGCCAGATATAAAAAACCATTTCAATATTATGGCGCGCCAGATGAATATCACGTATCAGGGCATTCAGCGTATCTTCTGCGCTGGTGAGCAGCTGTAGCTGGTTGCCCTTGACCCCAGCGATGCCCTGGCGTTTTTCACAAAGCTGAAATAATGCTCTGGCTACATCGCTGTTTTCATGAGCAAAAATGTGTTGCGATTGTTTAAGGTCACTGAGCCATCGGGCGGTGGCCGGCCACATGGCGCGCGCACGTTCTGCCCGACGTTTCCCCAGATGTAATTCACCGAAAGAGAGATAGGCAATAATACCGACCAGCGGCAGAATGTAGATAATAAGTAGCCAGGCCATGGCTGATGTGACCGCCCGACGCTTCATTAATATCCTGAGCGTTACACCGGCAATCAGTAACCAGTAGCCAAAAATCAGCAGCCAGCTTAATAAAGTATAAAAAGTACTCATGTAAGTGGACATCCTGTTTGCGCTTGCGTTAAAGAAGTGTACGTGGAGATGACGCCAGGTTAAACCCTTAAAAGCGCTAAACGATTAATCTTTCGGAAAAACAGTGCGCAATAACCTAATTCAGACCCCGGAGAGAGAAGAGTATGAAGCGTAGCAGAAATGAAGTTGCCCGCTGGCGCATGCGGCGGCAGGCGCAGTGGCGCAAGACTCGCAGACATGAAGCTCAGGCCCGATGTTACCGCAGTATGCAGCGTTTCCATTATCAGGTGGCTCAGCGTCAGCGGCGCTCAATATTATTTGTCTGCCAGCACTGACGTTGTCATGACGCTGGCAGCGATAACATACTAATAAGTTCCTTTATAACAGGATGTTGTACTGTTGTTCATGGCATATACATTACCATATCTTCTCAATGTTCAACTTAATGGAATAGTAAAGGAAAAATACAATGTGGGAACTGTTGGCACTGGCGCTACTTTTACTGGCTTTTCGCCCAAAATGGGCGCTGATGATATTGCTGGTGACGGTGATAGCCGCCATTATTGAAGGCGTACTGGATTGGAGGGCGTTGTTATGGGGAGGCATGGCTGGCGTTATCGCCGTAATTCAGTTGTATTACAAGCCTGGTAAAGGCTGGCGGCTTTTGACGGAAGCCCTGATGGTGGGCAGTGCACTGGCCTTAACGTTACATCTGATGCCTGGCTTTCATAACCTAAAAGTACTTGACTCTGTGCAGGTTAGTCCGGATAGCCAGCCTTTTAGTCTCTATTATAACTTTGATAAAGCGTTGGTACCTTTTGTCTTACTGTGCTGTCTGAAATCACTGTTCTATACGCCAAATCACCCGCGTGTCCGCTGGCAGTGGCTGCTACTGATTGTTTGCGTGCCGGGTATTTTACTGGTCGCGACTCTGGCGGGTGCATTGCGGATGGAGTTCCACATGCCGGTCTGGTTGCCGCAGTTTATTATGGCGAATGTCTTTTTTGTTGCGCTTGCCGAGGAAGGCTTATTTCGCGGCCATATACAGCAACGGCTTACACAGTTTATGCATCCGGTGCTGGCGCTGGTGATTGCAGCGCTACTGTTTGGCGCCTTACATTATAAGGGGGGTATTTTACTGGTATTGTTTAGCGCACTGGCTGGCATTATTTACGGTCTGGCCTGGATGTGGAGCGGCCGGTTGTGGGTTGCTGTGCTGTTTCATGTCGCCGTAGATCTGACTCAGCTGCTGTTTTTTACCTATCCGGCATTAATGCATGTATCCGGAATGGCGCCAGCAGGGCATGGCGGATAAATTAAAACTGCCCGCGTGATTTGATTTGCCGCCGTTGGTCAGCAATAACAACAAGCGGGGAATACGTGTTCCCCGCTTGTTGTTGCCCCACCGGGTAATGGTGTTTTCTTCAGCGAATTGTGCCGGGAGTCATCATCCGACGCGCTCCGAGGTAGTGGCGTTGCCAGTAGCTGTCTGCCAGCGTACTGACATGAATTTCTTCACCGGTGCGGGGAGACTGAATAAATTTACCGTTACCGAGGTAAACGCCGACATGATCGGCCGCTTTGTGACCGCGAATGTGGAAAAAGACTAAATCGCCTCGTTGCAGCTGATTGCGCCTGACGGGGGCTGCATCGCGTAAATGAAACATTTCATTAGCGGTTCTGGGCAATTTATAATTCACCAGGTCTTTAAAGGCATACCAGACCAGGCCGCTGCAATCAAAACCGGTTCTGGGCGAAGCGCCTCCCCATAAATAGGGCTTGCCTAACTGGTTCATTAACTTTTCCATGGCTGCTGCCCGCGCTTTACTGAATTCAGCCAGGTGCGTTTTACTCAGCTGTAAGGGTTTACCGTTATCCGTGGTGACCAGATGCGGCTCTGTGCGGCTGCTGCGGCCATAGTGTTTGCGCGTGGCTGTCCGGCGATTGTGATGGGGAGTCACCGCGGATTCGGCTGTCGCCGGAATAACCTGATGATGACTGGCAGATTTCAGCGTTGTTTTTGTCCTTGCGGCGGGCGCGGTATGCGACAATTTATGCGTTTCTTTTTTGGCCGCTACCGGTCGTTTTTTTAGACGAATATTACGAATACTGGTCAGGCGGCTTTTCTTTTGCGGTGATTGTTTTACTTTTTTCGTCACCGGCGTTTTTGTCGCGCGTCGTTTACGACGTTCATCTTCCCGCGAGGGACTTTTTTCAGCTTTTTGCTGAACGAGGTTAATAGCGGGCCGTGGCGAAGCATGCGCCATATTCAAAAACAACTGGGCAAATGCCAGTATAATAAGCGTGATTAGTAAACGCATCGTTTATAGCAACAAGTTACGCTTCCAACAACACCAGAAGCTAAATGGTTTAAATTTTTTCTGCTATACGGCAGAAAAGGCCAGGCAATTCTAATCCAGTTTTTTTACCAAAGTTAAGCGGTTTTTTGTATCAATATTGTGTCGTGATGTAATGTTGGTTTATTAATCAGAATCAGCAGGTTAATTTACTAAAATCTAACATGTGGTTGATAAATTAAGCTATTCTGTCTTTAACCGTGTTACATCGTGTTATTCTACCGCTTTGCTGACAGCCAGCCTTAAGGAAAGCGCGTTTAACCAGGATAAATAGTCATTTTCATCTACCCCGTACTCTCGCTACAATAAAATGACATGAGTTTATGCTTCAGAGGAAGACAAATATGAGTACTGTTGAAAAAATTCAGCGCCAGATCGCAGAAAATCCCATCCTGCTGTATATGAAAGGCTCGCCAAAATTGCCAAGCTGCGGTTTTTCCGCTCAAACGGTGCAGGCCCTATCTGCCTGTGGTGAGCGTTTTGCTTATGTTGATATATTACAGAATCCGGATATTCGCGCGGAGTTACCTAAATATGCCAACTGGCCAACTTTTCCACAACTTTGGGTTGATGGCGAACTGGTTGGCGGTTGTGACATTGTTGTTGAAATGTTCCAGCGCGGTGAGTTGCAACAGCTGATTAAAGACACGGCCGAAAAATATAAAGAAGCAGAGTAAGCCGCAGCGCGTAAATGTGATGGCGGCATGGCAGGCCGCCCTTTTTTTGTCCGTGAGTCAGCTAGCTGAGCGATTCGCTGGCCGCAGTCAGCGGCCAGCCGCCCAGCCGCTTCCAGCGATTAACCAGTTCACAAAATAGCTGTGCGGTCTGCTCGGTATCATAGAGAGCAGAATGTGCCTGTTGCTGATCAAATGCAAAACCTGCCGTGGTACAGGCCCGGGCCAGTACGGTCTGACCTAATACCAGACCGCTCAGCGCCGCAGTGTCAAAGGTGGCAAAAGGATGAAAAGGATTACGTTTCAGGCCGGCCCGGGCGGCAGCGGTCATCATAAAGCTGTGATCGAAAGTCGCATTATGGGCGACAACAATCGCCCGGTTACAACCGCTCTCTTTGACCCCTTTGCGCACCATTTTAAAGATAGCGTGTAAGGCATCATATTCACTGACTGCGCCGCGCAGCGGGTGGTAGGGGTCTATGCCGTTGAAGGCCAGCGCTTCAGGTTCCAGAACGGCACCTTCAAACGGTGTAATATGAAAATGGCAGGTTTCATCCGGCTCAAGCCAGCCGTCCGGATCCATTTTCAGCGAGATGGCGGCGATCTCCAGCAACGCATTGGTGCTGGCATCAAAGCCGGCGGTTTCCACATCAATGACCACCGGGTAAAAGCCACGGAACCGGCTGGCAAGGGTGTTAAAATCGTTGGTTTCAGACATCAGACGCTCTTGCAGTAAAAATAGCAGCGCGCATTATGGCAAACTTTAGCGTGAGATGCAGCAGGGCAGCAGCAAAGCGGGCAGAGGCGGCCTGTTGTGGCCGCCCGCTGAATGCTGAATCAGTTACCCAGGCCGGCTGAAGCCTGTTTATCTTCAATCAGCTCAATTTTATAGCCATCGGGATCTTCAACAAACGCAATGATGGTACTCCCGCCTTTGACGGGACCTGCTTCGCGGGTAACATTACCACCTGCCTGACGAATACGTTCACAGGTGGCAGCCACGTCATCCACACCCAGGGCGATATGACCATAAGCGGTACCCAGCTCATAGTTATCCACACCCCAGTTATAAGTCAGCTCGATGACTGCCCCTTTGCTTTCATCACTGTAACCCACAAAAGCCAGGTTGTATTTATACTCGGTATTCTCACTCTGACGCAGTACACGCATGCCCAGCACCCGGGTATAAAAGTCAATTGAACGCTGCAGATCGCCAACGCGCAGCATAGTATGAAGTAAGCGCATAACATCCTCTTCAGAAAGTGGGCAGAGCATCAGTATAGCGGCGTAAGTGCCGCCTTATAAAGGGGTGTTACTCTGACAACAGCGGATAATCGGTATATCCCTCTGCGCCGCCGCCATAAAAGCTTTCAGGATGCGGCGAATTCAGCGGGGCGTTTTGCTGCAGACGGGCCACCAGATCCGGGTTAGCAATATAACTGCGGCCAAAGGCAACGGCATCAATCAGACCTTGCTCAATTAATTGCTCGGCTTTTTCGGCGCTGTAACCACCCGCAGCCACAATAATACCGGGATAACTTTCTCTGATTGCCTGACGGAATTCTGTGCTGTATGGTTTACCACCCGCCCAGTCTGGTTCTGAAATATGCAGATAGGCCAGCTTACGTTTCGCCAGTTCCTTAAGATAGTAGATCGCCGCTTCTTCCTGATCTTCTCCGTTATCCAGTCCGTTAAATGGCCCCAGCGGTGAGATACGAATAGCGATGCGATCCGCCTGCCAGCTGGCAATCGCGGCATCGACTACTTCAAGCGCAAAGCGCGTGCGGTTTTCTATACTGCCGCCATATTCGTCGTTACGTTGATTTGATGCCGGTGACAGAAACTGGTGAATCAGGTAGCCATGGGCGGAATGCAGTTCCACAAGATCAAAATCTGCTTCACGGGCATTGGTCACCGCCTGACGAAAATCATTAACAATGCCGTTAATTTCGCCATGTTCCAGGGCGCGGGGAGTCGAAGTCTGCTCGCGGATAGCGCGACCTTGTGCGTCACGCAATGATGTCCGGGTTTCTGCGCGGATGGCGGAAGCAGAAACCGGCTGATTACCACCCGGTTGCAAACTGTGATGAGAAATCCGTCCGGTGTGCCATAACTGCACCGCGCTGTGCCCGCCCGCCTGATGAATTCCGTGATTTATTGATTTCCAGGCGGCAATTTGCGGTGCAGAGTGAAGGCCCGGCGCGCCGGCGTAGCCTTTCGCCTGTGCAGATATTTGCGTAGCTTCGGTGATAATCAGGCCGGCACTGGCACGCTGACGATAATATTCAGCCATCAATGGTGTGGGGATATCCCCCGGTTCGATGCTGCGTAAACGCGTCAGCGGGGCCATAAAAATTCGGTTCGGCACGCTGATGGCGCCAAGTTGTAACGGGGTGAAGAGTTTTTTCAGTGACATAATAATTCCTTATAGACCGGTCGACTATAAACGGTTTTTTTTAAGCAGGAAGCGGTAACATGCGTGCCATCTCTTCCCAGGCATTAATTAATGGGGCGTTACTACGGCATATTTTGCTGTGCAGGCTGGCGCCGAGCCACAGGGTATAAATGCGTTCCGCCGTGGACTGCGTGCTGGTGACCAGGGCTAATTGCTGACGGGCGACGGCCTGTTCAAGTACCCGGCTGATAATGGCAATTAGCGCCAGTGAACCTTGCTGGAGCGCCATGCGCATGGCCTCGGAGAGATCACAGACCTCGGCAGAAATTTTAACGGATAAACAGCCGGCAAAAGTCGGGTCCTGACACCATGTGGACAGTGACTGCTGATAATAATTGAGCAGCTGCTGACGTGGCTGGTCAGGCGCATTATCAAACCATGCCTGAAACTGTGTTACATAGCGCGCAAAATAGCGCTCAAGCATGGCGACACCAAAAGCTTCTTTAGAGGGAAAATAATAATAGAACGATCCCTTAGGGATGCCCGCCTCTCTAAGAAGTTCAATCAGTCCCACGCTGGTAAAGCCGCGCTGGGCACATAATCGTTCTCCGGTATCCAGGACATGATCCCGGGTGTCATTTCGGCTTGTTTTCATACTGACAGCCTAATAGACCGTTCGGTTTACGGCAAGCGGATACGGCTCACCAGGCACAAACGGATCATCGTCGTCGTCACCGATGCCGGGTAATACGCGCCGGGCAGCAAATAATAATCTGACTTGCAATTAATGTGATAAATCGCACTAATAACCTGACAGCTTCTTATCCTGCATCCCAGGGCAGGATGCGCTTTTATGATCGGTTGGCTTGCATATTTGTGCCGGAAGCTCTTCAATTACTCTGTCTGTATCTTATTCTGGAGGGCATGTGGCAGAACAGCTGGAGTTTTTTCCTGTTCCCAGTCCCTGTCGTGGCATCTGCCAGGCGGATGCGCGCGGCTATTGCCGTGGCTGCCTGCGTAGTCGTGAGGAACGCTTTAACTGGAGTAAGTTTACTGACAGCGAGAAGCGTGAAGTACTGCGCCTGTGTCGTCAACGTTTCATTCGTATGCGGCGAGCGGCAAAGCAAGACCTGCCGCAGGATCCCGCGCAACCCTCTTTATTTTAACGTACCGCTACCGGGCGGTGGCTGTCGCTCTTTCGGTTCGGTTTTCTGCATGGGTATAACGCTGCCCGATCATCCTATTTAGTCAAATTTTGGCGTGATTTAATATCGTTCGCCGTGCGCTGCGTTCCCGGGTGGGCTGCGCAATCACATATCCCCCTCAGTCAGTTGCCGTGCAGCTCAGCTCATCGCTGTTATTATTAAGTAAAAACGGAGGATATTTTTATAGCGAAACGGGCCGGCAGAGGGATAAAAACGAAGATAAAATAAACAAACAGCATTAATAATCGCGGTTAGATGCCATATCCTGGCGAAACAAGCAGGCTGATGATGAAATGTTTATCTGGTGTGTGGGATGTTCATTATATTAGAACTATGCATTTATTTTGTTGGTTGACCATTAATTTGTATTTCGTGCTGTAAACTCGCAGAATAGTCAAAAGAGATGACTGATAGCTAGCAAGCTAATTATAAGGAGAGAAAATTGGATACATCATTAGGAACGGATTTGTCCAGATTAGTGCGTATCTGGCGTGCGTTAATCGATCATCGACTTAAGCCGCTTGAACTGACTCAAACTCATTGGGTTACATTACATAATATTCATCAGCTACCTCCTGAACAATCTCAGATTCAGCTGGCCAAAGCGATTGGCATTGAACAGCCCTCGTTAGTACGCACGCTGGATCAGCTGGAAGAAAAAGGGTTAATAACCCGTACCACATGCCCTAACGATCGCCGGGCAAAGCGTATAAAACTGACTAAACAGGCTGAGCCGATTATCACACAAGTGGAGCATGTGATAGACGCCACCCGGCACGATATATTATCCGGTATTTCCCGTCAGGAAGTAGAACAAATGGTCAGGTTAATTGCGCAACTTGAACGCAATATTAGCGAGCTGCACGGCAAGGAAAGAGTGGAATAACAAAACGGCATCGCATGCGATGCCGTTTGTTTTATACCAGAGGGACTTAACGCGGAGAAACGGTGACCTGGCTGCCATTTGAAGCCATCACCACCCGTTGGCCAACCGCGAAGCGGCTGGCAGCCTGCTTCTGAACCACCATGATGGTGTTTCCATCGTCCTTGCGAATTTCAAGTTCTACGCCGCTGGTTTTATTCAGCGCGCCCTGAACACCCTGGCCTGCAACCGCACCTGCCACAGCACCGCCGGCAGTTGCCAGGCTACGGCCAGTACCACCACCAATGGTATTACCAAGGAATCCGCCCAGTACCGCGCCGCCAATTGCCCCGATGACGTTGCCGTCGTCACCACCCTGAATTTTCACCGGGCGGACGTGGACAATGGTGCCATAGCTTACGCTTTGCACTTGCTTGGCTTCCGATGCGCTATAGGTATCGCCGGAGAGCGTGTCATTACTGACGCAGCCTGCCAGCGTTATTCCGGCTAATGCCACGATAAATAAACGCTTGATCATTGTTAACGCTCCTTTGTAGAACAACTGGCCCTAATTACCTAATTAAAGACCAACTTACAACTTAATTATATGGCAAAGGCCGTACTGGAATCATCTTTACCAGTAAGCCGGCGAAAAGCGCCATAGCATAGACTACGAAAACTAAACCGGAATTAAATTATGTTAACGTAGCTATCATAAAAGCTGATCGGGTATCGTTGGAATTCAAAAAACGATAATTAATCATAGAATTGCCAGACACTTTTTGCCAGGCTAACAGTTATTATTTGCAACCGCGTAGTTAGGGTCCGTTTATGAATTCAGGGCGTTATATCGGCGTAATGTCAGGTACCAGCCTCGATGGGGTCGATGTGGTGCTGGCGGTAATTGATGAAAATATGGTCGCACAGCAAGCCAGTTACACTTGTGCTATGCCCCCCGGTCTGCGCCAGCAAATCCTGGCTGTCTGTCAGGGGCAGCCTGTAACCTTATCCCAGCTGGGACAGCTTGATCACCGGTTAGGGATGTTATTTGCTGACGCGGTATTAGCACTGCTTAAGCAGGAACAGCTTAGCGCAGAAGATATTGTGGCCATTGGCTGTCATGGCCAGACGGTATGGCATGAACCCCAAAGTGAGGCCCCTCACAGCATGCAGATTGGCGATAATAATCTTATTGCGGCCCGAACCGGTATCTGCGTCGTTGGTGATTTTCGTCGGCGAGATATGGCGTTGGGAGGACAGGGTGCGCCCTTAGTGCCGGCGTTTCATCAGGCGGTCTTGATGCATCCGCAGGAACGGCGCATGATTCTTAATATTGGCGGAATCGCCAATCTTTCGTTGTTATTTCCGGGGCAGACGGTGCTGGGTTATGACACCGGTCCGGGTAATATGCTAATGGATGCCTGGATCTGGCGCCAGCAGGGCAAAGCCTGGGATAATAACGGTGAATGGGCAGCACAAGGCGAGATAGTACGGCCATTGTTAAAGCGGATGCTGGCTGACCCCTGGTTTGCGCTGCCTGCACCGAAGAGTACCGGCCGGGAATATTTTAATCTCAGCTGGCTGGAAACTCAGCTCCGCGCCTTTAGCGCGCTGCGGCCTGAGGATGTTCAGGCAACCCTGGCTGAACTGACGGCCATCACTATTACTGAACAGATTATGCTCAACGGTGGCTGCGATCGTTTACTGGTTTGCGGCGGAGGCAGCCGTAATCCGCTGTTGATGGCGCGTATTATTGCCGCTCTGGCCGGCACCGAAGTGGCCAGTACTGATGACGTCGGTATCAATGGCGATGATATGGAGGCACTGGCCTTTGCCTGGCTTGCCTGGCGCACGTTAAGCGGCTTACCGGGCAATCTGCCGGCGGTGACCGGCGCGCGCGAGGAGACCGTGCTTGGCGCCATTTTTCCGGCAAATCATCCGCGACACTGAAAAGGGAATAACCAATGAAAATGCGTCAGATAATACTGTGGCTAGCAGGGGCATTACTGGCGGGCTGCAATAGTATGCATCCGCAACCGCTGTCACAATTATCCACCCTGCATTATGTTTGCGGCACGCTGCCATTGACCGTGACGCTGGATAATCATCTGCAGCAGGTAAAACTGATCCTGGATGGAACTCCGCAGTTGCTGAAAGCGACACCGGCCGCTTCAGGTACACGTTATGCTAATGATACCTATGTATTCTGGTCAAAAGGTAACGGGGCGTTCGTTGAACGTAATGACAAAATTGTAATTAACGACTGCCAGCTGCAACAATGAGCTATCAGCATAAGAGAATCAAGCCATGAGTGATAAGGCGCTTTTGCAGGATATTGCCAGCCTGCGTCGTGAGTATACCCGCGGTGGGTTACGTCGCAAAGATTTGCCGGCGGATCCGTTGCAACTGTTCAGTCACTGGCTGAATCAGGTGATGGAGGCCGGTTTACCTGACCCCACCGCGATGACAGTGGCGACGGTTGATGAGACGGGGCAACCCTATCAGCGTATCGTACTGCTGAAACATTTTGATGCGCAAGGTATGGTGTTTTATACCAATCTTGGCAGCCGCAAGGCACATCATCTGGAAAACAACCCGCGTATCAGCCTGCATTTCCCCTGGTATTTGCTGGAACGCCAGGTAATGGTGTTAGGGGTGGCAGAAAAACTGACAATGCGCGAAGTCGTACGCTATTTCCACAGCCGCCCGCGCGACAGTCAGATAGGTGCCTGGGCATCGGCGCAATCCAGTCGCTTATCGGCCCGTGGCGTGCTGGAAGCTAAATTTCTGGAAATGAAACAAAAATTCCAGCAAGGCGAGATTCCACTACCCAGTTTCTGGGGCGGCTATCGTATAAAAATCAACACGGTGGAATTCTGGCAGGGCGGCGCGCACCGCTTGCATGACCGTTTTATTTACCAGCGAGATGATAAAGGCTGGCAGATAGACCGGCTGGCACCCTGAACCTGACAAATATTCCCCTTAAGCGCTGGCAGGATGTGCGTCAGCGCTTTATGCTATACCCCTCATTTTATCCGCATTTCAGCGGAAAGCTGTGTACCAGCATAGGTACAGATGTTTTCATGGAGCGTTAGATGACTGGCAGTAACCTGATTCAACAATTGCAGGAGCGGGGCCTGGTGGCTCAGGTAACGGACGAGGCAGCGTTAGCAGAGCGGCTGGCGCAAGGGCCAATTGCTTTGTATTGCGGCTTTGATCCCACCGCAGACAGCTTGCATTTGGGCCATCTGGTTCCGCTTTTGTGTCTGAAACGCTTCCAGGATGCTGGCCACAAGCCGGTTGCGCTGGTGGGGGGGGCCACCGGGCTTATCGGTGATCCCAGTTTTAAAGCCGCTGAACGCAAGCTAAATTCCAGTGAAACAGTCAATGAGTGGGTAGAGAAAATCCGCCGTCAGGTGGCGCCGTTTTTGCGCTTCGATGACAGTGACAATGGTGCCATTACCGCCAATAATTATGACTGGTTCGGCGCAATGAGTGTGCTGACTTTTCTGCGCGATATCGGTAAGCATTTTTCCGTCAATCAGATGATTAATAAAGAGGCGGTAAAGCAACGACTCAATCGTGAAGACCAGGGTATTTCATATACTGAGTTTTCATATAATCTTTTGCAGGGATTTGATTTTGCTGAACTTAATAAACGCTACGGCGTAGTTTTACAGATAGGTGGCTCTGACCAGTGGGGCAATATTACCTCCGGTATCGATCTCACCCGCCGCCTGCATCAGCAGCAGACCTGGGGGCTGACCGTGCCGCTGATCACCAAAGCAGACGGTACCAAATTTGGTAAAACAGAAGGTGGCGCGGTATGGCTGGATGCGAAAAAAACCAGTCCGTATAAATTTTACCAGTTCTGGATAAACACGGCAGATGTTGATGTATATCGCTTTCTGAAGTTTTTCACCTTCCTCAGTATTGAGGATATTCAGCGCCTGGAACAGGAAGACAGGGATAGCGGCACGGCGCCGCGCGCGCAATACGTACTGGCAGAACAGGTCACCCGGCTGGTACATGGTGAGGCGGGACTAAGTGCGGCAAAACGCATTACCGAAAGCTTGTTTTCCGGTACGCTGAGCGCCCTGACTGAGGCTGACTTTCAGCAGCTGGCTCAGGATGGCATGCCAACAATCACCTTGCAGCCACAGGACGACTTGCAGCAGGCGCTGGTCAATGCGCAGCTGGTACCTTCACGGGGCCAGGCGCGAACGATGATTATGTCCAACGCGGTCAGTATTAATGGTGAAAAACAAAGTGATGCCGAATATCGCTTTAACAGTACTGATAAACTGTTTGGGCGCTATACCCTGTTACGGCGCGGTAAAAAACACTATTGCCTTGTCTGCTGGCAACCGTCATAGCGGATAATAAAGGGCCGGGAATAACCGGCCCTTTTCTTTGGTCGGGGAGGTTCGGGGTTTATGAAAAATATTCTTTCTATTCAGTCTCATACTGTCTATGGTCATGCCGGTAATAGCGCGGCGGAATTCCCTATGCGGCGCTTAGGGGCTAACGTCTGGCCGCTGAATACGGTGCAGTTTTCTAACCATACACAATATGGACAATGGACCGGGATTGTCATGCCGGCACAGCACCTGACCGACATTGCACAGGGGATTGCCGACATTGACAGATTAAAAACCTGCAGCGCAGTACTGAGCGGCTATCTTGGCTCTGCGGAGCAGGGAGAGCAGATCCTTGAAATTGTTCGCCGGGTTAAAGCCGCTAATCCTGATGCCTGGTATTTTTGCGATCCGGTGATGGGCCATCCGGAAAAAGGCTGCATCGTAGCCCCCGGTGTGGCGGAGTTTCATATTAACAGCGCGCTGCCGGCGGCGGATATTGTGGCGCCTAATCTGCTTGAGCTGGAAATGCTCAGTGGTCAAAGCATTACCTCTGTTGACGAGGCAATTGGTGCCTGTCGCGCGCTGATTAACCGGGGTCCGCGTATTGTGCTGGTAAAACATCTGGCACGCGCCGGCCGGCGCAGCGATCGTTTTGAAATGTTACTGGTTACCGCCGGGGAAGCGTGGCACATTAACCGCCCGTTAGTGGATTTTGGCGTGCGGCAACCGGTTGGCGTTGGTGATCTGACCAGCGGACTGCTGCTGGTAAACCTGTTGCATGGCAAAGGATTACAGGCGGCACTGGAGCACGTCACCGCAGCGGTGTATGAAGTGATGCTGACAACTCATCAGATGGGCGAATATGAGCTACAGCTAGTGGCCGCCCAGGAACATATTGCCCATCCGCAACAGCATTTTTCTGCGGAGAAATTGTCATAAACCGGGGGCTTGCGCCCCCTGACAGCTTTGTATTAACTGAGCCCTTCAGCCTGCAGTGCAGCGATAACGGCAGGCCGCTGGGCAACGCGTTGTCGCCAGGCTTCAAGAGACGTCAGCGCCGCCAGATTCAGCTTCATGGCATGACCCCAGCGTAATACGGTGAAAAGATAGGCATCTGCAACCGTGAAATGTTGTCCAACCAGCCAGCTTTTACCCTGCAACTGGCTATCAACATAACGGAATTTGTGCTCAAGCTGGGTCCTGCATTGTGGTTTCATCGCCTCGGGGGTATCGGCACGAAACAACGGGGTAAAGCCTTTGTGCAGTTCACTGGAAATATAACTGAGCCACTCAAGCGTCTGATAACGGGTCATGCTGCCCACCGCTTCAAGCAGGTGACGGTCCGGTTTTAAATCTGCCAGATACTGCACAATAGCCTGTCCTTCGGTAAGCACGCTACCATCGTTCAGCTGTAAAGCGGGAACCTGACCTTTGGCGTTGATGGTCAGATAATCCTCTCCTTTTTCGGTTTTATGACTCTTCAGATCAACGTTGACTAATGTGAAATCCAGACCGGTTTCACGCAGGACGATATGCGGCGACAGCGAGCAGGCACCGGCTTTTGTATACAATTTCATCTTGGCCTCCTTGTGGGTAACGCGGATGAAACCATGATAGGCGCGTCAGAACAGAAAAAAAGTGCGCACGCGCAATTTAACCGGGCTTTATTGACGTCAGGTGCGGCAAAAGGGCGGCACCTGACGGATTGGCATCAGCGGGGGATAATAAACTCAGGCTTGCGGTGCCTGAGCCATACGATGAAGCAGCGGTGCGGTCAGCAGCATCAGAAGGGCAATGATGCCGGTTGAGATACCAATCTGCAGAAAAACGTGACCATAAATGTGCAGCGACTCGAACGGGTCAGTGACATTGGTTGGCACCGCCATCAGATTAGCCACTTTACCGGCAACCAGCGCAGCGCCAGCAGTGGTCAGAAACCATGAACCCATGATAAAGCCCATCAGACGCTGTGGAACCAGCTGCGCAACCATTGCCAGCCCAAGGCCGGAAATCATTAGCTCACCGATACTTTGCAGCGCATAGCTTAGTATCAGCCAGTTAAGTGAAACAATGCCCGCGTTATTGGCAAACTGAATACCGATCGGCAATACCATAAAAGCAAAGCAACACAGCAACATACCAATGGCAAATTTATGCGGCATCGGCAGGCGGTCGCCCATTTTATTATACAGCGCGGCAAGCACAGGGCTGGCCACCATAATCCACATCGGATTGAGCGCCTGAAACTGCTCGGGCTCGAAAGTGAAACCCAGAAAAGTGTGCTGGACGTTGCGGATGGCAAAGAAGTTCAGTGAGGTGGGCATTTGCATATACAGCACGAAGAAAACAATGGCCTCAACCATCAGCAGAAAAGCAACGATCATTCTGCGGCGCGCGGTACCCCGTAACGAGAAGGCTTCTTTGGCAAAAATAAATACAATCCCTACGGCAACCACGCTCAGCGCAATGCGGGCAATGTTCTGGTGATGCAGCAGCCAGGTGGCAATTGCAATCAGTACAACAATTCCTGCCAGCGTGGCGAGCAGTTTGCCAAAGTGCAGCGGGGCAAAGTCAGGCCGTGAACCATTATTTTTTATCTGGCGCTGGCAGAAAAGAAAGTTAAATAGGGTAATCACCAGGCCAATTACAGACAATGTGAACGCAACGCTCCAGCCGTATCGGGCGGCCAGAAAGGGAGTCAGCATCATTGAAATAAACGAACCGATATTAATCGCCATGTAAAACATGGTGTAGGCACCGTCAATACGCGGGTCATCCTTATCATAACAGGTAGACAACAGTGATGCCGGGTTGGCCTTAAACAGACCGCTACCCATGGCAATGGTTGCCATTCCAACGTACACCAGTGTGACATTATGGCCAGACCAGGCCACCATGGCATAGCCTATCGCCAGCACGATGACGCCGAGAATAATGACACGCTTGGTTCCCAGCACCTTGTCACCTAGCCAGCCCCCAATAGCCACCAGACCATAAACCAGGGCGCTAAAAGAAGAGAACAGGGTAATTGATTGTGATTCTGACATACCCAGCTGTTTGACCAGATAGACGGCCATTATCGCCTGCAGGCCGTAATAACCAAATCGTTCCCAAAGTTCGATGGAAAAGATCAGATAAAACGCCTTCGGTTGTCGAAAGGAGTTAAGGCTCGACGCCTCTTCGATGTTGTTGTTTGCAGTTGACACTTATACCTCTGGCTTAGCAATCCTGTTGTATTTCAGGAATTAAGTCGACGTTATTGTATAAAAATTCTCGACTTTGGATAAAGAAGGGGGAAAAACAGCTGACTAATTTCGCTGATTAGCGCCATGCAGGCAAGCATTTTTTTATCAGGTTAAGCAGGCTTATCAATAGCGAGTAACCTGCCATTGAAGGAGTGAATGCGACATTTGTGTCTTCATTAAGAACCTGATAAGACATTTTATACTAATAATCTCGCCAGAAATAACCAGCGAAAGATAATTTCTCCATATATCATGCAAATGGTTTTTTATACCGATCATAAACAAAAATATGGCCGTTTATATTGTGTTTATGGTTTTTTTAATTAATAAAATGCGGATGTTAACGGCAGGGGCGTTAAATAAGTTGTCATGATGTGATCGTGGTCGAAAATAACCCGAAAGAAGAGATTGAAAAACAGCCAGTAAGGTGAATGATAATGTTAATAAGTGGTGAAATTCGGGTGAAGTGAGTTATTACAGCGCCAATGTTTTGTTTTGTGATCTTTGGCGCAAATATGTTAGTCAGCGCGTCAGGTAACTGTTTAACGGCTGACAATCAGGCGATTTCGGTTTTCTCGGGATATTCGCACAGGTCTTCAATGATACAGGCCCCGCAGCGAGGTTTACGCGCCACGCAGGTGTAGCGGCCATGCAGAATTAGCCAGTGGTGGCAGTCAACTTTAAACTCAGCAGGTACCACTTTTAGTAATCGCGCTTCCACCTGTTCAACGTTACTGCCAGGGGCGAAACGGGTGCGGTTGGAGACACGAAAAATATGCGTATCGACGGCAATAGTAGGCCAGCCGAATGCGGTATTAAGTACAACATTTGCCGTTTTTCTGCCTACGCCTGGCAGGGCTTCCAGCGCCAGGCGATCTTCCGGAACGATGCCACCATGCTTTTCCAGTAAAATACGGCAGGTTTTAATGACGTTCTCCGCCTTGCTATTAAACAGACCGATAGTTTTAATATATTGCTTCACCCCATCGACGCCGAGTGCCAGCATTGCCTGAGGGGTATTGGCCACCGGATAGAGACGGGCTGTGGCTTTGTTAACGCTGACATCGGTGGCCTGTGCAGAAAGCAAAACGGCAATCAGCAGCTCAAAAGGCGTGGTAAAATTCAGCTCGGTTGTCGGGGACGGATTGGCCGCGCGTAAGCGTTCAAGTATCTGACGGCGTTTGAGTTTATTCACGCGGTGCTTCCTGTCTGTCCCGGCAGATTCTCACGGGTAATTTGTGCACGCAGCGCGGCACGTTGTTTCATTTTCTGATCAATCAGATACTTCGCGGCCAGCAGCATGCCGAGTCCGATAAAGGCTCCGGGCGGTAACATCGCCAGCAACATCGGTGAATCAAAATGAAAAACTTCGATACGCAATGCTTTTGCCCAGGGACCAAGCAACTGGTCAGCACCGTTAAAAAGGGTGCCATTGCCGATGATTTCGCGTAAAGAACCCAGTACCACCATGACACTGGTTGCCCCGAGACCAATGGCCATGCCATCAAGCGCCGCCAGTGGGATGCGGTTTTTTGACGCTACGGCTTCCGCGCGGCCAACAACGATGCAGTTAGTGACAATGAGTGGAATAAAAATGCCCAACGACTGGTTTAGCCCCGGCGCCCAGGCTGCAATCAGCATCTGTACGCAACTGACGACGGCGGCAATAATCATGACGTATATCGGAATACGAATTTCAGAAGGGACCCAACGGCGGGAAAGCGAGATACCGCTATTAGTGCAGGTCAGCACCAGGGTGGTGGCCAGTCCGAGCCCCAGTGCATTGGTGGCGGTAGAAGTAACCGCCAGTAACGGGCAAAGCCCCAGTAGCTGCACCAGCGCAGAGTTATTTTTCCACAGGCCACCAATCAGCAAATTCTTTGCTTCGCTCATCATTGTTCTCCGCAGGCGGTGAGTGAATTAAGCTGGGGAGGCAGAGTCTCCACAAACAGCGTGGTACGCTTCACGGCGTTTACCACGGCGCGTGGGGTAATGGTTGCCCCGGTAAACTGGTCGAAATCACCACCATCTTTTTTTACCGCAAAGCGGGGATCGGATTTGCCAGCCACGACTTTACCATTGAAAGATAAGACCCAGTCTGAAATTCGCAGGTCAATTTTATCGCCGAGACCCGGCGTTTCATGGTGTTCCACGACCCGGGTACCCAAAACCCTGCCGCTGAAATCTGCGCCGACCAGCAGCTGGATATTACCAGAATAACCATCCGGTGCGGTAGTTTCGATGGCGACCGCCACCGGTTTGCCATCGCGTCGGGCCAGATAAAGGTGGTGTGGGGTCATATTACCCAGCGCTTTATCTGTGACAACGTAACATTCTCGCTGCAACTTGTTGTTATACATCGCCGGTGGTACCACCTGATCCAGCAGGGTTTTCTGCGCCAGCTCGGCCTGATGATCAATTGTTGGTTTAGTTACCGCATTAATGACCGCGGTCATGCCGGTGGTAATTGCCGCGAAAATTGCCAGGGTCACCCCGTTTTTACGAATCACATCCAGCATATTCACTCCTTTTTGTGACCGTAAACGCGCGGCTGAGTATAGTAATCAATCAGTGGAACGCAAATATTGGCCAGCAGGACGGCAAACGCTACGCCGTCCGGGTAACCACCAAAACTGCGGATCAGCCATACCAGCATGCCGATTAGTGCGCCAAATATCAGGCGCCCCTTATTGGTGGTGGAGGCAGTAACCGGATCGGTGGCAATAAAAAAAGCCCCGAGCATAGTCGCGCCGGAAAACAGATGCATTAGCGGTGAAATAAAGCGATCGGGTGCCAGCAGCCAGCCGGCAAGCGCACACAGACAAAGCGATAGCAGGAAACTGACTGGAATATGCCAGCGGATCGCCTGGCAGCGAATTAAAAACAGGCCGCCAAGCAGAAAACCAAGATTGACCCACTGCCAGCCAGCGCCTGCCAGCACACCGTTGTAAATGGGTTGCGCCAGTAGCTGGCTGGCGGAATGACCGGCCGTTAATCCGGTTTTAAAATTATCCAGCGGCGTGGCCTGGCTGATGCCATCTATCCCTTCACGTAACTGATGAAGCGTTTGTCCGCTGAAGCTATGGCCACTGAAAATAACAGCCAGTGAATCGATAAAGCCAGCGGATGACGCCTGAAGCTCCACCGGCGGCAGCCAGCTGGTCATCTGCACCGGGAAAGAGATCAGCAGCACAACATAGCCTATCATCGCCGGATTAAAAGGGTTCTGACCCAGTCCGCCGTATAGCTGTTTAGCAATGACAATGGCAAAGGCGGTACCGATAACCACCACCCACCAGGGAGCCAGTGAAGGAATGCTGATGCCCAGTAACAACGCGGTGAGCAGCGCTGAATAATCGTTAAGTGCCGCCAGTACCGGGCTGCGACGTAATTTTAAGGCGAAACCTTCTGTTAACAGGGCGGTGAAAACGGCAATCGTCACCTGGATAATATTTCCCCAGCCGAAATAATACCACTGGGCGGCTATACCTGGCACAGCGGCAAAGACTACCAGCAGCATAATTCTGCTGGTACTGCGGCGATTATGTGTATAGGGAGAGCTTGCAATACGAAACGCCATTTATTCCTCTTGTTTTTGCTGTCGGGCGGCTTTTTTTGCTTTAGCGCGGGCAATGGCCGTCTCGACCGCGGCTTTAAGCGCATCCTCTGCGGGAGGGGCGTCAGCGGTACTGCTGCTGTCGGTAAGCGCGGCTTTTTTTGCTTTAGCGCGGGCAATGGCCGCCGCCACCGCGGCTTTACGCACATCCTCTGCGGGAGGGGAGTCAGCGGTACTGCTGCTGTCGGTAAGCGCGGCTTTTTTTGCTTTAGCGCGGGCAATGGCCGCCTCGACCGCGGCTTTACGCGCATCCTCTGCGGGAGGGGCGTCAGCGGTACTGCTGCTGTCGGTGAGCGCGGCTTTTTTTGCTTTAGCGCGGGCAATGGCCGCCTCGATCGCGGCTTTACGCGCATCCTCTGCGGGAGGGGCGTCAGCGGTACTGCTGCTGTCGGTGAGCGCGGCTTTTTTTGCTTTAGCGCGGGCAATGGCCGCTTCGACCGCAGCTTTACGCGGATCTGTGTTCTGCCGGGTTAGCGGTTCGGTTTCGGCCTGGATGGCCGCCTGCCGGGCGCGAGCGTCGGCTTTACGTGCTTCGCGCTGGGCGATAATAGCGCTATTATCCGGTATGCTGCCAGCCTGAACCTCAACCGGGCGTGTCGCGTGACTATTTTTTTCTTTCACCCGTTGCAGGGCGGCATTAATCGTCTGCTGATCGCGCTCACTCACTGCGGTTTTGGCCTGTTGATGGCGAGCTTCCCGTGCCAGTTTTTCGCGTTCCAGACGGTTCTGGCGCGCTTCAAAACGTGCTTTTGCTTGTGCGGTGCGTTTAGCCTCAAGATCAATAGCCCGTAATTCGGCTTTCTCCTGCCGGTAATATTGTACCAGCGGTATATTACTCGGACAGACGTAGGCGCACGCGCCGCATTCAATGCAATCATCAATATGGTGTGCCCGGGCTTTATCATGGTCGCCACCACGGCTGTACCAGTATAGCTGCTGGGGTAGTAAGGCTGCCGGGCAGGCATCCGCACAGGCACTGCAACGAATGCAGGATTGTTCTGCTTCGGGCTGACCTATCTCATTAGCAGAAGGTGCTAGCAGACAGTTGGTTATTTTCACCACCGGCACATCCAGTGACGGCAGGGTGAAGCCCATCAGTGGTCCCCCCATAATCACCATTTGTTCGGCCTGCGCTGTAAAACCGGCATGCCGTAACAGATGACTTACCGGAGTACCAAAGCGTCCCCAGACATTACCGGGCTGGCCAATTGCCTCGCCGGTAAGGGTAACTACGCGTTCGGTAAGCGCTTCGCCGTCAATGACCGCACGTTTCACTGCATAAGCGGTGCCGACGTTTTGCATCAGTACGCCAATATCTGACGAGCGGCCACCGTGGGGAACTTCTTTGCCGGTGAGGATTTTAGTCAGCTGTTTTGCGCCGCCGGATGGGTATTTCGTCGGGATGATACGTAACTGTAAGGTATCCTGACCCGCGAGGGCCTGCTGCAGGGCATAAATCGCCTCGGGCTTATTATCTTCAATGCCAATCAGTGTGGTTTCTGCCTGTAAAATCCAGGCCAGAATGCGGCTACCTTCCACTACCTCGGTTGCGCAATCCTGCATCAGACGATCGTCTGCGGTGATATAAGGCTCGCATTCTGCGGCATTGATAATCAGCGTGCGCGTACTGTCCTGCGCACCTTTCAGTTTGACAGCGGTAGGAAAGCCCGCACCGCCCAGCCCGGCAATACCGGCCTGGTGAATATGGTTAATAACTTCACTGCGCGGACGCTGCCGATAGTCGTTCAGCGGATTACGCGGCGTCCAGCGATCATCACCATCTGCTTGCAGAAAAATACACAGTTCGCTCAGCCCGGAAGGATGAGCCGTCATATGATGGGCTATAGCCGTTATCGTACCGGAGGTTGGGGCATGAACCGGTAGCATGCGGCCCTGGCCAAAGGTCAGCGGCTGGCCGCGTAACACTTTATCGCCGGGCGTTACACAGATCTCGCCATCATGGCCGATATGCTGTTTTAACGGAATAATAAACTGCGAGGCCAGCGGAAGCTGACGCAGAGGGGTGGCGTTTGACTGGGTTTTCATTTCCGGAGGATGAATGCCTCCCTGGAAATCCCAGATACGATCTTTTTTAAACAGCTTTAACAGGTTATGCATGACTGTCCGCTGGGATAACGCGTACCGGAATGGTGTCCAAATTCCATTTCCAGTTGGCTGGCGTAACGGCAACCGGCCGCATGTCGATGCAGTCGGTCGGGCAGGGAGCAACGCAGAGATCGCAACCGGTGCACACATCGCTTAGTACGGTATGCATTGCGCGGGTAGCACCAACAATGGCATCAACCGGGCAAGCCTGAATACATTTGGTACAACCAATACAGTTGGCTTCATCGATCCAGGCTACTTTTCTCACCGGCTCACGTATTTCTGCGTCACCGTCAAGAAATTGCGGCTCTACGTTCAGTAAGGCGGCCAGCTTCAGCATGGTTTGTTCCCCACCGGGCGCACATTTATTTATCGCTTCGCCATTGTTACCGACGGCGTCGGCATAGGGACGACAGCCAGGATAGCCACATTGACCACACTGACTTTGCGGTAAAAGTGCATCGATTTGCTCGACGATGGGATCATCTTCAACTTTAAAGCGCCGTGAGGCATAGCCAAGCAGACCGCCAAAAAACAGGCTAAGTGCGCTGAGTACCGCAATCGCAATCCAGATAGCCGTCATCAGAATTTAACCAGTCCGCTAAAGCCCATAAAGGCTAACGCCATCAGTCCGGCGGTGATCAGGGCAATAGAATTGCCCTTAAACGGTGCGGGTACATCCGCCAGCACCAGGCGTTCGCGCAAGCCGGCAAACAACACCATCACCAGTGAGAAGCCCAGTGAGGCACTGAAGCCAAATACTGCCGCCTGAAGAAAACTGTGATTGAGGTTGACGCTTAGCAAAGGCACCGCCAGCACCGCGCAATTGGTGGTAATAAGCGGCAGGAATATGCCCAGCAACCGGTAAAGGCCCGGACTGGTTTTACGGACTACCATTTCGGTGAACTGCACTACAACGGCAATGACCAGAATATAGGCCATGGTGCGCAGATAGGTCAGATCAAGGGGCAGCAGGATCAAATGATTGACCAGCCACGCGCAAATCGAGGCCAGCGTAATCACAAAGGTGGTGGCAAGTCCCATTCCGATTGCCGTTTCCAGTTTTTTGGAAACACCCATGAAAGGACAAAGGCCAAGGAACTTTACCAGAACGAAATTATTCACCAGTACGGTGCCAATAAATAACAGCAGGTATTCGGTCATGGTTTAGCCTGAATAATGAAAGCAATAATTATCGGCGATTCGGGCGCCAGCGACAACCATCTGCACCCAGGGTTAATCCGTAAAGCTGGGCAGAGCGCACTATTGAATAAAATTGCCGGATTGTAACAGCTTCATGGCGCGGTAAAGGTCGTTTTAACTCTGGCAGAACGTCGCAGATAAATAGCGAAAATTGCTGCAGTCAGCAGAGAAATTAACAGATTTCTGGTAGCAATTACATCGCTAACCGGTGAAAAGGCCCAGCTTTTAATCGCCAGGATAACCGTCAATAGCAGCCAGATAATATAGTGGCGCGGTAGTCGTCCTGAACGCTGATAAAATAACCAGCTAATCCACAGCGTATATAACCAGAGCAGCGTCGCGGTGAGCAGCGATAACAGTAACGGAACCAGCAGACTGGCCGTCTGGGCAAAAAGATGATTGCGCACCTGCGTATCAAGCAGAAAGCGGTAATAGTGGACGATGACCAGGGTACTGGTCAGCAGAGAGAGCGCTAGCCAGATTAACGGTAACCATAACCAGCCACCAATACGCGGTTTTGATTGCTGTATCAAAACGAATCCTCATTACGGGCAACAGACAGGTGCTGTCGTTGACAGCCGGGAGGGGATTATACGTATTTTTCCGGCAAATTCACCCGTTCAGGCTTATTTACACTACATAGCGCCAGACGGATTTCGGCACGCAGCCTAAATCAAACAAGCGGCCGCCAGAGGCCAGTTCTGCCCGACGATGGTCGGCAGCCCGATACATATTGATAAGGTCGTGGTCATCGGTCAGGGTATAATTTAGATGATCGAAAAGTTTTTCAAGGCTGTCCTGATTATTTACTTTGCGAAATTTTAACAGAAAATCGTGAACTGTCATGATAGTGGCAAATTGTCCTGCAAGAGCGAGTGATGAGTATATGATGATGTTTTACTGGTTATATAGTAAAAAACGCATAAAGCCGTGAATTTAAGAATTACGCTCAAAAATGCATGACAAAATATTCACTGAGCCGCAGCATGGCTACAGCAGCGGGTGCAATGAGTGGTTTTTAATCAGCAGACAACGGCTAAGATATGCCTATCTGAAACATTCTAATCTGGATAAGTAAACCTCATTTCAACAAAGAGCCGATATCAGCAAGCCGGGCTGCATTTGCTTGTGCCACAAACGCGTTTGTCCGTTTGCACACTTTTTTTGTCAGCGGGATGCGCTGACATAGCGCACAGCAACCGATGAACAGACGCTAAATTATCCGCATCGCTGGCCGCCTGATGCGACGAGTAAGTCGCTGTTGTGATAAGGTCACAATGGTTATTTTTGTCGGCTTTCGGCACTTTACACCTTGTTCTGTCTGCCGCTTTCGACTTAAATCATTCACATCCGAGAATGAGAGGAATTTCAATGAGCGAAAAAATTCGTGTTGGCCTGGTGGGGTACGGCTATGCCAGTAAAACATTTCATGCACCGCTGATTGCCGGAACCGCAGATATGGAACTGGCAGCGGTGTCGAGTAGTGATGCCGGCAAAGTGCACGCAGACTGGCCAGCCGTGCAGGTTGTGGATGATGCACAGACCTTATTTGATGATCCGGATCTGCAGGTTATTGTTATCCCTACGCCTAATGACACACATTTTCCACTGGCAAAAGCGGCGCTTACAGCCGGTAAGCATGTGGTTGTCGATAAACCGTTTACAGTGACGTTGTCACAAGCGCATGAGCTGAATGCACTGGCTCAGGCGCAGGGATTAATGCTATCGGTTTTTCATAACCGACGTTGGGACAGTGATTTTCTTACGGTGAAGAGTTTGCTGGCCAGTGGCGAATTGGGGGAAGTGCGTTATTTTGAATCCCATTTTGATCGCTTTCGCCCGGAGGTGCGTCAGCGTTGGCGTGAGCAGAAAGGTGTCGGCAGCGGTATCTGGTACGATCTTGGCCCGCACTTACTGGATCAGGCGTTACAACTGTTTGGCTCTCCGGTAGCCATTAACGTTGATATGACTGAATTACGTCCCGGTGCGCAAACCACCGACTATTTTCATGCTCAGTTAATTTATCCGCAAAAACGCGTGGTATTACATGCCAGCATGCTGGTTGCGGCTGAATCGCCGCGTTATCAGATTCACGGCACCAAAGGCAGTTATGTTAAGTATGGGCTGGACCCGCAGGAAGACAGCCTGAAGGCGGGTGTTCGTCCACCGCAGCAGGACTGGGGCTATGATATGCGTGACGGACTATTAACCCTGCAGCAGGGCGACAGCCTGGTCGGGAAGAGTCTGCTGACCACCCCGGGGAATTACCCGGCCTATTACGCCGCAATTCGCGATGCCATTAGCGGACGCGGCAGCAATCCGGTCAGCGCAGACCAGGCCATTCAGGTAATGGAGCTGATTGAACTGGGATTACAATCTTCAGAAAAGCGCCAGACCCTGTCCTGTAAGTAGGTGATCTCTGCGTTGCCTGGCCCCCGCGCGGCAGGGGCCAGGGTTTAACCGGCTACCCGCTGGCACAACGCCTGTTTTTCTGCCTCACTGAGAAAGGCCACCTTCAGCCCGTTTTGCTGGGCCTGATGTATCTGCGCTGGCGTCAGGCCGGCTGCCGGTGCAGCCAGCCGGTATTCATCCGGCAAATCAACACCCTGAACCGCCGGGTCATCACTGTTTATCGTCGCCAGAATGCCATGTTCCAGAAACGCTTTTAGCGGATGGGTTGCCAGCGACGCCACGGTACTGGTCTGAATGTTGGACGTGAGACAGGACTCAATGCCAATACCCTGCACGGCGAGGAAATCCATCAGGGCAGGGTCATCAATTGCCCGCACACCATGGCCAATGCGTTCTGCACCCAGTTCACGAATAGCCTGCCAGATACTTTCAGCCCCGGCGGCTTCACCGGCGTGGACGGTAATGTGGAATCCGGCATCACGAGCACAATTAAAATGGTGTAAAAATTCGCTGCCGGGAAAGCCAAGTTCATCTCCGGCCAGATCAACCGCCGTGATGGCATCGCGATGTGCCAACAGGCCTTCCAGCTCGCGCAGGCAGGCTTCTGTGCCAAAAGTACGGCTCATAATGCCAATCAGGCGTACTTCGACAGCCACCTGCCGGCAGGCTGTGCGGATGCCGTCCGCCACCGCTTCCACCACGCCGCTAATGGGCAGATTATGTGCCATCGCCATATAGCCCGGCGAGAAACGCAGTTCGGCATAATCAATGCCTGCCCGGGCGGCGTCTTCCACATTTTCCATAGCGACACGGCGACAGGCATCCAGTGATCCCAGAACCTTAACCCCCCAGTCCAGTTTGTTGAGAAAGCTCACTAAATCTGGCTCGTTGCGGGTTACCTGCACGTGTGGCCGCAGCTGTTCCAGGCTGGTGGCGGGCAGCTGAACATTAAACTCACGTCCTAATTCAAGAATCGTCTGCGCACGGATATTGCCATCAAGATGGCGGTGGAGGTCTGTCAGAGGAAGGTGATGATCGATCACGCGGCACTCTCTTATGTTATCGGCTTGAAAAGTGCAAACCAGTATAAAAACACCCAGTTCAATGAAGCCAGTATTATTAACAATAAATCTGGTTTAAAGCGGCAACCGGGCGGGTAAAAAAAAGCGCGCTTGCGCGCGCCAATCTATAAATTATAGCTTATTGCGACAGGCCTTCGGGCGCGCTACCCGCGGTCAGATAGCGGCTGATAAACTGGTCGAGGGGCATTTTTTCACCGTTCATGGTTATCTGCCCATTGGCAAACTGCAGGCTGGCAACGATGTTATTATCCTGCTGAGTGGTCAGCTTAAACATCTGCCCCATCGCGGCAAACCCTTTCACTTGCTGATCGGCCAGTTTCGCCGACTGTTCTTCACTGTTTCCTTCAGCGATGCCAACGCGGGTCATAACTTCGCTGGCCATTGCCATGGGAATGACTAAGCGGGCATCAAGGGATTTCACCACGTTATCCGCCATCTGATTGATATTACCTTCATCGGCCGGAGCAGCAGAGCTGGAAGGATCTTTCAGGCTGGCGGTGAAATTAAAGGTACTTTCACCTTTGGCATTTTTCCAGCTCAATGGTGCAATACTGATAACCGGATTACCCTTAAGTAACAGCGGCAGGTTGCTGGCAAAGGCCTCACGCGATTTTTGTTGCAACAGCTGCGGGTCAACATTGGGCTGGTCGATTAACGGTTGCATCTGAGTACGGTAATTTTCCGAGAAAGCTTTAAGTGAGGCGGCATCAAGCTGCGATAATTTTACCGTCAGCCTGGCGGAACCAAAATCCTGGCCCTGCAGTTTCACGGCGTCCATTTTATAGTCGAACTGGCCGTTAATATTTTTGCTGTCGCTGGTGAAATCGGACAGTAGTTGTAAACCTTGTGCGTTAATGACTTCTTTATCTTCGATACGGGTGGTAAAGCTTTTCAGATCAACAGACTGATTACCCACCCGCAGATCGGCTGCGCCAGGGTGGGTCTTACCGTTGAAAGACAGGCCATTAAAGCTCAGTAATACCGGCATTCCCATATCATTTTTGCTGGTCACTGCCAGATCGTCAACCAGGCCTGAGTAATTAAGCTGATTACCCTGGTTATCGGCAGAAACGGTTAACTTACCGCCATTAAACGCCAGCCGGTCGCCACTTTTGCTGTCCTGATAATCCAGGGGTAACAACCTGATATCACTGGTGGTGTCGCCGCCGTAACCAATACGCGTATCGCCGCTAATAAAAGGTTTATCTTTGGTCAGTTCAAAGAGTTTGCGTACCGGGTCGGTATTTTGCAGTTCGCTGTGCACCGAAGCCATGCTGGGAATCAGGTTAAATTTGCGCAGCTGAGAAAGCGGGAAAGGGCCGTGATGAAGCGTTTCCTGAAAAACCAGGCTCTGTCCCGGTTTTAATAACGCATCATCAGTGGTCTGTGAGCTGGACTGAATAATCAGCTTAACCTGACTGCTGAATACTCCACGCTGGTAATCCTGATAGCTCAGCGTCAGATGCGCCTGCGGCATTTGTTGTTGCAGCCAGTTATTGGCGTTCTGTAACGCCTGATCGCGGTTCTCTTCCAGTTTTTTCCCGGTGAACCAGGCGCCGCCCGTCAGGATAATCCCCAGCGCTACCACCACGCCGACCGCTATCTTGGTCTTTTTCATCATCACATCCTTTCTAATCCATCATGCCGGTGCGCCTTGTGCATCCTGCTGGCCGCTCCGGCGAGGTGTTTAAGCAATCGGTTGAATGATAACAGCTATTTAAGAAAGTGTCTTTGCTTCGCTTTCATCCAGCTGATTATAGACCCGCGCAACGCGACCGGTTCCGGCAAGCATTACGGGTGACTCACAGGCAGGTACAAAGCAGGATTCGCCGGGTGCTAATTCAATCTGCTGATCCTGGCGGCTGATGATGGCTTTTCCTTCGACACAAAACAATATTGCGGCGCTCTGCTGGCTGATGCGGCTCGGTGTCGGTTTAACAGTATGTAAAGCAAAAGCAAAGTCATCAACCGGTATCGGAAAAATCAGCATGTCACCTTCCGCCTGTGGCTCCGTACGCAAGGACGCATAAGGTTTGGCGCGAAATTCCAGATTGGCCAGCAGCTCGGGAATATCGATATATTTAGGCGTCAGTCCGGCGCGCAATACATTGTCGGAATTTGCCATTACTTCCAGCGCCACGCCATCAAGATAGGCATGCGGTGTTTGCGCAAATAAAAACATCGCTTCGCCAGCTTGCAGCGTAATCACATTTAGCAGCAACGGCGAAAACAGACCGTTATCCTGCGGATAATCCACCGCGATAGTGCGAATGATATCCCAGGGTTCACCCTGCTGACTGTTGAGCGCCGCTTTTAGCACGCCGATTGCCCGGGTTTTGCTGTCACCTTCCATTGACAGCAGGCTGGTGAACAGATGGCTTAAGCGTTGCTCATCCGGTGCCTGCAGAAAATGGGCGATAGCGGGGTGGGCGCCGGCTATCGGTTGCAGCAATGAAATCATTTCGTCCTGCTGGCGAAAACCGTTAATGGCTTTAAACGGTGTCAGTGCGAAAACCAGTTCAGGTTTGTGGTTGGCATCTTTGTAATTGCGTTCAGGGGCGTCAAGGGGAATACCCGCTGCATTTTCTCTGGCAAAACCGGCTTCAGCGGCAGATTTACTCGGATGGACCTGAATTGACAGCGGCTGAGCTGCACTGAGTACTTTGAATAAAAAAGGCAATTCGCCAAAGCGGCGGGCCACTTTTTCTCCGAGCATGGCCTGCGGATTGTCGGCGATAAGGTCGCGTAATGAGCGTTGTCCAGTGGGCGTAACGACATGTGAAGGGCTTTTCGGATGAGCCCCCATCCAGAGTTCGGCCAGCGGACGGTGATCGGGATTGGCGATATGGTAAAGCTCGGTTAAGGCGGTTTTACTGCCCCATGCATAATATTGCAGTGAATTAATTAATTTTTGCATGATTAATACCCATATTGGCAGTGAGTTAACTGTTGGCTATTAAAACAGAAAGCCGCGGAAAAGACATTCAATGAGCAATAACTCCGGCTGAGTCTCATAATATAATGTTGATCTATGTCACTCTATGCGGCGAGCTTTCCGCCGGCAGCGGCAGGAAAACCGTTAATAATTGATATTTGTGCTAAAGGAGACAGTAATGGTTGCCAATCGCATTGAAAAAGACTCAATGGGGCCCATCGATGTACCGTCTGAAAAGCTATGGGGCGCACAGACTCAGCGTTCACTGGAACATTTTCGTATTTCAACCGAGAAAATGCCGACCGCTTTGGTGCATGCACTGGCGCTGACTAAGCGGGCTGCAGCAAAGGTTAACCAGGATTTAGGCCTGCTGCCGGCCGAGCGCGCTGCGGCGATTATTAAAGCGGCCGACGAGGTGCTGGATAATCAGCACAGTGACGAATTTCCGCTGGCTATCTGGCAAACCGGTTCCGGCACCCAGACCAATATGAACATGAATGAAGTGCTGGCAAACCGCGCCAGTGAATTGCTTGGCGGTGAGCGCGGTATGTCGCGGCTGGTTCATCCCAATGATGATGTGAACAAGAGCCAGAGCTCTAATGACGTGTTTCCTACGGCAATGCATGTGGCGGCGGTGATTGCATTACGCGAACAGCTTATCCCCCAGTTACAGCAGCTGAAAAACACCCTGAGTCAGAAATCAGACGCGTTTAAAGATATTGTTAAAATCGGCCGCACGCACCTGCAGGATGCCACACCGTTGACGCTCGGGCAGGAAATTTCCGGCTGGGTGGCCATGCTGGAGCATAACCTTAAGCATATTGAAAACAGCATTCCCCATCTGGCTGAACTGGCCCTGGGGGGAACCGCAGTGGGCACCGGGTTAAATACCCACCCTGAATATGCTGTACGTGTGGCAAAAGAGCTGGCAGCGCTCACCAGACAACCCTTTATTACTGCGCCAAACAAGTTTGAATCCCTGGCAACCTGCGACGGACTGGTGCATGCGCATGGTGCGCTGAAGGGGCTGGCGGCATCGATGATGAAGATTGCCAACGACGTGCGCTGGCTGGCTTCAGGTCCGCGTTGTGGGATTGGTGAGCTGGCTATCCCGGAAAATGAACCGGGTAGCTCAATCATGCCGGGTAAAGTGAACCCGACCCAATGTGAAGCGGTAACCATGCTGTGCTGTCAGGTAACCGGCAATGACGTGGCCATTAATATGGGCGGCGCATCAGGGAATTTTGAACTGAATGTCTATCGCCCGATGATTATTCACAATTTTCTGCAATCGGTGCGTCTGCTGGCCGATGGTATGGACAGCTTTAATCATCATTGTGCCAGTGGTATTGAGCCTAATCGCCCGCGGATCAGCCAGTTGCTTAACGAGTCATTGATGCTGGTAACGGCGCTTAATACCCATATTGGCTACGATAAAGCGGCTGAAATTGCTAAAAAAGCGCACAAAGAAGGCCTGACGTTAAAAGCGTCAGCGCTGAAACTGGGCTATCTCACGGAAGCGGAGTTTGATGCCTGGGTACGACCGGAAGACATGGTTGGCAGCATGAAACAGTAGCCTTAAAGGGCCGCGGTTTGCGTGATTATTTCACCGGGCTTCGGCCCGGTTTTTTAGCCTGGTAAGTCACTGTACAGATGCAAACGCGGTATCAGCGGCCACAATTGCTGTGCCGTTGGTTTATGACGGTGGGTTATCCGCTGTTGGTCATAGTTGGCTAATACCCCCAGTTTGGGTAACTGATCGGCATTCTGGCACAGAATCAGCAATGGAGAAGGGCAGGCCAGCTGGGTTTGTTTTTGCTTCTGTGCCTGCCAGATGCGTGCAACCGGCTGCACTTTAACCGGTCGGCGGATTTTTAGCTGAGCACCGGCAGGCAGCGCATCAATCAGGGCAATCTCGTGGCGCAAATTGTCTGCCCACTGCTCACGCTGCCAGCCAGGCGCAGCGCGACCGCCTTGCAGACTGGCAAGTAACTTTTCCCGCAGCACAGTTCGGTCAACCCGTTGAATAATTTGTTTATTTGCCCAGCCAAAGCGTACGCTGTCTGGTGCGTCCAGCAGGGTAATCGTTCGGTATGCATTCAGGGTAATCAGCCCTGGTAACTGTTGATGGACAAACTCAAAACGTTCGGCCGCGGCAACCTCCGATTCCAGCGTAATAATCTGCTCAAGCCGGTTTTTCAGCAGGTTAATATGCCTGACCTGCTGACGTAATGCGTCAGCCAGCGCAGGCGCTGCCTGCAGACAAAGTGCCCCCGGTAACCTGACAGCAGATTTCGTGCTACGTTGCGCCGGCTGTTGCTGCATAAATAGCAGGCTATAATGTTGCAGCGCCTGTGCCAGCGCCGCTTGCGCCAGTAACGGCGTCACCTGAAGCTGTGGCCGGGGATCATGTTCTTCACCTTTGGTTATCTCAGGTAACACGAAAACCCGGGCCGCCAGCAGGGGCAGGGCGGTTATCTGCTGTTGTAACTGGTGCAGAGCCTGTTCCAGTGCATTAATACACTGATGGAGCCGTTCAATTGCCTGATATCGGGACATAGCGGGAATTTTAGTTACAACATACTATTGATTATTTAATAAACGGTACCCGAATGCAACCCCCGCAGATAAAGCTATTCCAGCAGAAGGCGGTGCCCGGCTCTACTGCGGACACCGCTGTAATCAGACCGCACGGTTTTTCAGCTGTTTTCCAATATACAAGGCAATAATCAGCAGGGTGCTGATAAACAGCGTGATGCCGGGCCAGCCAAACCGATGCCAGAACAGGCCTCCGGCAGTACCGGCAAGGCTGGAGCCAAGGTAATAACTGAACAGATACAGTGAAGACGCCTGGCCCTTCGCACGTTTTGCCCGCGGACCAATCCAGCCACTGGCGACGGAATGGGCGGCAAAAAAACCGGCGGAAAAAAGCATCATTCCGCCCAGGATAAGCCACAATGAACTGAACAGGGTCAACAGTAATCCTGCCAGCATCACGCCGGTGGAAAACAGCATGACGCGACCACGACCAAACACAGCGGTCATCGCTCCGGCCTTAGGTGAACTCCAGGTGCCGGTCAGATAAACCACAGAAAGCAGACCGACAATCGCCTGATTAAGTGACCACGGCGGCGAAACAAGTCGGTAGCCAATATAGTTAAAGAGCGTGACAAAGGCGCCCATCAGTAAAAAGCCTTCGGCAAACAGGAGCGGCAGACCCGGATCACGCCAGTGCAGACGGAAGTTAATTAATAAATTTTTTGGGCGCAGGGACGTCGGGCGAAAGTGCCGTGAAGGTGGCAGTATTTTCCAGAACATTAATGCAGAGGCCAGGGCAAAACAGCCGATGGTGGCAATAGCAGCGCGCCAGGAAAAAAAATCCGCAATCACACCGCTAATTAATCGACCGCTCATGCCGCCAATAGAATTACCGCTAATATAAAGCCCCATACTAAAGGCAATAAAACCCGGGTGTATTTCTTCGCTAAGATAGGTCATCCCTACCGCGGCAACGCCGCTCAGCGCCAGACCGGTGAGGGCGCGCATCAGCAAAATGCCATGCCAGCTTGTCATGGTTGCAGATATCAGGGTGCATAACGCTGCCAGCATCAGGGCGGTGACCATCACTGATTTACGTCCGATAGCGTCTGACAACGGACCGGTTATCAGCAAACCAAATGCCAGCAGCGCGGTGGAAACCGACAGTGACAGGCTGCTGGTTGCCGGTGAAACGGCAAATTCTTGTGATAGCAGTGGCAGAATCGGCTGCACACAATATAACAGGGCGAAGGTCGCCAGTCCGGCAGAAAACAGCGCTAGCGTAACGCGAATAAACTGTGGCGTACCGCGCTGAATATACTGCGTAGTGGCATGATGCGAGGGCGCGCTAGCAACGGATGGTTGTTCGGGCTGATCGAGTAGTGATGATGCAGAAAGACGACTCACAGGAAATCCTTTACGACATTGCAACGGCAATGCTTTCAAGCTTAAACAGCACTATGTATTATGTCTAATATATTAATAGTCTGGAATAATATGTTATGCATATTGAATTGCGCCATTTGCGCTATTTTATTGCCGTGGCGGAAGAATTGCATTTTGGCCGCGCCGCACAGCGGCTGAATATTTCCCAGCCACCGCTGAGTCAGCAAATTCAGATGCTGGAAAAACAAATTAATGCCCGACTGCTGGCACGCAGCAACCGCCGCGTAGAGCTGACGGCCGCCGGTGAGCAATTTTTACTCGATAGCCGTCAGATTCTGGCTAGTGTTAACCGCGCGGCGGAAAAAGCGGCGCGTCTGCATGCCGGTACTCACGGCGAATTACGTATCGGGTTTACCTCTTCTTCACCGTTTATAATTCAGGTCTCGGATGCGCTTTCCAGTTTCCGTTATCGCTATCCCGACGTGCATTTGCAAATGCAGGAGCTTAATACCCGTCAGCAGCTGGAACCGTTAAGCGATGGCCGCCTTGACCTTGGAGTGATGCGAAATACCGAGTTATCTGACTCACTGACCTGGCGTTTACTGATGCGCGAGCCCTTGTGTGCTTTGTTTCATCGCGATCATCCCCGTGCCCGCGCGGGGAAAATTTCGGTGCGCGAGCTGGCCAATGAGCCTTTTGTATTTTTTGATCCACATGTCGGGACCGCGCTGTACAGTGAAACACTGGCCCTGATGCAACGTTATCAGGTGAGTCTCAGTATTACCCAGGAAGTGGGGGAAGCCATGACCATCATGGGATTGGTTGCCGCCGGTCTTGGTGTATCGATTTTACCCGCCTCATTTCGCCGCGTCTCACCACCGGAGGTGGTCTGGACGGCGCTGAATGAAGCCGATGCCTTGTCAGAAGTCTGGCTGGTATGGTCACGCCAGCGTGAACCGGCTGCGGCCTTGCTGCATATGATTGCGATGCTAACCGGCGATCAATGAGACGTCAGTAGCGGCATTATGTGCAGTAAATCACATATCTAATCAAATAGTTGAGGAAGCACTGTAACTGTTTCACCATCGCGGTAAGCTTTATTTTACAGCGTGAAAATAACCGGAGTGTGGCAGGTGCTGGGGGAGAGTCAACCAGGTCATATTGATCAGATAAAAAAAATAAATGCCGGCGTTGTTTATCGCCTTATTGACCAGCACGGCCCCATATCCCGCATTGAATTGTCTAAAAAAGCGCAACTGGCACCGGCCAGTATTACCAAAATAGTGCGCGAAATGATTGACGCTCAGCTGGTAACTGAAACGGAATTTCAGGAAATGGCCAGTCGGGGTCGGCCGGCAACCGGGTTAATTGTAGCTAGCGGAAACTGGCACTATCTGGCATTGCGAATTGGCAATGGTGAACTGATAATGGCTCTGCGTGACCTTGCCAGTCGCTGTATTATTGAGGAAAGTCGCCCGTTACCCGTCGACGATGTCCGTCCGTTACAGTTTCTGATTGCCGGACAAATTGATGCGTTTTTTTTACGACATCATGACAAACTGGCGCGGCTAACCGCTATCACTATCACCGCACCTGGCCGGGTAAATGCCAGCCTGGGTATTATTCACAGCATGCCGTTTTATCCGGTCAACGAGATGCCACTGGCCTCATTTTTATCATCGCGTATTGGCTTACCGGTATTTCTGGCCCACGATATTTATGGCTGGACGCTGGCCGAAGCGTTATTTGGTGCGGCTCGCGGTGGCCGTGACGTTATTCATCTGGTTATTGATGATAATGTCGGTGCCGGGGTGATAACCGGTGGACGTATCCTGCATGCGGGTGGCGCATCGCAGGTTGAAATTGGCCACATCCAGCTTAATCCACAAGGCCGGGCCTGCTATTGCGGCAATCAGGGCTGTCTGGAAACCCTGGCCAGTGTTCCTTATTTGCTGGACGAGGCCGCGCAACAGCTCAGAGACTATCCTGATTCTCTGCTTCATCAGCAATTACTCACCGTCGGGGCACTTTGTCAGGCCGCACAATGCCAGGATCCGCTGGCGCGCCAGTTAATTAGTGATGTCGGTCAGCGTGTAGGTGGCTTGCTGGCAGTGATGGTCAACATCTTTCATCCAGAAAAGATCGTTATCGCCTCACCGCTTAATCAGGCGGCAGCGGTACTTTATCCGGCCATCCGACGCGCTATCAGCCAGCAAGCATTATCATCGTATGGTGATAGGCTGCAGCTTGAAGCTTCAACAATTAATAGTGCGGGCACTCTTGCCGCTGCCGCGCTGGTTAAAGAGGCGCTGTTTGAAGGCTCGTTACTGATTCAATTGTTACAAGGCTAATTTTTCACATTAACATTGCGCTAACGCAATCCCCATCACTTTTATTCTGCTTACACTTTTTTCTCGCACCGGTGAGTTGGCTTCAGCGGGAGACGTGGCATTCTGGGGAGAATGAAATGAAAAGGGTATTTGTGACAGGAACTGACAGCGCTATTGGCAAGACCGTTGCCTGCTGTGCACTCATGCAGAAACTGTCTCAGGAAGGCAAACAGGTAGTTGGATACAAACCTATCGGACGTAACAGTCTGCAAACCGCCGAAGGGTTACGTAACCCGGATGCACTGGTTTTACAGGCTGCTTCAGGGCTCAAGCTGGCTTATGACGCCATTAATCCGCTGGCCTATGAAGATGATGAAGTCAGCGTACTGTGCAGTAAACCCATTAATTATGCTGTACTGAGTCAGGGGTTAGCATCATTGTCTATGCTGGCCGATACGGTAATTGTGGAAGGTACTGGTGGCTGGCGTAATCTGCTGTGTGATTTACGGCCACTTTCTGATTGGGTAGTGCAGGAACAGCTACCGGTTATCATGGTGGTAGGTATTCAGAGCGGCTGTATTAATCATGCGCTGCTAACTTCACAGGCGATCCTCGCTGACGGTTTGCCCTTAGTCGGCTGGATAGCCAACCGGATTAACCCCGGTCTTGCCCATTACGCCGAAATTATTGCCGTGTTGAGTGAAAAACTGCCGGCACCATTACTGGGGGAAATCCCCTATTTACCGCGTCCGGAACAGCGTTCACTGGCGGATTATCTCTGCGGGATGTAAACACCTGGCGGCAGCGGACTTCCCTGTCCGCACTGAATTACAGGTCGAGCTGGCGACGGGTGCGACCAGAGCTGAGATAATCGGCAATATAATCCTGTGATATCTCGCCACTATAGCGCCCGTCTTCATCGACAATCGGCATCCAGGTGGTGTTGTGTTCGTACAGTTTAGACAGCACCACGCGCAAATTTTCTTCAGCCCGGCCAGTCACTTTAAAGGAATGTGTCAGATCGGCGCAGCTGCCTTCGGCATGGCGCGCCTCACGACGTTTGACAAAACCAAGCGGCCGGCCTTCCTCATCCACTACGGTGATTGAACGCATATCGTTATCGTCCATAGTGGCAAAAGCCTCACTAAGCGGCGTTGAACGCTGTACGGTGATCGTCGGTTGTTGATCGGTAACGTCACCGGCAGAGACCAGCAACAGACGTTTCAGCGTCCGGTCCTGACCAACAAAGGAGCCCACAAACTCATTACGCGGTTTGGCAAGCAGTTCATCCGGGCTGGCACACTGCACTATTTTGCCCTGGCCAAATACTGCGATGCGGTCGCCTAATTTTAACGCTTCATCAATATCATGGCTGACCAGCATGACGGTTTTTTTCAGTTGCCGCTGCATATCAAGAAATTCATTCTGGATTACTTCACGGTTAATTGGGTCAACGGCACCGAAGGGTTCATCCATCAACAACACCGGCGGATCGGCAGCAAGGGCGCGTATCACACCAATACGTTGCTGCTGTCCGCCTGAGAGTTCACGCGGATAGCGATGCATATATTTTGTCGGGTCAAGCGCAACCATACTCATCAGTTCGCGTGCACGCTCTGCACAGCGCTGTTTCTCCCAGCCAAGCATGCGGGGCACCACCATAATATTCTCTTCAATGGTCATATTGGGAAACAGGCCGATTTGCTGAATGACATAGCCGATATTGCGGCGCAGAGTGACGGTATCCTGGGCGCTGGTATCTTCGCCGTTAATAAAAATTTTGCCACTGGTGGCCGGGATCAGGCGGTTAATCATTTTCAGGGTGGTGGTTTTACCACAGCCGGAAGGGCCGAGCAGTACGCACATTTCTCCTTCCGGTACGTTGAGACTGACATTATCCACGGCATTAAAAGTGGTGCCGTTCTTCTGGGAGAACGTTTTAGTGAGATTTTCCAGTTTTATCATTATCGAATCCCCTTTGGAGTCAGCGCCAGCTGCAGACGGTGCAGCAGCCAGTCGAGAATAATTGCCAGCAAACAAATCATCAGCGCCCCGGCAATCAGCATGCGCACGTCGCTACCGCTAATGCCATCAAGCAGCAGCAGGCCGAGGCCGCCGGCACCAATAACGGCCGCAATCGCCATCACGCCGACGTTCATGACCACCGCCGTGCGGATACCACCAAAAATGACCGGCAGCGCCATCGGAATTTCCACCCAGCGCAGCCGTTGCCAGAACGTCATACCTATACCACGTCCGGCCTCACGCAGCCCCCCCGGCAGATTTTCCAGCGCGGTATGGGTATTACGCACAATAGGCAGCAGAGAATAGAGGAAAACGGCGGTAACCGCCGGCAGCACGCCAATCCCCTGACCAATAAGTGAAAAGAGCGGGATCATGATGCCAAACAGGGCAATAGAAGGAATGGTGAGCACGATGGTGGCCAGGCCCAGTACCGGCGTCGCCAGCCATTTAAAGCGTACAATGGCGATACCCAGCGGCACCCCGATAATGATCGCCATACCTACTGCCAGAGCAACCAGCCACAAATGCTGACCTGTCAGGCCGATAAGATACTGCCAGTTATCAATAATATAGTGAATGGTGTCCATCGTTTCCCCTTAGAGCAAGCCTTTAGATTTAAGAAAATCGCGAGCGACCTGCTGCGGTGACTGGTGGTCAATATCCACGCGTTTATTCAGCTCGGTGATCACCTGGTCACTGATGAGCGGCGAAAGGGCATTCAGGGCGTCGGCAAGACCAGGATGTGAATCCAGCACTTCTTTTCGCACAACCGGGGTAACGGCATAGCTGGGGAAGAAATGTTTATCGTCCTCAAGCACTTTCAGGTCAAAACCTTTAACCCGGCCATCGGTGGTGTAAATCAATCCGGCGTCGACAAAGCCATCGCGTATAGCGTTGTACACCAGCCCTGGGTCCATCTGGCGAATCTGTGGCCGGTCGAGCGGCATATTATAAGCTTTTTGCAGCGGCTTCATGCCGTCAGAACGGCCGGAAAATTCCAGATCCAATCCTAATAGCCAGTTATGGTCGGGATCGTGCTGGCGGATATCTTCAATTTTCGCCACCAGTTGCGACATAGTAGAAATATGCTCCTGTTCAGCGCGTTTACGCGTCATGGCAAAGGCATAGGTGTTATTCATTGGCGCCGGATTAAGCCATACCAGTCCCAGCCTGGCATCGAGCCGTTTTACCGTGTCATAGGCTTGCTGCGGTGACATCGGCTTGCTGATGTGGTTAAAAATAATTAAGGAGGTCCCGGTGTACTCCCATGTCATATCAATTTGTTTATTGATCATGGCATTGCGGCCGATCGTGGTGGCAATATTGGTCTTCGGTTCTACCTGAAAGCCCTTTTTACGCAAATACAGGGTGGTCATTGCCGAGAGGATGTGTTGCTCGGTGAAGCTTTTGGTTGCAAACACAATGGGTGTTGCCGCCGATGCTGTCAGACTTAGCACCAGGCTGGCCAGCAGCGTCAATACCAGCCGGCTCAGCCAGCGCTGTAAACAGAAAGGGGTTGCCATCACAGTCTCCTTATTGTGGTTTAAACGGCGGTATGCGGACTAAGCACTCGCCCAAGACCCGCCAGCAACATATCCAGAATTAAGGCAAACAGCGCGGTGGCGACGGCGCCAAGGATCAGGGTAGGAAAATCATTAAGATAAATACCGGGAAAAATCAGTTCGCCATAGCTGCTGGCGCCGATTAAAAAAGCCAGTGGTGCAGTGCCAACGTTAATTGCCGTGGCAATGCGCACGCCGGAAAGGATTACCGGCATTGCGTTTGGCAGCTCCACCTGACGCAGGCGCTGAATTTTGGTCATGCCCAGTCCGTTAGCCGCTTCAACCATGGCGGCGGGAACGCCAATCAGCCCGGCATAGGTATTGCGTACAATCGGCAGCAGGGAAGCCAGAAAAAGTGCCACAATAGCCGGTCGATCGCCAATACCAATAATCACCATTGCCAATGCCAGTACCGCCAGCGGGGGCAGGGTATTACCGATATTAAATATCTGCATGACATATTCTGCCCAGCGCCGGGCAGCGGGTCGACTGAGGATAATCCCGCTGGGTATGCCAACCAGTAATGCAAATAGCATTGACCAGAACACCAGCAGCAGATGTTGTTTACCCAGATAAATCAAATCAACCTGGCGGCTTTTGATGGTATCCGCGCCCAGTCCCGCAACCAGCAGAGCGATAACCACTACAATAAATAACACGGCCAGTATCGTACGCTTCCACAGCGTCGGGTTTTGCATGGGTAAGACTCTCCCTGATATCAGTGTCAGGAAACGTACAGGGATGAGGATGCCCGACGTTTCCCTTGTTATAGAAGAGGTGGCGGAGCGACAGAAAGCATAAAAATGGTGCTGATACTTTCCAAAACCGCACCAGCCTTCAGCAGTAGTGAGTTAAACCTTAGCGCAATGTTTGTTTGGCAGGCAGGTCACTAACCGCCTATAAGTCTATAGCAGCAGGGCGATGGGATTGCCAACTTTGCGTCATAAATCAGCATGATAGTTTGTGATAAATTCAGCGTAAGCCGGTGCCAGATAAGGAAATCTATCGATGAAAAAAATTTATCGAAAAATAAGTGACAATGTCACAACTACCGCACGCAGGGGAAATTGAACGGTGCCATCATCGGCTAGGCTCGGAGAACGCTAAAAAAGGAATACCATGACGGATAACACTGCACAGCACGTTCCTCATCGCCCGCTTATCCTGATCGCGGCAATGCTGGCTATGTTTATGGCCGCGATTGAGGTCACTATTGTCGCAACGGCGATGCCAAGCATTATTGCCGGACTGGGTGGGTTTTCTCACTTTGGTTGGGTATTTTCAATTTACCTGCTCACCCAGGCGGTGTGTGTGCCGTTATACGGCCGGCTTGCCGATATCTGGGGGAGAAAAAAAGTTTTTTTCCTCGGAACATCGCTTTTTTTACTCGGATCGGTTTTGTGCGGATTTGCACCTTCAATGACCTGGCTGATTTTTTTCCGGGCATTCCAGGGGCTGGGGGCCGGCGCTATTATGCCGCTAGCCTCAACCATTGTTGCCGATGTTTATGGTCCTGACGAACGTGCCAGGGTACAAGGCTGGTTATCCAGCGTCTGGGGATTCGCGGCGATTACCGGCCCGCTTACCGGTGCCTGGATTGTGCTGCATTTCAACTGGGCGGTGGTTTTCTGGGTTAATCTGCCGGTTGGCGTGATTGCAATGCTGATGCTTGCGCGCTGGCTGGCTGAACCGGTAGAAAAACAGCCGCATCGTCTGAATATTACCGGCAGTGTGTTAATGATGGTCACGGTAACCGCGCTGATTGGTGCATTATTGCAGGCGCAAATAGCCGGCGTCTGGCTGCTATTGTTACTGGCTGTGGCAGCAGGCGGTGGCTGGCTACTGTATAAACATGAGCGCAGTGCGCAGGAACCCTTATTTCCTCACGCCCTGTGGCGTAGCCGCATCCAGCTTGCCGGTAATGCCGGCAACCTGATTATTGGTGCGGCAATGATGGGCATTAGCGCATTTCTGCCGACCTGGATCCAGGGCGTAAATGGCGGAACGCCGTTAGAAGCTGGCAGTGCGCTGGCAATGATGTCGATTGGCTGGCCACTGGCAAGTACCCTGAGCGGACGTGTGATTGCCCGTACCTCTTATCGCGTGGCAGCATTAATGGGCAGTATATTGCTTATTGCCGGTTGTGGTTCCCTGCTGTTATTGCACAGTGAAAGCAGGATTGTCAGCGCAGGGCTGATGGCATTTTTAATTGGCAGCGGAATGGGCATGACCAGTACCACATTTCTGGTGGCGGTGCAGAACGACGCCAGCTATCACATTCGGGGTATCTGTACGGCGTCGGTGATGTTCAGCCGTATGCTGGGCTCTGCACTGGGAACTGCGGTGATGGGGGCGGTGCTTAATTATAATCTGGCACTGCGTTTGCCCGATTTTCACGATCCGGTGCAGCAAATGATGTCGCCAGCGCAGCGCGCTGGCTTAAGCGGGGCAGTGTTACAACGGCTGACGCAGCAGGTTGCAGGCTCACTGCACTGGGTGTTTTTCGTCGCACTGCTGTTTGCACTGGCCTGCGTGGTTGCAGCGAAAATGTTACCCGCTGCGGATCGTCCCGGTAGTTATGGCGTCGGGGAGTCCTGACTGGTGCCGGCGTTAGCCGGCACGCGGGTATCATTTTCACTGCTGTTACGGCGGTAGATGATTTTCTGTGAGTCATTTTCACAGTGACCAACAACCAGGCCGTCAGTTTGATCATCAGCCTGATCGTTGGGGACTATTTCCAGCGTAAAACCGCTTTCAGGTACCCCATTGTTGATGATTTTCTGGCTGATTTGCGCTTTTACTGATTCACAGGATGCCTGCGCCAGTAATGGGGTGACGAGTAACAGGCCGGTCAGTATCCACTTGTTATTCATCTTATTTCTCATCCTTTTGCTAAAGACCCGCGCTTACTATAGCACCTTGCGTAAATCAGGGGGTAACCGGGCGACCGGTACGACGGTCAAGACAACGCAATGAGTTAGGCTCCCAGTAGGCGTTGACGTTAAGGCTGTGTTCACAGGCGTCGCGGTTATCAAGGCCATTAGCCGCTTTATCAAACTGCTTTTCAGCCCGCTGATTTATTTTATTCCGCAAGTTGCGCGTGGCGTCCCACTGCTCTTTTTGCTCACGGGCTTCTTCACGGCTCAGCGGATTACCATTACTATCCAGAATGATGTGCTGGGTAGCCGCCTGTGCCATCTGACTCAGAGGAAGGCCACCCGCCAGAAGCGTGAACAGCAGGGCCGGGGTCAGGGATTTAATTAACGTTTTCATTAAATTGATTCCTTTTTAAGATCGCTCATAGTATATCATCAGGCGATTTATTGCCCAGTTCAACATTCGCTTCATTGAGGTAACAGAGAGAATTGTTGTGATGTTAAAAATCACGTTGTTGTTTTTTCTGACTGCATTAACAGAAATCTGCGGGTGTTATCTGCCCTGGCTGTGGCTAAAAAAGGGGGCCAGCGCCTGGTTACTGTTGCCTGCGGTGGCCAGTCTTACGCTGTTTGTCTGGCTACTGACGCTTCATCCGGTTGCCAGCGGTCGGGTATACGCCGCCTATGGAGGGGTTTACGTGATGAGCGCGCTTATCTGGCTACGGATTATTGACGGCGTCAGACTCAGCCCGTGGGACTGGCTGGGGGGCGCGGTTGCATTAAGCGGAATGCTGATTATTGTTGCCGGCTGGGGTAGCAGATAAGCAGGTCTGGCGCGATGCAGCCTTATTGCTTGCTACCCCAGGGTGTGCAGATTTAGCCTTTGTACACTTTCAGGCCGGCAGTTGTCTGCGCCACCGGCATCATTTCCAGGCTGTTAATATTAACGTGGGCAGGAAGTGTGGCTACCCACCACACGGCTTCCGTCACATCCTCTGCCGTTAACGGCGCGGTATTTTCGTATACGTTACTGGCTTTTGCCTCGTCACCTTTATAACGGACGCTGGAAAATTCGGTGCCGCCCACCAGGCCTGGTTCAATATTGGTTACCCGCAGCGCCGTGCCGTGCAGGTCGGTACGCAAATTCAGACTGAACTGACGTACAAATGCTTTGCTGGCGCCATAGACGTTACCACCCGGGTAAGGCCAGTTACCGGCGGTGGAACCAATATTAATAATATGACCACGATTGCGGGCTACCATGCCAGGCAACAGCGCATGCGTCATATAAACCAGACCTTTATTATTGGTGTCTATCATGGTTTCCCAGTCATCAACGCTGGCCTGCTGGGCCGGTTCAACCCCCAGAGCCAGGCCGGCATTGTTCACCAGGATGTCAATCGCCTGCCATTCTGCCGGCAGCCCGGCCACAACCTGCTCTATATCGGCACGGTGACGGACATCAAGCGCTATCGGCAAAAGTGCGTCACCAAGAGAACTTTTCAGCGCATCAAGCCGTGACTGGCGCCGGCCGGTGCCAATAACCCGGTGACCTTCAGCAACGAAACGGCGGGCAATACTCTGACCAAAACCGGCGGTTACACCGGTAATAAATACAATCATTCGGTTAATCCTCAGCGTTTGCAGGTTGCATTTTGTGTCAGCTTAACATGCGCTGTCAGGCTTGTTCCAGCGCATCGGGCATCACTGCTACCCGCTGGGGCGCGCAATGTCGGGATTAGCTTACTCTGCCCTGAATGGACAATCCTGGCTATGATAAAACCTTACGCCTTAAACAGGAGAGTGGCGAAAATGCGTATTTCAGTGGCATTAATGCTGGCGATGACATTGACCAGCGTTCAGGCAGAAAGCAAGGAGAACGATAACATGCAAGACTGGCAACATAACCCATTCAGTCAGCCAGCATCCTTACCCTTCCAGGCACCGCCTTTTGATCGTATTAAAGAAAGTGATTACCGCCAGGCGCTGGAAAAAGGCATGGCGGAAAAACGCCGTGAAGTGATGGCAATCGCTCAGCAGCAGGATGCACCTACCTTTGCAAATACCTATGAAGCGCTGGAACGCAGTGGCCAGTTACTCAACCGGGTAAATCTGATATTCAGTGCCATGACCGCCGCCAATACCAGTGATTATCTGCAGCAGCTGGATGAAGAAATGCAGCCGCGTCTTGCCGCGCTGCAGGATGAAATTTATCTTAATGCTACGCTGTTTTCCCGTCTGGATGCCGTTTATCAGCAACGGGATAAGCTGCATCTGGATGCTGAATCGCTGAGACTGGTGGAAGAAACCTGGCAGGCGTTTCGTCTTGCCGGTGCCACGCTTAATGAAGAACAAAAAACCCGGCTAAAAAAACTTAATCAGCAGGAAGCCAGCCTCAGCACGCGCTTTACTAACCGGCTACTGGCTGCCAGTAAAGCCGGCAGCGTACAAATAAACCTGCGTCAGGCACTTGAGGGGTTAAGTGACAGCGAAATTGCCAGCGCCCATCAGGCCGCCAGTGCCGGTGGGGGCAACGGCTGGTTGTTAGCGTTGCAAAATACGACTCAGCAACCCGCGCTACAGAGGTTAACAGATCGCCACACCCGGGAAGCATTATTTACGGCGGGCTGGCAGCGTGCAGAAAAGGGTGATGGCAATGATACCCGCGAAATTTTACTGCAGCTGGCGGATGTCCGGGCCCGTCAGGCTGAATTGCTGGGTTACCAGAGCTATGCACAATGGGCCCTGACAAATCAAATGGCGAAAACACCCGGTGTGGCGTTGCGGTTCATGCGCGATTTAGTCCCGGCGGCAACAGCAAGGGCAAAGCGCGAAGCGGCGGATCTGCAGGCGGTGATTGACCAGCAGAAAGGGCATTTTACCCTCGCGCCCTGGGACTGGCAGTATTATGCCGCACAGGTAAAACAGTCGCGTTATCATCTTGATGAAAGCGAAATCCGTCCTTACTTCGAACTGAATAACGTGCTGGAAAATGGCGTGTTTTATGCGGCTAGCCAGCTGTACGGTCTGCATTTTAAAGCGCGTCATGATATTCCGGTTTACCATCCGGATGTGCGGGTTTATGAAGTGCGCGATCGGGATGGATCGCCGCTCGGTTTGTTTTATGCTGACCTGTTTAAGCGCGACAATAAGGGTGGCGGTGCCTGGATGAGCAATTTTGTTAATCAGTCAACCTTGCTCGACAGTAAGCCCGTTATCTATAATGTTGCTAATATTCCTCATCCTCCAGCCGGCGAGCCGGTGCTACTCAGCTGGGATGAGGTAATTACGCTGTTTCACGAATTTGGTCATGCGCTGCATGGTTTGTTTGCAACACAGCGTTATCCCAGTCTGTCGGGAACCAACACCCCGCGTGATTTTGTCGAATTTCCTTCACAACTCAACGAACACTGGGCCAGCGATCCCCAGGTCTTTCGCCACTATGCCCGACACTGGCAAACCGGGGCAGTGATGCCGCAGGCGTTGCACGATAAAGTGATCAGAGCCAGTCGTTTTAATAAAGGCTATGAAATGACCGAACTGCTGGCGGCGGCGCTACTGGATATGCACTGGCACAGCATTGATGCACAGCATCTGCCACAGAATGTTGATACCTTCGAAAATCAGGCGCTAAGCCAGGAAGCCATTGCCCTGTCAGCGGTGCCGCCGCGCTATCGTTCCAGCTATTTCCAGCATATATGGGGGGGCGGTTATGCGGCGGGTTACTATGCTTACCTCTGGACGCAGATGCTGGCCGACGATGGATTCAGCTGGTTTAACCAGCGGGGTGGGCTGACCGCTGAAAATGGGCAGATCTTCCGCGACAAGGTTCTGTCACGCGGCAACAGTGAGGACCTGCAAAAGCTGTATCATGACTGGCGCGGGCATGATCCGCAAATCGGCCCGATGCTGATTAATCGTGGCCTGAAAGAAGCGCCTTAATGGGTTTTTCAGCGATGAACGCATGACAAAACACACGATATTCTCAGGATATTTATGGTGCGTTGTCCGTCACCTTGTTGTCGGGTGAACGCGGCGGCAGCGCGCGCGTCATTCAATACTATGCTGGTGCCATTGGTTCCGGCCGTAATGAGGTAGCGTTGCTGTGGCCGTGCAAGTGATGACGTTTTATTTTAAGCCTGACAAGCCGCTGCTGGCCGAAACGGCACGCTTAACCCTGAGTCCCTCAGCTGGTTGACTGGTCTGCCGCCGGCGTTTTTCATTGGCAACGCCCGTGCTTTTTGCCAAAGTGGATTCGCGATCGCTACTCCGGGAGAAACGGCTATGGCTACCATTGCCTGTTTACACGCTGCACGCAGTAATATTGCGCTTTATGAAGCGGCGCTCAGTACCATGGATTACCAGGATATTGGATTGTTACATCGCGTGGAGAGTGACCTGTTGCAGGCAGTCATGTCGGCCAACGGCATCACGCCTGAGATTGATGCGGCAATGCAGCAATCGGTGAGTGAGTTGTGCAGCGTGGCTGATGCGGTGATTGTTACCTGTACCACGCTTGGTGCTATCTGCACTAACGCAGACGCCTACCTGAAACCGGTGTTGCGGGTTGATGCAACCCTGGCGAAACAGGCTGCCTGTTATCACGGACATGTGCTGGTGCTGTGTAGCGCCGCCGCAACTCTGGCATCGACCCGCTTGCTATTTGAGACCTTATTGCCGCAGGGGCAATGTAGTGTGGAACAGGTGCCGGATGCCTGGGAAATTTTTTGTCGCGGTGATATTCCGGGCTATTACCAGGCCATCGCCAGTTATATCCATAGCCGGCCACAACGGGCGCTGGCATGTATTGTACTGGCTCAGGTGTCAATGGCCGGTGCCGCCCGCTTTATTAACACCACGCTTGCGGTACTGACCGGCCCGCAGATTAGTCTGCAGGCGGCCATTGAGGCAATCTATTGATAACTTCACCGTCCGGCCACCGGGCGAACAACGGCTGATTACGTTTTTTATGGAATGGTTGCATGTTCGATCTGTCATTTTTTATTCTGCTGCTACTGGCGGCGCTCAGCGCATTCAGTCACAACACCACCGTGACGCTGGCAATTTTGTTTCTGCTGGTGTTACGCCTGATCCCGCCGTTACATCAGGCCTTTCCCTGGATTGAAAAACAGGGTGTTACCCTGGGGATTATTGTCTTAACGATTGGTGTCATGGCCCCCCTCGCTAGCGGCAGTTTGTCCGGGCCGACGCTGATGCACTCATTGTTCAGCTGGAAATCATTACTGGCGGTGGTGATTGGAATATTTGTTTCCTGGGTCGGTGGCCGGGGGGTGGCGCTGATGAGCAGCCAGCCGACCGTTGTCGGCGGACTGCTGGTCGGGACCATCATCGGGGTGTCGCTGTTTCGTGGCGTTCCCGTCGGGCCATTGATCGCTGCCGGCCTGCTGTCATTGCTGCTCTGGCGTCAGTAACCGCCGGCCGGCGGGTTCAGTTAAAGGCGTAACTCAGGGTAGCACCGACGCTATAATTGCGCCCCGGGGCCGATTCATAATAACGCCCGTTCGATTCATTGACGATCACCGACCCGATATAGTGACGATCAAACAGATTATCTATCCGGCCAAAAAGATCCAGCTGCCAGTCACCGTGGCGAATTTTATAGCCGCTGTCGATTCCGGCAACCGTATATGCTGGCGCGATGACGCTGTTTTCATCGTCAGCGGCAATATTGCTCATATAATGTAAATCGCCGGCGGCATACCAGCCCGTTTCCGGCTGATAACCAACTGACAGGTAGCCCATATTGCGGGCGATACCCGGAATACGATGACCATTGCAATCCGCAGTACCACAGACATTGCTGCGATAGCGTGCATCCAGCAGGGTCCAGGCCATTTTCAGGCGCCAGTCATAGGCAAATTGCTGGTCAAAACCGAGCTCCAGCCCGCGGCGTTGGGTTTTACCGGCATTTTTATAGCTGGTCCGTCCGTCACTGCTGCTATCGGCCACAATTTCATTCTGGCTGTCGGTGGCAAACAGCGCCATGCTCAGTAAACCAAAACCAATCCGGGCTTTACTGCCTAGCTCGTAACTGTTGCTGGTAGCCGGTTTCAGACCGGCATTATTACCGCCGCTACTACGGTATGAACGCTCATTGAGGGTTGGTGTTTCCATGCCGCGTCCGGCGGAAGCATAGATATTCCAGCTGCGGGTCAGTGCATATTTCAGCGCGCCGGCCGGTAGCCACTGATAGAAATGGTTACTGTAACTGTCATCGCCGTTGCCGTCGGTAATGTAATCATCGTTATCGTCAAAATTGACCATGCTGTAGCGCAGCCCGGCGTCGAGGGAAAGCCGCTCAGTAAGCTGCCAGCTGCTTTGCAGATAAGGATCAATATTCCACACCAGATTGCGTTCATTGCGGCGCAAATGTCCTTTTTCGCCATAGGTATAACCCGCTGAACTGGCGATAAAGTTTTCATAGCCTTTGCGACGTTCGCTCAGGGTTTCATAATCCAGTCCGCCAGTCAGGGTAAGCGGAATCCCCGCGACGTTATCACGGTGGGTCCAGCGGCTATCAACCCCCTGATAATGACGGGTGAGATCGATAACGCCGCCGGGATGATTATCAGATTTTAACTGTGTGCTATAGGGAATTGACTGGTACTGCGTTGTCTGACGAATACCGGCGTAAAGCATCAGACTGAGATCGTCTTGTGGCGTGATTTCACGCAGATAGCGCAGACCCGCCTGACTCTGACTAACGGTTTTACGGGTATTATATTGCGTGACAATGGCAGCAACCTGGCGAGGGTTTTGTTGCCATTGTTCAGCCGTGAGTCCGCCGGGATCCTGTGCGGTAATATCCACGCAGTTAAAGAGCAACGTCAGGCTACTGCGTTCGTCAATCCGCACACCCAGCTGGGCATTGGCGAGATTTTTCTGTGCGGCACTGTGTTCACGCCAGCCATGACTGGTGAAACGACTGGCAGAAACCAGATAATTAACGTCACCGGGATGGCTGCCATCGCCGACGGCACCGCTGGCTTTAATACTGTTGCGCCAGCTGCCATAACTGCCGTACCAGCTACCATATTCCAGTGTGGCGGGCTGGCTGCCTTGCTGACTATTGATATTGACCACGCCACCGGCTGCATTACCGTACAACGCAGAAAAAGGGCCGCGCAACACCGTGACATTGTCTACCGAATTCAGATCGATATTTGAGGTTTGTCCCTGGCCGTCAGGCATGGTGGAGGGGATGCCGTCAACATAAATGCGCACGCCACGCACGCCGAATGTTGAACGGGCGCCAAAGCCGCGCACGGAAAGCTGCAAATCCTGAGCATAGTTTTGCCGGTTCTGAATCTGTAGCCCTGGGATAGCGTTTAATCCTTCAGAAAGGTTAACCCGTGGCGTTGCCTGGCGCAAATCGCTGCCATCAACGACACCGATCGCTGCCGGCGTATCCAGTTCGGAAGGCACCGTCTGGCGGGCACTGACAATCAGTGTTTCCGTCGGGGTCGTTGTCTGGTTATCTGCCGCGAAGGCCATTAATGGTGGGCAAATTAGCACGCTGGTCACTGTCATCAGTGCACCGTAAGGGGTGAGCGTTATACGTATATTCATCAGAGGTATTAATGAGCAAAAGCCATTTGGCGCAATCAAAAAGGGGCTCAGAATAACGCCTTATGTCAATTTATGAAAAGAATTTGTAACGCTAAATTAGCAGATATTAATTTTGATCTGATCTGTTTACTCACTGTTGCCAACAGCCGTTTCACCAGCAGCTGCACTGCGATGCTGCATAATGCGGCCCAGATTATTTTCCAGCCAGTCTGCCAGTACGGCGATTCGGCTTTCAGCTTCACGTCCCAACGGAGTGAGATGATACTCAACATGGGGCGGGACCACCTCATAAGCCGTGCGCTGGATGAAACCATCTTCTTCCATATGGCGCAATGTCTGGGCCAGCATGCGTTCGCTAACGCCGCCAATACGTCGCCTCAGCGCGCTAAAGCGCAGTGTTTCCTGTTTCAGAGCAATCAGCACTAATAAACTCCAGCGCCCGGTCAGTCTTTTCAGTACCTCACGTGAAGGGCAGTCAGCATTAAGCAGTTCACCTTTGCCGGGCTTGCCGGCGGGCAATTTCACCATCATCACCATGTTCCTTATACTAACATTTCTGTAAGTAATTACTTTTTGTAAGTATAAGGGGTAAGCTGGGGGCGTGAAAAGCGTAAATGCCATTATTAATAACATTGAGGAGTGCATATGATTGCTGTAACAGGTGCCAGCGGCCAGCTGGGTCGTAAAGTCATTACGACTTTACTGAACACGATTGCGGCAGATAACATCGTCGCAGCAGTGCGTTCGTCAGAGAAAGTTGCCGATCTCGCCGCACGTGGCGTACAAGTACGCAAGGCCGATTATGCTCAGCCACAAACTCTGACCACGGCCCTGCAAGGGGTAGAAAAACTGTTGCTGATATCATCCAGTGAAGTGGGGCAGCGTGAAGCGCAGCACCAGGCGGTGATTGATGCTGCGCGCCGGGCCGGAGTGAAACTGATTGCCTACACCAGCCTGCTGCATGCTGATCGCTCTCCGCTAGGTCTTGGCGTTGAACATCGGGCAACCGAAGCGGCGTTAAAAGCAAGCGGAATTCCTTTTGTCATATTGCGCAATGGCTGGTATAGCGAAAATTATGCGGCCAGTATTGCCGCTGCGTTATCTCATGGGGTTCTGCTGGGCGCGGCCGGCAGCGGACGTATTGCTTCTGCCAGCAGGCAGGATTACGCCGAAGCGGCGGCAGCGGTACTGACTACAAACAATCATGCCGGTAAAACCTATGAACTGGCAGGGGATAGTGCTTACACCTTACAGGAGTTCGCCGGACAGATTGCAATCAGTAGTGGCAAAACGGTTAGCTATCAGAATCTGAGCGAGGCGGATTTTGCCGCCCGGCTGAAACAGGCGGGGCTGCCTGAAGGGCTGGCTGCCATGCTCGCCGATTCAGATAGCGGGGCGGCAAAACAAGGGTTATTTGATGACAGCCATACCCTGAGTCAGCTTATCGGCCGTCCGACCACCCCCTGGCAGCAAACCATTGAAGACACCCTGAAAGCATTATAAACCGCGGCTCAGACTAAACGCTGACCGTGCATTTTCTGCCTGACAGCTGGCAGAATCTGACAAAATTGACGGCGGACTGAAGAGGATTTTTTCCTTTTCAGCCGCTATGCTTTGAGCATCAAACCAGGCCGTAAGGAGTATCACTTTGAGCGTCAGACTGATCGCAGTGGATATGGATGGCACCTTTTTACGCGATAACAAAAGCTATGACAACCCACGGTTTGCCCGTCAGTATGTGCAGATGCAGACACAGGGTATTCGTTTTGTAGTTGCCAGCGGTAATCAGTACTACCAGCTGCGCTCTTTTTTTCCGGATATTCACGCCGAAATTGCCTTTGTTGCCGAGAACGGCGCTTGTGTTATTAACCAGCAGCAACCGCTGTTTGTTGCCGAACTTCCACGTCAGCAATGGGAACAGTGCCTGGCGATACTGGATCGGTATGAGTTTATCAAAACGGTGATTTGCGGTTTTCACAGTGCTTACATTCGTCGTCCGTTTGACGAGGCGTTTTTTCAGCATATGTCCCGCTTTTATCATCATTTACAAGTGATTGATAATATTTGTGAAATTAAAGATACGGTGTATAAATTTGCCCTGAATATTGATGACCACCATTTTGAGTCGTTTATGCAGCACATCAGTGATGAGATGGCGGGTATGCTGACACCGGTGTCCAGCGGGCATGGTTCGGCAGATCTGATGATTCCAGGTATCCACAAAGCTAACGGCATTGGCATCCTGCAGGACCTGTGGGGGATCAGTGATGAAGAAACCGTTGCGTTTGGCGATGGCGGCAACGATCATGAAATGCTGGATAAAGCCGGCTGGGGATTTGTCATGGCCAATGCCGCTGATATTATGCGCACGCCAGGACGACTGGCTGCCGGACATAATAATCAGGATGGGGTGCTGGACATGATTGATAATATTCTGCTTAGCAGAGCGCCGTTTAATAAATAATCAGCATCAGGTATCGAACCCCTGCGAAGCGGCTGTCGTCAGTAAAGAAAAGGGAGTATCAGGGTAATCAGCCGCCGGCTTCAGAGCGGATTATCGGTAATAATGCTGGCTAAAAACCCCCCCAAAAAACCTTACATTTTTTCTGTCTATAGCATATTTTTAGCAAACTGTTCTGTAGTTCATAAAATAATGAAGACTTAACACAAATGGCAATAGAAAAAACAGAATGGGCGGCGAAGATAACGTTGTCACCCCTGGGATTTCCACCAGGGGGATAATTAATTAGTAGAGATTAAAATTATTGGAATTCCGGGTCTGGCTGTCGGGTAATGCGATTGCGGATATCTCTGCGCACCACTTCGATCGCCCACATCCATAAAATATGCCCCAGGGTCTCTGAGATAATTTCATGGGCAGGCAGTTGCCATAAAGGTGGCGCCCAGTTGAATACTGGCAACAGAATACCATGGAAGCCAATTGTTACCAGGATGGCAAAAGCGGCTCCTTGCCAAAGCTTAATAGCCGGAAACACTTCAGCAACAAAACAATAAAACATTGCAAATACAACGGAAAACAGATGATGTACCCCCGAAATCCCCCAGTTAACAACATGACCAGAATAGTGATAGATCATCTCATCGACCTTTAAGCCGAGATCATACAACATTTCAGCAGGAGGAATTGCCCGATCGGGTGTACGGGGTGGCATAGGATTTTCCGTTCCCCATTTAACAAAACTGGACAGATTGCCACCTAAAAATCCGGCCCATAAGGCGACAAAATAATGACGTGTGCTGGGTTTAGTTATAGAAAGAAAAGACATGTCAGACTCCTTTTAAATTGCGATAGCAAACTCTGGTTGAAAGCAGGAGTAGCGCGCAATTTAATATTATCTCGCTATCAGGAATGTAAAATTCATATCTGCAAATAAGTAAATTATAGCTTTGCTGATATGCAAAAAACTGCACCGGTTCATTTGCGTTAAAACAAGATGCGCAGCATCAACTGACGGGAAACATATCTTTAAAAATGACAAATGTAAATAGACTATTCATAACCTAATCTCAATAAAGAGTCGGTATTGCTGAAAGCGCTATCTGCTATGAGATGCTACGTAGATAAAAGTATTTTCACAACGCTAAGCGTATAAATGAAAGGTTGGTAACAGGGTACACGGGTACCCTGTCTGAGGCAGGCAATATTATTTACGATCGAGCCAGACGGTCTGGGCATTACAAAATTCACGAACGCCAAAATGTGACAATTCGCGGCCAAAACCACTTTTTTTCACGCCGCCAAAGGCAACCCGCGGATCGGAGGCACTGTAACCATTAATAAATACTCCACCGCATTGCAGACGCTGTGCCATCCTGTTAGCCAGTGCCATATCTGCGGTGTAGAGGGTGGCACACAAACCAAAATCACTGTCGTTTGCCAGTGCCAGTGCGTGTTCTGCGTCTTGTGCTACGCTAATGGCGGCTACCGGACCAAACAATTCCTGGCGGAATGCCGTCATTGTCGGGGTAACGTCAGCGAGTACCGTTGGCTGGTACCAGTTACCAGGGCCTGGCACTTTATTGCCGCCCAGTAACAGGCTTGCGCCTTCAGCCAGTGACGCCTGTACCTGCTGATGCAGTTCATCGCGTAAATCCGCCCGGGCCATGGGGCCTATCCAGGTCTCTTCTGCCATCGGATCGCCGACGTTAAGCTTACTGACTGCGGCAACAAAGCGGCGGGTGAATTCTGTTGCGAGCGGTTTTTCAACAATCATCCGTTTAGCGGCGGCGCAGACCTGGCCGGTGTTCTGGTAACGTCCGGTGACGGCGGCCTGGACTGCCTCATCCAAATCCGCATCCTTTAAGACAATAAAAGGGTCAGAACCGCCCAGTTCCAGTACACATTTTTTTACCAGCGCGCCCGCACGGCTGGCGACGGCCGCACCGGCGGAAACGCTGCCGGTGAGGGTGATTGCCGCAATACGCTCATCGGCCATCACTGCCGATACCACATCGGGCGCCACATTGAGAACGCCTAGCGCACCGGCAGGAAAGCCAGCTTCCGTTATCCAGTCACGGATCAGATAAGCGCAACCCATGACACTGGGTGCCGGTTTGAGCAGCCAGACATTGCCGGCAATCAGAGCCGGCACTGCACCGCGCAGCACCTGCCACAGCGGAAAATTCCACGGCATGATGGCCAGTAACATACCAAGCGGTCGGTAAGCAATCACCGCCTCACCTTGTTCAACCGGTGCCGGTTCGTCTGCCAGCATCGCCGGTCCGTGCTGGGCATACCATTCACACAGTCTGGCCGATTTTTCTACTTCGCCGCGTGCCTGGTTAATCGGTTTACCCATTTCCATCACTATCAAGCGCGCCATTTTTTCGCTATCACGTCGAATCAGCTGGGCCAGACGCTGCAGCGTGCTGGCGCGTTGTGCCAGCGGAGTCTGTTGCCATTCCACAAAGGCCTGATGGCCAGTTTCCAGTAACTGACTAATAACCGGCTGGCTATCCCAGGGCCATTCGTTGAGGATTTCGCCGTTGGTGGGATTGACTGAACGGGCGGGAAGGGGAGTTACATTTGCCATCGTTGATTGCTCCTTACAAAGTCATGGCATGATTGTTACCGCTTGCAGGATTAATTAAAAATGAATAAAAATAACAAAACTATTCATATTTTGAGAATTGATATGAACCTGACCCAGTTGGAGATGTTTCGTGCCGTGGCGGAAACCGGCAGTATCAGCGCGGCGGCGGCCCGGGTGCATCGGGTGCCGTCTAATCTGACTACCCGCATTAAGCAACTGGAAGATGAGCTGGGCGTTGAGCTTTTTATCCGGGAGAGTCAGCGTATGCGGTTGTCTGCCGCTGGCCACCATTTTCTCGACTACAACAATCGCATACTTGATCTGGTCAGTGAGGCGAAAAATGCCGTCAGCGGTCGTCAGCCGCAGGGTATTTTTCCACTGGGCGCGCTGGAAAGTTGTGCTGCTGTGCGTATTCCGTCATTACTGGCTCATTACAATCAGCAATTTCCCCAGGTTGAACTAGCGCTGAAAACCGGGCCTTCCGGGGAATTAATTGAGGCCGTATTGCAGGGAGAACTGGCCGCGGCATTTGTTGACGGGCCGATTTTGCATCCGGCACTGACCGGCATTGCTGTGTACCGCGAGGAGATGATGATTGTGGTGCCGGCGGCACACCCAGCGATTAGCCGCGCCCGTGAGGTACAGGGCGCGACGTTGTACGCTTTTCGTGCAAACTGCGCATACCGGCGTCATTTTGAAAGCTGGTTTCATGATGATGGCGTGTTGCCCGGCAGAATATATGAAATGGAGTCATATCATGGAATGCTGGCCTGTGTTATTGCCGGTAGCGGACTGGCGTTAATGCCGCGCAGCATGCTGGAAAGTATGCCAGGCAGCCATTCAGTCACTGCCTGGTCACTGTCTCAACATTACCGTTACCTTGATACCTGGCTTATCTGGCGCCAGGGTATGCAAGGGGCAAACCTGCGTGAGTTTATTACCATGACCCAGGCGCAGGCTGCAGCGGCGGTGACAGCGGGGAGCAATCAACGCCGTTAATCGGCTACGTAAATGGTGAGTGAGTTGAAACTGATTGATTAACAAAAATAATAAGCGCTTTTTCATACTATAGCAATGTACGCATAACCTGCTATTTCATTACGGTTCCAGCAGTACAAAAAACAGGCTAAACCTCATCTCACCGGGTCTGGCTGTTCTCATTGAACGCCAGCAAATTATTTTGCTGTAGTTGCTAGCATTAAGAAGTTAGCCGGGCGGGATCCTGCAAAGCGTTTTAATATCAACGCAATCTCCGACTGGTTTTTGATAATTTTTTCCAGCAGCGCAGCAAAATGTTTACAGTGCGGGCGGTTGTAATCGGTAAGCACCACCATGAACAGTCCGGGATGCGCGGCGACTGGCCAGCGCACTGGTTGCCGGCCGGAGCAGTTTGTACTGGCATAGCGGAATTTGACACCGGTGGGACGTCCGTGAATGTTTCAATATGCGCTTTCGGTTGTGGAATAAAAAATAACTGCGTGGCCGCCAGTAACGGTGTTGAAACCAACAGCAGGGCACTCATCAGTTTTTTCATAGCGGCTCGTCTCTGGCCTGATCCAGTGCACTTAATAACGCGCCGGTTGTCAGTAATGGCGAAAGCACCCTGCCGTTAGGCAGCCCGGGGCCGTATACCTGATTGAACGGAATTGCCGCACTGTGGCGATCCTGCAGGAAGCGCTGGATGGTTGGTGAAGGGTGGGTCCAGTCAGCGCGTAATGCCACCACGTCTGCTGCCCGTAAGGCGTTTTGCACCCTGTTGTTGAGGATAACGTTAAGCTTATTGACTTTGCAGGTGATACACCAGTCGGCGGTAACATCAACAAACACTCGCTTACCCTGCAACAAAGCCTGATAAATAGCCTGCTCAGACAGCGGTTGCCAGTGAATATTGTCCTGTAACTTTTTTTGCCAGTAGCCATCAGGCTGCAAACCGGGGAGCAGTGCGGCAACGAAAAAGAGAGCACCGCTGCTGACGATAAAAGCCTGACGCGTGCCTTGCTGATACCAAAAGCAGCCAGCAGGCAAATCAGTACGATGCTGCCGGCCAGCAATACGGAGAAAATGCCGGTATGGTTAACCATCAGGCTGAGTAACCACAGACAGGAACCCAGCATCATCAGGCCAGGTAATAGACGTAGTAAAATCATCCAGCGCCCGGGACGCGGCAGGTGGTGTGCCAGTACAGGGTAAACGGCTATCAGCAACCATGGCAGGCTCATTCCTGTGCCGAGAGCAATAAAAATGGTCCATAGCTGAGGAAGTGACGCCGCCAGCGCGAAGGCGACTGCGCTGCCGACAAAGGGGGCCGAGCAGGGCGTCGCCAGTAAAGTCGCAAACATGCCTTGCAGAAAACAGACGCGATAACTGTTGCTCTGGGATGTCGTCAGACGGGTGTTAAAGGCCGCTGGCAGCCGGAGATGAAACAGACCTAACAGGTTAGCTGTGAATAATGCCGTCACGGCCACCATCACGCCGATAAACCAGGGATGCTGGAACTGAAAGCCCCAGCCAGCAGTCTGATGCGTGAGCCTTAATACGGTCATTAATATTGCCAGCGTCATAAAAGCAACGATGATGCCGGCGGCTGAGGTGAGAAATTGCGCGCGAACCATACGGTTTTGTTGCCGCTCAACTGTCATTACGCTGCTGAGTTTCATGGCCAGCACCGGCAGAACACAAGGCATGATATTGAGTATCAGACCGCCGGCCAGCGCCAGCAGTAAGATCTGCCAGAGAGTTATCGGCTCAGCTTCATTGAGCATCAGGGGGGCGCCGATGGTCAGCATACTTTGCTGGGCCATGCCATTATCGGCCAGCACCAGCGACAGCGTAGAACCGCGCAGATTAGCGGCAGCCTCCCCCTTTTCATTTGTCACCGGTATTGACGCGGTAAGCAGTTCACCATCAACCTGTACCACCGGTTCACCAGTGCGGCTATTTGCCGGATTATCAGAAAACAATGTTGGCCGATCCCAACCGGCCGCCCGGCGGGCTTTCACCTGAATTTCTCCCGCCCGGTACTCGGCTTGCAGCTGATCGGTAAGACCCCTGTCAAGTGGCACCTGTCCCATTGCCTGAGCATAGTCATGACTGAAGTCGCGATCGGCAGGCTGGCTGAAATCCAGTGAAAAAGGATAATCGGTGATGATACAAACAGTGCTGCAGGTAGAAAGAGTCAGGGTACCGTGGGTTCTGCCCGGCGGGATATTTTTAAGCGTCAATGGGAAGCTGACCTGAGTCTGATAGCCCTGGCTTGAGTTACCGGCAATATCAAAACGCTGCGGCGTAGGCCAGTTCCATTCAGATTCTATCAATGGATCATCCCAGCGCAGGCTGGGTGCAATCCCCCCTTCACCAGGTGTACGCCAGTAGGTTTTCCAGCCTGGCTGCAATTTTACTTCCAGCAGCAGCTGCTGACTGTTGCCACGTAAACGAACGTTGGCATAGCCATTCTGAGGATGGTGCAACCAGCCGCTGTCCGCAGCAAAGGCGGCGGGTAGCCATAGCAGCAGGCCGCACAGGCTGCTGATAAAACGCATAAACATAATTATCTCCGTAAGTAAGCCATAGCCCGGTTGAACTCAATACCGGTTGACTTATTCACGCAGATTGCAAAATTCGAGATACAGGCGACATCGCGCAGGAAAGGATTGTGGTGACGCGGGTAGACGAGCAATCAGCAGCAACCGCAGTGCCAGCATGCCTTAGAATATCAGCAGAAAAAATAGTGACGCTTCTGCCAGTTGCGGCAGAGTCCCGCTCAGCGATTTAGGGTTCAGTTCGCAACTGAGCGTGGCGATATCATCGGGCGTTTCATACTCTGTCGTCGAACCTTGCAGCGTGCCGGATATCTCTGGTGCTGACAGCAGGGCAAACAGGCGATGCGTTGCCACTCGCTGGCTGATACTGATGATGACAAGCAGGCAGGCGAGGAATAAAAAAAACCTGCCCATGTGATGTTGATTCAGCATAAACCATCCGCATAACGAAGTGATAACAATCTTAACGATGCGGAGTGCGGTGACAAGTCAGACACGGGTAAAATAACGTAATAGTTATTCTTTGCGCTGTAAAAAGTTGTTCAGTAGCCGCCTGTAATCATCTTGATGCTGCTGATTATCTGCCAGTTGCCGACAAAGCTGCGCCAGCGCATGATAAACCACATCACCAGGCAGTTCACCCTGGTTGAGGCTGGCAATCTCTTGCATTTCAGGCGCCCAGCGCCACGCTTTACTGTACATATCGGGGATCGCCTGACGCAGGCGATCCATCAGCGCAGGCTGGCTATCAGTCATCTCCTGCCATAACGCCTCTGCCGCACCGGCTCTGCTGGCATTAATCAGCATCAGGGTACTGAGCAGGGTGATGCCTTTATTAATTCCGGCATAGGACATTTTCAGTGCCGAAGCGGCTCCCACTTCGGCGGCCATTATTTTCACCCGCAAGCCGGCATCACTCAACCAGCTAAGCTTCGGGGCATCATCACCAGCGAACCAAAAACGCGGTCCTTTTTCCTGCGCGTCAGAAGGTGGCAGACCAATAATTGCCCCATCAACAAAGCCGGCGCCGCTTGCATCAATTACTGCGTGAATTTTGCCAACCTGCCGGGCACTAACCGCATTGCAATCGACATAGAGCGGTTTAGTCCTGCTGCGTGCTAGCAGCGGCGCAAGTTCAGTGGCCAGTGTCATTGCGTTGGCCGGAGGAACGATGGAAAAAATAGCTTCAGCTTTCATCAGTTCATCCGCATTCACTGCGGTCATTTTTGCCTGGCGGGGGCGTGCTGCAGAGGCAGAAGAGCGTCCCGTCAGCAGAGTTAATACCTCAACACGATGCGCTGTCAGTACGCTGGCAACGGCAGCCCCCATAGCACTAGGGGCGATAATAGCAACGGTTTTCATCATTTAACTCCACATCAGGTAATTAATCAGAGTGCTTAGCTGATATTGCTAGTATGCGTGCCAGTAGCCGGTAACCCCCTGTTCAAAGCCTGATGCAGGCTGGCTGCCGGGCGAATTATTCGCGAGAAGAGATGTTGCTTTGCTACAGCGCTATTTGTCACCAATAACGCTGTGAAAGGCGCGCGGCGGCGCCTGAGTACGTTATTTTACGGTAAAACTGTACTCACCTTTAGTTTTATGACCATCGGTAGAAAGCACATGCCAGTTGACCTGGTAGGCACCCGCGGCCAGCGGTGCAGTGAGCGGCACCACCAGCTGTTTACCGTTACTTTTGCTAACGAGTGATTTTCCTGTCGGTACCAGCGCCCCCTGGCTGTCTTTCAGGGTAGCTTCACTGAATGCCGGCTCAAGGCCTTCGCTAAAGGTCAGCGTCAGCTGCTTAGGTGACGCTGTCACTTCTTCTTTCGCTGCGGGCTCAGAGGTTTTAAGATGTGCGTGGGCCTGCGCCTGCTGTACGCTGGCAGCAAAAGCCAGTACAGCGCTGATGGCAATCAGTGTTTTCCTGAACGGTAATTTCATGGTGTCGCTCCTTGGTTAATGTTATCCGGCTGACAAGCTGTCATCAGAAGGTTAGCAGGATAATAGCCAGCAACGGTGATTTAAAGTAACAAGTTTTGCGTTATTTGCGGGCAAAGACACAAACAGCCCGCTATCGGAATCCGCCAGGGGGCGTAGCCTGTTGCAGCACAAGCGATGCTGTGCGATGGCGACAGGCAGGCTATGCTGTGAATGCGTAGCATGCGATCTCTGGTTGTTGTACGCTCATCTGATGTTAAATCCTTTGCTATAGGACCTGGTTATGCCACATATCGAATTATCATTTTTCTCCCGTGACCTCAGTGATGAACAGCAACAAGCGCTGGCGAACGATCTGTGCGAAGTGGTAAAAAAACATTTTGGTTCCCGTGATGAATCCCTGTCTGTTGCCCTGCATCCTGTCGCAAAAGAAAACTGGAAAACACAGGTTTACGACCCGCGTATCCGGGCGGAAATTGATCGGCTGGTGAAAAAACCCGGCTACGAGATGTAATAATATCTGCTTGTCGCCAGCGCAGGTGCTGCATCTGCGCTGGCGACTGTACCATTCCTGATAGCCGGCTCTCTGACAAGGCTTCAACCCGCATCAATATCCAGATGGCTTAGCGCATTCAGTTTGTTGCCTGCGCGACGACGGTAATCCCTGTACGCCGCCCACTGAAAAAGGTTCAGGGATTTTCCCTGGTCATGATGGCCCTGAACCGACAGCGGTTAGCCTTTTATTGCAATACAATATCGCTGGTCTGAGCGCGTCTACGGGTGCGCTTTTTTTATCGCAGCTGGCGGCCGGTTTCCACTTAGCGATGTGTGTGGTGGTGATTGATTTTCCATGACCTTCAACCAGGCTTATTATTCGCAATACGGCAAGTTTGCTGTGTCATCCCATCATCTTTGAGGTACTGATGAAAATCGATTTAAGTGGAAAAACGGCGCTGGTTACCGCATCCACCGGCGGAATTGGCTATGCTATTGCCAGCGGCCTGGCACAAAGCGGGGCCAGGGTTATTATTAATGGTCGCACTAGCGACAGCGTTGAAAAAGCGCAGGCCAGGTTACAGACGGCGCTCCCGGCGGCCAGTATTATTCCGCTGGCCGCCAATCTGCGCGATGCCGCCGGCGTTAACACATTAATTAACGCCTTGCCACCGGTGGATATTCTGGTTAATAACGCCGGCATTTACGGCCCGCAGGATTTCTATCAGACAGACGATGAAACCTGGGAAAATTTCTGGCAAACCAATGTGATGTCTGGCGTGCGGCTGTCACGGGCCTTGTTGCCGGCAATGGTAAAACAAGGCTGGGGAAGGGTGGTTTTTATTTCTTCAGAATCGGCCCGTAATATCCCGTCTGATATGATCCACTATGGTGTCAGTAAAACGGCACAACTTTCATTGTCTCGCGGACTGGCAAAGTATGTTGCGGGCAGCGGCGTGACGGTGAACAGCGTGTTGCCTGGACCGACGTTATCCGATGGTTTAGCTGCCATGCTGGAAGAAGAGCGGCAGAAAACCGGCAAATCCCTTGACGCGCTGGCGAAAGCATTCGTGATGGAGGCGCGCCCCAGCTCAGTGATTCAACGGGCCGCCAGCGTTGATGAAGTCGCGAATATGGTGGTCTATATCTGTTCATCTCAGGCGTCGGCTACCACTGGGGCAGCACTACGCGTTGATGGTGGCGTGGTGGATGATATCGTCTGAAGCGGCATACAATCACCCTCTGGTTTGACAACAGTGGTGATAGGGCGTGTCACCATTGGCTTGCGCGTCACCATCGCGTAAACTAACCGCCTTAATACTCAAAGGGGAACATTATGAGAGCCATTTTTCCACTGTCACGTCAGGCGATAAAATTTGTCTGTTCGGTGATTATCGTGGCATTACTGGTGGGTGTGGTCATGGGACATGCCATTGTCGGTGGCATTATTGACGAGTATCATCTGCCGCTCAGCGAATGGCCGCTGCAGCTGTATATCACTGAAGGTTTTATGGTAGCAGGTTACAGTCTGGTGTTTACCCTGTTGCTTTCGGTCCCGCTCTGGTACTTTTTTCTCGGTGACAAGCAACAGCACTAAATCGTACGGTTATACGCTGCACAGCGGTGTTTACAACCTATCGCCCTGACTGTCAGCGTTAATTAATCTGCCCCTGATAATTCAGGGGCGATTTATTCAGACGGTTTTATCTGCTGGCGCGTGCTGCCATGACTTTTTCTTCAATGCGTTTACCCACCGCCGCGTCAATATTGCGCCAGTACTGAAAAGCCCGCGATAAAACTGGTTCTTCGACACCGGCCAACAGGTGCCCGGCAACGTTACTCACCAGCCGATCGCGGGCGGCCTGATCCATGACCTGATTGACCAGCATATTGGCCTGAGCGAAATCATCATCATCTTTACGCAGAGTATAAGCTGCGCGCACCATGTCACCGCTGGCAGGCCAGGTTGCATCGGTGGGATAGCGCGTACCGTCGGCGATCGGACCCCCTTTGGAATTAGGGGCATATACCGGATCGCTCACCGGGTTAATCCGCATCGCACCATCTTTACTGTAGCTGTTTACCGGGGCGTGCGGGGCGTTCACCGGTATCTGTTTATAGTTAACGCCCAGACGGGCACGATGAGCGTCAGCATAAGCAAAAATTCGCCCGATCAACATCTTATCCGGACTCAGTCCGATACCCGGCACCAGATTATTGGGTTCGAAGGCTGCTTGTTCAATCTGGGCATGATTATCAACCGGGTTACGATTGAGTTGCAGCTTGCCAACTTTGATCAACGGATAGTCTGCGTGTGGCCATACTTTGGTTAAATCAAACGGGTTGTAGCGGTAGGTTTCTGCTTCAGCAAAAGGCATAATCTGCACGTACAGGGTCCAGCTGGGGTATTCACCTTGATCAATGGCATTGTACAGATCGCGGGTGTGGTAGTCGCCATCCATGCCGGCCAGCCTATCTGCGTCTTCCTGTGTCAGGCATTTAACGCCCTGATCGGTTTTAAAATGGTATTTAACCCAGAATTTTTCACCCTGCGCATTTACCCACATATAAGTATGACTGGAATAGCCGTTCATATGACGCCAGCTTTTCGGTATACCGCGGTCACCCATAAGCCAGGTAACCTGATGCGCTGATTCGGGTGACAGCGTCCAGAAATCCCATTGCATATCATGATCACGTAAGTTATTGTCGGCTCGTCGCTTTTGTGATCGAATAAAGTGCTGGAATTTCATCGGATCGCGAATAAAAAATACCGGGGTATTGTTCCCCACCATGTCGTAATTGCCTTCGCTGGTATAAAACTTTATGGCAAAGCCACGCGGGTCACGCCAGGTGTCCGGGCTACCGCGCTCTCCGGCTACCGTGGAAAAACGCATCACTACATCGGTTTTTATTCCCGGCTGAAACAGCGCTGCTTTTGTGTAGCGGCTGATATCTTCTGTAACCTGAAAAAAGCCAAACGCGCCGCTCCCTTTCGCGTGCGGCTGCCGCTCCGGAATTCTTTCACGGTTAAAGTTGGCCATCTGCTCAATAAGATAATGGTCGTGAAGTAAAATCGGGCCATCCGGGCCAATGGTGAGCGAATGTTCATCACTGGCTACCGGAATGCCGGCATCCGTGGTGGTGGGTTTGTTATGCTGATTGCTCATGATTGCGTCTCCCGCGTCGTTATCATTCAGTCTTCTAGCGTAGTTCAGCGCGGCACGACGTGCAGAAAAATTCCCATTATTTTTGTAAGGTCAAGTTGCAATATCAGAGTCCTGTCGCCAGGGTCCCAGGCAGATATTAAGGTTAACGCCAGGCTTGACGCTGACCGTACCCCGCCGACATACTCAATGCCCACCGCCCGGATATTGGATGAAATAATGCAGGATTTTCAGCTACTACTGGCAGCAGGACGTGATTTTAAACAGTATGCACAGGACGGGCTGGCGACTGAAATTGCCGCCGTGCACAGTTTTCAGCAGCGGCTAAGTGCGCAAGCGCTGCCGCTGACCACACTGCAGCAGATAGCGGCAATTGACAAAGGCTACAGCCTGCTGGTTGCCGCTGAAATGTGGTGTCCTGACTGTCAGATAAACCTTTGCGCGATGGCGTTGTTGTGTCAGATGCAGCCACATATTGAAATGAAAATTATCAGTAAAGCCAGGGCAGAAAGGGCGCTGAAAATGCTGCTCGGTATTGAGCGCATTGCCATTCCCTACGTGCTGGTGCTTGATCAACACCAGCAGCTGGCAGGGCAGTTTATTGAGCAACCGCAAACGGTGATAAAAGGTAATCAGGTGATTCGTGAGGCATACCGACGCGGAGAGCATCTGCACGATACCCTGTATGAGCTGTTGCATATTATTTCACCGCAACAAAAGTAATTGCTCAGGTGGCGCGGCGATAGCGGTTAGTTATCCTGCTTTCCCAGTGCACGCCATAGTGCATCGAAACCCACCTGCTTAAACTCATCGGTTCGCGTGGGTTCAGCGGTAATAAATTTGATAGTGGTTTCCACCAGAGCCAGAAAAATTTCATCACTGTAGGCACGAAAGGGCGGAACACAAAATTCAGGCAGCAGTCCTGACTCAAGATGCTGACGGCGCTGAGGAAAAAGTTGAAGAACCTGCTCCCGGGTTGCATCGGTAATTTTTTCGCTGATTGCCAGCTTTCGCATGGTGAGGTAGCCATAGGGATTCGCCGCGCCCCAGTCAATGCAGTTATGCCATAAATGTCGCAAAAAAATCTTTGGCGAGCAGGTTAACAGGTCAACATTGTTAATAAGGGATTTACCCAGATCAAGCTTCAGATGCAAATACAATGCATTAAGCAGCGCATCTTTGCTGGCGAAATAGCGAAATAACGTCCCTTCAGCCACCCCGGCATAGCGGGTAATTTGCGCGGTAGAGGCGCCGATACCGCTTTCAGCAATAGCCCGGGTAGCCGCATTCAGCAAAGCCAGCTTTTTATCTTCACTTTTGGGACGCGCCACGTTCGTTACCTTTTAAAAACAAATATTAACTAGCACGCTCGATTGAACCACGTTGTATCACAGGCTGCAATCAACCCCGTCTGAATAAAACGGGCTTGACGAATCATTCCACCTTCATATAATGAGTGTTTACTCACTCATATTCAACTCTTTTCACACTGTACCCGTCAGTATCAGACTGCTGCAGCTGCACTGTGAAAGGGGAGACGCGTTGTTTGGTTTAATCTTATTAGCGGCTTCAGCGTTAGCCGGGCGATTTGCTTGCCAGCGTCCCGGCAGCAGGACGCTACAGCGCCTGTACTCAATTTGCAAACACTAAGGGGGGAATATGAACATTTCGGGACAAGTTATTGAAACACTTGTTGACTGGATTGATCAGCATCTCGATCAGCCACTAAAAATTGATGATGTTGCCCGCCATTCTGGTTATTCCAAATGGCATTTACAACGGCTTTTTATGCAGCATCAGGGTGAACCTTTAGGCAGCTATATTCGTAACAGAAAGCTGAGTCTGGCTGCGGCGGATTTGCGAAATACCGATGATCGGGTATTTGATATCTGCCTGAAATATGGCTTCGATTCACAGCAAACCTTCACGCGGATTTTTAGCCGGATTTATCATCAACCCCCTGCCGCTTACCGCAGAGCATTCCATCATAAAACAAACATGCAACGTGCCAGTTGAAGATGGAAAACTCTGCCGGACTCGCGCCAGCGGGTAACAAATTTGGTTTTAACGCCCGGCGTTACGCAGTTGGGTACAGAACGGGCAGTTACAGCCGTTAACCGAGTGGGCGTCGCAAACGCCGATTTGAAAAGAACGGCCGTCAGCCAGCACAATCTTAAACGCCGCAAGACGTTGACTGGCATTATTACCCTCAGGCATGGATACCCTGGCCTGAAATGCGCCGGCTTTACCCGCTGCCAGGACTAAAACCGCGGCTGAAAGTTGCATTTTGATTTTCATCATCTTCTTCCTTACAATCGGTCAGGAGCGGAAAACGTTATAACATAGCCTGCAGCGGATTGACCAGCGATCATGTTGTGACGCAGCCGGAGCCGATCGGGGTTACACGGCGTTCCGCCAGAGAGACTGCCTGCGGATGATGGCCGTTTTCACTGCCAGAACCCCGGTTATCATTATATAAAGGGAATTATTATGTCATTAACGCGCAAAATTTATTCATCTCTTGGTGAGGTGAATTCACCCTATGTGCATGCTGTAAAACACAATAACACGCTTTATGTCTCGGGTCTGACTGCTTTTGGCAGTGCTGCCCAGGGCGAAGATGTCATCGCTCAGGCGCGGGAGATCTTTCGCCAGCTAACGGTAATTGCCACTGAGGAAGGATGTAATCTTAGCGCGCTGGTTAAGGTGACTTTGTACCTGACTCAGCTGGAATCACTTTCCGCACTTCGTACGCTGCTTTACCAGCAATATGGCGATCATTTACCCGCCAGCACGTTACTGCAGTTCAGCGCGTTATTTTCAGCCGATCTGAAAATTGAAATTGACGCTATTCTGGCACTGGATTAGCGCTGTCGTATCAGGGCGGGGCGCTGACCCCGTGGCTGTCAATGCGCATGGCGCAGTGATACAAATCGGCACTGTCGTCTTTTTCACTGCGGCCATAGTTACCAGGATTAATGCGTCTGCAACTAACCGCCGGGCTGGTTAAATAGATCGAACCGGCCGCCCCCGAACTGATTGCATAACCTTCCTGCTGCTCAACCTTTTCCAGGTAGTGATAAAGTTGTTTTGACTGGCTGGCGGAGAAGGTCACTACCAGTCCATGATCGTCTTGCACCATTGCTGCGCGGGCAGTATCGGATTCTGCCGCCTGTACGTCGCAACTAAGCAGCGTTAACAGGCTAACGACAACCCACCGAGCCGTTAAGAAATCTGGTTTCATAATCATTCCGTGAGAGGTGTGATGAAAGATATTAACGCCTTAATAATCGCTTTCTTTCAAGCAAAAAAATAACTTAGCTGCTGACTGTATTGATCTGTTTCTTTCATTGGTATTTGCTATCAAATCCGCAAAAACAATATAACATTATGATATTTAATCATAAATCATTATCCTGCGCACAACATTTGTCCAACCTGTTTTCTACACAGACTATGCTAAAAATATAGCAAATGGTATAAAGTATAGCCTTTGCTATTTCAACCCTGTGGAGATCAACAGTCATGTACGACCGAAAGAAACCAAACACGTTGTTGCTCGCTGTACTGATATTGCTTAGCAGCAGTGGTTCTGCCTGGGCTGCTGGTAAATTCAAAGTAGTCACAACATTTACCGTTATTGCTGATATGGCAAAAAACGTCGCAGGTGATGCGGCAGAGGTCAGTTCAATTACCAAGCCTGGTGCAGAAATCCATGAATATCAGCCAACGCCAGGAGACATTAAGCGGGCGCAGGGTGCACAGCTTATTCTGGCAAACGGGCTGAATCTTGAATTGTGGTTCAAACGTTTTTATCAGCATCTGAATGGCGTGCCGGAAGTGGTTGTCACCACGGGCGTCAAACCAATGGGAATTACGGAAGGTCCCTACAACGGTAAACCCAATCCCCATGCTTGGATGTCCCCAGATAATGCCCTGATCTATGTTGATAACATCCGGGATGCCCTGATGAAATATGATCCGCAACATGCTGTGATTTACCAGCAGAACGCCACGATTTATAAGAAAAAAATCATCAGTACGCTGGAGCCGTTGAGAAAAGAGGTGGCTGAAATTCCGCAGAATAAGCGCTGGCTGGTTTCCAGTGAAGGGGCTTTCTCCTACCTTGCGCGCGATCTGGGTATGAAAGAGCTTTATTTGTGGCCGATTAATGCCGATCAGCAGGGAACACCACAACAGGTACGCAAAGTGGTGGACCGGGTAAAAAAAGACCATATACCAGCCGTGTTTAGCGAAAGCACGATATCCGATAAACCGGCCAGGCAGGTTGCCCGGGAAACCGGCGCGCTATACGGCGGTGTACTCTACGTTGATTCACTCAGTGCCAGTGACGGACCGGTACCAACCTATATCGACTTACTCAAGGTCACAACCGGCACCGTTGTCGAGGGTATTAAAGCGGGGATGAAGGATAAATCATGAATACGGCTAACGCGGCGGGCATTGCCGTTTCCGATGTCACCGTCACTTATCGCAATGGTCATACCGCACTTCGCTCGGCAACCTTTCAGGTGCCAGCCGGCGCTATCGCCGCGTTAGTAGGCGTTAATGGCTCCGGTAAATCGACGCTGTTTAAAGCAATAATGGGATTTGTTCGGCCGGCCTCAGGAAGCATCGCCGTGCTCGGCCTGACAACACGTCAGGCCTTGCGAAAAAATCTTGTCGCCTATGTTCCCCAGGCAGAAGAAGTGGACTGGTCGTTTCCGGTGCTGGTCGAAGATGTTGTCATGATGGGACGTTATGGGCATATGGGGGTATTGCGCATTCCGGCCGCCGCCGATAAACGCAGTGTCACTGAGGCGCTGGAACGCGTCGATATGCTGGCTTTTCGCCGGCGCCAGATAGGTGAGTTGTCAGGAGGACAGAAAAAGCGGGTTTTTCTTGCCAGAGCCATTGCTCAGCAGGGGCAGCTAATTTTGCTTGATGAACCTTTTACCGGGGTTGACGTTAAGACCGAAGCAAAAATAATCAGCCTGCTGCATGAATTACGTGAAGAGGGCAAAACCATGTTGGTTTCTACCCATAATCTTGGTTCAGTTAAAGGGTTTTGTGACTTTAGCGTGATGGTGAAAGGCACGGTGCTGGCAAGCGGACCGACTGAAACAACCTTCACTATGGAAAACCTTGAACGCACTTTTGACGGTGTATTGCGTCAGGTCGTACTGAGCGGTTCCGGCGAGCGCATTATTACTGATGATGAACGGCCGTTTATTTCACAGCGCAGTGCACCGCAGGAAGGGAACTGACGATGACAACCTTGCTGGAACCTTTTCAATATCAGTACATGCTCAATGCAATGTGGGTATCGGCGGTCGTTGGCGGACTTTGTGCTTTTCTCTCCTGTTATCTGATGCTTAAAGGCTGGTCCTTGATTGGTGACGCGCTTTCACACTCGATTGTGCCAGGGGTTGCCGGAGCCTGGATGCTGGGATTACCTTTTGCGCTGGGAGCCTTCATATCCGGTGGTCTGGCGGCCGGCAGCATGTTATTTCTCAATCAGCGCACGCGTCTGAAAGAAGATGCCATTATCGGGTTAATTTTTTCCTCTTTTTTTGGTCTGGGATTGTTTATTGTTTCGCTTAATCCCACGGCAGTGAATGTTCAGACCATTGTGCTGGGCAATATCCTGGCGATCGCGCCTGCCGATATATTACAACTGGCCATTATCGGTGGGGTTTCCATCATCGTGCTGTTTTTTAAATGGAAAGATCTGATGGTGACATTTTTTGATGAAAATCATGCGCGCACCATCGGTTTACGTACCCGCTGGCTGAAACTGATTTTCTTCACGCTGCTGGCGGCTTCTACAGTAGCCGCAATGCAAACCGTTGGTGCATTTTTGGTTATTTGTCTGGTCGTGACCCCTGGCGCAACCGCCTGGATGTTCTCCGATCGTTTTCCTCATTTGTTGTGTATCGCTGTCACTATTGGCAGTGTTACCAGCTTTTTCGGTGCCTGGGCCAGTTACTACCTTGATGGGGCGACCGGCGGCATTATCGTGGTTGCCCAGACAATCCTTTTTCTGCTTGCGTTTATTTTTGCGCCGACGCACGGGCTGCTGGCGGGTCGCCGACGTAACCGGCGCGCTTCAGGAGGGCGACATGCTGACAATGCTGCTTGAACCATTCCATTTCGGTTTTATGAACAGCGCGTTGTGGATCGCGCTGCTGGTTGCCATCCCCTGCGCGCTTCTTTCGGTGTTTTTAGTGCTGAAAGGCTGGGCGCTGTTGGGTGATGCTATGAGTCACGCTGTGTTTCCTGGCATTGTACTGGCATGGTTGCTGGGGTTGCCGCTGGGTGCAGGGGCTTTTGTCGCCGGCTTGTTCTGTGCACTAACCACCGGTTATCTGAAAGAACATAGCCGGATAAAGCAGGATACCCTGATGGGGATTGTCTTTTCCGGTATGTTTGCCAGCGGCCTGATCCTGTATATTGCAATGAAGCCCGGGGTGCATCTCGACCATATTTTATTTGGTGACATGCTCGGTATCACACCGGATGATAGCCAGCAGACGCTGATCATCGCCGTGCTGGTTGCTGGCATCATTGCGGTGAAATGGCGTGATTTTTTGCTATTTTGCTTTGATTTTCAGCAGGCAAAAGCCTGCGGATTACCCACCACATGGCTGCATTATGGTTTACTCAGTATGGTATCGCTTACCATCGTCGCCACGCTCAAATCTGTCGGTATTATTTTGTCAGTGTCTCTGCTGATTGCGCCGGGCGCAATAGCTGTTTTACTTACTCAGCGTTTCCAGCGGGCATTGCTGTTTGCGGTGGTGATATCGGTGGTTATCTCGCTGACTGGGGTTTACCTTTCTTTCTTTATTGACAGTGCGCCAGCGCCAACCATTGTTGTACTGTTTGCCGTTGTTTTTGTTATCACATTTCTGCTTTCCAGTCTTCGTGCCAGACGGCTGGAGCGAGTACGACATAGTGGGCACGAAACGTGCAATGCTGATTAACTGGGCTGCTGCAGTCAATGTAGGACCAGTATGGCAGGAGATTTACTCAGTCGGCCACAATAATCATTAGCGAATAATTATAATATAATTAAACGAGTTTTAAATAAAAGCGGGTTATTTAAAATTAATATTAAACAATTATAAAACGAAATGGATAAAACATTAAAAAAAACGCCATCCGAGAATGGCGAACGAAACGAAATGAAAAAAATTGCAGTGTATTTAATTGCTCAGGTCTTTCGGGAGTATTATTACCTGAATAAATTTATAAAACTTGACATAGATCAACCTTTCACGGCTGTTATTTAAACTCAATCTAAATAGCCAGCAGTTAGAACACTGAAAAATGTCGGCTATGCGTTATCCATACGTGGAGATACAAACAAGAACAACAATGATTCAACAGTGTGTAAAATAACATGTTTTTCTTATATTATCTTAAGTTAAATCCTTATTTCAATGAGTTAATGATTAATTATTCAGGTGCTAGCTATGTGTAATATTATTATTGAAAATGATATTAAGTTACTTTTTCGGGCCGATAGTCGTTCGCCTGAAGTTATCAAAAAAATCGGTGGTTTCTCTCAATCCCTTTCAATTGATACTGATGGAACATTAGGGAGGTTTCAAAACAATAAAGCTATTGAGCCAATTATTTATGTTGCGGAAACCTTTGGTGGCATGAGGCGTTTCGCTGAAAAAATGCCCGGTGAACGATATTACTATCAGATAAATAGTGAAGGATTAAACGTGGCCCGATATAGAAAGAATTGTGAAACTACTTTAGGCAGACGCAATCTTGCATTACATTTAAAAACGCAGAAAGTACTTATGAATAAAGTCATAGGTGAAGGTTGGGAAAAAATGTCTGACAAAGATATCAGGATCGTGTTAACTAAGGGCAGACACGGCGAAGTGTCATGGTTTGATCTGACCACAAATGTGGACGAATGCCACATTATTGGCTCTGTAAGCCAGTTACATAACACCACGTTACCTTATGCCTATGATTCATATCCTATCATTGTTGGCACTGACAGGATTGTATATGTTGGCAACAAAAGCACAGGAAAATCGCCTGATCCTGAGAAATTAGGTTAAAAACGCATTTCACTGATTAAATGACGTTAGTGAAGTGATTCATGTTAATGCGTACGCTTTTTCATATGTTATCACGCATATAATACGTGTGATCTTGTTTGTTATTCCGGAATTGCGCGGGGTTGCCTGGCAAATCTCTGCCTGCTGGTATAGTGGGCGATATCAGGATATGAAAAATGATAACCAGGATTTATTTATGTAATTAAGTATGTTGGTATGATGTAAGTGCTTGCGGCGTGTTAACCATCTTAGATATCAGGAGTATGGCAGAATTGATGTTCTGCCATACCGGATGTATCGCCAGCAGACAGGGTAAAAAGCCTTATCTGTTGCGGGATAATAAAATAAATGACACCGTTTTCAGGCATATAATAAAGAAACTAATTATTTAGCTGCATCTGATTCTACCGGGGAATTTAATCTTTTTAATGTCACAATCGATATAACAAAATTCGTTGAATAATTGTTGATAAAAACACTGGGTGAGTTTACCCTATCAGGGATATAATTAATTACATCTTCAACTTTAGTTGTTTCTATTTGATTCTAATATAATGTTAACCTGATTCATCGCCCTTTAAAGTCTGGCGATGTTTTATCCGCCGGTTTCATGCATGTCGCTACCAATTATGTGAGTAATAAATTATGGATGATTTATCTAACGAGCTGATGCATAACGATTCTCTTTCCTCAGCATTTGCTGCAAGCGTTAAAAAGAATCCAGATAAAGTAGCTGTGAAGTTTTTAAATAAAACCATTAGTTATCAACAGTTAGACCAGCGGGCATGTCAGTTCGCACAGTTTATCTCGCGCTATATTTCGCCAGATGAAAAACACCCAACGTTGTTATTCTGTCTGGAAAGAAGCGAGTTTACCATTATTACCATGCTGGCCTGTATCAAGTTAGGGATAGCTTATGTTCCCTTTGACCCATGCACCCCTGATGAACATCTGAATTACGTGATTGATGATTGTCGCCCATTGTTAATGATTGTAAGTTGCAAACACGCGGGCAGACAAAACCGTTGTCGTGAAATATATGTGGAAGATATCCCATCCGGTCATCATCACGTCGTTACTCAGCCATACCCCTTATTTGAACAAAAAATCGCCGCCATTATGTATACCTCTGGTTCCACAGGAAAACCAAAGGGCGTAGTGATAACTCAACGCGGCATCTTAAGACTTGTCTGTCATGCCAGTCCTTTTCAGTTTTCTGAGCAGGCGATTATTGCCCAGTGCAGCAATATTGCTTTTGATGCCTCCACGCTGGAAATTTGGGGTGCGTTATTAAACGGAGCGACCCTGGTGATCGTTCCCTATGAAACGGTCATTGACAGTCAAGCCTTCGCCGCTCAGTTACGCAGCGACCGCATCAGCGATCTCTGGCTAACAGTGGCCCTTTTTAATCAGTTGGTTAGCGAAGATCCGGCAATGTTTGGCTCGCTGAATAATGTGCTGACGGGCGGTGACGCCCTGAATCCCAAAACTATTCAGGCTGTACTTAGCAGCGCAACGCCACCACGGGCATTGTGGAATGCCTATGGCCAGACGGAAAATACGGTTTTCACCACGCTTCATCGTATCGTCGCTGCGGATTGTTTACGCGACAGTATCCCGATTGGCTGTCCGGTATCCGGCTCGCAATGTTATGTGCTGGATGCTTATCTGCATCCGGTGAAAGCTGGCGATATCGGCGAACTTTATGTCAGTGGCAGCGGGCTGGCGTCAGGCTACCTTAATCAGCCTGAAAAAACGGCAGAAGCCTTTCTGTCAAACCCCTTTTACCAAGAGGAAATTCAGCATACCCCGCAATCAGCCAGTCTGTTGTTGTATAAAACTGGCGATCGGGTAAGAAGGCTGGCAGATGGCGCTCTCGACTTTATTGACCGGATGGATAATCAGGTAAAAATTCGTGGTTACCGGGTTGAACCGGGCGAAGTTGAGCATCAGCTGGCTTCGTTGCAGGACGTTAGTCAGGCTATCGTCGGCGTGAAAAATCTCAACGGCCAGAAACAGCTGATTGCCTGGTGTGTCAGTGAACTGAGTGCTGCGGAGATCTTAAGGCGATTACGCCAGATCGTTCCCGCCTATATGGTTCCTGCCGATTTGCAAACCATTGAACGTGTGCCGTTAACACCAAACGGTAAAGTTGACCGCAAACGTTTACCAGCGGCAGATTTTAGCTCTGCTGACAGCCAGAAGACTTTACCGCAGAATGATACTGAACGTCAGCTGGCGGCTATCTGGCAGCAGCTACTGCAAAAAGACCGTTCTTATTACCGACAGGACAATTTTTTTGCCGTAGGTGGCCATTCATTGCTGGTCATCAGAATGATCAACTTAATCCGCCATCAGCTCGGCGTAACGCTGACGGTGGATGATATTTGCAACAGCGAAAGTCTGGCCGAGCCTGCCACCCTGATTTGTGGCAAAAGTTTTGCCTCTGATGATGATGAAGGACAGCAGATAGCCCGGGATTGCGAGCTCAATATGAGTCGTTTTGTATCTGCCCCCGATCTGGAGATTAAACGTCTGTTGTTAACCGGCGCCACCGGCTTTCTTGGCATACATCTGTTGTCAGCGCTGCAACAGCGTATTCCGGATGCCACGCTTTACTGCCTGGTCAGAGGTGAAGAGGGGATAACGCGGTTACAGGAGAATGCCAGACAATATCAGCTGGCGATCGATCCTGCACGGATTGTCTGTCTTAATGGAAACCTGGATCGGCCGCGTCTGGGGCTTGAAGCCTCGGAATGGCAAATTTTAGCCGGTGAAATTGACGCCATTTATCATTGTGGCGCCGGGATAAATAACCAGCAACGCTATGACAGACTGCGGGCGACTAACGTCAGCAGTACGCTGGAATTGCTGTCGCTTTGTACGCAGGGTCAGATGAAAAAGTTTTTCTTTATTTCCACCCTTGCGGCTGCCCAGCGTCAGGACAACCGGATTCTTGAAAAGGCGATTGCCAGTAAACCGCCGGTAAAAAATGGTTTCGTACAAACTAAATGGGTATGTGAAAAATTACTTACGCAAGCGTTTTCACGCGGATTGCACGGTGCCATCTACCGGATGGGCAATATGTCAGGATCGACACGGAATGGCATTTCTAATGTGACATCTAATCATATCCTGAAGATGATTAAGGGCTGCCTGCAACAAGGTATTGCGCCGGCCTGGCCTGGTTACCGACTGGATGTCAGCCCGGTAGACCTGCTGACCACGTTGCTGGTTGACAGTAGTCTCCGGCGGCTGTCGCCAGACTGCGCCTTTAACCTTGGCCATATCACTACTTATTGCTGGCAAATGTTGCTGGCGATGATAGCCGGATCACGTTACCCGTTACGATTTGTCGATGGCGATGAATGGGCAACTAAATGGGTACCGCAAATTGGCTGTGACAATGCGCTTTACCCATATAAATCGTTTTATCAGACCCCGCAGTCACCTGTCAGTGAAATGATTGATCACTCACTGGTTGCTCAGGCGGCATATAAAATAGATAAGTGCAAACTGCTGGATACCTATTTGCATTTCTGGCTGAAGAGTGGTTTTATCAGCGATCCGGCCGGGCCACCGGCATTCTGTCCGATAACCCCAGCGGAAGCGGCATCATCAGCGGATAATAGCGCGATGGTACACCAGTACTGAGTGCAATCTGTCCCGCTGCCTGCTGGCGGGACAGAACACAGCGCTCAATGCACAACGCAGTGCTGATCATTTATCCGGTTATTACCTGTTTTGACCTCAGTCTTTCTTTCCCTGCGTGCCAGGTTCCTGCTCAACGGCATTCACTGCGCCGTTGCACGCATCCCCCAATATCCATAAACGCTTTTACTGTTTCGTGACTAAGCAAAGACATTTTTGTCATTTTCATTGCGCCCGGATTCAGTGCTAGAACAGAGCGGTAAACACAGGTTTTTTAAATCATAACCGCGGATAGCGGAATGCTTGACGCCTGACCGGCGGCCGGGAGCTGTATACCGGTAACTCTGTATAAATACTGGGGAATAAATGAAAGCGTTGGTGTTGTACGAACATGGTGATAACGACAAATTTAATTTTGAGACAAATTTTCCCGATCCTGAACCTGCCGACAGTGACGTAATTATTGCCGTCAAAGCTGCGTCATTAAATTATCACGACATTTTTACCCGTCGCGGCATGCCGGGTATTACCTTACCGTTGCCAATTATTATTGGCCTCGACGTCGCCGGAGAAATTATCGCCGTTGGCAACGCGGTAACCGGGTGGAAAATTGGCGATCGGGTGGTGGTTGATCCTATCAATCGTCTTGATGGTGGTCTGGTCGGGGAAACCACTCACGGCGGGCTGGCAGAACGCTGCCGCGTTGCTCAGCATCAGCTAATCAGACTGCCCGATAGCGTCAGCTTTGCCGATGCCGCGGCATTACCGGTGGCTTACGGCACGGCCTGGCGCATGATGCAGCGCATTGGTTGCATTCAGCGCGGCGAGAAAGTGCTGATTCTGGGGGCCAGTGGCGGAGTTGGCGTTTGTTGTGTTCAGCTGGCAAAGCTGGCCGGTGCCGAGGTCATTGCCTGCGCCGGTAGTGAAGAAAAAGCGCAACGCCTGCGTCAGCTGGGAGCTGATGATGTGATTCTTTATCAGCAGGAAGATTTTGTGAAAGCTATCTGGCAGCGCTTTGGTAAACCAAGCCGGCGACGGGGCGGCGGAGCACCGGGAGGGGTTGACGTAGTCGTCAATTTTACCGGGGGTGACAGCTGGGTGAAATCGCTAAAAGTGCTGCGCGCCGGGGGACGCTTACTGACCTGTGGTGCCACCGCTGGCTTCGCGCCGGCAGAAGACCTGCGTTATATCTGGACGTATGAATTACAGATTTTTGGCTCTAACGGCTGGGAACGTGACGATCTGACGGCACTGCTGGCGGCGGTTGAGCGGGGCGAACTTCGGGTGATTATCGACCGTCACTGGCCGCTGGAGCAGGGCGCTCAGGCCCTGGCATCGCTGGAACAGCGCCAGGTCTTCGGTAAGGTGATTGTGGCATGAAACCTTCACGACTGGGTAAAGATGAACTGGCTGCTATCTTTGCCGGCTCACCGTTTATCAACTGGCTTAATTTACGGGTGATCAGCGTCGACTATCAGGCGCAAACCCTTGAGGTGGCGGTGCCAATGCGCGCAGAATTTGAACGTAAAGCCGGCAGCGCACAATGGCATGGCGGCCCGCTGGCATCAGTGATTGATACCGTCGGTGATTTCGCGCTGGGTATGCTGCTGGGACAGGGATTACCCACCATTAATTTCCGCGTTGACTATTTACGCCCGGCGATTAATACCGATCTTCAGGTTATTGCTCGCGTAAGACGAGCGGGCCGCAGCGTGGGCGTGGCCGACGTTGATGTATTTAACGACAGCGGGCAACTGGTGGCAATCGGTCGCGCCAGTTACGCCACGCTGCTTACCACACCAGAGAACAAATCATGACAATCAATGTAAAACGCCGCCAGTTACTGACCCTGGCAGCCGGTGGTGCCGCCCTCAGTGGCGTGGCAAAAATCAGTGGTTTTCATTTTCTCAGTAGTGCGCTGGCGGCGTCAGAATCGTCGCCAGCAGTCCCCAGACGCGGTGGCAGCCTGGTGATCTCCTGGGGCGGGCTGGAACCGCAGGCACTCTACGTACCGGGCGGGGGGGGATCAGCGCCTTTTCAGACCTCGACCAAAATTCTTGAACGCCTGCTGAAACTTGACGATAAGCTGGCTTTTCAGCCGGTGCTTGCCGAAAGCGTCACGCCATCCGCTGACTTTAAAAGTTACGTTGTCATATTACGTAAAAACGTCAGCTGGCATGACGGTAAACCCTTTACTGCAGATGATGTGGTATTCAATGCCATTGAGCACTGGAAAGCGATTTCTGCCGGCATTGCGTTAAAAGCGCTGGAAAAAGCCGAAGCCATCGATACACACACGGTAAAACTGACTTTTTCCCTGCCGGTGCCAGAATTCTTTCTTAAATCTACGCTGGCCGGACAGTATCAGCTGGTGCTGCCCAAACACCTTTATCAAGGGCAGCCGATTCTTACTAACCCCCTGAATAACCGGCCAGTGGGAACTGGCCCATGGAAATACGCTAACTGGGTGCGCGGCAGTTATGTTGAATATCAGCGTAACGATCAATACTGGAATGCCGGCCAGCCGTATCTTGATAAGCTGATCGTGCGTTGGTGGGGAGATGCCACATCCCGCACAGCCGCACTGGAAACAGGGGAACTGCAGGTCGGATACTCTAATCCGGTACCGGCGCGTGATCTCGACCGTCTGGTGAAGAGTGGCAACATCACCCTCGATACCCGCGGCTACGAGAACTCAGCCTGGACGGTCACGGTGGAATTTAATCAGCGTCGTGAACACGTGAATCGCCGTGAGGTACGCCAGGCTATTCTCCATGCGATTGACCGCGACTTTATTGTCAATACCATCTATTACGGTCGCGGCAAGCCGGCTATTTCGCCGATTTTCAGCGGTAATCCGCTGTTTTTTACCCGTGATGTGCCGACTTATCCCTTTGACACGGATAAAGCCCGGCAGTTACTCGACCAGGCCGGGTTAACGGAAAAAGATGGCAAACGTTTCACGGTTAACCTGCTGGCCGCCGCCTGGTTTGAGGAAAACGCCCGGCTGGGGCAATACCTTAAGCAAGCACTGGAAGAAGTAGGGATTGCTGTCAATCTTGATTCTGTTGACCGCGCCACGGCACTGAAGCGTATTTACAGCGATTACAACTACGATATCGCTATTTCTAATTTTACCGCGCCGATTGAACCGGTGCCAACGGTCACCCAGTTCTTTGCTTCAGATGGCATCGTGAAAGGTGGCGCGTTTCGCAATGCCACCGGCTATAAGAGTGAGGACATGGATAAACTGGTGGCGGCCATCACAATTGAAACTGATGAAGCTAAACGCAAAACGCTGGTCCATCAGTTCGCGCGGCTGGCCAGCACCGATGTGCCTATCGTGCCGCTGATTGAAATGCAGTCTTATACCCTGGCGCACAACAATGTCCGCAACGTCACCACTGATGCCAACGTGCAGGGCACTGCGCTGAATGATATCTGGCTGGCAGGATAAACGCGATGTACAGACTGATTCTGCGCCGGCTGTTGCAGGGTATTCCTTTGCTGTTTGGCGTTATTGTGATTAATTTTGCCCTGATGAAACTGGTACCCGGCAGCCTGCTTGATGTGATGACCGCAGAACAACAGGTGACCGATCCGGCGATGATTGATCGGTTGCGTCATCTTTATGGTCTGGATCAGTCGGCTTTCAGGCAGCTGATAAACTATCTCTGGTCAGTATGTCAGCTCGATCTGGGATTTTCATTTCGCCAGAATATGCCGGTACTGGACGTCATTATGGTGCATCTGCCGGCAACGCTGATTTTAATGCTGGCCAGTATCGCGCTGGCAGTACTGGTTGGGGTTGCTGCGGGGGTACTGGCGGCCATAAGGGTAAACAGCCTATGGGATTCACTGATTTCAACTCTGGCAGTGATCTGTTTTGCGGCGCCCAGCTTCTGGCTCGGCATCATGCTGATTATTCTTTTTTCGGTCAAACTTGGCTGGTTCCCGGTCGGGGGGATGGAAACCATTGGTCTGACGCTTTCCGCCTGGGATAGCGCGCTGGATATCCTCCACCATCTCGCATTACCGGCCATCACGCTTGGTCTGTTTTATGCCGCCACCTATGCCCGCGTAATGCGTGCTTCTATGCTGGAAATCGGACAGATGGATTATGTGCGTACTGCCGAGGCCAAAGGGCTGAGTCGCCTGCAAATTACATTACACCATGTCTTGCGTAATGCCTTACTGCCGGTGGTGACGCTGCTCGGTTTGCAGCTGGGTACCGTACTGGGCGGCAGCGTAGTCATCGAAGCCGTTTTCAGCTGGCCGGGTATCGGGCAGGTGCTGTTTGACAGCGTGATGAGTCGCAATTATCCGCTGATTCTTGGCATCCTGGTCCTGAGCTCATTGCTGGTGATTACGATCAATATCGTGGTAGACGTGGTGTATTCACGCCTCGACCCCCGTGTGCGGAGCATGTCATGAGTGAATACAGTGTCAGCCATGTGTGGCGAACCGTCCGACCGTTACCGCGCTGGCTACGACAGTTTCTGCGTCATCCCGGCGCGGTATGCGGGGCGCTGATTGTTTTTGCCATGGTGATCATGGCACTCAGTGCCGGTTATTTTTACCCGAAAGATAGCTCTCTCCTTTTATCTGGACTACGTGTGAGTGATGTAAGATTCGGTCCAGCATCGCCGATGTCAGGGCTGCATCCCCGGCGAACGTCTGGTCCCACTGCCCGAACGGCAGGTTAGAGGTCAG
>NZ_MOMB01000051.1 GCF_002752165.1 Erwinia sp. OLFS4
TAAGCGTAAGTGAGTTGAAACACGCGGTGGCAGTCACGGCAGCGAAATCTGTCATAGCCTTTAGGGTTCTGACCATGGCGGTAAACCTGAACAGACTGACAACGGGGACAATGAACGTTAACGCTGGCCATAAGAGAACCTCAAAAGCCCGCATTATACATCAGATTCAACCAATTAGAGGCATCACCCAAAATTGAACCACAGGGGCAGGCATCTCCCCTGTAGCGCATCAATCAGAAACGGTAACCGATACCAAGGTTAACGCCATTGATTGCCCGTTTGTCACCTTCAACCCGGGTTTGAGAACCTTCATATCCCAGCGTCACCGAAAGGTAATCCAGCGGATTAATAATGATACCGGCAGCATACGCAAAGGCATTACTGTTATCAGAGTAATTAAATTGTAGTGACCCACCCTGGCCATCATAGCCATTATAATGCCGCGACATTTTTGTGTGAGACATACCCGCCAGGGCATACAAGCTGAAATAATCATTCAGCCGGTATGCCGGTCCGGCTAATAATGAATAATACTCTGCTTTCACGTTATCGGTGGTTCTCAGTCCCAGGAACTGCGACTCGCTGTCATTGTTATTTTCAAGGGTAGTAAAGGATGCCACCACGCTGAGCGGTGAATCCCACTCATAGCGATATTGCAGATTCACCCCTGGCATATTTTTAAAATTCTCAACTTTACTTTGCGCGTAACCAATCGAAATAGTATTACTGGCCTGCACAGGACATGCGCCAGCCATCATAAAGACACAAAGTCCGGAAATCGCTAATTTTTTCATAAGAAAGTCCTGATAAAGGTCATAAAAACGCATAAAACCAATGCAACAATACGAATAAGGACACCGCTTAGCTTAAGCGCTGATTAGCATCACGCAGAGTCCCTGAAAGCCAGTATGTTATCTCACTGATAAACAAAGGTTATACATATAAATATACAACAGAACGCCTCGCATTCACGTCCTCTCAGGGCATGTCAGTACTGTTCTCCCCCCATTTCATCACCGATAAAAACGAAGGGGATACGAAGATAACTGTATACTGGATTTGGTTAAGCTGCTATTTAGTAGCATGAATGCGATATGGATTATCACCATCATGTTATTGAAACCGACATGCTATCAACCGATCTCTGTAATCAGCACGGCAGTCGGTTTCAGATAAAACTTGTTATACTGCCGGTATTCGCTTGCAAGGTTCGCCACCAGTAAAAATGGTTGTGAAAAAGCCTGGCTCAGCGCAACACGAAAGCTTTGGATAACACGCTCAGAGATGACACCATGAGACCTTCTGCCACCTCCGTTTTCCCAGACCTGTTGATGCTGGGGTTATTACTCATTGTTTATTACTTCTCCGGCTTGCTGTCGATAAGATTCGATGATCCCCAGATGCACATTTCGATCGTCTGGTTTCCCGCCGGTGTCGCCACCGCTGCTTTTTTGCATGCCCGCTGGCGACTCTGGCCGGCACTGACGCTGATATTCATTCTGCTCAACCTGCTGATGGATATGCCGACGCTGGACAATCTGCCGATTAAAACCCTGTATGCCATTCTTGCCCTTCCTTCTTCACTGGCTATCGCCTGGATTGTCAGACGTTTTGCCCGTCCTGGCGATGACCTGAATATTATCACCCTGTGGTTTGGCGCCACGGTCTTCATCAGTTTTCTGGATGCATTATTATTTGCTCTGGGTTTTTCGCTGTCAGGAAAAAATGATTTTTCCGATCTTTTCTGGACCGGTTTCGTGTCTGATATTACCGGTATTTTCCTTGCCACAACGGTGATCATGGGCTTTATCAACAGTCAGTTGCGTACCACGATAATGACCTCGTGGAAAAATATGACGCTGGGTGCCCTGATCTGGCTGGCACTGGTAGCAATAACATTATGGGTCTTTAGCGGTAATGCAAAAGCTTTCAGCATTGATAACATGATTACCCACGATGAGAGCCTGATTTTTGCTTTCAGCGGGATTCCGATTATTCTTGCCGCGTTTCTCACCCTGTTCTGGGGTAACCAGGGCGGCTCTATCGCCTTACTCAGCTTATCGGCCATCGTGATTTACTACACGGAAAAAAGCATCGGCCCTTTTTTTCTCAAAGGCCTGCATAGTGGTGAACCACTGCTACTGGTACAAAGTTATCTGACCGCCACCGCGTTGTTGTTGGTCTTTCTGCGGGTTATCACCCATAACATCGGCCGCTTTAGCCCGGAAAATGGTTTACAAATCAGACAATTTGCTATTTATGAGCTTAACCTCAGCAATGGCAAGCTGCGCTGGGACAATCTGCCGGCCAATCTGGCCAGTCTTCATCCGCAAATCCTCAATGACAAAAGAAGGCTGCTGGCACAGCTTCATCCTGACGACCAGCACACGCTGGCAGACCACTGGCAGGCGTCACCCCGACAGCAGAAATTATCCACTATTAGCTTCCGATTACAGGACGCAATGGGACACTGGCTATGGGTAACCGATAGCGGCGCGGTATTGCTTGAACATAATGGCGCATTAATTATCCTGGGAAACTGGTCAGTTTCGGCCTGAACAAGCTGACTGATTGCTTGTATGAGAGGGTTACAGTGATACAGATAGCGATGTTGTTACTTGGCACAAAATATATTAAGAAAAACGCCCGGTATCTTTCTGTTGCCGGTGGCCTGTGGGTCATCGCCGGCATCCTGATTTTTATTGATGGACTCGACAAGCAGCTCTATTTCCCGTTAAAGACCTTTGGCTTAATTCTGATGCTGGAAAGCGTGATCACCCTTAGCGTAGCCTCTAACGGAGTGGGCACTAAAAAGGGCATTCTGTTTTTTAAAGGCGGCATCTTTCTGTTTGTTGCGCTGATTATTCTGGTTAACCAGAAATACAGCAACGTACTGCTGGCGGTGATCTTCGGCTTTACCTTCTTTATTATTGGCTTCTTTACCAGCTTTTCCTCTTTTATCGTACGCTTTCCTCACTGGAAGCTGACATTGCTTTACGGTCTGGTGCTGATCGCCTTTTCCTTCTTCCTGCTGCTCCATCATGCGGCCACCGTCTCTTTCTTTATCGGTTTTCAGATGATCAGTAGCGGGCTGAGTTGCGTCGGTATCGCCCGCAAAGCGCTACGCATGAAAAATGGCACCTCCATTTTTCAGCTGATACAACCCGGTGATGTGTTATTAAGCAGCGTACCGCTTAAACACGATACCAGACCGGCCGTTCCGCTGGTAAATACAGCACCGGCTGCGCCGCTGGTGGTACATGTCTGGACACCGGAAGAGTCGGCAGAGGCACGGCCTATTTCCCGGCCGGTGATCAATCGCTACATTGCCGCCGTGGATGAAAATGGGGTGATTTCCACCGGACACGCCTCGCTGGAAGTGCCGGGTCATTTATATATCAGCCTTTACCCCGCCGAAGATATTGACCGCTCGCCTTCTGAATTTCTTCGCACCCTGAAAGCCACCCATGATAATGACGTCGCCGGGCGCTTTTTGCCGGATTACGCCACCGAATCAAGCGAATGGTGCCATTCGGTACGTCAAATTGTTTTTGAACATTTTAGCATGCAGAAACTGAATAGCTTCTGGGAGTCTTACCGTCATAATGAAACCTACAATCTGACCTATCGTAACTGTTCGAGTAGCGTCGCCTATGCGCTTGAAGCCGCTCTGGATGGCGTGCTGGAACAATATAATCAGCCGGGCCAGCTGCTGAAAACGCTGCTGGTCCCCGAACTGTGGATTGCAGCACAGGTACGTAAGCGGGCACAGATGATGGCCTGGACTCCCGGTCTGGTGATGGATTACAGCCGGGCGCTTTACGCGCTGGTCCATCCGGCCCCGCGTCCCTGGTACCGGCGGCTGCCCTGGTCATCAGTTAGCGAAAAATAGCGCCAGTCGGTGCATAGCAGCCAGCAGTTACAAAACGATTTTTTTGGAAGGCCTGGCGTTGCCGGCAATATTGCCTGATAAGCGGCGCCAGTGAGTCGCAAAATACCACCGGGAAAACTGATAATCATGCCGTCACTGTTTAAAAACGCCCTTTATTGTCTGTTACTGTGCCGTGCGACCCTGACCTGGGCTGACGGGATTACCGTCGGTGTCCAGGGTGAAGCAAACTTGACCCCCTATCGCCAGTACAAAACCCAGTACTCCGGGTTACCCTACATTGGCTACGATAATCGCCATGTCTATATTGATGGTACCGAAGCAGGTGCTTATCTGATTAATAATGACAGCGATCAGCTCAAAGCCCGCTGGTGGTATCTGGATAATGAATTCGACCCTGATAAGTCCGGCAATTCAGCACTGCGCCAGCTGCGCGTCCGCCACAGTACAATGATGGGGGGATTAAGTTATCAGAAAATTACCCCGGCCGGCGCCTTTCGTGCCGAATTTTCCGCCGATACCCTGAATCAAAGCCGCGGTTTGCTGGCAACGGTGGCATGGCTGGGACAGGTGTCATTTCTGCAGGTCGATCTATACCCACAAGCCGGGGTTGACTGGCTTAACAAGCAGCAGGCGAGTTATTACTACGGTGTCAGCGGTGAAGAAGCGGCCCGCACCGGCTTAGCCAGCTGGGCGCACCAGGGCGTAACGCCGTGGCTGGCGCTGGCGTTTGACTGGCATCCGGTTGAACCGTTGCATATCTATCTGCAACCCAAACTGACACTGCTCACCGGGGCGCTGCGCAGCAGCCCCATGACCGATCAGCACTATTACTGGGTACTCTCGTCAGGCATCACCTGGACATTTTAACGCCGGCGCTACGGCCGGGGCGACTGGCTGGCAGCGGCCATCACCCGCAGACAGCCGGCGCTAACATAGGCAATAAGCGCACTATTTCAGCAGCGGCGCCAGGGCGCCAGCCAGCCCAGCCCGGCTTGCGTTACCCCCCTCGGCTGATATTCACAGCCAACCCAGCCGCAGTATCCGAGATCGTCGAGTTGTTTAAACAACCACGGATAATTAATCTCCCCTTCATCTGGTTCATGGCGTTCCGGCACGGAGGCAATCTGAATATGGCCATATCTGCCGGCAAAATCACGCAACAGATGGGTCAGATTGCCGTCCACCTGCTGGGCATGAAACAAATCCAGCTGTATTTTCACATTCGGCCGGTCAACTTTCTCAACAATCTCCAGCGCCTGATACTGGCTGGAAAGCAGATAACCGGGACGGATTTTCGGACTTAACGCTTCAACCAGTAGCTGGATATTGTCTCCGGCACAGCGCCGCGCCGCGTAGCGCAGATTTTCGACAAAAACAGCGCAGCTATCTGCAGCACGCACACCATCCGGTAGTACGCCTGCCATCACATGCAGCGAAGGGACATGGAGCGCCCGGGCATACTGTAATGCCAGATCAATATGTCGCCGTGCTTGTGCCTCGCGGCCAGGCAGTGCAGCCAGTCCCCACTCCCCTTTCTCTACCTCACCGGGCGGGGTGTTAAATAACACTACCCGGAGGCCGGTTTGTTTTAATACGCGCGTCAGGTCGGCGATGGGGTATGCATAAGGAAACAGAAATTCAACCGCCTCAAAACCGGCATCAGCGGCGGCAGCGAAACGCTCAATAAAGGGCACTTCATTGAACATCATCGATAAATTAGCCGCGAACTTTGGCATGGTTAATTCCTCAGCTCAGCAACTTCTGTCGACGTCAGATAGCGAACAGGGCGATCGCCAAGCGTAAATATCAATCGCGCGGTTTCTTCCAGCTCCTCCAGATTATCCGCCGCTTCCTGCAAACTTTTCCCCACCACCACCGGTCCGTGATTGGCAAGTAAAAATGCCCGGTAATCCGGTGCTAACCGGGCAAGGTGCTCCGCCAGTCGTCCGTCGCCCGGACGAAAATAGGGAACCACCGGGACATCGCCAATGCGCATAACCACATAAGGGGTAAAAGGGCGAATACAGTTATGCTGATCGAGATTTTCCAGACAGGAAAGTGCCGTCAGATACAGGCAATGGAGATGGACAACCGCTTTACACTGCGGATTATTCAGGTAAAGCGCACGGTGAAAACTCACTTCTTTAGAAGGCTTATCGCCGGAAATCCATTCACCGTCAAGCGTCACTTTTGCCAGCTTCTCTGCCTGCAGCTCACCGAGACAGGAGCCGGTTGGCGTCGCCAGCAAGGTATTATCATCCAGCCGCAGTGACAAATTACCGGCTGAGCCGGTGGCATAGCCTCGCTGAAAAAAAGAGCGTCCCAGCCGCACCATCGCATCCCGCATTTGTTGTTCGTTCATGGCATAAACTCCAGCTGCGCGCGGGCAAAAAAGTTTTCATCACCAAAATTACCCGATTTTAGTGCCAGCGAAATGGGTTTATCGCTGGCGCGGACCCAGGGAATACCCGGTGAAATTGTCGGACCAATATGCAGCCCGGTAATATTCAGTGCCTGGGTGACTACCCCGGACGTTTCGCCGCCCGCCACGATAAAACGCCGGATACCCTGCTCAGCCAGTAACGGCACCAGCCGGGCAAACAGCTGTTCGATAGCCTGACTGCTTTCTGCCGCCCCATACTGCTGCTGGATCTGCTGTAGTTTTTCGGCATCGGCGGTGGCATACACCATCGGCGCCAGCGTCGCATTACGCTGAGCCACCACCCAGCGACAGATCTCCCCGGCATAGCCAGCGCTATCTTCAATACAGCGGACAATATCCAGGGCAAAATGTGCAGCCTGGGAGGCATAACGGGCGACCTGCGCGTTGGTCATGGTGGAACAGGAGCCGGAAATGACCACCGCCGGACCGGCAACCGGCAGACCGCGCTGCCGGTCGGGTTGACTTGCATGGGTGGCCGCAAAATAGCGGGCCACACCCAATCCCAGCCCGGAACCACCGGTCAGCAAAGGCATTTCGCCGCAGGCCTCCGCCTGAGTGAGCAAATCGTCTTCACTGATGGCATCAATCACCACATAACGCGCCTTTTGCTGACGTAACGCTGTCAGCTGCTGTCTGACGGCTTCGCTACCCTGGCGCACCACGCTCAGTGGGATCAGTGCAGCGCGTCCGGCCGCCTGCTGTTCCATCAGTCGTATCAGCTGGCTGTCACGCATCGGCGTGACCGGATGATGGCGCATACCGGATTCAGCCAGCAGCTGCTGATGGACGAACAGATATCCCTGATAAACCGTGCGACCGTTAACCGGCAGCGCCGGTGAAATAACGGTCTGACTTTCCCCCAGCGCATCCAGCAGCGCATCGGTCACCGGGCCGATATTCCCTTGGGCGGTACTGTCAAATGTCGAGCAATATTTAAAATAAAAGCGCTGACAGCCCTGCGCTTTCAGCCAGCGCAATGCCGCCAGCGAATCACTGACAGCCTCCTTTGCCGGACAGGATCGGGATTTCAGACTGATCACCAGCGCATCAACCGCAGATGGTCGCAGGGTTTCTGCCGGGATACCGTTATACTGCATCACCGACATCCCGTTCTGCGCCAGAAAACTAGCAATATCTGTCGCCCCGGTAAAATCATCGGCAATCACGCCCAGATAACACATTTGACCTCCCACCGTTTTGCCTCTGCCAGGCCTGTGCCGGCATAATATGTGAAAAGTTCGCAATACTCACGCTTATTTTGTGAATAATTAACATTTATAACGCTAAATTCGCATTAACTTCACACTTTTTAACAGAATATATCCTCTCGGCCGCATTCCGGTGTCACAATAAGCCAGCGCTGACGAGGCAGGGATAACCGGGTTATGTGATAATGCCGTCAGAGACAGCAACCGGCTTACAGCTTCAGGAATCGCACTGACATGATACCTCTTGAGCGACAGGATAAGATTCTCGCGCTGGTGGCAGACAGAGATGCCATCAGTATCAACGAGCTCGCACAACAATTGCGGGTCTCACACATGACGGTAAGACGTGATATCAGGAAACTGGAAGATGAAGGACGGCTGCTGGCGGTTTCTGGCGGAGTACGTTCAATGCAGCGCCTGCAACGTGAACCTTCTCATCTTGATAAAACCCTGATGCACAGCCCGGAAAAACAGGCGATTGGTCATTATGCAGTGCGGCAGATACCCCCTGACAGCTGTATTTATCTTGATGCCGGCACCACCACGCTGGCGCTGGCGCGTCAGCTCGGCGCGCGTAGTGACCTGCTGATCGTAACCAATGACTTTGCCATCAGTGATTTTCTTATTCAGCACGCTGAATGCCGGATGTTACATACCGGTGGCATGCTCTGTCGGGAAAACCGCTCATGCGTTGGCGAAGCGACTGCGCAGGCGTTGCGCAATATCTGCATTGATATTGCTTTTGTTTCCGCCTCCTGCTGGAACACCGGCGGCCTGTGTACACCCGATGAAAATAAAGTCGCAGTGAAACGCGCGGCACGTGCAGCCAGCAGTAAATGTATTTTACTCAGCGACAGTTCGAAATATGGCAAGGTCGCAACCTGGCGGGCGCTGCCGCTGAACGAATTCGATGAAATCATTACCGATCAGCATCTTGCCAGCCACGGACGGGATGCGTTACAGCAAACGGGTGCCAGAGTGGTGATGGTGCCAGTTGAACCGCCGACATCGGGCAAACCGGCGCAGTCTGACTAACCGGCCCGCAAGGGCAATGACGACCAGGGTACACGTATGAGCAAAAATCTGGCTACGGTCTCTCCCTTGACAGAAGAGCGCAATGTTTATCGTTTGTCTTCCGGCATCCGTTGCGATTTAGTGACACTCAAACTGTTTGTCGCCACCGCCGAACTGGGCGGCATCACCCACGGCGCCGCCCGCCTGCATCTGGTGCCTGCCGCAGCCTCCAGACGCATTCGCGAGCTGGAAGACCAGCTGGGCATTGCGCTGTTCGTTCGTTTACCGCATGGCATGGCACTGAACGATGCCGGACGCGCGGTTCTGGCCCACGCGCGTTCCATTTTACATTCAGCGGAACGGATGCAGGATGATATGCAGGCTTTCCTGCAAGGTAATCGTGGCGTGGTCCGCATCGCCGCCTGCACGTCTGCCGTATTACAATTCCTCACCGACGACCTGCGCCGAAGCCACCAGCGCTATCCCGATATTCACATTGATTTACATGAGATGAACAGTGAAAGCGTCATTCAGGCGGTCCAGCGCGGCGTAGCCGATATCGGGATTTATGAACAAACAGTCAGCCACGTGCCGCTTTCTGTTATCCCCTATCGCAAAGACCGGCTGTGCGTGGTCACGCCAGCCAGCCATCCGCTGGCACAGCGGGTCGCCAGCGGCCAGCCGCTGACCGCCGCCGTGCTGCTGGAACACGACCTGGTTGGCCTGACGGAGGGCGCCGCTATCTCAATTATGCTGAGCGCGCTGGCACGACGGCTGGAAATACCGCTGAAAATGCGTATCCGGGTTGGCAGCTTCGACAGTATGGCCGCCATGATTTCCTGCGGTATTGGTATTGGGGTGATGCCAGAAGCGGTTGCCCGCCAGATTATTCCTTCCCCCAACTTTGCCCATTTGGCGCTGCACGATCCCGCCGCCAGCCGCCAGTTTGTTCTGTGCTATCAGCCTCAGAGTAAATTAGCCATGGCAGCTGACTCCATCCTGACGCTGTTCAGCAACGGTGCCGTGGCGCCGTATTGACGAATTGTTAATGCTGTGTGTCTAAATAGCTAATAGCCCGCCGTTATTGATTGCCTCATAGTTGTCAGGGTTACGTACCCTACTGCTGCCCCAAAAACAACAATCAGGAGGCAATCTTGAAAAGTCAGTCCCATATCAGCAGAAATATGCTGATTATCTTCTGTGCAATGTCTTTTATTCTCTACCTGGATCGGGTTAACCTCGCCGCCGCCGCCGGCCCACTCAAAGCCGAACTGGGTCTGACCAACACCGAACTCGGCATTGCCTTTTCTGCCTTTGGCTATACCTACGCCATTTTCCAGCTGGTGGGTGGCTGGGTTGCCGACCGCTTTGGCGCCCGCCGGACCATTATCGCCTGCGGCATTATCTGGGCAGTCGCCACCATCTGTACCGGACTGATAGGCGGCCTGATCTCACTGTGTCTGGCGCGCCTGCTGCTGGGTATTGGTGAAGGTGCGGCGCTGCCAGCCCAGGCCAGAGCAATTACCAACTGGGTGCCAAAACCAAAGCGCGGAATGGCGCAGGGACTGACTCACTCCTTCTCACGGCTGGGTAACGCCGTGCCGCCACCACTGGTTGCCGTTCTGATCGCCTGGCACTCATGGCGGGCATCTTTTATTGTGGTAGGGATTCTCTCAGCCCTGTGGCTGGTAGTCTGGCTGGTTTATTTCCGCGAAACGCCGGACCAGCATCGCGGCGTGTCAGCGGAAGAACTGGCCCGGCTGCCTCAACGCGAAAACGTCCAGCAAAACGGGCATGCACTGCCGCATTCATGGTGGACCATTCTGCGACGGATGCGCGCCACGGTCGCCGTCTACTTCTGCATGGTCTGGTCAAACACGCTGTTTTTCAGCTGGATGCCGATCTTCTTTATGCAGTCACTGCACCTCGACATCAAAAGCTCCGCCCTATACTCCTCCGGCGTCTTTTTTGCCGGCGTGGTTGGTGACCTCACCGGTGGGGTGGTCAGCGACTGGATTTTACGACGCACAGGGCGTCTTGCGCTGGCGCGTCAGGGCGTGATCACCATCAGTTTGCTCGGTGGACTGGCCTTCTTTATTCCGGTACTGATCAGCCATGACGTGGTCACTATCGCCCTGTGTCTGAGCGCCGCATTTTTCTTCCTGGAACTGACCATTGGCCCCATCTGGGCGGTACCGATGGACGTTGCGCCAAAAGCAGCCGGCACCGCCAGCGGCATGCTCAACTTTGGGGCCGCGATGGCAACCATCATTTCACCGATTATTTTCGGCCTGATGATTGATATGACCGGGAGCTGGACTTTGCCCTTTGCCGGCGCAATTGGCTTTTTGATCCTGGGCATTGTGCTAACCCAATGGATTCGTCCGGACATCAGCGTCGAGCACATTGAACAGGCACAACCCGGCCAGCATTCGCTGGTGAGTTAACGCAAACATTATTCTTTTTTCCAACATTACCGGCAGGGGTGCGCCTCTGCCAGCTATGACCCGAGGAGCATCAAATTATGACGAGCGCAGCAGCCCGTTCCCCTTTCGCCACATCAGACAAACCACATATCGTACTGGCCGTAGGCGACCCTGCGGGAATTGGTCCTGAAATTATTGCGACCCTGCTCGCCGACCCACGCACTGCCAGCAAAGCCAATGTCACCCTGATTGCCAATATGCCGGCGCTGGAAGCCGCTGCCGCCAGCCGGGGTGTCACCCCGCCCGTGGAATCTGACTGGCTGACCATTCCGCAATGGCCTGGCTTGCAGCGCCACCTTACCCCGGCGGTGGTGGGCGCAGAAAACGGCCGTTACATTCTGGAATCGCTACAAATTGGTACCCGGATGGTGGCAAGCGGGCAAGCCGATGCGCTCTGCTTCGGACCACTGAATAAAGGGGCGATGCGACTTGGCGGTATGCAACAACAGGATGAAATGCGCTGGCTGGCCAATGAACTCCATTACGATGGCGTCTGTGGTGAATTTAACGTTCTGGATACGCTGTGGACGGCGCGTGTTACTTCACATATTCCCCTGTCGGCAGTCTCTTCCCAGCTCAGTAAAGAAAAGGTGGCCAGAGCCATTGGCATGCTCACCCAGGCACTGAAGGACGCGGGAGTTGCCCAGCCAAGAATTGGCGTCTGTGGCCTTAATCCACACAATGGCGATAACGGCAACTATGGTGATGAAGAAGGCCGGATTATTACCCCTGGCATTCAGCTGGCTGCCAGCCAGGGTTACCCGGCGGACGGCCCCTATCCGGCGGATACCATTTTCCTGCGGGCCAGAGACGGGCAATTTGATGGCATCGTTTCGATGTATCACGATCAGGGACAAATCGCCACCAAGATGATGGGCTTTGATATTGGCGTCACCGTACAGGGTGGGCTGCCAATCCCGGTTACCACGCCGGCCCATGGCACCGCCTACGAAATCGTGGGCAAAGGTATTGCCCGCACCACCGCAATGGAAAATGCATTCGATCTGGCCTGCCGTATGGGACTGAGCCACCGGCAAAAACAATTGCACAATCTCAGGTAAGCCCGGCCAGCGTAAGACGACAACGCGTCCGTCATCACCCGCGCTGTAACCAGACCCTGATGGCCGCCGGACAAAATGCAAAATGCCCGCAGAACATTCTGCGGGCATTTTTGTAGCCTGCGACAAAGAAGTGAAAGCAAAGGGGCTGAGCCAGTCCAGGGCGGCGCTTGAATTGGGTTTGAGCCTGCCAACAATCAAACGTAACTGAAACATCAAAGATGCGTAAAACTGTGTGATTCATAGTCATCGTTTCAATTTTCTCAGTGCTCGTTCAAGCCTGTAATTCTGTTCCTGTATATGCTCTTCATTGAGCTGATAGTTTGTCTGAACGACATCATCGTATGGTGTTTGCTCAGCAAGTTCGAAGTAGCGCTCTATCGGAGTTTTACCGTTGTGGGCGCTATGAGGATGAGGACGTTCCCACTTTGGGCAAGATCGGTCAGGCAAACTGGAGCGCCTTCGAGCATATTAAGCCGCACGGAGGAAGCCATGTGTGATAACAAAAACGATCGTTACGCCAGACGTTTTAAACTGGTCTTTGATTATATTGACTGTCATCTCGATGACACATTATTACTGGAGAAACTCAGTGAAGTGGCTCACTTCTCGCCATTTCATTTCCATCGTCAGTTTTGTAGTTATTGTGGGATGCCACCTGGTCGTTACATCCAGATGATGCGCTTAAAACGCGCATCTTATCGGCTGGCTTTTAATCCGTTAGAGAAAATCACCGATATCGCGTTCGACGCCGGTTTCCAGCATTCTGAATCATTTAGCCGAGCGTTCAGACAAATGTTTGGTCTCTCACCGACGCAATTTCGCCAGCAGCCCCTTTGGGTAGAGTGGCATAAGCGCATATCCGAACCTTATAAAGCCAGGAGACAAACGATGCAATACCAGATCAAGATCATCAATTTTCCCGCGACATCAGTCGCAATGCTGACTCATTATGGACAACCGGAGCTAATAAACAAAACTGCGGCGCGCTTTATTGAATGGCGAAAAACCACGGGTTATTCGCCTGTTGCCAGCAGCCAGACATACGGTATTGCACCACACGATCCTACCTTAACACCGCCGGATGAATTTGAGTTCCATATCTGTGGAACAGTGACGTCACCGATTGCCGAAGACAATCACTTCGGGGTGATAAATAGTGACATACCTGCTGGTCGATGTGCGGTACTGCACCATCAGGGATCGCATGATGCGTTAACCGGGTTGGCTAAGAGCCTGTATCGTGACTGGTTGCCTGAGAGCAAAGAGGAACTTCGCGACTTCCCGCTTTTCTTTCATTATCATAACTTTGTGCATGATGTAGCGGAACATGAATTACTCACGGATATCTATTTGCCGTTGAAATAAACTGATTTAGCGTCATGTTCATAGTCTCCTCAGGTGTGAGACGCGTCGGGTAATATCTGTAACTGGTGTATCAGAGCCCAGTTGCCCAAAAGCAAACACATTGCTTTTTTCATGGGCTAATGAACCTGATTATCGCAAGGTGCTACGCACTGTTGAGGGGATTTTTTTGCAGCGTCGTAAAAAACTGCCTGAACTTTAAGCAAATAACTGTCACTATCGTCTTGCGCTAACTTCTTCATTTCCTGCACTATATCCATTAATAGCGTTGGTTCCATCCTGGACGATTTTGCAAGAGAAATGAATTTGCTCTGCTGGCAAAATCGCAGCGAAGAGAAGCACGAAAGAAACGCCCTGCTGGTAATCTGAAATGAAGGCTGTAGCGGTTGCCACACTTGAGGATATTGGGGATGGAACAACCGTTGGTGTGCCTCTTTTGTATCACAGTCTGTGTCACATTTTCACCTTTAAAGGCCTGAGACACACCAACGTATTGTTTTTGAATGAGTCGAAGCTGACCGGTAAGCCGGGTTCTGTCGTGGACAGTCATTCATCTAGGCCAGCAATCGCTCGCTGGCTCAAGCAGCCTACCCGGGTTCAGTACGGGCCGTACCATGTGAACCCCTATTTGGCCTTGCTCCGGGTGGAGTTTACCGTGCCGCGAACTGTTACCAGCCGCGCGGTGCGCTCTTACCGCACCCTTTCACCCTTACCTGATCCCTTACGGGCCATCGGCGGTTTGCTCTCTGTTGCACTGGTCGTAGGCTTGCGCCTCCCAGGCGTTACCTGGCACCCTGCCCTGTGGAGCCCGGACTTTCCTCCCCGATATCGCTAAAAAGCAATAACGCGGCGACTGTCTGGTCAGCTTCGGCGCGAGATAATAGGGGATTTCCGTCGTTTTGTCACTCCCCTTGCTGCGCCAGCGCGAACTTATACAGGGCATTTTTTTTAACCCCATGAATTTCCGCAGTAAGTGCCGCAGCTTTTTTTAGCGGCAGCGCTGTCTGAAGTAACGACAGGGTTCGCAACGCGTCCGCCGGCAGCGCCTGTTCATCTCCCCGATAACCTTCAGCAATCAGCACCATTTCCCCTTTACGCCGGTTCTCATCGCCTTCAACCCAGGCAAGCAGTTCTGCCACCGGCGCACCGTAAATTGACTCCCAGGTTTTTGTTATTTCACGCGCCAGCACCACATAACGCTGGTTTCCCAGCTGTGTGACCATATCCTGCAGGGTCTCCAGTAAGCGATGGGTAGATTCATAAAAAATCAGCGTGCGTGGCTCCTGCGCTAGCGCCCGCAGCCGGTCCTGACGCCCTTTACTTTTGGCAGGCAAAAAACCTTCATAGCAAAAGCGATCGGACGGCAGGCCCGCCGCACTTAGCGCGGCAATGGCCGCGCAGGGACCGGGTAAAGGTACCACCCGAATCCCCGCCTCACGGCAGCGCCGCACCAGGTGATAACCGGGATCATTAATTAACGGTGTCCCGGCATCAGAGACCAGCGCCAGACTCTGCCCTTCCTGCAGTTTCGCCAGCAATACGTCGGTTTTTTGTTGCTCGTTGTGATCATGCAATGCGAACAAGCGCGCATTGATAGCGAAATGTTGTAGCAACAGTCCGGTATGACGTGTATCTTCCGCTGCAATGAGATCAACCTGTTCCAGCACCGTTAATGCACGCTGCGTTATGTCGCCCAGGTTACCAATGGGGGTCGGCACGATATAGAGCGTGCTGGCAGAAATCTCTGCCCGATGGTGTTGTTTCATTGTTTGATCCGCATTGCCGATTTAATATTGTGCATCTTGAAAAAAACCTCACTGGATACAGTATGCTTCCTTCAAAAGTCGTTCGTAATAAAGCAGGACGAGCCGTTCCGCTTCTTCTTGCCGCACTGATTTTTGCCGGTTGCTCCGGCCGGGGTCCGACAGACAATGGGGCAGATATTAAGGGACCGGCCACCGGTACCTCTGATTATTACCTGCAACAGATGCAGCAGAGCGGGGATAATAGCAAGCTTAGCTGGCAATTACTCGCAATTCGGGCGCTGCTTAACGAAGGTAAAACCGAACAGGCAAAACAGCTGCTGGATAAACTGCCTTCTCAGCGCGATGCCGATCAGCAGCAGGAAGTATTACTGCTGGGTGCACACTATTACGTACTGACCAAAGACCTGAAGGGCGCCAGTGCCTTACTCAATCAGGTGACCCGAGACCAGCTGTCTAAAGATCAGCTGGCACGCTATTATCAGCTGATTATTGCCGCCCAGCATGACACCCCTTCTCTTCAGCTCATCCGCGCCTATATCGCACAGCAACCCCTGCTGAGCACACCGCAGGATAAGCAGAAAAATATTGATGCTACCTGGCAGGCGCTAACCGGTCTGAGTAAAGCCCAGCGCGACAGTCTGGTGATTAATGCCGATGAGAACGTGCTCCAGGGCTGGCTGGACCTGCTGAATACCTATAGCGCTAATCAGAGCCAGCCGGACCAGCTTAAATCCGGCATCCGCGACTGGCAGACGCGTTATCCGGACAACCCCGCGGCGAAAATGCTGCCCGGTGCACTCAGCGGCGTACAAAATTTTCAGCCGGCCTCCACCGGCAAAATTGCCCTGCTGCTGCCGTTAAGCGGTCAGGCACGGGTCTTCGCTAACGCCATTGAAAAAGGGTTTGACGATGCGCGCAACGGCACGCTGGTCACCGCCGCCAGTGAACCACTGCAGCAGGCCCAGGCACAGTCCGGTGCCGGTCAGGACACACAACAGTCCGCCGGACAAACTCAGGCAGATGCCGCGCAACAGGATGCCGCTCAGTCCAGCAGCCTGCCGCCACAAGGCAGTGAGAACAACCCGATAGTGGCGCCAGAAGACGCCGCGCTGCAGCCGGATAACGAAGCAAAGCCGGCGGAGGCCAGCCCGTCAGCCGCACCGGCACAAAACAACGATACTGCGCCCCCTTCGTCTGCGGCGCAGGTGCAGCTATACGACACCAGCAGCCAGCCGCTTGATCAGGTGATTGCCCGCGCCCAGCAGGATGGCGCCACGCTGATAGTCGGGCCGTTATTGAAAAATAACGTAGATAAACTGGCCACGCTGCCAACCGCCGTTAATATTCTGGCCCTGAATAAACCCGAGCAGCTGCAGAACCGTGCAAACATCTGCTACTTTGCGCTTTCTCCTGAGGACGAGGCGCGTGATGCCGCGCAACATATCTGGGACCAGGGCAAACGCCAGCCGCTTCTGCTGCTACCGCGCAGTGCACTGGGAGATCGCATCAGCAGAGCCTTTGCCCAGCGGTGGCAACAGCTGGGTGGGGCAACGGTATTGCAACAGCGTTTTGGCTCCGTGGCTGAACTCAAGCAAGAGATTAACAGCGGCGCGGGTATCCGGTTGAGCGGCACAGCGGTAGACATGCCCGCGCAAGCCCCCCAGCAAGTGACGATTGCCGGCCTGACCATTCCGGCACCGGAAAGCGACAGCCCGGCAAACGTGGCAACAACTGAGGGTAATCCGGATGCGGTCTATGTGATTGCCACACAAAATGAAATGCAGCTGATTAAGCCAATGATCGCCATGCGTATCAGCAGCCGCGATAATATTGCCATTTATGCCAGCTCACGCAGCAATCAGGCTGGTGATGGCGCAGATTTTCGCTTTGAAATGGAAGGGCTGCAGTTCAGTGATGCACCGCTGCTAACCGGCGCGAATCCGCCGTTGCTGGCGCAGGCGGCCCGTAATTTTAATAACGACTATTCACTGATACGCCTGTACGCCATGGGCACTGATGCCTGGACGCTGGCCAACCATTTCAGTGAAATGCGGCAAAATCCCGCTTTTCAGATTAAAGGCAATACCGGTGTGCTGAGCGCCAGCCAGGATTGTGTCATCAACAGGAAGTTAACGTGGAGTCAGTACCGTCAGGGAAGAATTGTTGCGGTCAACTGAGCCGGCAACAACAGGGGCAACAATATGAACAACGGGCGCGCCGCTGGCTGGAACAAGCAGGTCTGCGTTTTATTGCCGCTAACGTCCGCTTTCGTAGCGGCGAGCTTGATTTGATCATGCGTGACCGGGAAACCATCGTGTTTGTTGAGGTGCGCTATAGACGCAACGACCGTTTTGGCGGCGCGGCGGCCAGCGTCACCGAACGCAAACAACAGCGGTTAAAGCAGGCAGCAGCCTGCTGGCTGGCGGGCGAAGGGGCCCGCTTTCACAGCGCCCCCTGCCGGTTTGATGTCATCGCCATTACCGGCAGTCAGATACAGTGGCTGCGCAGTGCTTTTTACGCGGACCTTTAACCCCGCGACAGATAACCAGGTGAATGACGTGCTGGAAAGAATTAAAGTCTGTTTTACTGAGAGTATTCAAACGCAAATCGCGGCAGCAGAAGCGTTACCCGATGCGATTTCCCGCGCCGCCGCCGCTATGGTACAGGCGCTGCTTAATGGAAATAAAATACTGAGCTGTGGCAACGGAACCTCCAGCGCCAATGCCCAGCATTTTGCTGCCAGTATGATTAATCGTTTTGAGACCGAACGGCCAAGCCTGCCGGCTATTGCGCTCAGTGCTGATAACGTACTGCTCACCGCCATTGGCAACGATCGTCTGCACGATGAAATCTATGCCAAACAGGTGCGCGCACTGGGCAGCGCCGGCGATATTCTGCTCGCCATTTCATCTCGCGGTAACAGTCGTGATATTGTGAAAGCCGTGGAAGCTGCCGTCACACGTGATATGACCATTGTTGCGTTGACGGGCCATGATGGCGGCGAACTTGCCGGACTGCTGGGACCTCAGGATGTGGAGGTCCGCATACCGTCGCATCGCAGTTCCCGAATTCAGGAGATGCACATGCTAACGGTGAATTGCCTGTGTGACTTAATAGATAACACCTTATTTCCCCATCAGGATGTTTAAAGGAGCTTAAATGAAGGCCTTATCTGTTTTTGCCATTGCGCTCTCTGCGCTGCTTTTACAAGGTTGCGCAGCGGTAGTGATTGGCAGCGCGGCAGTTGCCACCAAAACCGCGACCGACCCACGCACCATGGGGACTCAGGTTGATGACGGTACGCTGGAGCTACGCGTAAATAATGCGCTGGCAAAAGACAAACAAATCAAAAATGATGCACACATCAACGTAACCGCCTATCAGGGCAAAGTCCTGCTGACCGGTCAGGCGCCGGATACCGCCCTTGCCAGCAGAGCGAAACAAATCGCGATGGGCGTTGAAGGCACCACCGAGGTGTACAACGAAATCCGTCAGGGAGAAAAGGCCTCACTTGGTACAATGTCTTCTGACACCTGGATTTCCACCAAAGTCCGCTCACAGCTGCTGACCAGCGATCTGGTGAAAGTGTCAGATGTGAAGGTGACTACGGAAAACGGTGAGGTATTCCTGATGGGGCTGGTGACACAGCAGGCCGGTCAGGCGGCGGCTGAAATAGCCAGCAAGGTAAGTGGCGTCAAGCATGTCACTACCGCCTTTACCTACGTCAAATAACCCCTGCGCCTCCCTATCCAGGGAGGCCTTCTATAACCGGCTCAGGCAATCCATCGCCACCGCTTTAAAACGGCTAAAATCACCACAATCGCGCAAACGCGGCATGGCGCGCTCGCGCAAAAACGTTACGAATAAATCGTAAATTGCCATGGCTTCTTCGTAATCCTCTTTGCTGATAGCCAGCAGAAAGACAACATAAGCTACCTCATCGCCCCACGGGATACCTTGCGGAGCCAGCACGGTAAATACCGCGGTTTTCCGCGCCTGTAGCCCCAGCGAGTGCGGCAGGGCGATGCCATCACCGAGCAGGGTACTGACAATTGATTCACGTTCTTCCACCGAAGAGTAAAACGTTGCGTCAACAATGCCCTCCTGTTCCAGCTGGCGGCACAATCGCTGAAACAGCGTAGTACGGTCAACGGGCTGGTCAATGATACAAAAATGATCGGCATCGAAATAACGGGACAACATATAGGGCCGGGTGCGATCGATCAGCACCAGTTTGCCAATCTGCTCCAGCTGATAGTCGGTGGGAAAAGGCGATATCAGTACCACTGGCTTCTCTTTTTCGCTAATCCGCACCGTTGAAATGACAAAATCTGCGGCAATCTCACCCATCTGCTCATAATCACGCTGCGATACAATAGCCTCAACCACAATCTGCGGGTATTTACGCAGCAGCATCGCCTGAATCATACGCAGCGTCGAGTTGCCGGTATCACACACCAGCAGTACCTGCGGATGCCGCTGATATCCCACGTTATAATGGCGTTCAAGACCAACGCCAATATGCAGTACCAGGAAACCCACTTCGTTTTCATTAATCACATAGGGACTGTACTTTCCCCAGTGACTGACAGCGGCCAGCGTAACATCCCACGCCATCGGATAATGCTGTTTGATGTTGCTGAGCAGCGGATTAGGAAGCGTAATCTGGTAGCGTACCCGGGTGATCATGGTTTTAATGTGCGTCAGCAGGTCTGCCCGCAGCTGGGGATCGTTTTGCAGATTGTAATTGTAGTGAAGATTGATGTAGCTGAGGATATAGTCCACCAGCTGCTCGCTATCATCGGCATTGATTGCGCTTGGCGCCAGTACCTCAATGCGCCGGGCAGCAATGTTTACCCTTAAATAGGCCTCTTCGGCCGGCGAAACAGCTTTGCCGCATAGTGGTCGCAGCAAATTGATAATGTGGCGCGCCGCTTCACGCACGTCATCGTCGACATCTTCAGCAAAAAAATCGTGGAGCGGATAGCCTTCACTGATACGTCGCACGGCGACGGCACAATAGAGCCGCAGATAGCGCTCGCTGTCATCACTCATCCGGATACCGAAACGGCTGAAACAGTCCTGTAATAATGGCGCCAGCTTAACCAGCATCCCGCGATTCAGCGCCTCCTGATTTAACAGCGGATTGTCGCTATCACCCAGCGCGATGTCATAGAGCAGGTCAGTCAGACAGGTACGGATAGCCAGTTCGCTGCCAAAAAGCTTCATGCCGTAACGCGGCTTGGTTTCAATCGCCAGCTGATAAGCTGCCAGCGTTTCCCTCACCCCGGCCATATCGTTTTGTAACGTTGCCCGGCTCACCAGCCATTCGTCAGCCAGGTCTTCCAGTTTGAGCGAAAAAGCCGAGGTCAGAAAACGGATAAGCAGATAATTAACCCGTTCAGCCGAAGTCCGCGGGACGCGTAACTGCGCCGGCTGTTCGGCCTGCAGGCGACGGTAACGGTCGGCATCCTCAATTTTAATCTGATAACCTTCGCCACGGATCAATACCAGCTGAACGCCGTGTCCGGCCAGCAGCATATTCAGTGCGCTGATATCAGTACGTACCGTGCGGGTTGAAACGGCGAAACGCCGCGCCAGTTCTTCCTGGGGCAGCGTTTCATTTTGCAGCATTTCAAACAGTTGAGCCAGGCGCTGGTTAGGAAATCTCACCCGATAGTCCACCGTTGATTAAATTAACTCCATCCTGCCTTTTCCCTGCCAGCACGGAAAAGAAACCTGAGTAACGCGGCCCGCTACCCGGCGTTAATGCCGCGTGGCCTGCGGCTTTTACTGCCGGGCCGGGCCGCTATCCTGATGATGATTACCCCCTCACCGGGCCAACCGTCTTTCGCAACTGGCCGCACGCGGACTGGATGGCGGTCTCAGCAAAGGTGGCGACCAGTTTATCATCATCAACCATTTGCAACAGCGTCAGGTTGCTGCCGCCAGCGTACCCCATTCACCACTGTGCCCAACGTCATCTTCACGCAAGGAAGTGAAGACTAATCTATCCTTGAGCAATAGATGTGTATCAGCAATAGTGATTTGTTCTTTTTCAAGACCATGGGAATTAAAAAGCATATTAATATCGACCCTGGACGAAAGATAACTTTGCTTATATGACGAGGGTGACAGGTTGCTGATATCGTCGCCAAACTCAGTCACCGGCCATTTCAGATTAACTGCAATATCAACACCCTGATCCTTTTTCACTTCAAAACTGACCTCTGGCTTTCCGACCTTCATCCATACATTATCAACATGGATAAGATTCGGCTCCTTATGTGCAAACTGGCTAAAAATGATTTGCTGGAAACGCGAGGCGACGCTATCAGGGATCAAATAACGGCTCAAAGCCAGCATGCTCATTGGGTTATTTTCTACCATCAAGGATAATTGCTCTAACTGCTGCTGTTTCAGTGGCGATAACCCCGTTCCTTCCCCCCAGCTGCGGGTATATAGCGTAATAAATTGATTCCCCATATCAAATAGCCTCTGGCCATAGCTCAGATGACTGTTATCGATTTTAAGGTCAATCCCTTTTTTCAACGACTCAATAAACTCTCCGTCTGCCACCACAGTACCGCTGGTCTCCGGGTGATGTGCAGGCGCCTGCAATTGCGTATTTATAAAACTTTGTAATTCAGCGGGTGCGGGAAACGAACCGCTTTGCTCCACAGAAACGGCATTGATACCACCAGACCAGGTCTGCTCAACTTTAATCTCTTGTCCAGGCAGCCGTGTCAGTAAAGCTCTGACTTTTTCAGCCTCCTGATGCAGGGCCTGACGAATACCCTGCGGCAATAAATCAATATTTTGGTTCACAATAGCATTTTGGTTTGTGGTATGTCCCATCACAACAACCCGGGCAAAATCTTTACATGAGATATCTTCCGGAACGGCTAAGTCGCTGACACTACTCTTCTCGAAAGCGGTTGAAGCCATCTGTTCGGCATACGGAATCTGCAGATATTGTTGAATATTGTCGAGCTGTTGGTAGACAGTGCTCACCATGCCAGGAGTCTGGTTTACCACAAAATCAACCGTCTGCAATAACATGCCAGGTGGCGCAACCCTGGAATCGGGGTTTAATGTCTGATAGAGCTTCCACGCGACGATATGCTGTGCCCAGGTGCTTTCACGATATTCAGGTCTGTCAAGTATGGCGCGTTTTAGGACTGACATGAATGTGTTGGAAATCCATTTCTCCACTTTTTGCCCACAGACGCCGGATAGCGTATTACGTAACGCTAATTTAATCACATTTTCACCGCCATCAAATTTAGTTAATGCGGCTAATATGCGTTCAGCACAATGGTCCTGGGTTAACATCGGGCCAAGATACTGGGCCAACGTTGTTGCAATATTACATGCAGATTCACTCATTCCTTTAGATTGTAAAATGAGTTCGACCAGGGGGCCTAAACCGTTTTCAGCCTGTGCCCGGGTATTATCGAAAAACGTCGATCTGCCAAGCTCTACTATTTTTGCACTATTTTCACCGAAAACCTGGTTACTGATTGCATAGTTCTGCGCCAGGGAAACCGTACTTGAAATGATATTTTTAGCAAGGCTGTCCCGTGTAATGCTGCCCCGACTAATATAACTTACGCATTTATCCAGTTTGCTGCTGTTATCCAGGCAACTGTACGTCAAAAACTGAAAAAAGAGTTTGGTTGAGGAAACATTATTCATAGCGGGAAACTCTTCTTAAAATTTGGGGTTAAAGAATAATCCAGTAACTGATTCTGCGTTGCCTGAGCTATTTGAGGTAAGTTTTCCTTCCAGTATCGAACCTGTTCTACCAATATTTCAATACGCTTCAGGGAGGCATCAGCCGTTTGTGTCGATAATTCTATCAAACAAAAAAGAATGACACGTTGACCGCCTGCATCATAGCCAAACCAACAGCGATTAGTGGCAATACCAAATAACTGCATCTGCAGAAGAGAGGAGAAAAATTCTGGTGATAGTGGTTGCGTAACCTGCATTACCGGTGAAAAAAGATACAGATGGTTTTCATGATTTTCAAAAGTAATCTCTATATGATCATCAAAACATATTGTACACCCACCACTCTCGACTGCGGCCTGGGTATCAAAATGTGCATCAGTATTAATTAATTTAAGGATTTCTAAAAAAGTCATCTAATTATCTCTGGTGAGTCTATTTATTTATTAGTTCGGCAATGACTCAAATGGGAGAGAGTAGTGTTAATAGCAACAAATTAGAAAAATGATGTTGCCATTAATTAAGGCAGCCAGAGGCTCAAGGGCTGTTCGGTGGATTCCATTAATTGAACGCCAATCAGCAGTAGCTTTATCTCCATTTGCTATTACCGAATCATCCTGGTGTTTGCTGTTTTGGCGATCTGAACATAAGGAAATGTTTTTCGCTTAAACAACGCGTAGGAATTATAACCAGAGGAAGTTAATTTGTAATTTATGCTTAAGTATTATCTGACCTGTGCTTTAGTACAGTTTTTATCACACTGTGACAAAGTTTTATTCTTGCAGAAAAAAACAGTGCTGTTGTCGCCACTATATTTGTGATGTTTTGAATTGAAATGTCGGCTCAATGTGCCAGAAAAATCATCTTTCAACAAAACTTTACAACAGTACCATTATAAATGCCAGACCAGGAAAACCGGGTCCAGATCAGCCAGAGCGGCCGGCAGGGCATATTCAGTAGCAGCAAGCGCATTTTTTACACGTTTTTACCTCGCGTTGTGATTAGCGCGAAGAAAAAAGCGGGCCTGAGCCCGCCGTAAAAAGGATTATGCAACTAATTTCTTTGTCATTGCCAGTAGCGCCGCAACATCATCAGGCCGGGTATTACCGCTTGCCTTATCAATAATTGAGCTGTAAATGTGCGGAATAATTTTGCTGACACCCGCCTCCAGCGCAATGGTGAGTATCGCCTCATAGTTTTGCAGGTCGATGCCACCGGTCGGCTCCAGCCAGAAGTCATTAGCAGCACAGGCCTGCGCCACCGCGCGAAATTCGTCTGCGGCGTCAAGCCCCCCCATCGGAAAATATTTCACCGAACTGCCCCCCATATCCTTCAATAAAGCGATGGCCGTTGCTATTGGCACAATGGCGTCACTGGCAGCACTGCTCAGCGGACCGGTGGAAATTTTGACCTGGCCGACGCGCCCGGTCGGCGAAACCAGACCATTAACCACGGTGTCATTTTGTCCCAGTAACGCGCGGCTGGCGCCGACGCCGGTAAACACCTGATTAACATGCTGCGGCTGTAAGCTGGCCGAAATTGCACTGACCATCGCCGACTGACGCGGATCGCCGGCCCCCAGCCCCACCGACAGCGCATTATCAATCAGTGCCGCGTATTCGCGCATATCACTGACCGCGCTATCGATACTGTCATAATTTTTCGACAACACCCCAACCAGTACGTAGCCTTCAGCAGCCTGCCAGATTTCGCGGGCATTGGTTTTAGAACCAGCCAGTACGTTAAGACAAACCCGATCCTGATAAAAATTTGGCGTTAGCTTCATGCGGTTTTTTCTCCCTGTAGCAGCGTGCGTATACGACGATAAATAATAGCCAGTTGCTCAGCGCTCACGCTGCGCACATCCACCTCAACAATCCCCTCATTCGCTTTATAACCGCGAAAATAAATAGCGATATCGCCGTCACGCAGACGCCCGACCAGTTCACTGGTGGTCAGACCGATTGTCGCTTCATCAAAATGGATTTCGCTGCGAGCGATATCGCGTCCGGCGCTGTCCCATACCACCCTGCCCTGCACGCCATCAAGGGTATTAAGGCTGTCAATAAAGGGCGTCATTTTTTCCACCATCTGCGCGCCGGTCACCTTCGCCTGGGTCAGATAGTTTTCAATCGCCCAGGTCAGCCCCAGAATGCTCTCTTTACCGGCCTTCATGGCCCGGCCAATACCGCCGCTTTGTCGCTTAACCCAGTTAACATAAGGCTGACGTCCAACCACCAGTCCGCTGGTAGGCCCTTCAATCGCTTTGGCGCCGCTGTATATCACCAGGTCGGCACCATACTGGTAGTAGCATTGCAAATCTTCTTCCGCCGCGGCATCGACAATCAGTGGCACCTTATGCTGACGGGCGACCTTCGCCGCCTGCTCCACGCTGAGGTGGCTTTTCTGCACGCAATGGTGCGACTTGATATACAGGATTGCCGCCGTTTGCGGTGTGATAGCCGCCGCCAGCTGCCCGGGTGAACATTCGTTGGCATAGCCCGCTTCCACCAGCCGACCACCACCTAAAGCCACCATAGTGCCTACCGGCGCGCCAAAATTCACATTATGGCCACGAGGCAGAACAATCTCATGCGGCACGGTCAGCGGGGCCGCATGCAGATTTTCCAGTAGCCAGTCGTTATCCTGAACAATCACCGCCGCCACCGATTGCGCCACGCCAGCAGAAGCGCAGGAAACCACCACAGCGTCTTCTGTACCCAGCAAGCGGGCAATATACGCCCCGGTCTTGTTGACCAGATCTTTCATTTCAAAATAGTGATTCAGGCCGGTGTTAACGCTTTCAACTACTCCGGCTGCCGGGGTTGACACCCCCAGAATGGTCATACGACCGGATGCATTAATGACCTGTTTCAGGCCATATTTTTCATAAACTGAAGACATGGTTAGCTTTCCCTTGATCCGTCGTCACCCACTCACCGGCCACCACCGCAGCCAGAGGGGTGAAATGTGTAGCGCCCGTTTCGCTGATACCCTCGGCATCCACCAGCGGGCGGGATTCTTCACTGAGCGTAAAAATAGTGAAATCGGCGTCTTTGCCCACTTCCAGACAGCCTTTGTCGCGCAGCCGCAATCCTTCTGCCGCCTTGCGGGTAACACAATCAATAATTTGCGGTAACGTCATGCCAAGATTAAAAAATTTCGACATCACTGCCGCCAGACCATAAACCGGCCCGTTAAGACGGTTACGGCAATAAATATCCGAACTGATGCTGTCAGGCAAAATACCCTGTGAGATAGCGGCCCGTGCCACGGCAAAACTAAAACTGGCACTGCCATGACCGACATCCAGCCGCACACCGCGTTCTATCGCGCGCTTAACCGCCGCACGCAGCTCGCCGGCTGGCGTCAGAATGCGATTAGGCTTGCCGTTATAACAGTGAGTAATAATGTCACCGCTGGTTAGCAGCCCGGCTATCTCATCAAGATCCGGCGGATTATTACCCACATGAACCATCAGCGGTAAACCACCGATGGCCTGCTGAATTTCTTTGGCTCGCACCAGCGGTTTGATACCATTAGCCCCCACCACGCTGCTGCTCATCCGCGCTTTAATCCCCAGCAGAAAGTCGGGTAAACGCTGTACCGCATCACATACCGCAGCCTTATCCAGGTGGTTCATATCCGCCAGCTCATGCTGCACTACCAGCCCGGTACGCGAAATGTTAAGCAAGGCGTAAACCTGGGTAGTGGCACTGCGGGTAATCTGGTAAAAGTCATCGACCTCATCGGCACCGGTACTGCCGGCATCAATAACCGTGGTCACCCCGTGTGCCACCCCGATCTTGTCCGGCTCGTCATGATAAATGGGGGATTTGGCATAGCAATGTACATGGGAATCGATCCACCCCGCGCTGAGATACCTGCGGCCACCCAGGTCGCGCTCTTCGTGCGCCTTGCCGTTGACGCTGCCGATGGCGGCAATTTTCCCGGCGCTGACGGCGATATCAACCAGAGTTTCATCCGGCAGACGAGCGCGGCGAATAATCAGATCAAACATCGGTTACTCCTGAATTTTCCGGCGCAATTAGCGCCGGTTTAACCGGCCCGGCCAGCGCCAGACCGGTTCAGCTTACAATGCCACCGGAAAGATGGCCCCCAGCACCATTGCACCAAGGATAGCGCCACCGGTGATAGGTTTATTCCACAGATAAAACAGTAGCGCCCCGGCCAGCGACCCCAACCCAATGGGAATCGAAGCGGTCATAGCAGAGAGAATAATCAGCGGGCCAAGAAAACGGCCCGATGCGTTACCGGCCCCCATCATCACGTCGGCACCATAGGTTGAATCACTCTGGCCAATGGTGAACTTACGCGCCAGGATAATCAGATAACCAATTGCCAGACCGAGAATCAGGCCGGTAACCAGCGAAGCGGCAAAGTTTGATACCGGGAAAATAATGCCGGAACCCAGGAACAGAGCGGGAACGCCAAGACCGACACCGGTCTGGATTGCCCCGCCAATATCCAGGATACCCACCAGCGAACCTTCAATAATGCGGGCGAACAAAAAGCTGGCACCGAAGGCGGCAACGGCGCCATATACGCCGGTATCAATCCCCGAACGCAGCATAGACACAAAAGCCACTTCGTTAAACGCGCCGATACCATAGGTGTAATACATATGAGTACCCGCAAACACACCGGCTGACAGCAAACCAACAAAGATCGGGAAAGACCAGTCGGCATACCAGAATCCGCTTTTCGACTCTTCCATTTTGCTTATCCTCGTTATTTGCCGCTCAACGCGTTGTGGATCATATTCAGCCAGCCCGGCACACCCAGCTGGAAGGACTGCAACGCTTTCATATCGAAACCGCGGAAGAACCCGCTCAGCACAAACAGCAGCACGATGGCGAACATCATGACTTTGGTCACTTTGTGCCAGCCACTCTCCTCGACGCCTTTGCCAATCAAAATCCCCAGCACCAGCCCCGGTACCGCATTGCCCATAATCAATTGCGCCAGACCGCCGAAAATCGTGGCCCAGAAGCCTGACTTCCTGCCGGCATCAATAGCCGCCAGCCAGAAAATCACCGGCATCACGGTGTTTACCAGCAGGTTGGCGGCAGGCACCAGCACTTTAACCGCGGTCACCTGAAGCGCCGCCGGCACGGCCGATGCAGTACTGTTAAGAAATGCCACCACCACCATGCCAATCAGGCCACAGACCAGCGCCATTTTTTTCGGATTGTGCAAGGTTTCAGCAACGTTGCGATTCTTTACCATCAGCGCCGCCGCGCCCCAGTTCGGAATAATGCGATGGTCAACGTCCTGAGTGAAGGAGCCAGCGGCAACAGATGACGCCCAGGCATTAAAGAAAAAGCCGAGACCAAAAGAGAAGTGAGAAGCCGGGTCGCCTTCGCACGAGTTCAGTTCACCGAGGGTACGAAATGCCCCCATTCCCTGGGTAGTCGGTGCATGAAACATGCGTGCAGCGCCTGCACCCACGCCAACACCGACCAGGCCGCCGATAATAAGCGACTTAAATAAAATAATTAAAAACATCAGTCTATCCTTTCAGGCTTGCGCCAACGTTTTTAAGTTGTGGTTATAGTTCCCGCTGACTGCCAGGAACGGTCATTGCGTGGCGAATTCAACGTTATCGGTATCAATTGCGCTCACGTTGACGGTCACCTCCAGCTCAACGCTGTAATGACGTCGCTGCCGCGCCAGAAAGAGAAACAGAAATTTCTCGCTGGTGACGCGTTGCTGCGCGCGCAGAACCCTGACCTCCTGAGGTTCAATACGCAACAGTACTTTATTGCTCGATTTCAGTACGCTACTCTGTACCCGACTCAGCGCGTCGGCGAACGCTTTGGCTTTACTGTCGCCATGTCCGCTGACGGTGACCCGGGTGGTGAATTGCTCTTTCATGGGTATTTTTTATTCCATGCCTGAACCAGTCGTTCACCCAGCTCCTCTTTATCCATAAAGCCAAAGCCGAGTACGTTAGCGCCTTCGTTAATCGCGGTGACGCCTTCATCAATTGAGCGCATGCCGTGCCGGGCTTTGTAACCATGTTTGTTCTGTGCCGTAATTGCTCCGGCGCCGCCGCTGCCGCAAAAAGAGATACCAAAGTCTGCGTTTTCCGCTTTCATCACATCCCCCAGCTTCATATCTGCCGCCACGCCAGGCACCACAATGGCCTTACCACCCGCCTTTTCAATGCCAGCTGCAACCTTCTGTCCTTTACCTAACCGATCGCCGATGACTACCGTTACCATGTGATGCTCCTTAGCCTGTTGAACTGAATCTGGTGTCACTCTCATTAACGGCGGGCTACCCGCCGCACAAAAACTACTCTGCGTTTTTCGCCACTTCAAAATGCACCGACAGCAGCCAGGTTTCTTCCAGCGGCAGATTGCCAAACAAATCGACCACCTGCTGGGCCAGCTGCATCGAATCCGACGAAATATCCTCAAACAGCCCGGCTTCCACTTCCGGCAACGCCTCACCGGTAACCGAACGCAGGGCCATTGCCCGTACGTGAGAGGTCAGCATCTGCTGTTGCACCGCATCTGGCTGAATACCCCTGGCGCTAAACAATTGTGCGATCTGGGTCATTACCCGCCCGGCCAGAATCTGAATTTCCTGCTGCGTGGCGCTATCCACCGCGACTGCTCCGTTACTCACGCTTTCACCTCTTCACTCAGCACTGGCGCCGTACCAGCAATATTTATTCGTCATTCAGATAAGGTAGCGCCAGGCAGACGGCCTGTGTAGACGCACTTTTTCCACTTCAAAGTGGAAATCATCTGGAGTCGGGTGATATGGGCCACAGAAAACGCAATGCATGCGTGAAAAATGCAAAAAAATGGGAGATCAGCCACAAATTAGCCAGAATATTCACAGTCTGTGCATCTGATGCCGGCCATTGTTTGATTGCCCGTCAGCATTTGATGATAAAAATAACAAAAACTGATGGTGGTCGAAAAATTGATACCTGGAGTAACAGAGCGAGGAAAAACCGTGAGTGATAATGTCAGGAGCCCGCTACCCAGGTGGCCGTAGCGTCGACCGCGCAACCGGGCGCGGACATCGCCACGGTTGCCGGTTATTAACATTAAGGGCGGCCCAAAGGCCGCCCTTAATGTCAGACTGAACTGATATCAAACCTGCTTACTGCCCGGCGATTTTCATCTCTGGCAGCAGTACAGAACCACACTGGATATTACTGCGGGTTTCAATATCACTGCCGACGGTGACAATATCGCGCCACATTGCTTTCAGATTACCGGCAATGGTGATCTCACTGACTGGATACTGTATCTCACCGTTTTCCACCCAGAATCCCGCCGCACCGCGCGAATAGTCGCCAGTGATCCCGCTAACGCCCTGCCCCATCAGCTCAGTAACCACCAGGCCTTTATCCATTTTTTTCAGCAGCGCGTCAAAACTTTCCCCCTGACCGGCAATATGCCAGTTATGGATGCCACCAGCATGACCGGTGCTGCTCAATCCCAGCTTACGCGCCGAATAACTGGTTAACAGCCAGGTTTGCAATACACCGTTTTCCACGATATTACGCCGCCCGGTACGCACACCCTCGCTATCAAATGGCGACGAAGCCAGTCCTTTTAACAAATGGGGTTGTTCTTCAATCGTCAGCCACTGCGGTAAAATTTGCCTGCCGAGATCGTCGAGCAAAAAAGTGGCTTTACGGTAAACGCTGCTGCCGCTAATCGCCCCCACCAGATGACCAAACAGCCCGGTTGCCACCTCTGCAGCAAAAATAACCGGCGCTTTCATGGTAGGTAACTTGCGTGGCGCCAGGCGAGACAGCGTCCGTCTGGCACATTCAGCACCGACCCATGCAGGTGATTTGAGATCGCCAATTGCACGGCCAATGGTATAAGCGTAATCGCGCTCCATATCACCATTCTGTGCGGCAATCACGCTGCTGGAAAGGGAATGACGGCTGGAAGCATAGCCTTGCAGCATGCCGTGACTGTTACCAAAAACTTTTACCCCGACGTGGCTGTTAAAACTACCGCCTTCGGTATTAGTGATACGCGTGTCCGCCTGCAACGCCGTCTGTTCTGCCTCAGCGGCGAAGGCAATCGCCTGGTCGGGATCGATCTCCCAGGGATGGAACAGATCGAGATCCGGCGCGTCAAAAGCCAGCAGTGCCGGATCGGCCGGTCCGGCAAAAGGGTCCACCGAGGTATACCGGGCGATATCAATTGCCGCCTGTACAGTACGCTGAATAGCCTGTGGCGTTAGATCGGTCGATGAGGCACTGCCTTTACGGTTTTGATGATAGACCGTAATGCCCAGTGCACCATCGCTGTTGAACTCCACGTTTTCAACCTCACCGTAGCGGGTGCTGACGCTAATGCCGGTGCTTTTCGTCACGGCAACTTCCGCTGCGTCAGTATGCGGCTTTGCGAATTCCAGGGCCTGAGCGACCGCCTGTTCCAGAATCTTGCGCTGTTCGGTAACTTGTGAGAGTACTTTCATCGGCCTGCCATATAATAAAACGGAAACTTAATGCTGAGTCTAACAGAGTCAGAGAACAATTTCGCAGTAGCGCGCTAACCTGTTAGCATGTGCCTCTTTTTAGGGAGCCAGAAATGAGTAAACAGCCTGAAGAATGGCTCGATGAGCTGCCGGATGAAAGTCCGGACGAAGATGAGGAAATCATCTGGGTCAGTAAAAGCGAAATTAAACGCGACGCAGAAGAACTGAAACAGCTTGGTGTGGAAATGATCGAGCTGGGCAAAAATGGCCTGGAGAAACTGCCGCTGGATGAAGCGTTGCGCGAAGCCATCGGGCTGGCGCAGCGCATTAAGAAAGAGGGACGTCGCCGGCAGGTACAGCTAATTGGTAAAATGCTGCGTCAGCGTGACGTGGAACCAATCCGCCAGGCACTGGATAAACTGAAAAACCGTCACAATCAGCAGGTCGCGCTATTTCATAAACTGGAAGCGCTGCGCGATCGCCTGGTGGATCAGGGAGACGATGCCATTCCCGAGGTACTGGCACTCTACCCCAGCGCCGACCGCCAGCAGCTGCGCGCCCTGATTCGCAACGCGCAGAAAGAGAAAAACGCCAGTAAACCGCCAAAATCCGCCCGGCAGATTTTTCAGTATCTGCGCGAGCTGGCGGAAGCCTGACCGCCCGGCTTACTGCGCCAGACGATCCAGTAGCTTCTGGTGAATACCGCCAAAACCGCCGTTACTCATCACCAGGATACTGTCTCCGGGCTGTGCGGTTTTGGCGATCATCTCCACCAGCGCATCAACATCGGCGCTCCAGTGTGCCGGCTGTATGCACTGGTCGGCAACCTGAGAAACCTGCCAGGGAATATTGGGTGGCTGCAGCAAAAAGACTTCATCAGCCCGTCCCAGTGACGGCGCCAGTTCATTCTTACTGATGCCCATTTTCATGGTGTTTGAACGCGGTTCAAGCACGGCAAGAATGCGCGCGGTGCCCCCCACTTTGCTGCGCAGCGCCGCCAGGGTCGCGAGGATGGCAGTTGGGTGATGGGCAAAATCATCATAAACCCGGATGTTGTTAACGCTTCCCCGCAGTTCAAGACGGCGACGGGCGTTAATAAACCCGCCGAGTGCCGCTGCGGCATCTTCCGGTTTAATCCCAATATGACGTGCGGCGGCAATCGCCATCAGGCCATTATGCATATTGTGCTCGCCGACCAGTTGCCAGTTGACTTCACCCACGCACTCTCCGTGCAGCCAGACCTGCCAGCCTGCGGCATCCGGTGAGAGTTTTTTCGCCTGCCACTGCCCCTGGTCACCCCCTACCAGCGCCTGTTCGCTCCAGCACCCCATGGCGATAACCTGTTTAAGGTTGTTATCGTTATCCGGCAGCAGGATCTGTCCCTGACCGGGCACAATACGCACCAGATGATGGAATTGCTTCTGAATGGCTTTCAGATCGTCAAAAATATCCGCATGATCGAACTCAAGATTATTCAGAATCAGCGTGCGAGGGCAGTAATGCACAAATTTGGAACGCTTATCAAAAAAAGCGCTGTCATATTCGTCCGCCTCAATAACAAAAAATGGGCTTTTTCCTAAAGTGGCTGACACGTCAAAATTACCCGGCACCCCGCCAATGATAAAACCGGGCTGATAGCCGCATGACTGTAAAATCCATGCCAGCATACCGGCAGTGGTGGTTTTACCATGGGTACCCGCTACCGCCAGCACCCAGCGATCGCGCAGCACGAAGTCATGCAGCCATTGCGGGCCGGACATATAGGGAATATTACGCTCAAGCACCGCTTCAACGCAGGGATTTCCGCGCGTCATGGCGTTACCAATGATAACTAAATCTGGTGCCGGCTCGAGCTGACTTACCTCATAACCCTGAATTAAATCAATACCTTGATTTTCCAGCAGCGTACTCATGGGGGGGTAAACATTGGCATCTGAACCAACAACCTCATGCCCCAGCGAACGCGCCAGCATTGCCAGCCCCCCCATGAAAGTGCCACAGATACCAAGGATATGAATACGCATAAGAAGATCCATTTTCAAAAAAAAAGTTCGCGCACAGTGTAGCGTTCTCGTGACCATGAAGAAACGGATTTAGCCTATGGCCTTTGTCATTCAATCCGCTAAACTGCCGGGGTACGTTAATGCATGTTATCAATGCTGCCCCTCAACCGTAGATTCAGGGATTGTGTTATGAAAACGTTAGGCGAATTTATCGTCGAAAAGCAACACGACTTTCCTCACGCCACTGGCGAACTGACGGCGTTGATTTCCGCTATCAAGCTGGGCGCCAAAATTATCCATCGCGATATCAATAAAGCAGGATTAGTGGATATCCTTGGCGCTAATGGTGAAGAAAACATTCAGGGCGAACAGCAAATGAAGCTCGATTTGTTCGCCAACGAAAAACTTAAAGCCGCCCTGAAAGCCCGCGGAATTGTCGCCGGTATTGCCTCAGAAGAAGAAGACGAAATTGTTATCTTTGAAGGCGTTGAAAACGGTAAGTACGTGGTGCTGATGGACCCACTGGACGGTTCGTCTAACATTGATGTTAATGTCTCGGTAGGCACCATTTTTTCTATCTATCGTCGCATCACGCCGCCGGGAACCCCGGTGACCGAAGAAGATTTCCTGCAGCCCGGCAGCGCACAGGTTGCTGCTGGCTATGTGGTTTATGGTTCTTCCACCATGCTGGTTTACACCACCGGCTGCGGAGTACACGCGTTCACCTACGATCCATCCCTTGGCGTATTCTGCCTGAGTCAGGAACAAATGCGTTTTCCGGCGAAGGGAAAAACCTACTCAATTAATGAAGGTAACTACATTCGCTTTCCGCAAGGGGTGAAAAAGTATCTGAAATTCTGTCAGGAAGAAGATAAGAGCACCGATCGCCCCTATACCACCCGTTATATTGGATCGCTGGTGGCCGATTTTCACCGCAACCTGCTGAAAGGTGGCATCTACCTGTATCCCAGTACTGCCAGCCATCCTACCGGCAAGCTGCGTCTGCTGTATGAATGCAATCCAATGGCGTTTCTGGCAGAGCAGGCTGGCGGAAAAGCCAGCGACGGCGCGCGCCGTATTCTTGACCTGCAGCCAAAAGCCCTGCACGAGCGCTGTCCATTCTTTGTCGGCAATCAGCACATGGTAGAGGATGTTGAACGCTTCCTGCGTGAGTATCCCGACAACTAAGCCCCTGACGCCAGCATTACGCCTTAACCCGCCTGAGTATTTTACCCAGGCGCAGCCGGGGTTACCCTAACCCGGCTTATGGTGCAATCCGAAAACGTAAAAAGGGGAAGAAAGTTTGGCGGGGGGTTGGCTATAATGAGCGTCACTTTTGAGACTACGTAAAGGAATTTATCATGAGTTTGAACCAGGTGCCTGCGGGTAAAGACCTGCCAGAAGATATCTACGTTGTAATTGAAATCCCGGCAAACGCCGACCCGATTAAATATGAAGTGGACAAAGCGTCCGGTGCGCTGTTTGTTGACCGTTTCATGTCTACCGCCATGTTCTATCCCTGCAACTATGGCTATATCAACCACACCCTTTCTCTGGACGGCGATCCGGTTGACGTGCTGGTCCCTACGCCTTATCCACTGCAGCCGGGTTCAGTGGTACGTTGCCGCCCGGTTGGCGTGCTGAAAATGACCGATGAATCTGGTGAAGACGCCAAACTGGTTGCCGTTCCTCACAGCAAACTGTCGAAAGAGTACGACCATATTAAAGATGTTAACGATCTGCCAGAACTGCTGCGCGGTCAGATTACCCACTTCTTTGAGCACTACAAAGATTTGGAAAAGGGTAAATGGGTAAAAGTCGACGGCTGGGATAACGCTGCCGCGGCTAAAGCGGAAATCCTCGCCTCTTTTGAGCGCGCGGCAAAAAAATAACCGCCCGCTTCTGATTAACACCGCGGCCTGCCGCGGTGTTTTTTTCCATTGCGGCGGCGGAGACGCTTTTCACAGGATCAAACCATCAACAGTATCCGCGCCCCGGCGGCCCGCTGTTGTCATCTGTTGCATAACGCAGCCAATCGCCTGCGGCGCCAGGGTTTATAATTATCACCTATGCTGTTTCCAACCCCGAGGAGAGTCATTATGCAAAAGCTGATGGTTGCCGCATTGCTATTTCTGCCTTTAACTCCGGCTCTGGCCGTGGATTGTGATAACGCGTCCAGCCAGTCAGAGATGAATCAATGTGCCAGTGAAGAGTATAAAAAAGCCGACGATGAACTGAATTCAGTCTATAAACAAACCCTGAAATCCACCTCCGGCAAGCAAAAAACGCTGCTACAGCAAGCGCAAAAAAAATGGATTAGCTACCGTGATGCGGACTGTCATTTTCAGACGTTTAAATCAATGGGCGGCTCGCTGTGGTCAATGAATGTCTCTGGTTGTCTCAGAGATAAAACCCGTCAGCGAACCTCCGAGCTAAAAAACATGCTGAATTGTCCTGAAGGAGATGTCAGCTGCCCGCTGTGAAAAAAAGCGGCTAACGCCGCATGTTACAGTCGGTGTAAATCACCTTATCATCACAAAGGTGACGCCTGCTGCGGCGTGCAGCGTCACGATGCTGCCCCCGCCGCCCCTTTAAGCCTCTTTATCGCGCGCCAGCCAGTCACCGCTGACAATGCGTTTGCGTCCGGTTACCGGCCGCTGATAAACGTACAGCCAGGCAGACCCAAAGGGGGTGGCGATCAGTTCGCGCTTATACTCTCCCCCCTTACTGCGTAATGCATCGAGCTCTGCCAGCATGGTGGCATCAATGCGATAGACTTCGCAGTAGACGTTACCTGTCCCTTTAATCACGCCCGGATAATGCCCCAGACTGTAGAGCTCATAGCCATCGATCACATGATCGCCAAGCCATTGCCCATTCGTCATCCAGTGGCTGTTGCCCTGCTCACGCCGTAAACTACCGTAGACAATAATTCGCATTGCTAAAACTCAAACTGATAGAGCACATCAAGTGCCTGGTCGAGACCAGAGACCGCTTCAAGATACAGCTTAGGCATCAGCCGGTATCGTAATGTTAATGTTGCCAGAGAATCAAATATGCCAACACCGTATTTAACCTGCAAGCCCGGAAGAACATAACCACTGACCTGAACCTGCTGACTGTCACCAACACCGGTGGTATCGAGCGCCAGATTGCTGACACCGAAGGTTTCACCGATTTTCCCCATAACCTGCCCCGTCTGGGCAACGCCTAAGCCCAGCAGAGCGGAAGTCACAGCGCCGTCACCACCGCTACTGTCAAGCCCCTGGCCACGCAGAAGATAGGAAAGCGCCTCCTGCTGCGACATTGCCGGGTCTGAAAACACTTCCGCTTTCGGCTGATCCGCCAGCCCGGTAACCCGCAGTCCCGCTACAACATCGTTTTCAGTGGCTTCCGGATTACGGATAGCTTCAATGTTGAGATAAGGCTGGTCAGGCGGCCCGGCAAACTGCAATTCACCTTTACGAATAATCAGATCCTGACCATAGGCGCGAAAACGACCATCAGGGATATTAATCTGGCCATTCAGACCCAGCCCACGCCGATCCTGCACCAGTTTAAGATCGCGATTAAGCTTCGCTTTAAGTCCAAAAGCATTAAGGCGCACATCGTTACCCACATGGATTATCAGGTTACTGTTAATTGGGATCGCCGTGGTTTTCGGCGCGACTGGCTGCAAATGCTCATCCAGCAGCACTTCATCAGACGACACGCCCACCGCGCTCGGCGGTACATCCTGCACCGAAATCCGTGCCCAGGGAATATCCACCCGGCCATTGAGATTCAGTAAATCTGGCGTGGCTTCAAAAACCAGATCCGGTGAAACGTCCATCCGCACCATCGGCGGGACGATGACCCGGATTCTGTCGCCTTTTGCCGCAACACGCGCACGCCAGGCCGCCAGATTGCTCCAGTCAGCATCGCCATTAAGATTGAGCTGGCCTTTTGCTGTCTGTAATAACCCTTCCAGCGTCGAACGCATGCCGTTAAACTGCATCGTGATATTTGCATTCCTGAGGTCAACAGGCATCACGCTGGCATCAACCCGGGCATCCCTCAGCGCCAGCTGACCAAACACCTGCGGACGTTGCAAATTGCCGCCAAGCCGTAGCTGACTGTTGAGGGTACCGCTGATTGATTCCCCCTTCGCCAGCGCCGGATTAAGCAGAGCCAGCGACAGATTCTGTATGTTAACGTTGCCACCGAGCTGACGCCGCCCCTGCGGGTCGGTAATCTGCAGATTACCTGTCAGCTGCCCGTTGTTGGCAATATGTATCAGCCAGTCAAGCTGTGCACGATTATTACGCAACGCGGCATTCAGGTTCAGGGTATCAAAGGCGACCGGCAGCTGATTACCCTGAACATTCTGCGTCACCTTAACCCCGTTGCCTTTTAGCGAAACCTGTCCCTGTGGCAGACCGCCATCTGCCGTCCAGCTCAGGTTTGCCGAGCCATTAAATACCCCGGCAAGCCGGGTATCTTCGCTAAGAAAGGGCTTTAGCATTGCCAGGTCAAAGCGTTTTAAATCGATACGGGCATGCCCAGCCGGCCCGGCTTCAATAGTTTGCGGCACGCAAAGTTCAGCGTCAGGATTCAGCCAGCAATGCGGGCCGATACTGACCGTCTGCTTTTTGTTGAGATAGTCCAGTGCTATTGCCCGGGTCAGCCGCCACTCGCCGACCGGTGTGTTGAAAAAAGTATTATTCAGCGTCCCGCTCCAGCGTTCAGCATGGCGATCAAAGTGACCATTGAGCGCCAGCTGACCGGAAACCGGTTGCCCCTTAACCGACAGGTTAAGCCGATGCTGTTTTTCGTTACCCTGCGCCTCCAGATTAAGTTCGCTAATCTCCAGCGCATCCTGTTTGATCTGCCCGATATGCAAAGCCAGTTTACCCTGTATCTGATCGCCGGATGTCACATCACCGTCCAGCTTAATACCGGCAATATTCAGCTGCTGCCAGCGCAGATTACGGGCGCTCAGATTAGCCAGCAGCTGGGGTTTTTGCAAAGAACCCCGGGCTTTCAGGGTACCTTCCGCGTGCCCGCCAAGACCGGGCAGAGCATTATCCAGCCGCGGCGCATTAATGATGGCATCCAGCGCCAGCGTCTGTTTAAGGCTACCTTTAACATCAATATGGTTTGCACCCAGCGCAATACTGATGCCCGGAATGTCCCACTGGTTGTAGCTGTTACCGTACAAGGACCCCTGCACCTTCACCGCGTTTTGTTTCACGTTGCCTTTTAACGCCAGCTCCGGCATGCGCAGCTGCCAGCTATCGCCATACAGGCTGCCGCGCGTGGTCATTTTGCCGTCCAGTTTTGCCGGCCAGTCCGGATAGTGCTTTGCGGTATTAATGTTGTTAAGCGTCAGCTCACTACGCCAGCTTATTGACTTGCTCCAGTCAACCAGCGCCTTGAGATCAACGCTGCCCTGTAAAACGGCAACGTGTAGCTTATCCAGCGCAAACTGATTCAGGTTGCCTTTACCATCCAGATTAACGTTAGCAGGCGGTAGTCCGGCACCATTTACAGCCGCTTTCAACGCCATGCGATAATCAGTGGCTTTACCGGTAAAGTTGAAAGCAAAATGATCAACCTGATATTGCGCCTGACCACTCAGCGGCCAGCGCAGATGCGGACTGTTTAACGCCAGCGTCAGCGGCAGCCCCGGCGTTGCCAGCTCAGTTTGTCCCTGTAACGTAGCAGCCAGTGGACCAGACAGATTTAGCGCCAGCCGGGTCTGTTTTCGCATTGCCCCGCTCAGCACCAGCTTCAGCTTTTCCCCTTTCAGTGGCGCCATGTTAAGTATGCTGTTAAGGGTCAGATTCAGCGGCCAGTCGCCGCTCAGCTCGGCCTCGCCGCTGGCGTTAACCTGTCCCATGGATGAATCAACATCCAGCGTGGTTAACTGCAGATGGCGTTCACTGGTTCGTGCTTTAATCTCCAGCCGGTTGATGGCCAGATCGCTGCCACCGGTAACACGCAGCTGCTCAGCCAGAATCTGCTGAACATCAATATCCAGCGGTAAGCGGAAGTCAGGCAGTGGCGGTAACAACGGCCCGGCAAACAGCGCATTGAGTTGTTCACCCAACGGCGTGGCGTTGGGATCTTTTTTCTCCGGCGGCGGTGCGGCGGCGTTTTTCGGCAGGCTGACCAGCAGACTCTGAAGATGGCCAGGCGTCAGCGTCAGGGAACGTCCCTGCCAGGCCATGCCAATGCTAAAATCAGCCAGTGAGATTGCCGTTTCATCAACCTTAACATTGACATTGTGCAGCGCCAGACGGGTCAGCGTTAGTGGCCATGGCGTACTGATTTCGCCCGCGCTTTGCGTCTCCTCCTCTGCCTCCGGGGCCGCCGGGGCCGCCGGGGCGAGTTTTTTACTGTCAACGCTGATATCCACGTCGCTGAGCGACAGATCATTAATACAAAATGCACTGTGTTTCAGGCAGCCGAGGTTTAGCGCCAGATGAAAACGGCCCACCGAAGTCGTCACCCCAGGCATCTCATAACGCAGGTTGCTGACGGTCAGGTCACGCCAGCCTCCCTTAACGTTCTCAACGGAAAACCCTGGCACCCAGCGGCCCGCAGCATTGAATAGCAGATGTAATCCCGGTGCGGTGCCTATCAGAAATGCAAAACCGGCCAGCAACAGCAGTAAAAAAATCATCACCCCGATCAGGGCCTTTTTCCATCGCCTCATAGTTCAGGCCCCAGACCGATATAAAACTGCACGTCACGTTCCTCATCATCACCAATCGCCCGGGCGATATCCAGCTTGATGGGGCCAACCGGCGACTGCCAGCGCACGCCAACCCCGGCACCGGTTTTAAAATTACTCTGCCGGATATCATTCACCGCTTCGCCAGAATCAATAAATACCGCCCCCCACCATTTTCCGGTCAGGTTGTACTGGTATTCAAATGAGCCGGTTGCCAGTTTAGATGCCCCGGTCAGCTTACCAGCCGCATCGCGCGGGGAAATACCTTTGTATTTGTAACCACGGATACTGCGATCGCCACCGGCAAAAAAGCGCAGGTCCGGCGGCACCCGGTCGAAATCGCCGGTTTCGATCCAACCAAGGTCGCCACGGATTACAAAACGGTTTTTCTCGCCAAGGGTGCGAATCCACACATTCTGCGCCTGCAGCACCACGAAATTGATATCCGATCCCCAGCTGGTATCAGAAACATCAATCGAGTAACGCTGCGTGTCCCCCCAGGTCGGCATCAGGCCGCCACGCGAACGGGTGCGGTTAACGCTGACGCCCGGATAAAGCAGCATAGTCGTATTGGTGACATTAGCCTGGGTAAAGTGGTCCAGACTCCAGCGCAGATTGATGGCACGCTGCCAGCCGCTGGCAGCATCCCAGTAGCGTGATGCCGCCAGCGTGGTGGTATCAGAACGGGTATCGTTAAGGTCGGTTCGTTTCAGGCCGCCCTGCAGCAGGTAATATTGTTCCAGCGGACTCTTCAGCAATGGAATTTTATAGCTAAAACCAAGCTGTTGTTTCGGCGCTGAGATATTGGCGCTGGTGCTGAAACTGTGGCCACGGGAATTCACCCATGGGCGTTTCCAGGTCGCTTTTACCCGTGGGCCAACGTCGGTTGAGTAACCAACCCCGGTTTCAATGGTATTCTTAGTGCGAGGCGTGAGCACGCCTTCAAGCGGCAGTATTTTACTTTGACGACCGCGTTCAAACTCCGGGGCGACTACCACGGAATTAAACCAGCCGGTGGCCGACAGCCGGCGATTAAGTTCAGCAAGATCGGCTGAATCGTAATAGTCACCGTGGTGAAACGGCACCAGATTTTGCAGATAACGCGGATCAATCTGGCCGCCGGTAAATCTGACATCGCCAAAACGGTAGCGTTGTCCGCTATCGTAATCAATATTCCAGAACGCTTCATCAAGCGGCACAGAGACGCCCAGCTCGCTCCTGAGATAGGTGCCATCAAAATAACCTTTACGCAGCGCCAGGTTACTCAGCGAGGTTTTAAAACCGTCGTAAGTACCGTGATTAAGGATAGTCCCCGGTTTCGGTTGTCCGTTGCTGACCAGCGTCTGAAAATCTCCATCGTCACGCGCACCACCGCGCAAAATCACCGTAGTTTTAGCTATATGCACCGGGGTTCCGGGATTGACGCGCGCATACAGCACCTGGCGCTTACCCCCTGCCGGTGGTGGACTTAGCTGAAAATTGATCGTCGGCTGATAGTAACCAAGAGCTTTCAGTCCCTGTTTGATCGCCTCACTAACACGGGCACGAAAACGCCCATCTGCGGTGACTTCATCACCACTTATCGTGGAAAGGCGTGCCCTGACATTTTTTTCTAATTCGCCGGATAATCCTTCAACCTGTAACCGGACGGCCGCCTGCACCGACGGAACCGCCATAGCCAGGCAGAACATGCAATACAGATAAATTCGTGGCACGCTTACTCCTGTTATCGTCGCCAGCCCTGATACCAGGGAATTTCTTGTCATTAAATCGCAATTTACAGCGGCGTGCGGCAAAAGCGCTGCCACAACAGGTGATAACTCAGTGAAATTACTGCTGTTAAGACCCTACCGGTGAGGTAAGAAAGTCTCATATTGTTGCCTATTGTGGTCAAAGTGACCACAGGACACAACCGCAGATAACGCAATTCTCAATGCCGGGTGGTAAACGACTGCGATAATTTTTACCACCGACACCAGCGGCAACGCCCCGGCTCTCCAGCCAGTCAGGCCCAATGCCGGCGAAAAAAGAGGGATTTTCACCCGAAACATTATCGGTAAAAATAACGATGACAGCGCCATTCTGTAGCGAAAAGGATAAATAACGGTGCCGCCTGCATAAAATCCTGGCAGCGTCCGGGATGTGGTTGCCAGCGACGGCAATTGTAAGCCGCCCCCGGCAAGGCTATAATCTGCTCACAAGTTGCAATCGCGACCTGTCAATCCTCTCTGCTCCGACCGCCAAAGCGTGTCGTACTGGCGCAGACATTTTTGGCACGGATAGCTGAGACACCCGGATTTTCACCTCCAGTTGCCCAGGCCAAAGATGACAAGTTTACGAATGATGGAATGGATATGTTAAATAGCTTGCTTGTCATACTGCTATTGATCGTAGTGAGTGCTTTTTTTTCACTGTCAGAAATTTCGCTGGCTGCCGCACGGAAAATTAAGCTGAAGTTACTGGCCGATGAAGGCAATATTAACGCCCAGCGTGTACTGAAAATGCAGGAATCACCGGGCACCTTTTTTACCGTTGTGCAGATTGGCCTGAATGCGGTGGCAATCCTCGGTGGTATCGTCGGCGACGCCGCCTTTTCGCCGGCATTTCGCACCCTGTTTGTCCGGGTTATGTCGCCAGAGCTGGCGGAGCAACTGAGCTTTATCTGCTCGTTTGTACTGGTGACCAGCCTGTTTATCCTGCTGGCGGACCTGACGCCTAAACGTATTGGTATGATTTCACCGGAAGCCATTTCGCTGAAAATCATTAATCCGATGCGCTTTTGCCTGCTGGTGTTCAGCCCGATGGTCTGGCTGTTTAACGGCCTGGCAAACATGATTTTTCGCCTGTTTAAAATTCCGATGGTGCGTAAAGATGATATCACCTCCGATGATATCTACGCCGTTGTGGAAGCCGGCGCGCTGGCCGGGGTATTACGTAAGCAGGAACATGAGCTGATTGAGAACGTGTTCGAACTGGAATCTCGCACGGTTCCCTCGTCGATGACATCCCGTGAAAACATTATCTGGTTCGATCTGCATGAGGACGAATCCAGCCTGAAAGGCAAAATTGCCTCCTATCCCCACTCCAAATTTCTGGTGTGTAATGAGAACATTGATAATGTCGTCGGCTACGTTGATTCAAAAGAGCTGCTGCTTAGAGTGCTGGGCAGCCAGAGTCTGACCCTTAACAGCGGGGTACAAATTCGTAACGCGCTGATCGTACCGGACACCCTGACGCTCTCCGAAGCGCTGGAAAGTTTTAAAGCTGCCGGCGAAGATTTCGCCGTCATTATGAACGAATATGCGCTGGTGGTTGGCATTATTACCCTCAACGACGTGATGACCACACTGATGGGTGATCTGGTCGGTCAGGGTATGGAAGAACAAATCGTCACCCGTGATGAAAACTCATGGCTGATTGAGGGCGGCACGCCGATCGATGACGTAATGCGCGTGCTGGATATTGATGAATTTCCACAGTCCGGTAACTATGAAACGATTGGTGGCTTCATGATGTTCATGCTGCGCAAGATCCCCAAACGTACCGACTTCGTCAAGTTTCATGGCTATAAGTTTGAAGTGGTCGATATTGACAGCTACCGCATCGATCAGCTGCTGGTGACCCGGATTAACCCACGGCCAATAACAACCAGCGTTCTGCCCAAAGCACTGGAAGAGTAAAGAAGCCACAGAGACGATGGCTTTTCATCATTCAATCCCGACGTACATTCCCGGCGTTGATTGCACGCCCGCGAGCCGCAGACTGTGGTAATTCTCTGCCAGAAACGACCAGCATAGAAGGTATTCCGGATTGCCATGATCCGGAATACCTGTCAGTAAGAAGAAGAGGTTTTCAACCGCATCGCCGCAGGGCGAGGGCTTTATGACTAGCACTCCAGCTGCAAGCGCAGAACGTGGCGGTTTATCTCGGACATGACCGAGAGATGCTGTTTATCCTTTACGCGCGGGATAAGAATTTTACCTTTATCAAATTCAAAAGCACCGACGTTATGGATATACAAACGACCGCGAAACAAGGTCTTAACGTACTTGGCGATTTGCAGCGGATTATATTTCTTAAATATTTTCATTATATCTGACTCCGGATTCAAGCTCGCTCCGGCATTGCCAATTTGGCATGCACTCCAGGGAAGCGAAAGCAGCATAACTATAGAACATGCAGAACGTCCGTTGTTCCGAAAAGCCATAAAACTTACTGTTTTTACATTTCATTACAGAGGAATCTCTCGCCAGAGACCCCGCAGGCAGTATAGAGCAATAAATGTTGCAAAATTGTGCTAACTACCGCAAAGCAGGCAACTTGCCAGGACAACCTCAGTATTCCCGTTTATTATTACAAAAAGACGAACAACTGGTCGGATCACGATGTGAAAGGAAATATTATGAAGATGACTTACCTCCCCGCGTTATTACTCGGACTTAGCTTACCTTTCACCGCCATTGCGCATAATTTTATTGAAAATCAATATGTTCCTGCTGTAGGCATTCATGATAAAGGCGAGCTTATGTTTACACAGGATAAATTCAGTTACCAAAACTGGAACAGCGCCAGGCTGGCGGGCAAGGTGCGGGTAATACAGCACATTGCCGGGCGTTCTTCCGCCAAAGAGATGAACGCCGCCTTGATCGAAGCCATTAAGGCAGCAAATTTTCCGCACGATCGCTATCAGACGACGACTATCGTCAACACCGATGATGCCATTCCCGGCACCGGCATGTTCGTACGCAGCAGCATTGAAAGTAATAAAAAGCAGTATCCCTGGTCACAGTTTATTGTCGACAGCCTCGGGATTGCCAAAAAAGCCTGGCAGCTTGATGCTGGGGGGTCCGCTATCGTCGTGCTGGATAAACAGGGGCGGGTTCGTTTTGCCAAAGATGGCGCACTGACGCAAAACGAAACCCAACGGGTTATTTCGCTGGTTAAATCGCTGCTTAAAGCGTAAACCCAAGGCTGTCCGGCAGCCCGCCATTATTAGCCGCCACTCAGAACAGCGACACGCGAAATCCTGGATTAAGAAATGATTCGCGAGGCGTGTAATCCAGCGTCTGGCCAGTCCAGTCACGCACATGGGCGCCCGCTGCCACAGCAACGGCATGACCTGCCCCGGTATCCCAGATGTTGGTAGGCCCAAAACGGGGATAAAGCTGCGCTTTGCCTTCAGCCACCAGACAAAACTTGAGTGAAGAACCGATGGAGATGGTCTGATGCTCTCCCAGCTGCCGCAGGTATTCATCCAGCTCGCTGTCATCGCGATGTGAACGGCTGACCACCACTAAAGGAGGGATCGCATCGCAAACCTGTATCTGACAACGGTTACCCTGTTGTTCTTTCCAGGCTTTGCCCTCTGCCGCCAGATACATTACACCCGTGGCCGGCGCATAAACCACGCCCATCACCGGTTTGCCCGCCACAATCAGCGCAATATTAACGGTAAATTCGCCGTTACGACGGATAAATTCCTTGGTGCCATCCAGTGGATCCACCAGCCAGTATTGCTGCCAGTGCTGGCGGACTTCCCAGGCGGCTGGCGCCTCTTCAGAGAGTACAGGAATGTCAGGCGTCAGGGTATTAAGGCCTGCCAGAATCACCCGATGGGCAGCCAAATCAGCAGCAGTAACCGGCGAGTTATCAGACTTCTGATTCACTGTCAGCGGTGCATCGGCCTGATAAATTTCCATAATGGCGTCACCCGCCTGAGCCGCCAGCCCGGCAATCTGCTCTAACATATTCCACCTCATTAATGTTGCGTTTCCACCATCCCTACCTGCTGCCATAGCGAAATATCTATGATCATAGCATTTCAGGTTATTTAACGTGGGAAAACGCCAGATTACAGCGAAAAATCATGATTACTCATTGATTTTACTGATATATTTATTGAAAAACGCCAGCGTCGCGCAAAGTCAGCGAAACCCATGGCGTCCCCCTGGCGGCTATCTGTACAGCCACCAGGCTGAATGTCCGAAGGGCACAAACAACAACGAGGCCATCAGCGCCGGAACGCTCTTAGAGGATGTCCAGTAATTCCACTTCGAATATCAGGGTACTGAACGGAGGAATCGAGGCACCGGCTCCGCGCTCACCGTAGGCGAGATGATGCGGAATAACCAGCTGCCAGGTTGATCCTACCGGCATCAGCGTCAGCGCTTCAATCCAGCCGGCAATAACACCGCTGACCGGAAACTCTGCCGGCTCACCGCGGGCGATGGAACTGTCAAACACGCTGCCATCAATCAACTTACCAGTATAGTGAACCCGCACCCGGTCCTGACGGGAAGGAATCGGCCCCTCTCCCTGGGTAATCACGCTAAACTGCAGGCCGGATTCTGTGCTGCTGACGCCCTGGCGTTTGCTGTTCTCTTCAAGAAATTTCTGGCCATCGGCCGCCGCCGCCTGCTGCTTTTCACGACGCGCCGCGTCCGCCCGCTCATGCACCTCACGCAGTGCACGATGCACCACATCGACAGGCACTGCCGGGGCATTCCCTGCAAGAGTATCGCGCAGACCGGCGAGCAGGGCTTCTGGCTGAAGGCCCTGTAAACCGGACTCCAGCAGCTGCTGTCCTACCTGTAAACCGATGCCGTAGCTTGCCTGTGCTTCGGTGCTGTCAAAAGAAGGGGTCGTCATGAATTTACCTTTATCAATAATCAAACTGAAGGCGCAGCATAGCAGTGCGTGAGTCAACCGTAAAATATCAACGGTGAAAGATGACATTTAACAGAGAAAAGGAAACAATAATGTCCTAAATTTTAATATGTTGACCATTTATCGCAGGGGTAAGATGGGACGAATAGCCCGGCGACGAAGGAAACGTCGCCGGTTGCTCCTGCGAACAAGGTTGCAAAAAGCGGGAATCATTACAAATGTGCGTAAATTACGCCAACAGGAGGATGCCATGCCCCGCAAAGGCCTGAGAGAAACACTGTGCCAGCTTTGGCTGCTGCCTGGTGAGATAAGCTGGATGGACCCGTTACCCCTCGCCCACCGGCGCGGGATCATCGCGGGCGTCGTATTGATTCTGCTGGCGTTTCTCTGGCCTTCGCCAGCTCCACGCCAGCAGCCGGCCTCCCCTGCTGTCAGTACGCGACAGCAGCATAATGATGCCACCCTACAGGCAAATATTGTCGATAACAATACCCGTCAGCCCAGCGCCGCTGACAACAACCCGCCGCCGCAAACCAGCGCTAAAAATGACGTCGAAGGCGACTGGCGTGATTACCAGATAGCCCGTGGTCAGACGCTGGCACAGCTGTTCCGTGATAATAATTTGCAGGTAAGTGATGTCTTTGCAATGGCGAGAGTAGAGGGGGACGGTAAACCTCTGAGCAATTTACAACAAGGGCAGACGGTTAAAGTCCGTATTACGCCCCAGGGGGTGGTAACCGGTCTGACCGTCGAAGGCAGTAACGGGCCGGCGTTGTTTACCCGCCAGTCTGATGGCAGTTTTATTCGCGTCAGATAGCCTTATCGGGTTAACCCGCGGCCAGCTATCCGGCCCGGCTGACTTAACAGCAAAAGGTGCGGATTGAACACAATCCGAAAGGTCAGTCCCTCTGCCAGTCGCAACCGCAGGCACTGCCCGGGGGGTTACTGCAGGCATAAAAAACGCTGGCATACGCCAGCGTTTTTCCATTTTTACCCGACGGTAAAAACTTAGGCAGCTACGATGTTCACGGTAAGCTTAGCGATCACTTCGCTGTGTACCTGGAAGCTGACTTCATGCTCACCAGTGGTACGCAGAACGCCTTCCGGCAGACGCACTTCACTTTTCGTGATTTCAACACCTGCCACTGTAACTGCGTCAGCAATGTCGCGAGTACCAACAGAACCGAACAGCTTGCCTTCGTCGCCCGCTTTAGAAGCGATAGTTACGTTGCCCAGTGCATTGATTTTCTCTGCACGAGCGTTGGCCGCTGCCAGGGTTTCAGCCTGTTTAGCTTCCAGCTCAGCACGACGCGTTTCAAAGAACTCAATGTTCTTTTTAGTAGCCGGGACAGCTTTGCCTTGCGGTACCAGGTAGTTACGGGCATAGCCCGCTTTAACATTTACCTGATCGCCCAGACTGCCCAGGTTTGTTACTTTATCAAGCAGAATAACTTGCATTACCTTATCCTCTTAAAGTCGTTAATGGACAGCAACCGATTACTGATGGCGATCAGTGTACGGCAGCAGAGACAGGTAACGCGCGCGCTTGATAGCACGAGCCAGCTGACGCTGGTATTTAGCGCGAGTACCGGTAATACGGCTCGGTACAATCTTACCGCTTTCGGTGATGTAGTTTTTCAGCGTTGCGATATCTTTATAGTCGATCTCTTGAACGCCTTCCGCGGTGAAACGGCAGAACTTGCGACGACGGAAATAACGTGCCATTTGGCTAGTCTCCAGAATCTATCAAATCAATCTGCTCGGCATGCAATACCAGTTTATTCAGGCCATTACTTCCCTGATGGGTTGTAAGAAAACCTGAAACAGTAAGCTGCGTGCCGACCGTTATACTGTGAGTAATGGCCTGATGAGTGCTACCGCTGATAACAACGTGCATTCTGCACCATGCCTGCCGGTTAAAACCGGCTTCCACCTGCATTGAGCGGTGTTCAAGCACCAGCTGGCAATGTGGAATACCTGACGGACTGACTTTCCGTACCGGGGTCTTGCAGACGCTGCCGGACAGTTGCAGTCGGTTAGCCGCCACGGCAATTACTCTTCAGAATCCCCAGCATCAGCATCGTCTGAGGTTTCATTAGCGAAATCTTCACGACGCTCACGGCGCTCGTCTTTCGCTTTAACCATCGGAGATGCTTCAGATACCGCGTGCTTAACGCGCATAACCATGCTGCGGATAACGGCGTCGTTGAAGCGGAAGTTGCTTTCCAGCTCATCGATCACTTCCTGCGGCGCTTCAACGTTCAGCAGAACGTAGTGCGCTTTGTGCAGTTTGTTGATCGGGTAAGCCAGCTGACGGCGGCCCCAGTCTTCCAGACGATGGATCGTGCCTTGTGCACCGGTAATAGCACCGGTGTAACGCTCGATCATGCCAGGAACCTGTTCGCTCTGGTCAGGATGGACCATAAATACGATTTCGTAATGACGCATCAAATTTGCTCCTTACGGATTATTCAGCCTCCTGTCAGGGTCAGTCGCGGCCCATGGAAGCAAGGAACGTTGTAGGCTGTGTCCCGCTGCCGTCTGGGAGAAGACAAACGGCGCCGGGACACAGCCTGTAAATGCGACTGAAAAAATTGACGCGTAATCATACTGGCAGCGGGGGGGGAAACTCAAGGTGAAATAACGCTAATTAGCTGAATTGAGCGCGGGCAGGACGTTACCCACCCACAGTGAAAGCACGGCACTGGATTAGAGATGATGTGTAAAAAACCGGCTAAAGGCCGCCAGCGCTGCCGGCGTGATACGATGGCCCACGCCGCTTTCAGGCAGCCAGGTCAGATGACGATCGGCGCCAGCCTCACGCATTGCCTGTACCAGCCGTTCGCTTTCCGCTATTGGCACAACATCATCGGCATCACCATGCCAGAGCAGCAGCGGTCTGTCAGACAGTTTGTCCAGCTGATGGCTGATTTCATATTCCGCCAGCGGCGCCATAATCTGCTCAAAACGCTGCTGTTGCTGCGCTGAATCCACTACCAGTGGCGGAAACAGCTGGTGACACAGCGACATAAAGTAACCTGAGCCCATCAGACTGGCCCCACAGCGCAGGGCGGGATAACGTGCCATGGCTGCCAGCGCCGTCATCGCGCCCTGTGAAGCGCCGCCAATGGCAATACGTCCCTGGGCAATAAGCTGTCGTTGTTCCAGCGCCGCTATCAGCAGCGGTACCTCATCAATATTATTTTGCAAAATTGACCAGAAATGGCCTAGCCGCATTGCGCTGTCGCCGTTGTATCTGGCTCCATGCATCTGAGCATCGGGTAACAGTGCGCGAAATCCCTTTTGTGCCAGCGCAACCGCAAAATAGGCGTAAACTTCTTTTGAAGAGGTAAAACCATGCCAGAACAATACCGTCGGTAATGGCGTGTGCTGCTGACCGGCAGGCGTCGCATGCAGGCATTCAATGCCAGCCAGCGTCTCGACGTTCACTTCAATCATGATCACTCCTTCATACAACAAAAAACCTTCACACCGCCGCCCGGCCGGTTTAGCCGCAGCTTAGCGCCACTGTGGTTATCGGTTATCATTTTGCCGGTATTCGGTAGCGAATGCGGCAAGAACGGTACGCTCAACAGGCTGAATAAAATAGCGTACACTGGCGATTAGCCTGTCTGCCGGGAATAATATTATGCGCACTTCGCTCCTTCTCCTGCTGTTACTCAGCGGCTGCAGTGCTTTTAAAAGCACGCCACAGCCACCGCCGCCGCCTGCAGCCAGTGCCCAGGAAATCAACAAAGCTCAGCGCTTCAACCTGCCGGTTCTCGGTAACGACAGCGTCACCGTTTCTGGCTCACCAGATGATGCGCTGCGGGCGATAAAAGCCAGAGCCAATGCCGTTCATGCCACTTATTACCTGATTCTGGCGCTAGACGAAACCCTGCGCCCGGGTTTCTGGTATGCTACGGCAAAATTCTACGGTCCCCCGCCGTCAACCGCCGCAGGCACGGCTGAGTAACCGACGACACAGCGTGGCCGGTAGCACTTCGCCGCCACCAGCGGTCAGATGCTGGCGACACCAGGCATCCGCCAGCGGCGGTTCAAGGCTTTTCACCAGCTGAATACCGGTGGCCAGCGCCAGCAAATCCCGCGTCAGCATCCGCGCATAGCGTTCATCGGTTTTCATCATTAATCTGCTCACGCGCTGACCAAAACGGTCCAGATGGCGGTTAGCGCCTCTGACCCCGGCCAGCTGCTGTGCCAGCAGTTCATCCTGGCCACGTTGTTTTTTCACCACCCGCAGCACATCCAGGCACATCACGTTGCCAGAACCTTCCCAGATACTGTTCACCGGCATTTCACGATACAGGCGTGGCAGTTCATTTTCTTCACAGTAACCCACTCCCCCCAGCACCTCCATCGCTTCCGCAACAAAAGCAATGCCACGCTGGCAAATGACATATTTCGCCGCGGGCGTCAGTAAGCGCGCCAGCAACGCTGAATCGGGATCCTGCTGCTGCTGCCAGGCGCCGGCAAGGTGTAAGAGTAAGGCCGACTGTCCTTCCAGCAACAATGCCTGTCGGCTCAGCAGCTGGGTCATTAACGGCTGATCCACCAGGGTTTTCCCCATCACCTGACGCTGCTGAGCATGATTAAGCGCAACGGAAAAAGCGCGACGCATCAGACCATGGCTGCATAAAGCACAGTCCAGCCGGGTTCGCCCGGCCATTTTCAGTATCTGCCGGACACCTTCGCCTTCTTCGCCAATCAGCCAGGCCTGAGCCTGATGAAACTCGACTTCACTGCTGGCGTTTGCCCGGTTACCCAGCTTATCTTTCAGTCGTTCAATATGCAGGGCATTACGGCTGCCGTCCGCCAGCAGTCGTGGCAGAAAGAAACAGGAAAGCCCGCCTTTTGCCTGTGCCAGCACCAGATGGGCATCACTCTGCGGCACCGAAAAAAACCATTTATGCCCGCTCAGCAGATAACACTCTCCGCCACCCCGCCGCGCAAGGGGTTCGGCGCGACTGGTGTTAATCAGTACATCCGTTCCCCCTTGTTTTTCAGTCATCCCCATCCCAATCAACAGCCCACTTTTTTGAGCGCCTGGTAGTAAATGCGGATCATAACGATCCGACAGCAATCCACTGCGCCAGCCGCTGAAACTCGCCGGCAAATAGTCAAATAACAGAGGAATAGCGGCAAACGTCATGGTCAGCGGACAAAGTGAGCCGGCTTCAACCTGAGCATGTAAAATCAGACGGGCGGCCCGCGCCACCATTGCAGTTGGCGCGACATCAGCACACCAGGGCAGGTTATGCAGGCGATTTGCGCACAGTCCCTGCATCAATACATGCCAGGCCGGATGAAAACGTATCTCATCCAGTCGCTCACCCTGCGAATTAAAACGCAGCAGCTCCGGCGGGTTGGCATTCGCCAGTCTGCCAAGCTCCAGCGATTCAGCACATCCCAGCTGCTGGCCGATAGATATCAGCCGATCGTCATCCCAGCCGGCCCCTTCACGCAGCAACGCTTCACGTAACGGGACATCGGACAGAAACAGGTTACTGTTGTTCAACGGGCGAGGTTGATTAAAAACACTGTGGGTATCCCAGGCCATCGTAATCTCCGTTATCGGGATGACTGAGATAAGTGTAGCTGGCCACGGCGTCAGGCGTGGAAAAAGGAAAAATAGCCAGGCCGGTTGCAGCGCCGGCAACCGGCAGGCATTAACGGGCTATTCGCTGGCGCACCGCCTCAAACAGGCAAATACCGGTGGCAACAGAAACATTGAGGGAAGAGACGCTGCCAGCCATTGGAATGCTGATAAGTTCGTCGCAATGTTCCCGGGTCAGACGGCGCATCCCCTCTCCTTCGGCCCCCATCACCAGCGCCATCGGGCCGGTCATTTTACTCTGATAAAGATCGTGGGTTGCTTCACCGGCAGTGCCAACAATCCAGACATCGGCATCCTGCAATAAGCGCAGCGTTCTGGCCAGATTGGTAACGCGAATTAACGGCACATTTTCTGCGGCACCGCTGGCCACTTTTTTGGCGGTGGCATTCAGTGGGGCTGCGCGATCTTTCGGGACAATCACGGCATGGACCCCCGCCGCATCCGCACTGCGCAGGCAGGCGCCCAGATTGTGCGGATCGGTTACGCCATCAAGCACTAATAAAAAAGGCGTCTCCAGGGTCGCCAGCAGGTCAGGCAAATCCCCTTCCTGATACTGACGGCCAGCTTTTACCCGTGCCACAATCCCCTGATGCACGGCGCCTCCGGCTGCTTTATCCAGCCAGGGACGACTGGCCAGATGCACCACCGTTCCCTGTGCTTCCAGCGCCGAAATCAACGGTTGTAAGCGGCGATCATCGCGGCCTTTCAATACAAAAACTTCCTGAAAACGCTGTGGATCGCGCGCCAGCAGGGCCTGAACAGCATGAATACCAAAAATTATTTCACTCATTTCTTTCCTGCACTGACAGACGGGGAGCCAGAATTACTCCGCCGTTTTATTTTTCTTTGCTGCACGCTTTGCTTTTGTGGCGGCGGCTATCTTACGGGTTTTAGCGACATTTTTCGGCGTTTTTTTCTCTTTTTTACCGCCGCTCCCTTGCGCCGTTTTAGCCGGTTTTTTATCACCGCGAAACGCGTTGTCAGGCTCAAAGTTTACCCCGCTGCGCATTTGCTTACGCCGCCTGGGCGCGCTTTCCGTACCGGTTTTTTTCTCGCGGCTGCGGGCGGTTTTCCCGGCTCCACGCACCTTACGGCTGCTGGATATCAGGGCAAAATCAATTTTCCGTTCATCCATGTGCACCGCTTCAACCCGGACCTCAACGCTGTCGCCAAGACGATACGTCTGCCCCCCTGATTCACCAATCAGGCGCTGTCCGACGGCATCAAACCGGTAATAATCGTTATCCAGCGTCGACACATGCACCAGGCCATCAATAAACAAATCGTTTAAACGCACAAAGAAACCAAAGCCGGTGATGCTGGCAATGACGCCGGCAAACACTTGACCAACCTGATCCTGGATAAAATCACACTTTAACCAGTCCGCCACGTCGCGCGTCGCCTCATCGGCCCGGCGTTCAGTCATCGAACAGTGCTGGCCCAGCTGCAGCATTTCCTCGAAACTGTAGTGATAGCCCCCGGTTGGCGTACTGTTACCGGCAAGCTCACCGGCCTGCTTTGCCAGCTGGTATTTAATTGCCCGATGTAATAACAGATCAGGATAACGGCGGATCGGCGAAGTGAAGTGCGCGTAGGAAGTTAATGCCAGGCCAAAATGCCCACGATTTTCAGGATCATAAACCGCTTGTTTCATGGATCGCAGTAACATGGTTTGCAACATTTCCCGATCGGGCCGATCGGCTATCTGCTCAAGCAAAGCGGCATAATCAACCGGCTGTGGTTTACTGCCGCCAGGCAGCGTCAGCCCCAGTTCATTTAGCACTGTGCGGAAACTGGTGATGCTGTCATCGCTGGGACGATCGTGGTCACGAAAGAGCGCCGGTTCGTTATGCTTTTCCACAAAACGGGCGGAGGCGATATTAGCCAGAATCATACATTCTTCAATCAGCTTGTGCGCGTCATTGCGCACCACCCGCTCCACGCGCTCAATCCGTCGTTCGGCGTTGAAGATGAACTTCGCTTCCTCGGTTTCAAAAGAGATACCCCCGCGCTGTTCGCGGGCCGTTTCCAGCACCTGGTACATGCTGTGCAGCGTTTCCAGATGTTTAACCAGCGGTTGATATTGCTCACGCAGTCCGGCGTCGCCCTGTAAAATATGCCAGACCTTGGTATAGGTGAGACGTGCATGGGAACGCATCACCGCTTCATAGTGCTTAAACCCTGTCAGTTTGCCGCTAGCAGAAATGGTCATTTCACACACCATGCACAGGCGGTCAACGTCCGGATTCAGCGAGCAAAGGCCGTTTGACAACACTTCAGGCAGCATCGGCACAACCTGCGACGGAAAATAAACCGATGTACCGCGGCTATGTGCCTCACGATCTAACGCGCTGCCCGGCCGCACGTAATAGCTGACATCGGCAATTGCAACCCATAGTCGCCAGCCGCCACCACGTTTTTTTTCACAAAAAACGGCATCATCAAAATCACGGGCATCTTCACCATCAATGGTGACCAGCGGCAGGTTACGCAGGTCTGCGCGCCCTTTTTTTGCTGATTCAGGTACCTGTTCGCTAAGGCTGGCAATCTGTTGCTCCACCGCTTCCGGCCAGAAATGAGGAATTTCATGGGTGCGCAGCGCCATATCAACCGCCAGGCCAGTGCCCATATTTTCGCCGAGTATTTCAATAATGCGGCCAATTGCCTTGGTACGCCGGGTTGGGCGTTTTTCAAGTTCCACCACTACCACAGCACCCATATGGGCGCCCATCACGGCTTCTGACGGGATCAAAATATCAAAACTCAACCGGCTGTCGTCAGGGACAACAAAGCCAACGCCGGCATCGGTAAAATAGCGACCAACAATCTGACCATTACGCGGCTCCAGTACCCGCACCACGCGGGCCTCACGCCGGCCTTTGCGATCGGCCCCCATTGCCTGGGCCAGAATCACATCACCGTGCATGCACATTTTCATCTGCTCAGCAGAAAGATAAAGATCGTCTTTGCTGCCTTCAATACGCAGGAAACCGAAGCCATCACGGTGGCCAATCACCACACCGCGTAATAAATCAAGGCGTTCGGGCAAGGCATAGCACTGGCGGCGGGTAAATATCAGCTGGCCGTCACGCTCCATCGCGCGCAGGCGGCGACGCAACGCCTCAAGTTGCTCCTCACCCTGAATGTTCAGTTCGTGGGCCAGCTCTTCACGACTGGCTGGTTTTTCGCGCTTATCTAAGTGCGCGAGGATAAATTCACGGCTGGGGATCGGGTTTTCATATTTTTCCGCTTCCCGCTGCTGAAAAGGATCCTGTGACATATCGGTTCTCCGTTGTCGCTCAACTGCTAAGCTGCGGCCGTTCCGCCAGCAAGAGCTTAAAAAGTGGCTGATTGTTATCAACTAAATCAGCCAGAGTGTAATTATCAAGCTCTTCAATAAAGCGCCTGGCGGCTTCATTAAGGGCTTTTTTTAGCCGGCAGCCGGGGGTAATCAGACAGCCCGAGCAGTCGACCAGTTGCAGTGGTTCCAGCTGCCTCACCACATGACCAATAATAATCTGATGCGCCGGCTGACCTAAACGGATGCCCCCTTTTTTACCCCGCACCGCACTGACATAGCCTTTACGACTAAGCTGATTAATAATTTTGACCATATGATTTCTTGAAACACCATATATATCAGTAACTTCACTGATATTTGTCATTTGGCCTGCCGGCAAGGTCGCCATAAAAATCAGTGCTCGCAGGCCATAATCGGTGAAACTTGTCAGCTGCACATAATCCTCACACTGGTACCTGGCTGTCCCTGCATACTGAGTATCCGTTTGAATTCGCAGTTACATTGATGATAAACCAACCTGCTAAAGCGGGCTATTTTTTGAATATACGGCAGACGAAAGAAAAGGCAGGCGCCCCTGAAAAGAACAAAAGGCCGGTCAGAAAACCGGCCTGGCATGATTAGGCGTCGAACGGGTCACGCAGGATCATGGTTTCACTGCGGTCAGGGCCGGTTGAGATAATATCCACCGGAACGCCTGTCACCTCTTCAATACGTTTAATATAATCACGGGCGTTTTTCGGCAGGCCATCTAACGCCTTCACGCCGAAGGTGGTTTCACTCCAGCCCGGCAGCGTTTCGTAAACCGGTTCAATGCCTTCCCAGCGCTCAGCGGCCAGCGGCGTGGTGGTCACTTCGCGGCCGTCCGGCAGACGATAAGCCACGCAAATTTTCACTTCTTTCAGACCATCAAGCACATCCAGCTTAGTCAGACAGAAGCCAGACAATGAATTAATCTGTACCGCACGGCGCACTGCAACGGCATCCAGCCAGCCAGTACGGCGACGACGGCCAGTGGTGGCACCGAATTCCTGACCTTTTTCGCTCAGGTACTCACCGGTGTCATCAAACAATTCGGTCGGAAACGGCCCTCCGCCTACTCGCGTTGAATATGCTTTAACAATACCCAGCACGTAATCGACACAGCGCGGACCGATACCGGAACCGGTCGCCACGCCACCCGCCGTGGTGTTTGATGAGGTCACGTAGGGATAAGTGCCGTGGTCAATATCCAGCAGCGTACCTTGCGCCCCTTCAAACATAATCAGGTCGCCCCGCTTGTGCGCGCGATCGAGCAGATCGGAAACATCCACTACCATAGCGGTCAGAACGTCAGCAATTTCCAGCACATCGTTCAATACTTTTTCGTAGTCGACGGCGTCGGCTTTGTAATAGTTAACCAGCTGGAAATTATAGTAATCAACAATCTCTTTGAGTTTACAGGCAAAGGCATCTTTATTGAACAGATCGCCCACCCGCAGGCCACGACGGGCAACTTTATCTTCGTACGCCGGCCCGATCCCGCGACCAGTCGTGCCAATGGCTTTGTCACCGCGCGCTTTTTCCCGCGCCAGGTCCATCGCAACATGGTAATCGAGGATAAGCGGACAGGCTTCCGAAAGCAGTAAACGATCGCGTACCGGTACACCACGCGCTTCAAGCCCTTTCATTTCTTTCATCAATGCGGCAGGTGACAGCACAACGCCATTACCAATAATGCTGATGACATTGTCTCGCAAAATTCCGGAGGGGATTAAATGAAGGACGGTCTTTTCACCGTTAATAACCAGTGTATGACCAGCGTTGTGGCCACCTTGATAGCGCACAACATAATTAGCGCGTTCAGTCAGAAGGTCTACGATCTTACCTTTACCTTCGTCACCCCATTGGGTGCCCAGTACGACGACATTCTTACCCATTTCTCAAAATCACCGATTGCTTAAAAATGGATTTTACCATCGGCTTTTCGCATTTTCAGCACTTTTAGTTTGCACAGTCTCCTTTTTTTGCTGTGATAACGCGCAATAGCAATATATGGATATTTCCGCCGCACCAGACACAATTTGTACTTCAACCCGCGCTTCCGCTATGTGCGCTAAGCATGTAATAAATGACAACACCGGCGACCACCAGCCCACCGCCAAAACGACGAAGCAGACGATCGGGCAGCTGAGCCATTGCCAGAATCATACGTCGCCATATGCGCGGCAGCAGCATCGGGCCTATGCCTTCAAGCACCAGCACTAAGGCCAGCGCAAGCCAGATGGTGGTACTCATTGTCTGGTAACACTCCCTATGAACAAAAAAAACGGGCCGGATGATACCCGGCCCGTGACAGTGATATCAGAAGATTAGCGTTTCGCGCTGGTTGGCGGACGCATATAGCGGAAAAAATCGCTGTCAGGGTTCAGTACCATAATATCCTGATTGTTCCTGAAGCTATTTTCATAAGCGCGCAGGCTACGGATAAAGGCGTAAAAATCCGGATCTTTACTGAACGCATCGGCGAACAGTTTAGCCGCTGCCGCATCGCCATCACCGCGAATCATCAGCGCCTCCCGCTGTGCTTCTGCCAGAGTACGCGTCACCTCGTAATCAGCCTGAGCGCGTACTTTTTCAGCTTCTTCCTGTCCCTGCGAACGCTGGCTACGCGCTACCGCTTCACGTTCAGCGCGCATACGGTTATAGATAGCTTCAGACACTTCGGTAGGCAGATTGATCTGCTTAATGCGGACATCAACCACCTCAATCCCCAGCGCGGCCATGCTGTTTGGATTAACCGCCTGGACATGCCCTGAGGTTTCACGCTCAACCCGTTTAGCCGCCGAAGCAATGGCATCGTCAGCCGCCGGTGTACTCACCTCGTCATCAGATCCAGCCGAACCGTTATTCAGCGCGTCCCGGACGTCGGTGGTCAGCCGGCCACGGGAGTCCGTGACGATATCTTTGACATCCAGCCGTCCCATTTCAGAACGCAAACGGTCGCTGAATTTACGCTTTAACAACACTTCAGCCTGAGAAATATCGCCACCACCGGTAGCCAGGTAGTAGCGCCCGAAATCACTGATGCGCCATTTAATATAGGAGTCAACAATCAGATCTTTCTTTTCACGGGTGACAAAGCGATCGGCCTGGTTATCCATAGTCTGGATGCGCGCATCGAGGGTTTTTACCGACTCGATAAATGGAATTTTAAGGTGCAGGCCAGGGGTGTAAATCAGCGGTTTGTTATCGGTGTCGCGCAGCACTTTACCAAAGCGCATAACAATGCCGCGCTGGCCTTCCTGCACAACAAACAGTGACGCGTAGAGCACCACCAGCACAACAATCAGTACGACGATTAATGGCTTACGCATCGTTATTCTCTCCCTTCGCGCTGGGTATCGTTGCGCAGTGCATTAGCACGACGCTGATCCATGATGTCATCCGGGCTGAATGACTGTCCGCCGTTACTGCGGGCATGACTGCCTGACGGCGGCAGGCGCATCAGGTTACTGCTGTTGTCCTGACTGTTGCTGTTAGCAGGCAGATGTCCACGCATAAGCTGGTCGAGTGGCAGTACCATCAGGTTGCTGCCTTTATCGCTTACCAGCACCTTATGGGTACGACTGAGCACATGCTCCATGGTTTCAATATAAAGACGTTCGCGGGTGATATCAGGTGCGGCTTTATATTCAGGCAGCATTTTCGCAAAGCGGGCAACCTCACCCTGCGCTTCCAGTACGGTACGGGCTTTATAAGCACGTGACTCTTCAAGGATACGCTGCGCCTGACCGTTTGCACGCGGCTGCACTTCATTGGCGTAAGCTTCCGCTTCACGCACATACTGTTCGCGGTTTTCACGGGCGGCAATGGCATCATCAAAGGCCGCTTTCACCTCTTCCGGCGGACGTGCCGTCTGGAAGTTGACATCAAGTAGCGTAATTCCCATGTGATACGGACGAACCGTTTCTTCCAGCTCACGCTGTGTCTCACTACGGATAACGGTACGACCTTCAGTAAGAATTCGGTCCATAGTTGAACGGCCAATAACACCACGCAGCGCGCTGTCAGTGGCCTGACGCAGGCTGTCGTCAGCATTGACCACCGAATAAAGATAAGCTTCCGGGTTGGTCACCCGATACTGCACGTTCATCTCAACACGCACCACGTTTTCATCCGAGGTTAACATCAGTCCGGATGCCGCCAGTTCACGCACTGCCTCAACGTTAACAGCACGAACATGATCGATGAAGGTCGGCTTCCAGTTGAGGCCGGGTCCAACGATATGGCTGAAATGACCAAAGCGGGTAACCACACCGCGTTCTGCTTCTTTAATGGTATAAAATCCGCTGGCAGCCCAGATAACCACCACTGCCGCCAGCACAATGCCCGTTAAGCGGCCACCGTTACCTGATGAACGATTACTCTCCTCTCCGCCGCCTTTTTTACCACCGCCCAGGCCACCCAGCTTTTTGCTGAGCTTACGGAAGATATCGTCCAGATCGGGAGGCCCTTGATTACGTCCCCCTTTATTTCCCCCAGAGTTGCCGCCTTGATTATTGCTGCTTCCCCACGGGTCGCGGTCATGTCCGTTATTACCGGGCTGATTCCACGCCATGTTTTTACTCCATTATTTGTGTGTGCGGTGGTATTCCAAAGCTCAGAATACGCATTCAGGCAAAATCAACTAACAATATAAGTTACCAAAGACGGCTCCTGCTTACACAGCCGGCGCCAGTCCACGGCAGGCATGCGAATTTGCATACCAATACTTCCATCTTCTTCATTCCATTCTTTTTCAATAGCCTGAAGCTGATAGAAACGACTACGCAACCGCCCTTCTTTGGGAGGCAGGCGTAAATCAAATTGCGCCACTTCTCCTGCCAGACGTTCAGACAGCGCCTGGAAAAGCAGCGCAATACCTTCTCCGGTCTGTGCGGAAAGCCATACCCGAACCGGACGGTTTTCTTCATCGCGATCGATACGCGGGGTAAACGTATCCAGCATATCGATCTTATTCATTACATGCAGCGCTGGAATGTCGCTGGCTTCAATTTCCGCCAGCACAGTTTCAACAGCGGCAATATTGTCATCGACCCGCACATCGGCGGCGTCAATAACATGCAACAGCAGGGTTGCCTGTCGCGTTTCCTGCAGGGTGGCCTTAAAGGCAGCAACCAAATCGTGGGGCAAATGACGAATAAATCCTACCGTATCGGCGATCACCACTTCGCCGGCATCTACCACATCAATACGTCTCAGGGTTGGATCGAGCGTTGCAAACAGCTGATCGGCGGCGTAAACCTCCGCGGCGGTGAGGCGGTTAAACAGCGTCGATTTACCGGCATTGGTGTACCCGACCAGTGATACCGTCGCTACATCAGCTTTATTGCGCGACTGGCGCCCCTGCTCACGCTGCTTCTCGACGCGTTCAAGGCGAGAGAGGATTTGACTGATACGATTACGCAGCAGTCGGCGGTCGGTCTCCAGCTGGGTTTCACCCGGGCCGCGCAGACCAATCCCCCCTTTCTGTCGCTCAAGGTGAGTCCAGCCGCGCACCAGTCGTGTGGCAAGATGGCGCAGCTGTGCCAGCTCAACCTGCAGTTTCCCTTCATGCGTGCGCGCACGCTGGGCAAAAATATCGAGAATCAGGCCAGTACGGTCAATGACCCGGCATTCACACAGCCTTTCCAGGTTACGCTCTTGCGCGGGAGTCAGCGCGTGGTCAAACAGCACAACACTGGCAGCGGTTGCTTTTACGGCTTCCGCAATTTCAACCGCTTTGCCCTCACCGACAAAATATTTAGGATGTGGCGCCTTACGACTGCCGGTAATCACCTGCAGCGCCTCAACACCGGCGGAAGAGACCAGAGTTTCAAACTCCAGCAAATCTTCCATGTCTTTATCCTGCGAAAAATAGATGTGCACCAGTACGGCCTGCTCACCGGCATCATAACGGTCGAACAAACTGAAAACCTCTCTGAAACGTAAAATGACAACGCGCTGGCCATACTGCGTAAAATCAGATTTGGAACGCCCTTCTTTAAAAAGCGCTTACAACAGATAGCGGTTCCCGACCTGCAGTAAAAAAAGACAAGGTCAGAAACATTTTCGCAGACGGGGAACCCAACGCCAGTATGATCCCCGCTGCATCCTGATCGTAAAACATCACATCGCCACAGAGCGTCACCATCCCCCGGCACGATCACATTGTTTCTCTGGCCGGGGATAAAGGCTTTCCTGCGCTCAGGCGGCTGACTGGCAAATAGCCAGATAACTCCCGCGCACTGACTTTATTCAGCGTCGTCGTTATCCTGCTGCGGCTGGGCAGTCCCGGCCGGCTGGTTGCTACTGCCCTGATGATAGTTATTGCTACCGCCACCCGTATTATTACTATGGTGGGAGATCGGACGGGACGGCACCACGGTTGAGATAGCATGCTTATAAACCATCTGACTCACCGTGTTTTTCAACAAAATCACAAACTGATCAAATGACTCAATCTGGCCCTGCAGTTTAATACCATTCACCAAATAAATAGAAACCGAAACACGTTCACGACGCAATGCGTTCAGAAACGGGTCTTGTAATGATTGCCCCTTAGCCATTCTATCTTTTCCTTATATGCTTGTTGTTTATAACTTTAGGAGCCCGGAGGCTCTGAAATACTGCGTAAAAAATTTGCGCAAGATAACCTATCAATTTTACACAATCACCGGGGCTTCGCACTAACAACCTGAAGCACCTGATCACGTGCATCCACCGGCCGATCGCTATCCAGCCAGTGAATCCCATCCCACCCACGCAGCCAGGTCATCTGACGCTTAGCCAGCTGGCGGGTTGCGCAAATTCCCCGATAAACCATTTCATCGTAGTCGATCTCACCCTGCAAATATGACCACATCTGGCGATAACCAACACAACGAATGGAAGGCATATCCGTATGCAAATCAGCTCGGGAAAAAAGAGCCCGGACTTCTGCCTCAAATCCCGACGCTAACATCAGCTGGAAGCGCTGCGCAATACGCTGATGTAACAATTCGCGATTTGCCGGAGCAATAGCAAATTGCGTAACATCATAGGGTAACGCTTCCCCCGACGTTTTCGTCAGTTCGGTTAAAGTTTTACCCGAAATAAAAAAAACTTCCAGTGCTCGCGAGAGTCTCTGGGGATCATTCGGATGAATACGCGTTGCGGCCACCGGATCCACAGCCAGTAGCTGGCGATGCAAATGTTCCCATCCTTTTTCATCGGCCATTTGCTCAATGCGCTGACGCACTTCCGGATCGGCCGGGGGCAACGGCGATAATCCTTCCAGCAGCGCTTTATAATAGAGCATCGTTCCCCCCACCAGCAGCGGTATGCGTCCCTGGCGGGTAATATCATCCATCGCTGCCAGCGCATCGCGCCGGAACTCTGCTGCAGAATAAGCCTGCGCCGGATCGCGAATATCCAGTAAACGATGTGGTGCCAGCGCCAGCTCTTGCGCGCTGGGTTTGGCGGTGCCAATGTCCATTCCCCGATAAATCAGCGCTGAATCAACGCTAATCAATTCAACGGGAAGCTGCTGGCGCAGGCTGATAGCCAGCGCCGTTTTACCAGAGGCAGTTGGCCCCATCAAAAAAATCGCCTTTGGCCGGCCCGCCGGGATTTTCTCAGTCATGCTTCAGCGCGTTAACCGCCGTTTCAATATCGATCGGTTGTCGTAATTCATCAGGTGGAGATTTGACCAGCTGCGGACAAAGTCGTTCAACTTCCGCCAGCAATGCAATCGCCTGCGCCTGATTCCACTGCTGAGCTTCATTTGCCGTACGGTCCGCTAACCATGTTGCGATCTCTGCCGTAGTCAACGCTGACTGACTGGCAAGATAGCCTATCAGCTCTGGAATCAAGATTTGTAAATTTTGGTTGCGTAAAGGTAAAGGCACCGCCCGCAGCGTCACATGTTGTCCATCATTACTCAGGTCAAGACCAAACTGCGCTAACAACGCTTGTTTATGCGCAACAAGTTCGCGTTGTGCTTTCTCCAGCTTCAGACGCACCGGGATCAGTAACGGCTGCGCTTTCAGCGCGGCACTGGCGGGATCGAGCTGTGTCTGCTTCAGACAGCGATTGGCCGCAGCCAGACTCAGCAGGTATAGCGTCCCCGCCTGTTCCAGCAGTGCCCAGACGCCAGAAAGTACCGTTAGCAGGCGGCCAAAACTCAGGCTATGGCTCTGAAGAGGCAGTTCAGATGAGGTTACCTCCGCAGCCGGTACTGTCGGTTGCGGCTCGCGGGCCACCGTCGGCGCGGGCTGCAACAGGGTCTGATACAGCGCGCCCTGACGCTGACTGTATCCCTCCTGTGCCGATTGCCCGCCGCTCTGGTGCCTGGCCGGCGGCGCTTCCGGTCGTTGACCGGTGGCTGGGGTTGCAAAATGATTGCCGCCGGCTGAGGGGCGATTAGCCGGCTGCCAGCGGATGTCCGTTACGGCTGAAGGTTCATCTTCTGCCACCAGGGGAAGCGCTATTTCGTTGCTCTGCTGAATAACACTGACCACGCCCTGATAAATAAAATCATGGACCAGACGCGACTGATGAAAACGCACTTCATGCTTTGCCGGATGAACATTCACATCGACCTGATGAGGATCAACCTCAAGGTACAGCACATAAGCCGGCTGGTGCTCAGCACCAAGCTTATCCTGGTAGGCCTGGCGAATAGCATGGTTAATCAGACGATCACGCATCATGCGGCCATTCACATAGCAATACTGCAGCTCGGTTACCGCCCGGGCGCCGGCAGGATCAGCCACCCAGCCGCGTAAACTGAGATCGCCATGCTGCCACTCGACCAGCAGGGCATGACTGAGAAAAGCGCTACCGCAGATCGCCCCCAGCCGCCGTTCACGCTGAGTGTCGTCAGTAGCAGCACGATACTGACGGACCAGCTTGCCGTTGTGGCTAAGAGAAAGGGCGACATCAAAACGGGCCAGGGCGATGCGACGGACCACCTCATCAATATGCGTAAACTCGGTTTTCTCTGTGCGCATAAATTTGCGCCGCGCCGGGGTGTTATAAAACAGGTCGAGCACTTCTATGGTGGTGCCTTCAGGATGGGCGGCCGGTTTCACCGTTACCGCCATTTCCCGGCCTTCAGCGTAGGCAGACCAGGCCTCACGCTGGCTGGCCGGACGCGAGGTCAGGGTCAGACGGGACACCGAACTGATGCTGGCCAGCGCCTCACCACGAAAACCAAGGCTGATAATCGCCTCAAGGTCGTCCAGTGAGCGAATTTTACTGGTGGCATGGCGAGCCAGCGCCAGCGTCAGGTCATCTTTATCAATACCGCAACCATTATCACGAATACGGATAAGCTTTGCACCGCCTTTCTCAATATCGATATCAATCCGGGTGGCACCGGCATCAAGGCTGTTTTCCACCAGCTCTTTTACCACCGAGGCAGGCCGTTCAACCACTTCACCGGCGGCGATCTGATTAGCAAGCTGCGGTGGTAGCACCTGAATGGACATTGGCTATTCCTATTAAATCTGAAAAACAGGCGGGTCACTCTCACCACCCGCACCCAGAGCTGACTGGCACCAGCCAGCCTGACGGCGTGAAAAGAATAAGCTGTTTTTCTTATCCCGACACCTCGCCCTCAGCATTAAACGCGATCTTAGAGCGCGCTGGTATCATCAGGAAGCAGGAATTTTTAACACCTGCCCCAGCATCACATTCTGCGACTTCATTTTGTTCGCCTGCATAATGACCTGCGGACTGACGCCATAATGCGCCGCAATCGCCGACAGCGAATCACCGCGTACCACTTTATGATGCTGTAATCCTTTGGTCACCGCCGGCGGGGCACTGGCACTGGCACTGGCACTGGCAGGGACGCTGAGCCGTTGCCCGACCCAGACAGTCGGTTTCTTCAGATGATTCAGCGTACTGAGCGTTGAAGTGCTGACACCATAATGCGCGGCAATACCCGACAGCGTCTCACCGCGTTTAACAACGTGACGCACCGTCGGGCCGGTATACTGGGTCGGGCCACTGGCACTATTGGCGGATACGCTCACCGCCGCAGCACTCTGTAGCGGACGGTTTTCCGCTTTTGGCACCGACTGAAGCGGATGCGTCAAAAAATAATTGCGCAGGCCATGATAAATTGCGCTGGCCACTTTCTGCTGATAAACGCTGGAACCGAGCAGCCGTTCACCCGCCGGGTTACTGATAAAGCCGGTTTCCACCAGCAGCGATGGAATGTCCGGCGAACGCAGCACGCCGAGGCTGGCATGCTCAGGACGGCGCTTATGCAACACACCAATATGCTGCAACTGGGCAAGCACTTTTACCGCCACGTCGTAACCCACCCGCTGAGAATGACCAAACTGTAAATCAAGGACGGCCTGACTAAGATAAGGGTCGGCCTGACTGTTGGCCAGCAGATCGCCGGCACCACCAAGCAGCTCCGATTGTTTTTCATGCTGCTCCAGCCAGTTTGCCATTTCACTGTTCGCGCGGCGGTTTGACAGCACCCAAACCGAAGCCCCTGAGGCAGTACGATTCGGCGCCGCATCGGCATGAATCGAAACCAGCAGATTTGCATTTTGTTTACGCGCGACGTCGGAGCGTCCCATCACCGAGATAAAATAATCGCCGTCCCGGGTCATCACCCCCTTAAACATTGGGTCATCATTGAGCAGCACCCGAAGTTTACGTGCAATGGCAATCGTCACGTTTTTCTCTTTCAGCCCGCCTGCCCCTATCGCCCCGGGGTCCTGACCGCCGTGACCCGCATCAATCGCCACCACGACCCGATCGTTACCGGCACTGGCACTGGCGCCGCCGCCGGGCGCAACGCGGGTATCTTCACTGGCAACCGCGGTGACGGGATTGCGGTTAAACGGATTTTTCTGTGCTGCCGCCGGACGCGTCGCTGTTGAACGGGTGGCGGCCGGCGCACTGCTGACCGGCTGGCTGGCCCGGATAGTAAATACCGCGCGGTAACCACTACCGGCTTTTTGCGTCACGGCATGGGTACGTCCTGGCTGGGTCAGTTCAAAAACCAGCCGGATACTCTGGTTATCTTTCGGCTGACTGGTGCGGATAACTTTAACCAGGTTCCTGCAGCTAAAACTCAGGGGTAGCCCCTGTACAACACCGCTTTTGCGGATATCCAGCACCACGCGTTCCGGGTTATGCAAAGGGAAAAAAGCATAATCCGGCTGAGCGGTGAAATTCAGCGTCACCGTTGCCTGATTATTGCCGTTGGACACATTGATATCGGAAAGATTGGCCGCCAGAGCCGGTAAAGTAACTAACAAGAACAGTGCCGTCAGACCTGTTTTTATATAATGCATTATCAGCAACCTTTCACTCCGTCTATTTCCTGCAGCATTTTATCGCCGGTTGCGCTCAACGCACTTAAAATTGCTTTCCGTCCCGGCTGCTGATACGACAGGCTGAGTGCCAGATCCGGCGCAGGAAGAACGCCGTCGCCCTGCTGAGGCCATTCCACCAGACAAAGCGTATTTTGCGTGAAATAGTCGCGTATTCCCATAAACTCCAGTTCCTGCGGATCCGCCAGCCGGTATAGATCAAAATGATAAACCGTCCGGTCATCCAGCGTATAAGGTTCAACCAGAGTATAGGTCGGGCTTTTAACATTACCCTGATGTCCCAGTGCATGCAGGAATCCACGGCAGAAAGTGGTTTTACCTGCACCGAGGTCACCTTGTAAATGGATCACCACCGCGCCATGACAGACACGGGCAACGTTCGCCGCCAGATTAAGGGTAGCCGCCTCATCTGGCAGCGAAAATACACAGCTTTTCATTTTAATGGAATCAACATTTCTGGATTAAGGTACAGGTACAGCTGAGAAAAAAGATCGGAAGCCAGCATGCCGCGCGGGCCTTTCAGGCCGGCAACGCGATCTGCCGCCGCCCCATGTACAACGCAACCGGCGCAGGCAGCATCATACAACGACAACTTCTGCCCTGTCAGTGCGCCAATGATGCCCGCAAGCACATCCCCCATGCCACCACTTGCCATTCCGGGATTGCCAACATCGGCGATAGCCAGCTCAGCCTGCTGGCTGGCAATGATAGTGCCGGCGCCTTTTAACACCACCACCCCGCCATAGCGCTTTGCCAGACGCTGCGCCGCCGCGACACGATCGCCTTCAATTTCGCCGATGCTCACGTTCAGCAGCCGGGCCGCCTCGCCGGGATGAGGCGTAATAATGCGATTCTGACGTTTATCCGGCCTGATTGCCAGCAGGTTTAGCGCATCGGCATCCCACAGCATCGGTTTCGCGGTATTTTCAGCTTTTTTTAACGCCTGTTTACCCCAGTCACCTTGCCCCAGTCCCGGACCGATAACAATCACGTCGGCCCATTCCAGTGCATCAGCAAGCGTATGCTCACTGAGTTCATCCACCATCAGTTCTGGTCGGGCTGTCAGTAAGGGACCAATATTATCTGCATGGGTAATTACCCGTACCAGACCGGCGCCACTGCGCACTGCCGCTTCGGCTGCCAGCCGGATAGCACCCGCCGTACCGCGATCGCCGCCAATCATCACCAGACGGCCATTATCCCCTTTATGACTGCTGGCGCGGCGTGGAGACAGCCAGCCGGTGAGGGAACCACTATCAATGCGTGACCACGGCGCATTTTGTCCGGCAAGCCAGCGCGTCAGACCAAGCGCATGGTAAGACAGTCGCCCGACATGATCGCGTGCCTTGCCGGTTAATAAGCCGGGTTTTAACGCAATGAAGGTCAGGGTCGCGTCAGCGTTGACTACCGCGCCGGGTGTTGTGCCGTTTTCTGCAACTAACCCGGAGGGAATATCTATAGAAAAGACCGCGGCCGGATGGTTATTCACCTGGCGGATAAGCTCTGCATAAGGCGAACGTGGCGCACGGTTCAGACCGGTGCCGAGCAGCGCATCAACAATCACCTCAACATTTTCCGGCCAGGGGGCATCGGCGGCGTGAATCACCCCGCCAGCCGCCAGCCAGGCCTCTCTTGCCTGCTGCGCTTCATCCGGCAAACTCCGGCTCCCTTCACAGGCCAGTAAGGTCACCGTCAGGCCTGCCGATTGTGCCAGGCGCGCCACAACGTAACCATCACCGCCATTATTACCATGACCACAGAGGATAAGCAGATGCGCTGCCCGCGGCCAGCGCTGTTGTATCAGCTGAAAAGCGGCTTCACCGGCACGTAGCATCAGTTCATACAGCGTCAGACCCAACGCATCGGCCGCCTCTTTTTCCAGCGCCGCCATCGCTCCGGCGGGCCACAAGGAGTGAGGTAAACCATCGCCGTGGTGTTCGCTATGCAGATCAGTCATATCTCATCCTCCCGGTCTGACTCAACGCGGCCAGCGGATAAATCAGCATAAAGCAACGCGCTTATCGCCGGGTGAAAAGTGGTGATAAACACGCTGAATAATCCGCAGTCTGGCCATATCAGCCGCGATGGCGGCGAAAAGATCTATCATAACGTATTGCGCAGCAGGCTGAAAATGACGCGCCGACCCGATACCACCACCGGGGAATCACTGCGTATAGCCACGCAATTGTTCGTTAGCGGCGCTGACCCGCAACGCAAAGCCGGTTTTCTTCCCTGAGGACACGAGCCCCCGGCAGGTTAGCGCGAAGAAGTGAGTAAGGCGAAATATTGCCAGACGCTAAGGCCGGCCAGTGGCAGGATATCCGGCGGGAAACGCGGTGACAGACGGCCACGCAGCGTTTTCCACAAGCTGTGCATAAAAACAAAAAAACGTTGTCATTCAATCTTCACAAAAACTACAAGTGATCCAGTTAACAAACTGAAATATTTTAATAGTGTTAAAAATCATAAGGTAAAACAAAAAAGACAAATTCGTTAAAACACCGGTTTTTCGCAGGGAAGTCAGGAAACCTGTGGATAACTCTGTTTACAACCGACAAAAAGACCGGACAAAACGACAGGCGATAGCAGGCAAACCACAATGTGAATCAACAAAGAAATGTCTGGAGCGGGAAACGAGACTCGAACTCGCGACCCCGACCTTGGCAAGGTCGTGCTCTACCAACTGAGCTATTCCCGCAAAGAGAAGCAGATGGCCTGTAACAGCTGGAGCGGGAAACGAGACTCGAACTCGCGACCCCGACCTTGGCAAGGTCGTGCTCTACCAACTGAGCTATTCCCGCGTTTCAGCGGCTGTTACTGCGCATCCTGATTTGGAGCGGGAAACGAGACTCGAACTCGCGACCCCGACCTTGGCAAGGTCGTGCTCTACCAACTGAGCTATTCCCGCATTACGTCACCGAAGCCGTGCAAAATCAGCAACGGTACGGGGAGCGCATTATACGAGAAATCCTTATAGCCGCAAGCTTCTTCTCGCAAAATTTTGTGCTTTTTGCATGACTGACGATTTTATCGTCGACCCGCTGTTTTAATCAACAGCGTCCTGCCCTTACTCTGCCAGATTGAGTAAATGCTCACGATAGTAAGCTAACTCAGCGATCGATTCACGAATGTCCTCCAGTGCCTGGTGGGTGCCACGTTTTTTAAAGCCTGGCAGGATTGCTGGTTTCCAGCGCCGCGCCAGCTCTTTCAGGGTGCTGACATCCAGATAACGATAATGAAAATAGGCCTCTAATTGCGGCATATATTCGAAGAGAAAACGGCGATCCTGCCCAATGCTGTTACCACATATAGGCGATTTGCCTGCCGGTATCCACTGTTGTAAAAAAGCGATAGTCGCCTGTTCCGCATCACCTTCACTCAGTGAACTGGCTTTCACGCGCTTGACCAGGCCGCTGCGCGTATGGGTGCGTACGTTCCACTCATCCATCAATGCCAGCTGTGCATCAGACTGATGCACAGCCATAACCGGCCCTTCTGCCAGCACGGTCAGATTGGCATCCGTGACAATTGTCGCAATCTCAATAATACGATCGCGCTTTGGATCCAGTCCGGTCATTTCCAGGTCGATCCAGATAAGATTATTTTCATTCAGTGTCATGCTGCATCCCGCGTGAGTCATTGCCATCATTGCTTTCAGGTTATCCCGCTGTTCCGCCAGCGGGTAACCGCGTCCGACAGTGGGAGAGTATCCGATTAGCGTGTATCATAGACGTTTTGCCCCGCTTGAGTGAAATGCTCTGTAACCGCGTGAGGAAAAGTGAGTAAAAACAAACTGTCAAAAGGGCAGCAGCGCCGGGTCAATGCGAATCATCAGCGTCGTCTCAGCACGCGCACGCAGAAACCGGAAGCCGATGATAGCCAATTCGGTGAGGCCTGTGACGGCCTGGTTATCAGCCGCTTTGGGATGCACGCAGACGTGGAAGATGCCCAAGGTGAACATCACCGCTGCAATATTCGCAGAACCATCCGCTCCCTGGTCACCGGCGATCGGGTAGTCTGGCGTCCCGGTATTGGCAACGGCAGCGGGGTGAAAGGCATTGTTGAAGCGGTACATGACCGCCAGTCGGTGCTGACCCGGCCCGACCTGTACGATGGCGTAAAGCCGGTTGCCGCCAATATTGACCAGATTCTGATTGTGTCGGCTATTCTGCCGGAATTGTCGCTGAATATTATCGACAGGTATCTGGTTGCCAGCGAAACGCTGGACATTGAACCGCTGCTGGTGCTCAACAAAACCGATCTGCTCGATGACCCGGCCCGTGAATTTGTTGAACAACAGATGGCCATTTATCGCCATATCGGCTATCGGGTTATCATGGCCTCCAGCCGTCAGCACGAGGGATTACAGGCGCTGGAAAAAGCCCTGGCTGGACGCACCAGTATTTTTGCCGGACAATCCGGCGTCGGTAAATCCAGCCTGCTGAATACCTTACTGGGTCTTGAACTGGACGACCAGGCCATTCTGACGAATGAGGTGTCTGACGTCTCCGGACTGGGGCAACATACCACCACCGCGGCCCGGCTTTATCATTTCCCCCATGGCGGCGATGTTATCGACTCCCCGGGTGTACGTGAGTTCGGCTTATGGCATCTTGAACCGGAACAAATTACCTATGGTTTTGTCGAATTTCGTGCATTTTTAGGCAGCTGTAAGTTTCGCGATTGCAAACATGATAGCGACCCCGGCTGTGCGATCCGGGCGGCGGTCGAACGCGGTGAAATCAGTTCTTCGCGTTTTGACAACTACCACCGGATTCTGGAAAGCATGTCGCAAATTAAAAGCAGAAAAAACTTTTATGAAGGCGACAGCTAAATCCTGATTTATATATTAAACAGGCAGTATCAACCGCCTGATTGACCAGTGGCGGTGACAACCCTGCCGGGATGTCGTACGGTAACTAAACAAGCCAGGAGGCTAACGTGCTTGATAAATTTAAACTCGGCCTGAATGCCGTGTTGCCCAAAAAAGCCCTGACGGAACTGGCAGGATGGGGAGCAGCTAAACGCGGAGGCCGCCTGACGAAAGCGGTCATCGATCTGTTTATCTGGTTTTATAAAGTTGACATGTCCGAAGCACAAAAACCGGACAGCGCACACTATCGTACTTTTAATGATTTTTTCGTGCGCCCGTTGCGCGACGATGCGCGTCCGCTGGATGCCGATCCTAATTTACTGGTACTGCCAGCCGATGGCACCATCAGCCAGCTTGGCCACATTGAAGGCAATCAGATTTTTCAGGCTAAAGGCCACCATTATTCTCTCGACGCACTGGTTGCCGGCAGTCCCCACATGAGCGAAATCTTTCGCGACGGCGAATTTATTACCACCTATCTTGCACCGCGTGACTATCACCGTGTACATATGCCTTGTAACGGTATATTACGTGAGATGATTTACGTTCCCGGCGACCTTTATTCGGTCAATCCGCTCACTGCCCGCAATATCCCGAACCTGTTCGCCCGCAATGAACGGGTTATTTGTCTGTTTGACACGGAATTTGGTCCGATGGCACAAATTCTGGTAGGGGCGACGATTGTTGGCAGTATTGAAACCGTCTGGGCGGGCACGGTCACGCCGCCGCGTGATGGTGCAATAAAGCGCTGGAGCTGGCCGCAAGCTGAAGAGCCCGGCGCTGTCGTGCTACTCAAAGGCCAGGAAATGGGGCGTTTTAAACTCGGTTCAACGGTAATTAATCTGTTTGCACCCGGTAAAATCAGGCTGGTCGAAAGCCTGACGCCGGAAACCACCACCCGTCTGGGTCAGCCGCTGGCGATAGCCATTCAGCCACAGCCAGCCTCACCCACCAGCGGCCAAAGGTAGCCTCTTATGCCACGCTTGCTTATCGCGCTGCTTTTCAGCTGGGGACTTATCCAGCCGGCCCTGGCTGCCGGTGAACTGGATGCGGCGCAGATTAAGCAACAGCTGGAAGAGGCTAAATCGGCCAAAGATTCACCAACACAAACTGAAACCATTGCCGCACTCAGCACCACGCTTGATTATCTGAACGATCGCAGCACCTCGCTGCATCGTATCCGGCAATATCAGCAGGTTATTGAAGACTTTCCCCAACAGGCACGCGAATTACGCCAGCAGATCAGCACGTTCGATCAGGTCCCTGAACACGCCATGAGCACGCTGTCGGCGGCGGAACTGCAACAGGAAATTTTGCGTGTTAACAGCCAGCTCATGGAAGAAAGGCGCCTGGCTCAGCAGAATCAGGACAGCGCGCGTGAAATAGGCAACTCACGCAGCCAGCTGCCACAGCAGGAATTTAGCGCCCGTCGTGAAGTTAACGAAGCGGTACGGCGACTGCATAACGTCAAACAGGCAACCAGCCCGTTGTCCCAGGCGCAGTATGAAGCTCGTCAGGCTGCGGCTCTCGCCAAAAAAGCCCGGGTTGATGAATTCGAGCTGGCACAGCTGTCAGTGAATAATCGTCAGGAGCTGGCACGGTTACGCGCTGAACTGCACAGAAAAAAATATGCGCAGCTGGACAAATACTTTCTCTCTTTGCGTCAGCAGCTTTATAACCTGCGTCAGCGTGAAGCTGAAATCACCTTACAGCGCGCCAGACAGGTCGCAGAAACTCATCCAGCATTACCCGCGGCGATTACCGAACAATTTAACGTTAATCATCAACTTTCCGAGGCGCTCAACCAACAGGCACAGCGCATTGAACAGCTGACAAAACTGCAGCGTACCGCCGTTGATAATACCCAGCAGGTTCGTAAAACGCTGAGCACAATTCTTGAGCAGTCTCAGTGGCTGAGTGAGTCTGATGTGCTGGCTGAAGCTCTGCGTACCCAGGTGGAGCGTCTGCCGGAAATGCCAAATACGCTGCAAAATGATAATGAAATCACGCGCTACCGTGTTAAACGTTTTTATTATGAGGATATGCAAGCCCGGTTGCCGCAGCTGCAGCAAATGCAACAGGAAAATGGCGATCCCCTGACTGCCGGACAAAAACAGATCCTGGATGAACAACTAAAAACCCAGGGTGAACTGTTAACCTCACTGATTAACGGCAGCGATAATCTGATACTGGAAATGACCAAGCTACGCGTCGCTAACGGCCAGTTAATTGACGCATTAAATGAGGTCAAAGAAGCCACACACCGTTATCTGTTCTGGGCTGCGGATATACGCAGCATCAATCTGAGCACCCCGCTGGACACCTTGCATGACCTTAACCGGCTGCTGTCACTGGATACCCTTGGCCAGCTCAGCGGTGCACTGGTGATGATGTTTACCAGCCGTGAAACGCTGTTGCCGATTATTGGCGCACTGCTGCTGGTTGGCTTTAGCCTCAGTACCCGTCGCCATTATCGCCAGTTTCTTAATCGCGCCGCGCAACAAATTGGTAACGTGACTCAGGATCATTTCCGGCTGACGGTATATACCGTGTTCTGGTCAATACTGGTGGCAGTGCCATTACCGGTTCTGTGGGCAACGCTGGGCTTTGGCTTACAGCACGCCTGGCGCTACCCTATTGCCAATGCCATCGGTGACGGGGTGACCGCTACCCTGCCGCTGCTCTGGGGCGTCATGATAAGCGCCGCATTCGCGCGGCCAAACGGCCTGTTTATTGCCCATTTCCGCTGGTCGGAAAAGCGCGCAGCACGGGCGATGCGCTACTATTCGCTCAGCATCGGTTTCATCGTGCCGCTGGTGATGCTGTTGATTGCCTTCGATCATCTCGATGACAACGATTTCTCCGCCACTCTGGGACGGCTGTGCTTTATTCTGATATGCGGGGCACTCAGTCTGGTAACCGTCAGCCTGAAGCGCGCCGGTATTCCGCTCTATCTTGATAAAGACGGCAGTGGCGATAACCTGCTTAATGCCGTCTTCTGGTATCTGCTGGTGGCCACGCCGATGGTTGCCGCTATCGCCGCCTGCCTCGGCTATCTGGCTACGGCGCAAGCGCTGTTAGGCCGGCTGGAAACCTCGGTGACTATCTGGTTTATACTGCTGGTGATTTATTACATTATTCGCCGCTGGATGCTGATTCAACGCCGGCGTATTGCCTTCGATCGTGCCCGCCAGCGTCGCGCTGACATCCTCTCAGCACGGGCAAAAGGGGAGGAGATTACCCTGCCCCCTGCCGAGCAGGATGATGAGCAGGTTATCAATCTCGACATAATCAGCGCTCAGTCACTGCGCCTGGTCCGCTCGTTACTGACGCTGATCGCACTGGTGTCAGTTATTATCCTGTGGTCAGAGATTTACCCTGCCTTTGGTTTTCTGGAAAATATTCACCTGTGGGATAGCAGCAGCACAATACATGGCGTGGAAAATATCCATCCCATCACGCTCGGCTCTCTGCTCATCGCCATTCTGGTGCTGATTATTACCACGTTGCTGGTACGTAATATGCCGGCACTGCTGGAGCTGGCTGTACTCCAGCATCTTGCCCTGTCACCGGGAACCGGTTATGCCATCACCACCCTGAGCAAATATTTGCTGATCCTGATTGGCGGCCTGATGGGCTTTTCACTGATCGGTATCGACTGGTCTAAACTGCAATGGCTGGTAGCCGCTATGGGGCTGGGACTGGGTTTCGGTTTACAGCAAATTTTTGCCAACTTCATTTCCGGCCTGATTATCCTGTTTGAAAAACCTATCCGCATCGGTGATACCGTCACCCTGCGCGATCTCACCGGCAGCGTCACCCGTATTAATACCCGTGCCACCACCATTACCGACTGGGACAGAAAAGAGATCATCGTTCCAAATCAGGCTTTTATAACCGAACAATTTGTAAACTGGTCGCTATCAGATTCAGTCACCCGTATTGTGCTGACGATTCCGGCAAGCGCAGAAGCCAGTACCGAGCAGGTCGTCCAGGTGCTGCTGGCTGCTGCCGCTCGCTGCAGCTATGTCTTAGAAACCCCCAAAGCTGAAGCCTGGCTGGTGGACCTGCATCAGGGTATTCAGCGCTTTGAGTTACGCGTTCATGCCGCTGAAATGGGGCACCGAATGCCGTTGCGTCATGAACTGCACCGCCTGATTCTGGAAGGTTACCGCGAGCAGGGCCTTGAAATGCCGTTTCCGCCTTTCCAGGCCAGAGTGGAAACCGGACCGCCGCAACCGGCTGGTTCTCAGGCCGACGGACGTCAGAAAACCTTCCGCTCCGGCGGCCTGTAACGCCGCCATCGCCAAATCCCGCTTTACCACCCACAACCGGAGCTGGCTTGATCCTGCTGTATTTCTCCCGCCGTACTCCTGCCCCGTCTGGCCGTTACCCGGCTTTCTGCTGCAGATATCAGGGATTAATTGCGAAGCTGCTCACAACTTAAACAATAAAGCCGGCAACGTTATTGCCATGTAAATAAGTTGTATTTACGTTGTATACAATACGTATATCAAACAAACCGTCGTCACCATCAGGCTGCCATGCGCGCTGTACTGCCTGAATAACCAATCCATAGATCAATCACCGCCTCATTCATCGGGCGGAAAATTGACGATATTTCACCAGAGGAACCTGCTATGCAACATCAGCCTCAGTCTGGCGAGCCAAAAACCCTTGTACTCAGTCACGCCGGCGACCGGGTAAAGAAAACCAACGTCCGCTGGATGGTTGTGGTCATCTTGTTTCTGGTGACCTTAATTAACTACGCTGACCGATCTTCGATTTCACTGGCCGGCCCCAGCATGGCAAAAGAACTGGGGCTCAATGCTGTGGATATGGGGTTTATCTTTTCAGCATTCGGCTGGGCCTACGTGATTTTTCAGCTGCCGGGCGGCTGGTTACTCGACCGCTTTGGCTCAAAAATCATCTACAGCCTCGGCATCTTTTTATGGTCGCTGTTTACCCTGATGACCGGACTGGCTGGTTTTGTAACTGGCGGCACCGCGGTGGCGGTTATTTTTGCCCTGCGCTTTCTGGTGGGTGCCGCTGAAGCACCATCATTTCCCGCTAACAGCCGCCTGGTCGCCGCCTGGTTTCCGGCCGCAGAACGTGGCACCGCCGCGGCCATTTTCAGTTCTGCCCAGTACGGTGCAACGGTATTTTTTGCGCCGCTGATGGGCTGGCTGGCACATAATTATGGCTGGCATTCCGTATTCACCGTATTGGGGCTGATCGGTATCTGTTTTATCCCGGTATTCAGAAAACTGGTCTATGCGCCCAGCCAGCATCCGATGGCCAATGAAGCGGAGCTGAGCTACATAGAACAAGGCGGTGCCCTGGTCAATCTCGACCGCGATAAAACCGCTGACGAGGACGGCAGCGGGAAACCGCGCCTGGGCTATGTTAAGCAGCTGCTGGCCAGCCGCATGATGATGGGAATCTACCTCGCGCAGTATTGCCTGAACGCCATTGGCTTTTTCTTCATCACCTGGTTTCCCATTTATCTGGTGCAGGAAAAACATATGACCATTATGAAAGCCGGATTCGTTGCCGCTATTCCGGCGGTCTGTGGCTTTCTTGGCGGTCTGCTGGGTGGTTTCCTGTCGGATATTCTTATCCGTCGCGGCGTCTCTTTGTCTCTGGCGCGCAAGCTCCCTATCACCGTGGGCATGCTGCTGTGCTGCATCATGGTCGCCTGTAACTATACCGATTCCGAAACCGTGGTCATTGTGATTATGGCATTGTCTTTCCTTGGCAAAGGGATTGGTGGCCTTGGCTGGACAGTGAACGCCGACACCGCCCCGAAACAGATCGCTGGCCTTTCCGGCAGCTTACTTACACCTTCAGTAATGCATCAAGCATCACCACCCCGATTATTATTGGCTACATTCTGCAAAAGACCGGTTCTTTTAACGATGTGCTGGTTTTTGTCATTGCTCATGCGCTGGCGGTGATTGCCCTATATCTGTTAATGGTTGGCCGTATCAAGCGTTTTGAACTCAATGACCAGCAATAAAAAAGGAGAATATTTTTATGCGCAGTGATGCAACCCCGCGCCTCAGACAGTCATTGAGTTTTATCGCCTATGAAAAAATTAAAGCGATGATCCTTAATATGGAACTGGAACCCGGCAGCTCTCTGACAGAAATGTGGCTGATTGAAAAACTGAATATGAGCCGCACCCCTATCCGTGAAGCGCTTTACCGCCTGCAACAGGAAAGCTTTGTCACACTGACGCCCCACAAAGGCTGGTTTGTCAGCGAAATCAGTCTGCGTGATATTCAGGAATTATTTGAGATCCGCGAAGCGCTGGAAGGTATCTCCGCCCGCCATGCCACCCGCCGGTTAAGCGATGAACAGCTGCAGGAGATGGCGCGTTTTCTTGCCTCGCTGGAGCAGGCGCTGCAGGAAGATGAAGCGGCGGTGGTTGATCCGGGAGATTCGCTGCATGACCTTATTTTTTCCGCCGCCGATAACCAGTTTATCAACAACATTATGACAATTTATCTTGACCGGCTGCGGCTGTTTCACGTACTGGCCAGCGGACTGCCAGGCCGCAAACGCCAGTCATGGCGTGAACATCAGGAAATTTTACAAGCGATGATCGCACGTAATGAAGAGGCGGCAGAAAACGCAATGCGTCGTCATATTCGCAGCAGCATGCAAAGCATCCTTGAAAGCATTATGAATAAATCTAATTCTTATCAAAGAGATATAACCCTTTCTCCGCCGGGGAAAGCATAACATCTTTTCCTGCACCCGTATGACACCAGGGAGTTTTTTACATGAGAAAAGTCATTGTTTTTGGCGTCGATGGCCTGTCAATGCCACTGCTGCAACGCTACGTTCAGCAGGGCGCTTTGCCTCATATTAGCCGCATGCTACAGCAAGGTGCAGCCACTGAATTGCTGCCGTTTATTTCGGCCTGGGGTGACGTAAACTTTGTCAGTCTGATGTCGGGGCAAAGTCCCGGTACCGCCTGGATAGGCCAGTGCATGCCAGCCGATAACTATCGCACTGCTAACCTGCTTGCCGCTCTGGAACAGGCCGGGAAAAAAGCGGCGCTGGTGCATTATCCGGAGACCATTTCCGCCGCAGCGCCCCATTTTACCTTTTCCCCCTACTGGGGGCGGGCGGCCCCCTGGCCTGGAGAGCTGTTCAAACCAATGGGCCACACTACCCGGTTTGCAGAACGTAACGGTAATAAGCAGGTTAAACAACAAAAGCTCGGCTGGCCACCAACCGCCACCCTGGCTTATCACGATAAGGGGGCCTGGCAGCCGCTGGAGGAAGAGAACGGCCGTTATAAGCTGAGCATGTGCAATAGTGAGTGCACGCTTACACTTTGGCTTGACAGCCTTAACGGCCAGCCGCAGCTAACGCTGGGGGAAGAAACCTATCTGCTACCGCTTAATGACTGGAGTGAATGGCTACAGCTCGATAGCCAGGGTATAGCGGCCAGCGTGCGTTTCTTCGTCGGTCGTTTTAATCCGCAACATCAGGATATCGAAATTCTGCAAAGCCAGGTCACCCGACGGGAAGGTCTTGCTTCCGACGCCACTCTGGGACAAATACTGCTGGAAAATGGCCCCTGGTACAGCAAATGGGTCGCCAGAGCGGCCCCCGACGAAGCCTACTTTAACGCAACCTGCCAGGAAGGAGGGCAGCAGTCACGCTGGCTGGCTGCCAGCGCCCTGACCCTGACGCAGCAACATGATTTTTCCTTGTGGGCCACCGTGCATCGTCTGGTTGATGAATCGCATCATAATTGTCTTGGCCAGTGCGATCCGCAATCACCGTTCTATGACGCCGCGCGCGCTGAGCAATATGAAGAGGTAATGCGTACTTGCTATCAGATTCTCGACGACACGCTCGGTGAGCTGATGTCATCAATGGATTCAGAAACCACGCTGATGATGATTTCCGATCACGGAGCGGTCCCTAACGCCTACATGTGCGATATTTACCGTTATCTGGAAAAACAGGGATTGTGCAAACTGGATAGCGAAGGCCGGGTTGAGCTCGCGCAAAGCGAGGTTTTCCTGAAAGATGAACGTGGTGGTCTGGAAATTTTTGTCAATCTTGCTGGCCGGGAAAAACAGGGTATTGTCAGCGAAGCTCAGTATGATGCCGTTTGCGCTAAGGTGCTGCACGCCTTAGGGCGCTGGCACGTGATGGAAGGAAACACATTACGTAACGCCGTCAGTATGGCGCTGACCCGGGAAGATGCGGCAGGTATGGGTTACTGGGGACACTGTGCCGGCGATATTGTTTTTGCTTACAACACGGGCTTTGTCTGGGGTGTCAGCCGCTACGGCGAAGATATCTGCCCGGTCGAGGTGCCTGGCGCAAATCATGGTCCACAAAAACCCACGGCACAAACGGCCATGTCCTCCAATTATGGCGCGCTGCTGGCCTTTGGCGCCGGAATTCGTCAGGGATATTACCGCAATCGCCAGCAACTTGGCCCCTATACCATGGTGGACCCTGCCGCCACCATCGCCCATCTGCTAGACATTGATCACAGCCAGCTGGATGGAAGAGTGATGTTCGATCTGCTGGATAATCAACGCTAAACCACCCGGGAAGGAATAACCATGAAAATCATCCAGGTAAACACCCATCTGCTGAGCGCAAAACTTACCACGCCCTTTGCTTATTCACGCGCCTGGTACGACACCCGCACCGCGATGCTGGTAGAAATCGTAACCGATGAAGGGCATACCGGCTGGGGAGAATGTTACGGTCCGGCGAAAATGACCAAAGCGATTGTCGACGAGTTTGCCGCTTTACTGATCGGTCGCGACCCGCTTAATACCGATTATCTCTGGCAGCAGCTCTATGCCCGCTTTCGCGATCACGGACAAAAAGGCTTGCTGATTCAGGCGCTCAGCGGCGTTGATATTGCGCTGTGGGACATTCGTGGTAAACACTTCAATGTCCCGGCATACCAGCTACTGGGCGGGGCACTACGCAGCGAAGTGCAGGCATACGCCACCGGGCTATATCGCCGTGACAGCGGCGATCCACTGTCGTACCTGACCGGGGAAGCAGAGAACTATGTTGCGGAGGGTTTCCGGGCAATCAAGCTGAAGGTGGGTTTTGGCATTGCACAAGATCGTGCGGTTACCCAGGCAATCCGCAACGCCATTGGCGAGGATATTGCACTGATGATTGATGCCAACCATGCCTATGATGCAGTTTCCGCCATCAGATTGGGGCGAGAAGTGGAAGCACTTGATATCAGCTGGTTTGAAGAACCGGTGCCGCCAGAAGATCTTCAGGGTTATCAGGCAGTAAAAGCCGCACTGACCATCCCACTCGCCGGTGGCGAATGCGAATTTACCCGTATGGGATTTCGCGATGTTCTGACACAGCGGGCGATGGATATCATCCAGCCAGATATTTGTTCTGCAGGCGGTCTGTCAGAGTGTAAAAAAATTTCGGATATGGCGCTGGCTTTTGGTATCCGTACCAATCCCCATGTCTGGGGTAGCGGCATTGGCATTGCCGCGTCCCTGCAATGGATAGCCATGGTACCAGACCATACGCCGGTCTCGCTGACGCCCTCTGCGCCGCTGCTGGAATTTGACAGAACTGAACACCCCATCCGTCAGGCGATTTTGCAACAGCCCATCGAACATAAAAACGGTGTTGTCACCATTCCGCAGGGACCAGGATTAGGGATTGACATTAACCGCGATGCGCTGAGTTTCTTTAAAGTCTGAATAACTTCCTGCAGGCGGTTAGCCGTTGCGCCGCCCGCCGACTTTATTATCACCCGCCAATAATGCAATAAATAGCATACTAATATTAATTCTTCTATGAATTACCCCGGATTATCGAAAATAACATAACAGAAACCCGGTGTTATTTTATGAAACAGGAATTGCATTATCCGGTCATTTGTATTTAAATAGTGGCAGAGCATATCGTTCCTGATATTAAATTTTCCCTGGTGTTGGCCAATTTGGCGCCCTGACTTTCATAGTCAGGTTTTTTTTGCACTTTTATTAGGTTAATAATTACCGCGCAAATAATAATTTATTATAACTGGTTATTTGCTATCAAAAAACTGACATTTATATTACAGCAGCCAGTGTAGTCATTTTTTCAATAATCTGTATATTAAGTCATTTTATTCATGCTCCCGCAAAGCAATGTCGTCATGCAGCCACATGATTTCAGCCAATAAAATACCAGCCTGAATCACTCAGCGAAAAACTCCATCTGAAACACATCCAAATAATTCCGGCCAAATGCAGATTATTGCTAATAAATACTTTTATCATAAAACACCATACAATTAGCCTGAGTTTATTAATTAAAATTCAATAAACCCAGGGCGATATGCGAAGTGAAAATTAAAAAAGTCAAACAACACCCGTGAGAAAAAATAAATATCATTGATGACGCGCAATGAAAGCAAAAAAAGTATTATGGCTTCGGTCATTCGTTCAGAATATATCATTTAAAAGTAACGCCATGATCAGGATCAAGAATAATCGCTAATAAGAAAATTAACCGCCAGGCCGTACACAACATGAACCTCACTGAATATAAGCCGATGACCCATTTTACCCCGGCAAAAAAAAGACCGGGTCAGCAGGCCATCGCGCTTTTTACCCCCGTTAACAGCGTCACACAGCGGTAAATAACAGCATCAGCTCCGATCTATCGGAAAAGCCATCACGTCGGCAATTTGTCCAGCTTTAAGTGCCAGCATAACCAGACGATCCACTCCCAGTGCAACACCTGAACACTCCGGCATGCCGGCTTCCAGTGCTGCCAGCAGATTTTCATCGATCGGATGTTGCTTCAATCCACGCGCTCCGCGTTTGCGGTTATCCTGAATAAAACGCTGGCGCTGTTCCCGGGCATCAGTCAGCTCACGAAAACCATTAGCCAGTTCAATGCCTCTGAAATAGACTTCAAAACGCTCTGCGACGCGATGATCTTCTGTGCTGATCTCTGCCAGTGCCGCCTGCGAAGCCGGGAAGTGATAAATCACCACCGGCTTGTCTTTACCGATTTCCGGCTCAATACCCAGCATAAACAATAATTGCAGCAGCGTATCACGGTCTTCTTCCCGGTTCGCCAGCTCGCCGGCCCCCAGCGTGCCGGCGATATGCCGCAATTCCTCTTTTTCAGCCGATAGCGGATCAGTATTCAGGTAGCGGATAAAAGCCTGCTGATAAGAGAGTTTTTCCGCCGGTTCACACTCCAGTATTTGCTGAAGCAGATCATCCACTTCATTAATCAGGCGGAACATATCATAATGTGGCCGGTACCACTCCAGCATGGTAAATTCCGGATTATGATGACGCCCTGCCTCCTCATTACGGAAACTTTTACCTATCTGAAAAATCGGTCCGCTGCCGGCCGCCAGTAAACGCTTCATATGATATTCAGGACTGGTCGTTAGCCAGAGCGTCAAACCGCCGGCCGCGCCCGGGCCGACAAAAAGGGATTCAAACGGAACCAGACTCACTTCGGTTGTCGCCGCCTGGCTCAATGCCGGGGTTTCGACCTCAAGCACGCCGCGATCGGCAAAAAAACGTCTGATATCGGTCAAAATACCGGCGCGTTTCAATAAATTGGCAATAGAAGCGCTCGGTTGCCAGCTTGCCATCTCGGCCATGGTAATTACTCCACTTTTGCAAAGCTATGCAGTCTACCGATACTCCTTCAGGCAGACAAATCCAGCCGCATAAATTACCAGATATGGCAGGTAACAGAAGGGAATCAGCCACGACGGCGAGGAGAAGAGAAATAAACCGGTGTCAGAACAACACCGGTCATCATCATTACTGAGCGCTTCTTTGAATCGCTTTTCCGCCGGCTTCAACATCTTCCCCGACGCCGCGGGTAGTGTTACAGGCCGAAAGAACGGAAGAAAGCACCAGCGCCGATAAGAGTGTAATAACGGTTTTCTTTAGCATGATAATGTCCTTTTTTATGAACGGCAGAAAATGCTTTTTAAGCATAGTCAGCTTCACGCCATACGCCTTAAGAATAGCGACGAAAAGAACACTCAGTGCGACGGCGATCACTTCGCCGCATGAGAAATAGCGCCACCCAGATGCTGAACATCTTCACCAAACCCGTGAAAAGTATTACAGCCACTGAGCACACCGCTCATCAGCAAAGTCAGGGCCAGATATCTCACCCGTCTGATCATTCAAGTAAACTCACAACGTTAAAAAACAGGGCCTGATAGAGCAGGCCCGTCTGCATGATTATTTCACGCGCGATACATATTCGCCGGAGCGTGTGTCGACGCGGATAACTTCACCAATCTGAATAAACAGGGGCACTTTAACCACGGCCCCAGTACTCAGGGTCGCGGGTTTGCCACCGGTGCCGGCGGTATCGCCTTTCAGGCCCGGATCGGTTTCGGTGATTTCAGCTTCAATAAAATTCGGTGGCTGCACGGCGATAGCACGGCCGTTCCACAACGTGACAATACATTCGGCATTGTCCTGCAGCCATTTAGTAATATCTTCCAGCGCTTTGGCTTCAACCTGATACTGTTCAAAGGATTCCGGGTGCATAAAATAGTAAAAATCACCGTCGGTATAAGAATAGTTCAGGGTCAGATCCATCACGTCCGCCCCTTCAGCGGAGTCGGTGGATTTAAAGGTTTTTTCCACGCGGGAGCCAGTCAGCAGGCGACGCATTTTCACGCGTGCAAACGCCTGACCTTTACCAGGTTTAACGAATTCACTGGATTCGATGGAGTAAGGCTCTCCTTCGAACATGATTTTGAGACCGTTACGAAAATCGTTGCTAGAATAAGTTGCCATAAAGGCCCTCTATAATTTATTACTGGTATTCAGCCAAAAATGGCACACATTGTAACCTTAAATACCCCACCGCGAGAAGAATGGCTTGCTCAACTTGCCGATGTCATCACCGACCCTGATGAGCTGCTTCAGCTTCTGTCGCTGGAAAACCATCCGCTACTGGCCGCCGGCCGGGATGCGCGCCGGCTGTTTGCCTTACGCGTGCCCCGTGCCTTTGCCGCCAGAATGCGGCCTGGTGACGCACAGGACCCCTTACTTTTACAGGTCCTGACATCCCAGCAGGAGTTTATCCTGGCGCCGGGTTACAGCACCGATCCGCTCAGTGAACAAAACAGCGTGGTGCCAGGATTACTGCATAAATATCGTAACCGCGCCCTGCTGCTGGTAAAAGGCGGCTGCGCGGTGAACTGCCGTTACTGTTTTCGCCGGCATTTTCCCTATCAGGACAACCCTGGCAATAAACGAAACTGGCAGACTGCGCTGGATTATATCCGTTCACAGCCAAATCTGAATGAGATTATTTTTTCCGGTGGCGATCCGTTGATGGCAAAAGATGGCGAACTTGACTGGCTGATTAGCCAGCTGGAAGCGATTCCGCATATTACACGCCTGCGCATCCATAGCCGCCTGCCGGTAGTTATCCCCGCACGTATCACCTCAGAATTGTGCCAGCGTTTTGAGCAATCTTCCCTGCAAGTGATTATGGTTACCCATATCAATCATGCCAGGGAAATCGACCACGCGCTGCAGGCGGGAATGAACAAACTGCGCCAGGCTGGCGTGACCTTGTTAAACCAGAGCGTACTGCTGAAAAACGTCAACGACAATGCACAGACCCTCGCTGAGCTGAGCAATGCGCTTTTTAGCGCCGGTATATTGCCCTATTATCTGCACGTACTGGATAAGGTACAGGGTGCCGCCCATTTTTACGTTGATGATCAACGCGCGCGCGCGCTGGTACGCGAATTGCTGACGCTGGTTTCCGGCTATCTGGTGCCACGGCTAGCCAGAGAGATCGGCGGTGAACCGAGTAAAACGCCGCTTGATTTACAGCTACCTCAGCAGTAATACACTACGGCAGCCCCTCAGCATTAAGCGAGGGGCACAATGCTCAGGGACATTTATACACCTGACCATTCATTTTGCTGTCGAGTGGAGCAAAGCCGGTCCAGATGTTCTGTGTCGGGCTGGTGGCACCATAAATGACATTTCCGCCCATTTCCGCCGCCCGGTTACGTAAATCATTGGCCGCACCACGCAGGCCGCTGGTTTCATTACCGCCAGCACCACTGAACAAATTACTCTGAGTACCGGTTACCGTTCCCAGCAGCTGACATTTAGCGTCAGGTTGCTGATCAACGAAAGTGACACGCTGTCCTGCGGCCGTCAGATCGTTTTTGCTGCTACAACCTGCCAATATCAGCGTTGCAAAAGAGAGTCCCAGTAAAGCCTTAATGCGCATGTTATTCCCCATGTTGTTATCATCAGAACCAGCTGGCAGCTTAGCAGAAACTTCCGGCATTTCTTATACGCTCAGCGCGTTATGTCACACATCTCTGCGTTTTCACAAAGCGCCATTACTTATACTATTTTCCCTGACAAAAGAAAAACCCCCTGTCCGGAGGACAGGGGGTTTCGGCTGACGGATGGTGCGGGATGATTACATCATGCCGCCCATTCCACCCATGCCGCCCATACCGCCTGCAGCACCTAAGTCCGCTTTTTCATCTTTCGGCAGATCGGTCACCATACATTCAGTGGTCACCATTAGCCCAGCAACAGAGGCAGCGAACTGCAACGCTGAACGGGTCACTTTGGTCGGGTCCAGAATACCGAAGTCGATCATGTTGCCATACTCTTCGGTTGCTGCGTTGTAACCGTAGTTACCGTCACCTGCCTGCACTTTGTTAGCCACAACGGACGGTTCTTCACCGGCGTTAGCCACAATCTGACGCAGCGGAGCTTCCATTGCGCGCAGCGCAACTTTAATCCCCACATTCTGGTCTTCGTTCTGACCGGTCAGTCCGGCGATTTTCGCCGCTACGCGCACCAGCGCAACGCCACCACCGGCAACCACACCCTCTTCAACCGCGGCGCGGGTCGCATGCAGGGCATCTTCCACGCGGGCTTTTTTCTCTTTCATTTCAACTTCAGTTGCGGCGCCAACTTTCAGTACCGCCACACCGCCGGCCAGTTTGGCAACGCGCTCCTGCAGTTTTTCTTTATCGTAGTCAGAAGTTGCTTTTTCAATATCCTGACGAATCTGCGTCACCCGCTCGGAGATAGCAGTTTCTTTACCAGTACCGTCGATAATAGTAGTGGTATCTTTGTTAATGAGCACGCGTTTTGCGTGGCCGAGGTCTTCCAGCACGGCTTTTTCCAGCTCCTTACCAATCTCTTCAGAGATGACGGTACCGTTAGTTAGCACCGCAATATCCTGCAGCATTGATTTACGACGATCGCCAAAGCCCGGCGCCTTCACCGCAGCAACTTTAACAATGCCACGCATGGTGTTAACTACCAGCGTTGCCAGCGCTTCACCTTCAACATCTTCCGCTACAATCAGCAACGGCCTGCTGGATTTAGCAACGGCTTCCAGCAACGGCAGCAGCTCACGGATATTAGAAATTTTCTTGTCGACCAGCAGAATGAACGGGTTTTCGAGTTCGACCACACCGGTTTCCTGCTTGTTGATGAAATAGGGGGACAGATATCCGCGATCGAACTGCATACCTTCCACTACGTCCAGTTCATCCTGCAGACCGGTACCTTCTTCAACGGTGATCACACCTTCTTTGCCGACTTTTTCCATTGCCTGGGCAATCAGCTTGCCCACCGTTTCATCAGAGTTAGCAGAGATTGTGCCGACCTGGGCGATAGCTTTCGAGTCTGAGCAAGGCACGGAAAGGGCTTTCAGTTCTTCAACCGCCGCGGCCACCGCTTTATCGATACCGCGTTTCAGATCCATTGGGTTCATGCCGGCTGCAACCGCTTTCAGGCCTTCATTAACAATGGATTGCGCCAGTACGGTTGCGGTAGTGGTACCGTCGCCCGCCGCATCGTTAGCTTTAGAGGCAACTTCTTTTACCATCTGCGCACCCATGTTTTCGAACTTGTCTTCAAGTTCAATCTCACGCGCCACAGAAACACCATCTTTGGTGATGGCCGGTGCACCAAAAGATTTATCCAGCACCACATTACGGCCTTTCGGACCGAGGGTAACTTTTACTGCATCTGCCAGTACGTTAACGCCACGCAGCATTTTTACACGGGCGTCGTTACCGAATTTTACGTCTTTAGCTGCCATTTTATATATCCCTTGAATTCGATTGTTCAGTTAGTTACGTGAAATTACGCTTCAACGATCGCCAGGATGTCGCTTTCCGACATAATCAGCACTTCTTCGTTGTCGATTTTCTCAACTTTGACGCCGTAGCCGTCGTTGAAAATCACCGTATCGCCCACTTTGACATCCAGTGCTTTCACTTCACCATTTTCCAGAATGCGGCCTTTGCCCACTGCCAGGATTTCACCACGGGTGGACTTACCTGCCGCAGAACCGGTCAGAACGATACCGCCAGCGGATTTAGCTTCAATATCCTGACGCTTGACGATAACGCGATCGTGCAATGGACGAATGTTCATCTGATAACTCTCCTTCTGAGAAGTCCAATCTATAGTTTCGGGGTTGAATGCCGTGCCTGACAGGCATTTGGCTTCGTGCCCTGAGAGATAGGGACAGGTTGTCCGGCTTTCAAGGGGCGCAAACAAATTTTTTTTTAGCGCAAAAACGTATTCGCTGTTTTTTGACTCACTAACCGCGCTGCGGACGGCGAAAAAAAACCATTAAATGACTAAAAACACCGACGGATAACATCTGACACGATGCCGCAGCCGTCAGGGGCAAAATTGCGCGCCACATGGCATCACTCGCGCGATCTTTTTCCTGCACCGCCCCTGCACCGCCGCGCGGGCAGCGGTGAAACAGGCCACAGTCAGCGACGATCCTCGCGATCGTCATGTTCAAGATGCTCCCCTTCTTTACGCTCAAATTCACCCTCAACGGTATAGCCCGAAGCGGAATCAGCACCACGCCAGACGCGAAGATGCGGCATCAGCCTTAGAGTCAGATGCTGCTGAACCGGCGGCAACAGCAGCAATACCCCGAGAAAATCGGTAAAAAAACCGGGCAGCAAAAGCAGAAACCCGGCGATAACCAGCGAAACACTCTTAATCATTTCCGCCGCCGGGCTTTCGCCTGCCGCCAGTTTTTCCTGCATCAGCAGGACGTTTTTCACGCCCTGATTACGCACCAGCGAAATGCCGATGACCGAGGTCGCCAGCACCAGAATCAGAGTAAGAAAAACCCCAAGCACGTGAGCAACCTGAATAAACAGCGTTATCTCAATCCAGGCGAGGATAAACAACACCAAAAACGGTAACCAGCGCACCGTATACTCCTTCTGTCAGGGCCGGGATCTTTGTATCTGCCGGCCGGAATGATATTTTTTCGGATAATGATGACAGAGATGGTCATAATCAGCGCCGATTTCAAGCGTCAGATAAGATTATTTGCCTGTTTGCGCTGGCCTGACCTCAAATAAACATTGTGACGACAATCACGTTGTTACTGGTCTGAAGAGTCAGAAAAAGCTGTTTAGAGTGATCGCCATAGCGGTAATTTTAAAACAAAACAATATGATTACCGCACGTGCCGATAAAGGAATAATATCCTGGTACTCAGGTTGTACGACAAGACAATCACCGATTGAGTGGTTGAAATCATCGCAATAAATAACAAGAAGGTTTCCATGGCTAACAACATTCGTATCGAAGAAGACCTGCTGGGCATGCGTGAAGTTCCGTCGGATGCTTATTATGGTGTTCATACTCTGCGTGCGATTGAAAACTTCCATATCAGCAATTCCAGAATCAGCGACATACCCGAATTTGTACGCGGCATGGTAATGGTCAAAAAGGCAGCGGCGCTGGCAAACAAAGAGCTGAAGACGATTCCGCGTCATATCGCGGATACTATTATCCAGGCCTGTGATGAAGTCCTCAACAATGGCAAATGCATGGACCAGTTCCCGGTGGATGTCTATCAGGGCGGTGCAGGGACTTCAGTGAATATGAATACGAACGAAGTACTGGCGAATATTGGCCTTGAACTGATGGGCCATCAGAAAGGCGAGTACCAGTATCTCAATCCCAACGATCACGTTAACAAGTGCCAGTCCACCAACGATGCCTACCCTACCGGTTTTCGTATCGCGGTTTACGCCTCGATTCTGAAACTGCTGGATGCAATTGGCCAGCTGGGTGAAGGCTTTGAGCGCAAAGCGCTGGCATTCGATTCCATCCTGAAAATGGGCCGGACCCAGTTGCAGGATGCCGTGCCAATGACCCTGGGCCAGGAGTTTCATGCCTTCTATGTGCTGCTCAACGAAGAGATTAAAAACATTTTACGCACGGCAGAGCTGCTGCTTGAGGTTAACCTTGGTGCCACCGCTATCGGTACCCGTCTGAATACCCCCGACGGCTACCAGCAGCTGGCAGTGCAGAAACTGGCCGAAGTCAGTAATCTGCCTTGTGTCGCGGCAGAAGATCTGATTGAAGCCACTTCTGACTGCGGAGCCTACGTGATGGTACATAGCGCCCTGAAGCGCCTGGCAGTCAAATTGTCAAAAATCTGTAATGACCTGCGCCTGCTTTCGTCCGGTCCACGGGCAGGGCTTAACGAAATCAACTTACCGCAGCTTCAGGCCGGCTCTTCTATCATGCCGGCAAAAGTGAACCCGGTGGTGCCGGAAGTCGTCAACCAGGTCTGCTTCAAGGTGATTGGCAACGATACCACGGTGACCATGGCTTCTGAAGCCGGTCAGCTGCAGCTCAACGTAATGGAACCGGTCATCGGTCAGGCATTATTTGAATCCATCCAGATTCTGACCAACAGCTGCTACAATCTGCTGGAAAAATGCGTTGAGGGCATCACGGCTAATAAAGCGGTATGTGAATCCTACGTCTTTAACTCAATCGGGATTGTGACCTATCTTAACCCCTATATCGGCCACCATAATGGCGATATTGTTGGTAAGATCTGTGCAGAAACCGGTAAAAGTGTGCGCGAAGTGGTGCTGGAGCGTGGTCTGCTGACGGAAGCAGAACTGGATGATATTTTTTCGGTGCAGAATCTGATGCATCCGGCTTATAAAGCCAGACGCTACACCGACGAAGAAAACGAACAGTAAGCCACGATTGCGCTGAAGATAAAGGGCACCTTACAGCGTGCCCTTTTTTATTTCATAACGTTTTGATATTAAATTTATTTTTTAATTTTATTATTTTCCAGGGGAACAATATGGCAGGCATTGAGCTGCTGGTAGTATTACTGGCCATTTATCTGGGTGCCCGACTGGGCGGCATTGGCATTGGTTTTGCTGGCGGCGCCGGGGTACTGATTCTCGCGCTGGTGTTTCACGTAAAACCGGGAGCCATTCCGTTCGACGTGATTGAAATTATTATGGCAGTGATTGCCGCTATCGCCGCAATGCAGGTCGCCGGGGGTATGGATTATCTGGTCAGCCTCGCTGAACGTCTGCTCCGCCGCCAGCCGCGCTATATCACTTTTCTTGCACCGCTGGTCACCTATATGATGACGCTGCTGGCCGGTACCGGACACACGGCGTTTTCGACCCTGCCAGTGATTGCAGAAGTAGCGAAAGAACAGGGTATCCGCCCTTCGCGCCCGCTTTCCATTGCGGTAGTCGCCTCACAAATAGCCATTACCGCTTCCCCCATTTCGGCGGCAGTGGTGTTTGCCGCAACCCTACTGGAACCGTACGGTATCAGCTATGTCAGCTTGCTGGCCGTGAATATTGCCGCCTCCATGTGCGGTATACTTATCACCGCGTTTATCACTAATTATCTGGGTAAAGAACTGAAGGACGATCCGCACTATCAGGCAAAAGTCAGTAAAGGTGAAATCAAACTGCGCGGCGCCCAGGCGTTTCAACCCAAACCCGGCGCGCGACGGGCCGTGCTCCTGTTCCTGCTGGGGATCATCGCCGTGGTATTTTATGCCACCGCAATCAGCGATAGCGTAGCGCTGATCCCGCACCCGGTATTGTCACGTAACGACGCCATCGTCGTGTTTATGCTAACGGTTGCCACGCTGATTGCGCTGGTGTGTAAAACCGATACCAGCGCTATTCTCTCTGCCAGCACCTTTAAATCCGGGATGAGCGCCTGCATCTGCGTGATGGGGGTCGCCTGGCTGGGCGACACCTTCGTGAAAGCCCATATTGGCGACATTCAGCACAGTGCCGGCCAGCTGTTACAAAGTTACCCCTGGATGCTGGCGCTGGTTTTATTCTTCGCCTCAACCCTGCTCTATTCGCAGGCGGCCACCGCCAAAGCCCTGATGCCGGCGGCATTACTGCTTGGCGTTTCGCCACTGACCGCCGTGGCCTCTTTCGCCGCGGTCTCGGCGCTGTTCGTGTTACCAACCTATCCTACTCTGTTGGCTGCGGTTGAGATGGACGAGACCGGATCAACCCGAATCGGACGCTATGTGTTTAATCACTCTTTCCTGATTCCCGGCGTTATCGCGGTGTTACTCTGCGTCACCTTTGGCTTTCTGTTTGGTTCACTGATGCTCTAGGCTGCAGTTTTCATCCTGGGCCATGTTATAGTCTGCGGGTTTCCAATCAGGAGAAAAGCGATGAATAGCTCACAGGCGGTGGTGGTGCTCTGTACCGCACCGGATGAAGCCAGCGCCCGTTCGCTGGCCCATAGCGCGCTGTCAGCCCGGCTGGCCGCCTGTGTCACGCTGTTACCTGGCGCAACCTCACTCTATGTCTGGGAAGGAAAACTGCAAGAAACGCCCGAAGTGCAGCTGGTGCTGAAAAGCGATAATCATCACCAGCAGGCGCTGCTGGCGTTACTTAAAGCGCAACACCCCTATGACACACCCGAGCTGTTGGTGCTACCCGTTACACATGGAGAAAGCGATTATCTGTCATGGCTTACCGTATCCTTACGCTAATTCTGGCGCTGCTGGCTGGCATCACGGCCAGTCACGCTTCGCTGTTCGACAACACGCCCCGGTCGCAGTTTGTTACCGTCAACCAGGCGTTTGCCTTTGATTTCCGACAGCAGCAGCACCAGCTGACTGTAAGCTGGCAGGTTAAACCCGGCTATTACCTCTATCGTCAGCAAATCCACATTACGCCCCACAACGCCCGGCTGGCAGACTGGTCATTGCCAAAGGGCCAGCCGCATGAAGACGAGTTCTACGGCAAAACAGAGATCTTTCCTCAGGACCTGACGTTACCACTGACAGTACAGCAGGCGCAGCAGGGGGCAACGCTGGAGATCACCTATCAGGGATGCGCCGCAGCCGGATTCTGCTATCCGCCGGAAACCCGCAGCATACCACTGGAAGCCATCCGTTCCGCAGGCGCGACATCCATTGCCAGCCAACCGATGCCCGAAGCATCCGCTCCGGCGACAAAAAACGCGCCGGCCGATGCCCTGCCCTTTTCTGCCCTGTGGGCATTACTGATTGGTATTGGCGTGGCCTTTACCCCTTGTGTTCTGCCAATGTACCCACTGATTTCCGGTATTATTCTCGGCGCTAACCGCCAGTACACCCTGTCGCGCCTGTTTGCGCTGGCCTTTGCCTATGTGCAGGGCATGGCCATCACCTATACCCTGTTCGGTCTGGTGGTAGCCGCTGCCGGACTGCGCTTTCAGGCCGCTTTACAACAGCCGTGGCTGTTAATCAGCCTGTCGGTTATCTTTATGCTGCTGGCGCTGTCAATGTTTGGCCTGTTCACGCTCCAGCTGCCTGCCTCGATACAAACCCGTCTCGCGCTGTGGAGCAACCGCCAGCGCGGCGGTTCGCTGCCGGGCGTATTTATCATGGGCGCGCTGGCCGGGCTGATTTGCTCCCCCTGTACCACCGCGCCATTAAGCGCCATCCTGCTTTATATTGCTCAAAGCGGCAATCTGCTGGCCGGCGCGGGAACCCTGTACCTGTATGCACTCGGCATGGGCTTACCCCTGATCGTGGTCACCTTATCCGGCAACCGACTGTTACCGAAAAGTGGCCCCTGGATGCAGACAGTTAAAGAAGGCTTCGGTTTTGTTATCCTAGCACTGCCAGTTTTTCTGCTGGAGCGGGTTATTGGCGAGAGCTGGGGGCTGCGGCTATGGAGCGCCCTCGCTATTACCGTTTGCATCTGGGCCTTTAGCCTGGCACTGAAATCAACACGCGGCTGGGCCAGGGTGATGCAGGTACTGCTGCTGGCTGTCGCGCTGGTGGCAGCACGCCCGCTACAGGACTGGGCCTTCTCCGCCCCGGCGGTCAGTGAACATAACAGCGCGGTACCATTCACCCCCATCAGCGACACAACGGCACTGACCACAGCGCTGACAAACAGCAGCGGCAAAATAACCATGCTGGATCTGTATGCAGACTGGTGCGTTGCCTGTAAAGAGTTCGCCAGATACACCTTTTCTGACCCTGAGGTGGCAAAACAGCTAAACCAGTTACAGTTACTGCAGGCTGACGTTACCCGGAATACGCCACAGGATACGCAGCTGCTAAAACAGTTGCAGGTTCTTGGCTTGCCGACGGTTTTATTTTTTGATAAAGCAGGCCATGAAATTCCCGACTCGCGCATTACCGGCTATCTGGATGCTGCTGCCTTTAACGCACATTTGCAGAAACTAACCCGGTAAACGACACTTTTCAGGTCATTGATAAAAGAGGAGCGCCCCTTGCAGCGTGAACAGGTTCTTGACCATGCCCTGAATATGCTTGAACAACACGGTCTGGCAGCCACCCGCTCTTTGCGCCAGCTGGCGGGTGATGTTGACGTTGACGATCGCACGTTGTCCAGCTTCTGGCCCGACCGCGAAGCGTTGCTGTACGACGCACTGCGCTATCACAGCGAACAAATCAACAACTGGCGCCGTCAGCTGTTATTTGATAACAGCCTCAGCATCCAGCAAAAGCTGCTGGCACGCTATGACAAGCTGGCAGAAGCGGTCAGGAAACAACGCTATCCGGGCTGTCTGTTTATTGCCGCATGCAGCTTTTATCCTCATCCGGAACACCGTATTCATCAGCTGGCAGAGCGGCAGAAGCAGGCATCCTGGCAGTATACTCATCAGCTGCTGACCGAGCTGAATACGGAAAATCCGGCGCTGGTAGCCAGACAAATGGAGCTGATTCTTGAAGGCTGCCTCAGCCGGCTGCTGATCAAACGCCAGCTGGATGATGTTGAAACAGCAAAGCTACTGGCAGAGGACCTGCTGCGGCTGGCGTTATGCCGCAAAAACGGTGCCCTGACCTGACCCAGAGGCACATTTTGCCTGAAAAGCAGACAGTCAGACGCGCTGAGCGCGTTTTTTGAAAAAAACGCGTTGACGCCCTGCTGGCTTTAAGGTTTAATGCGCCCCGTTGCCCGGATAGCTCAGTCGGTAGAGCAGGGGATTGAAAATCCCCGTGTCCGTGGTTCGATTCCGCGTCCGGGCACCACTATTCCTATTAACGGACCTCCACAGAGGTCCGTTTTTGCATTCTAAGCCCGCCCAAATCAGCACATCCACAATACCTTAATTCCACCCAACTTAATCAACTTCAACCCGCATCACGTCTCTTGCGAGGGTATAGTCTGATTCGATAAAATTTATCCCCTCTCTACTATCAGGAGACCCCACCTATGGCGCTCACTGATGCTAAAATCCGTGCAGCTAAACCGGATTAAAAACATTATAAACTTGCCAACAGCGGTAACATGTTTTTGCTTGTTCACCCTAACAGCTCAAAGTACTGGCGGCTGCGCTATCGTCATCTCGGTAAAGAGAAAACGCTGGCGCTTGGTCAGTATCCCGAAGTCTCACTGTCTGAAGCACGTGAAAAACGCGATGAAGCCAGAAAGCTCATTTCTGAAGGCATTGACCCCTGCGAGCAACGGAGAGCGAAGAAAGCAGCACCGGATGCCGTAAATACTTTTGAACTCATTGCCCGTCAATGGCTTAAGAGCAATAAAAAATGATCCGAAGCTCACAGCGAGAAAATTCTCAAAAGCCTTGAAGGACACGTATTTCCCTATATCGACTCACGTGACATTGCCTCCCTCACAACTCCCGATTTACTTGTTCCAGTAAAGGCTGCCGAAACCAAAGAGATCTATGAGATTGCAGCGCGCCTTCAGCAGCGTATCACTGCAATCATGCGCTACGCAGCTCAGTCCGGCATTATCAGCTATAACCCTGCCGTGGATATGGCTGGCGCGTTAACCACAGTGAAACGCCAGCATCGCCCTGCCCTCGCCTTAAATCGCATTTCAGAGCTTCTTGAACGACTGGATGCATACAGAGGGCAACCGCTCACCCGGCTGACAACTAAACTTACCCTGCTTATTTTCATCCGTTCCAGTGAACTACGCTTTGCCAGGTGGTCTGAAATCGACTTCAGGAAAGCTATGTGGACCATTCCTCCTGAGCGGAAACCTATTGAAGGGGTGAAGTATTCCCATCGTGGCTCAAAAATGCGGACAGAGCATCTGGTGCCACTCTCAACTCAGGCGCTTGATATCCTGCAGCAGATCCACACCATCAGCGGAGACCATGAACTCATTTTCACCGGCGATCACAACCCATGGAAACCCATGAGTGAAAATACGGTAAATAACGCATTACACCTGATGGGCTACGATACGAAGAATGATGTCTGTGGTCACAGCTTCAGGGCAATGGCCTGCAGCTCGCTAATTGAGTCAGGGTTATGGTCCAGGGGTGCAGTGGAGCACCAGATGAGCCATCAGGAGCGTAATGGTGTGCGCGCAGCTTACATCCACAAAGCGGAATTTCTGGATGAACGTAGACTGATGCTGCAATGGTGAGCTGATTTTCTTGATGCCAATGAGAAGACGTCAGTTAGCCCCTTTGACTTTGCCAAACAGCACTCTAGATAGTTACCCAACCAATATTCAACTGGAAGATGCGGGGCTTAAACAACCAGAGGTTAGATGCAGTTGGCTCACGTGGATAAAAACAACATTCGCAGCACCCCAGTATCGCCCGTGAAAATAAAATACCACCATTATCACAGTAAGCTACGTTTTTACTTAAAACCAAAACGTGCTACATTGTATTTCACTAAAAGGTTATAGATATGTCGACAAAACCCACTACGACAATACGCATCGACCTAGATGTCAAAAAACGCGCCAGTGAAGTATTCGACGAAATTGGCATCGGCATGTCCGCCGCAATTAATACATTTCTCAAAGCGGTGGTTCGCGAGGGCACTATGCCATTTGATATTACGTTAGAACGTCCAAAACTACACCCGAAATCCGGAAATGCGACACTCAATCATGCCTTGGTGATGCCTCCAATTAGTAGAACATGTGTTTCTCGATAAACGCTCCAATGACTTTTTCGTGGATCTCAACTGAGCGCGAAAAGCAGATTGTTTTACGAGCCAACCGTTTAATGCGGGTGCGGAGCGTCAGGTTATTACGTTCAATGCGTTGGGTGAAAATTTTGCCCGTCAGATGCT
>NZ_MOMB01000053.1 GCF_002752165.1 Erwinia sp. OLFS4
AGCATCTGACGGGCAAAATTTTCACCCAACGCATTGAACGTAATAACCTGACGCTCCGCACCCGCATTAAACGGTTGGCTCGTAAAACAATCTGCTTTTCGCGCTCAGTTGAGATCCACGAAAAAGTCATTGGAGCGTTTATCGAGAAACACATGTTCTACTAATTGGAGGCATCACCGTCTTTTGCTTTACCGACCATTTCGGTTGCCATACCTTTGCCGTCGTGGCGAACCGCTTTACCGGTATTATGGATCCAGCGGATTTCAGCGTGTGGGGTGATAATGCGATACTGGCAGTTAAACATCGGGGTATGGCCGCGTAGATGTTCGCGTAGCTGGCGCTTAACTTCATCGCGGTCTTCAGGATGAATAAGTTTTTCCAGCGTGCAAACCGGGTGGGTCAGGGCGCCGTCCTGCAGGCCAAAGATCTGCTGCCAGAAGTGATTATGGCTGACTTCATTGCGCTGCATATCCCAGAACCAAAAACCTTCTTCCGTGATCTCCATGGTTTGTTCCAGCCGCCAGCGCAGATGCGCCTCTTCACACTGGGCATGCAGCTCCGCAGTAATATCATTGGCGATCACCAGAAACCCCGAATAGCGGGGATCATCAAGCCGTGCCACCTGACAGCGCAGCCAGTGTGGCTGCTGTCCGTCATTCACTTCAAACCGCAGATGTGCAGCGCTAAGTAAGGCGGGTAATTGCTGGTTTTGTTGTAGCCGTAAAAAAAGGGCTTCTCCGGCTTCATTGGCAAAGGTCAGCAGCTGCTCACTGTCGGTGAGAAAGATTGCGTTAGCACTGTGTTGTACCACCTGCTTAAAAATAAATGCACTTTCTTCAGGGAGATGATGTCGACGCATGATGGCTACAATAACCCTGCAGGTTAAGGCCCGTTTCTCAGAGACTATTGGTTGAATATTAGCCGGGGTGTTGACAATAAGTCTATCGCTGCTGGTAAGAAAATTGCCGGACTTTCCGGCGGCAAAGCGGCGTCATGGCCTGCTTTAACGTGGAGGTTTACCTTACATTTAACAGGGATAATGCCACAAGGCGACGTTTTTCGTTCTTAATACATTAAATATATTTAATTATATTGCTTATTAATATCACGGAAACTCACAAGGGTTTGCCGTCTTAATCGCGATGCTATCACTGGTGAATAAAAGCTCATTACCGAAGATATAAGGCTTTTTATCTTACCGGATGCCGCCGGTTATGCTAAGATAACCCGGTGATTTCGGAAAATAGTTTAGCAAAGATATAGTTAACTTTTATTAAAGGTGTGTTCGGCTGGTAAGCCGATAGCGAAGTGATTACCAATGAAAAAAATGCCCGAATTACCGCCTGAAAATGACAATCGCGTCCCGCTGGGGGATGCGCAGTTTGCCGTGTTGATGCTTGCAGTCGCTTGTTTTATTCTTATAATCTTTGTGCTTATTACCACCTTTTGGATGACCTGAATGGTTGTCAGAGTGCATCACCACGCGGAGGAAAAAATGGACAGGAACGCGCGGGAAGATAAGCTACTGGCGATTATTGGCTTACTGAGTGCCGCGCTGGTAACGGTTATTGTGATTTTTTTTGCCGCCTGGATTGCTGCCTCACATGCTACGCCACTGACTCCCGGCGACACCGTGCAACTCTGCCAGTCTGTCAGCATTGTTGCTGGCAATCCGCCTGCGTTGTAAACCTCTTTAATGTCTTCCTCTTAGCGTTAACCGCGGTAATTCGCCGGATGCCGGCATTGCTGCCGGCGTGATTAGCTCAGCGGTTAACCAGTTTCGCTGGCAGGGCAATAACCAGTAAACAGCTTAACAGCAGACAAACGGCAAAAAACCACAATGCGCCACTGCTGCTACCGGTAATATCCAGCGCTAATCCCATTACCGAATTGCTGACCAGTCCGGCAATGTTGGCAATTGAACAGGCAAGGGCAAAGCCGGCGGCGGCGGCGGTTCCGCTGAGAAAGGTGGCCGGCAGGCTGAAAAAAACCGGCACTGCGCCAATAATCATCGCCTGCGCAACGGAAAATAACAGTACTGTCATCACCACGTTGTGTGAAAACAGCGGGCTGGCCCCCATTGCGGCTGCGCCGATAATAAAGGGAATAATGATATGCCAGCGGCGTTCGCGCATGCGGTCGGAACTGCTGCCAATGGCGATCATGCCAATCAGCGCTGCCAGGCTGGGGATGGCGGTCAGATAACCAATGGTGCTGATATCTGTGGTCCCGGCGTTACGGATAAAAGTTGGCATCCAGAAGCCCATGGCGTAGGCGCTAAGCAGGATGGAAAAATCGATGCCACCTAGCATAACAACCCGGATATTCAGCAGACCGTCACGCAGGCTCTGTTTAAGGCCCTGTACCGTATTTTCATCTTGCTGTAGTTCGTTGAGTACTTTTTGCTTTTCGCTGTGGTGTAACCAGCGGGCACTTTCAACATTATTCGGCAGCAGCCAGAAGGTCAGTACACCCAGCAGTACGCTAGGCAACCCCTCCAGCAGAAACAGCCACTGCCAGCCACGCATACCGTAAACCGAGTGAAAATGTCCCATTATCCAGCCGGAAACCGGTCCGCCGATCAGGCTCGACAGAGGCAGACCTATCATAAACAGAGCAATAATCCGGCTGCGGCGCCACGAGGGGTACCATTTTGTCAGGTAAAACAATACGCCGGGAAGAAAGCCGGCTTCCGCCGTACCGAGTAAGAAGCGGATAATATAAAATTGCATTGGCGTTTGCACCAGCAAGGTGGCGGTGGACAGCAGGCCCCAGGTAATCATGATGCGGGCGATCCATATTTTAGCGCCGACCCGTTGTAAAATCAGGTTGCTGGGCACTTCAAAAAGAATATAGCCGACAAAAAACAGCCCGGCACCCAGCCCGAAGGCGGTTTCGCTCAGCGCCAGATCGCTGGCCATTTGCAGCTTGGCAAGGCCGATATTAATGCGATCGAGATAGGCGGCGAGATAACATAAACAGAGAAACGGGATCAGCTTCCAGGTGATTTTGCGATAAATCGAGGCAGTGTCTTCTGCTGCCAGTACAGCAGGACGGGTTGAAGCAATGGTCATAATCTTCTCCGAGCGCGAGGGCCCTGGTGGGCATGTTGTAATAGGTCAACAGCACTGCTGAACCTGTTGTTTATGCGCACTCCGTGCAGGTGAACTGCGCCCTTTTAGCGGGCGCTTATCTGTTCCAGATAGGTCAGCGCCGCGGTTTTACTCACGACGTCGCCATATTTACTGTCGATATCAAAAAGATTGGCTTCATGAGGTTCAGGATGGCGGTCGCCAACGCATTCCCGCACCACGATGGCACGAAAACCATGTTGCAGGGCGTCAACTGCGGTCGCGCGGATACAGCCGCTTGTTGAACAGCCGGCAATCAGCAGCGTATCAATGCCGTCGGCAACCAGTAACGACGCCAGCGAGGTGGCAAAGAAGGCGCTGGCATACTGTTTGGTGATGACCACCTCGTCAGCCAGCGGTGCCAGCTGAGGACAAAATGCGGCCAGCGGGTTACCTTCTACCATATCGCGCATTACCGGCGCTTTTTGTACCCAGATACCGCCATCGCGCTGATGGCGCGGGTGATAACGGATCTGACTATGAATCACCGGGATGGCACAGGTGCGTGCCTTTTGTAATAACGCGACTGACTGCTGTACTGCCGTCACCACGCCATCGGCATAGAGTGCAGCTCCGGGGGTGATATAACCCTGCAAGAAATCGACCATCAGCAGCGCCGGTCGCAGACCAAAGCCGATACGATTACCCCAGACACCGGCGTAGTTTTCACTGCGAGTTTGTGACATGGTTGCCTCCGTTACCAGGCGCCGGAAAGCAGGGCACCGGCACCCGGTACCACCGGTTCCAGCTCCAGAGCTTTCAGCAGGGCGTAGGTGGTGGCAATGGCGGCGGTAATCACCGGTTTGCCGGTCTGGGCTTCGACTTTTGCTACCGCCGGCAGAGACGGCATTTGTACACAGGCTGACAGCACCACGACATCCACGTCATCCAGCGGCATATCTGCCACAATGGCGGGCAGATTCATCGGATCGTGACGGGCCACGGTGAGATTGTCGGCGATTTCCAGCGCCCGCCAGGTTTTCACCTCGATGCCCTCGCGCTGGATATAATCCACCACCAGTTCAGTCAGTGGTTTCATGTAAGGTGCCACCAGGGCGATTTTTTTTGCTGACATGATATGCAGTGCGTCAACCAGGGCACCGGCGTTGGTGATCACCGGTGCCAGCGCGGCGTTATCGCGGGTGACCGCCGTCAGACGCTGCTGGGACTGGCGGTGATAGCCAGGACCCATGGCCATAATTGCCACCAGGCAGGCATAACCCAGCACGTCGACCTGGGCGTCAGAAAGCTCCAGCGCACAGCGATCAGACTCTTTATCCATCGCCGCCAGCTCATCTTTGTTGACGTGTTTCATACGCATGCGGCTGGAGTGAAAGGTAAAACGCTGGGGACGAATAAGCTGCCTGGCCTGCAACATGGCAGGGATTTCAGTTTCCATGGTGATATTTGAGCTCGGGACGATCTGCCCGATACGATAGTGTTGTTTCATCAGGGCGTCTCCGCATGCAGGGTTGGGCCAAGAAAGGTGCCAAACGCGCTAAAAAATCCGCTGAAATCGTCCCAGGGGATCATGTGTCCGGCGTGCCTGACATGACTGATGGTAATATCCGGCCGCAAGGCGCGAATTTCGGCCTCATCTTCCGGCTGGATCACACCACCTTTTCCGGCAACCATCAGTAAGGTCCTGGCCGGTAGCTGGTGGAAGTATTGATGAATATCCAGCTGATGGAAGTCATCAAAGGCCCGACGGATAGCCGGTTCATAGCAGGTATGCAGCCATTCAGCGCGCAGCTGACGCTGTTCATCACTCCAGTGCGGGCAGTATTTTTTCATCGCTTCGCCATCCATGCCGGTTACTGCCTCGCGGATAGAGTCCTGATACCAGGGCCACTGACCAGGATAAAGGCGCCGACCGGGGCCGGAAACCGGCGGATCGATCAGTGACAGCGACAGAACGCCGGCCGGTTTTTTCACGGCGGCCCGCATAATAAAACGCGCGCCCATTGAATGGCCGAGCAGATGATATTGTTGCAGACCCAGTGCGCTGGCCAGGGCATTAATATCATCGGCACAGCTTTCCATACTGTAATCCAGCCCGTCACCGCTGCTGGAAAGACCGCGTCCGCGTACATCAAGTATCCAGGTGTCAAAATGCTGGCCAAAGACTTCGCCAACGAATCCCCAGGTGATTGCCGGGCTGGTAATGCCCGGTACCAGAATTAACGCTGGCCCTTTACCGCCGTAGCGCAGATAGTGCTGACGTATGCCATTGGCCTGTACCTGACCGCCACAAATAAAGTGACTCATGAGGTCACCTCACTTTTCAGCGGCTCGGCAAAGACGTCATAGCCATATACCCAGGCGGGATCTTCCTGCGTGCGCAAAAACGTATTGGCGTTAGAGACGGCCTGCACTTGTGAAGCCCGCTCTTTGCGGTTAGCTTCATACAGCCGGAAGGCGGTAAGGTAATCGTCGAGACCGGTTTCGCATAAACAGCGGGTGAGCATTGCTCCGTCTTCAATGGCCATTGCCGCCCCCTGTGCCATATGAGGTTTCATTGGGTGGCAGGCATCACCCAGCAGGACGATACGTCCTTCACTCCACACCGGTAGCGGCTTACGATTAAGTAATGGCCATTTGGTTACCGACTCGCTGCATTCAATCAGCGCCTGTACCACCGGGTGATAATGACCAAAGGTTTCCAGCATTTCCTGGCGGCTGCTGTCAATGAAGCTGCCTTGAAAATCCCAGGAGGGGTGAGGCACACCGGAAACATAGTAATATTCATCGCGTGCGCGGGTGGTGTAGTTGACCATCAGATGACGATCCTCTGACCACCATTTGACACAGTCTTCAAACGACAGGTTATATTTGCGCAGCTGCTCGCCGCGGATCAGCGCACGGTGCGCCACCCAGCCGCTGTAGCTGGGTGCTTCAGCTCCCAGCAGGTGTTCGCGCAGCTTTGAGTTAATACCATCGGCACCAATGACAATATCTGCCCGCGCTTCGCTGCCATCCAGGAAACGCAGCACCACGTCATCACCGCTGTCTTCGACGCTGCTCAGGCATTTACCAAACTGAATGCTACCCGGTGTCAGGCTGGTAATCTGCATCGCCTGCAGATCGCCACGGTGAACGGTGACATAGGCGGCACCGTATTCGCGCCGGGCAAAGTCACCGAGCGGAATGTGCGATAAATAGTCGCCGGTCTCACCATCACGGCTGAACCAGAAATCCGGATGGGAAGCCAGATCTTCCAGCTGCTGTTCAATACCCATGCGGCGAAAAATTTTCAGAACGTTTGGCCCCATATGAATACCTGCACCGAGACGGGCAAATGCCGGACTTTGCTCATAAACATCGACATGAAAGCCGGTTTTTTGCAGCAGCGACGCTGCCGCCAGTCCGCCAAGACCGGCACCGACGACGGCGATGCGTTTTTTATTGCTCATAGTTTCCTCTCAAACACTCAGGCTGTTTCACAGTGTACAGTTCTGTTGTGCGCTGCAATCATGAAAATAAAGTGTATACACTATAATTATTGGAGTTATTTTTTTGTGAAATTCAATGAGAATTTTGGTTAAAAAATGATTAAGTCCGGAGACTATGATGTTAATCACAGCTTAATAAGAAGGTTAAATAGCCTTTTCTTATGATGGCAAGAAAGGCTTGCACTCAGGCAGGTAACATGTCTATAACAATAATATCTAGCGTAGTCGCTATAAAAAGATGAAATTATGAACAGTGGGTTTCATCCGGCACCTAACCTGAGAGGAGCACATCATGGCCGTTAATCAGAGCCAGCTGGGGCAGATGTTTGAGCAGGTTTTACGCCTGTCAAAAGTAGATGCCAGCCAAAGCGTGGCTATCCTGAAAAGTCACTATTCTGATGCCCGCACCGTACAGGCAGCGACCGATGCTGCGTTGAGGCTGGGTGCCAAAGTGTACAGTGTTGAACTGCCGTCGTTTAATCATCCCACGGCAATGGGTAACGATATGACCGCTTACTGTGGCGATACAGCCCTGACGGGGAATAGCGCCGCGCAAAAGGCGCTGGAAGCAGCGGATCTGATTGTCGATACCATGATGCTGTTGCATTCACCAGAGCAGGAACAGATTCTGAAAACCGGTAGCCGTATTCTGCTGGCGGTTGAGCCGCCGGAAGTGCTGGCGCGCATGTTACCTGACGAGCAGGATAAAACCCGGGTAATGGCGGCGGCGGCGGTACTGGAGAAAGCGCGCATGATGACGGTGAAGTCGGCGGCTGGCAGCGATTTTCGTGCACCGCTCGGGCAGTATCCAACGGTAACTGAATATGGCTATGCCGATGAACCGGGGCGCTGGGACCACTGGCCAAGTGGTTTTCTGTTTACCTGGCCCAATGAAGAACAGGCTGAGGGTGTGCTGGTACTGGATGTTGGTGATATTTTGTTGCCTTTTAAAACCTATACCCGTGAGCGCATTACGCTGGAAATTGAAAAGGGCTTCGTTACCCGCATCCACGGTGGATTTGAAGCCGGGTATCTGCGTGATTACATGGCCTATTTTAACGATCCGGAAGTATACGGAATTTCCCACATAGGCTGGGGATTACAGCCGCGTGCGCAGTGGACGGCAATGGGACTGCACGATAAAAACGACGGTATGTGTATGGATGCCCGTGCTTTTTATGGCAACTTCCTGTTTTCTACCGGACCGAATACCGAGGTGGGGGGAACGCGTAAAACCCCGTGCCACATGGATATTGCTCTGCGACATTGTGATGTTCGCGTTGATGATCTGCTGGTGGTCGCCGAAGGGGCCGTGGTGGCGCCGGCGGCATCACTGGCCCACTAAGCCATTGCAGGGAGCGGCTGTCAGGGCAGTGGCAATGTATTACACTGCCTTGCATGACCGGGTAAAAGGAAATTTATATGTGCCAGAAAAAAACGGCTGCGCCGCTGCACTATGACTACACCGAGCAGGTGGGGCATTTACTGCGCAAGGTTTATCAGCGCCATATGGCGATTTTCCAGCAAAACGTTGGTGATTCGCAGCTGACGGCGGTGCAGTTTATTACGTTGTGCGCACTGCATGACCACGGCCCCAGTGCACAGAATGATCTTGTGCGCTTTACGGCCGTTGATCAGGCCACTATTCGTGGTGTGGTGGAGCGCTTAAAAGCCCGGGGTCTGGTTAGTCTTGGCCCGGATCCGGGTGATAAGCGCAAAGTCATTGTGATGCTGACCGCTGAGGGGCAGACGCTGACCCGGCAGGTGACCACCAATGCGGTGCGTATAAGTGAAATGACATACGGGCCGCTCAATCCAGCCGAACGGATTGCACTGGTCTATCTGCTCAGGAAAATGCTGGACGATACCGGCCAGCCATAGTCCGGCGTATATCTGACGCCGGTAAGGCGTTGAAAGATGAACATGCGGGAAACTCCTCTGACAGTGTGCGCCACAAGCGGCGGCCTGATTGAGTACACTTTGCAGGTCAACGGTGCGTCAAGGGCAGTTTCCGCTTATCGCGAGACTTCTTTACTGCTGGTGTTACGCAATGAACTCCAGCTCAATGGATCAAAATATGGCTGCGGACTCGGCGAATGCGGTGCCTGCACGGTATTAATTGATGGCGTAGCCGCTAGTTCCTGCGTGATCCCGGCTTTTGGCGTGCGCCGGCGTGCTATCACTACCCTGGAAGGGCTGGGGGATCGGCAGCGTCTGCACCCGGTACAGCAGGCATTCATAGAGGCGCAGGCCGCGCAATGTGGCTACTGCCTTAACGGTATGATCATGACCACCGCCGCATTACTGCAGGCCAATCCGACACCGGATGACCGCCAAATCTGCGCGGCACTCAGTGGCAATCTTTGCCGTTGTGGTACCCATAAAGAAATTCTTTGCGCGGTGAAAAGAGCCATGACGTTATGTCAGCAGCAGGCGGGGAAAGCGTGATGAGTCATATCCCTGTCCCGGATTTGCACCAATGGCGCCAGGCCGATGAGGTGTTGCTGGTTATTGATGAAATTCAGCCACCACCGGGGCTGGTAGCCAAAGGACAAACGCCGCAGGCAAAGGCCAGGACACTGGCGCTGTTTCTTGCCATTGATCGGCACGGCCAGGTCTGGGCCTTTAACGGTCATGTTGACCTTGGTACTGGGGTAAAAACCGTCCTGACGCAGATTGTGGCTGAAGAACTTAATTTGCGTGTCGGGCAGGTGAATATGGTGTTAGGCGACACGGCCCGTGTGCCGGACCAGGGGGCGACCATTGCCAGCGCCACGCTGCAAATTTCCGCAGTGCCGTTAAGGCAGGCAGCCGCAGAAGCCCGTCGCTGGTTGAGCCAGCAGGCAGCCCGGCGCCTGAATTGTACACCGCAACAGCTCAGGCTGGATGAAGGCTATTTTTATCATGAGGATGGCCGCCAGCTCAGCTTTGCTGAACTGATTGCCGGCCAGCATGTTGAATTGCCTGTTTCCGGAAACGCACCGCTTAAGCCCGTTGACCAGTATCGCATTGTGGGCACCAGCACGGCGCGGGTGGACATTCCCGCCAAGGCAACCGGTGAACTGAGCTGGGTGCATGATATGCGGTTGCCTGGCATGTTGCATGGCCGGGTAATTCGTCCACCCTACGCCGGTTACGATAGCGGCAGTTTTGTCGGAACCTCGCTGCTGAGTATTGATGAAAGCTCGATTGCCCACATCGAAGGTATTATAAAAGTTGTCCGTATTGCTGATTTTGTCGGCGTGGTTGCGCAACGGGAAGAACAGGCTCAGGCTGCAATGGAAGCGCTGCAAATTCGCTGGAAAGCGTGGCAACATTTACTGCCTGAACTCAGCGATGTTGAACAGGCTATCCGCGATAATCCCCACACTTCGCGGGTAGTGCATGACAGCGGCGAGGTGGATCAGGCGCTGGAAAATGTGGCTCAGCGTCTTACCCGTCGCTATTTCTGGCCTTATCAGTTGCACGCCTCAATTGGCCCTTCCTGTGCCATTGCAGACTATCAGCCTGGGTGTCTGCGTGTCTGGAGCGGTAGCCAGAACCCTCATCTGCTGCGCGCCGATCTGGCATGGTTGCTGGAATATCCGGAAACGGCAATCGAGATCAATCGTATGGAAGCAGCGGGTTGTTACGGACGTAACTGTGCTGATGACGTTGCCGCGGATGCGGCGCTGCTTTCACGTGCAGTCGGCCAGCCGGTTCGGGTACAGCTGACCCGGGCGCAGGAGCACCTCTGGGAACCGAAAGGCAGCGCCCAGCTGATGGAGGTGGACGGTGGAATTGATGCCGGTGGCCATCCGTATGTTTATGATTTTTCTACTTCCTATCCCTCTAACGGCTCGCCGACGCTGGCACTACTGCTCACCGGGCGCGTCGATCCGCTGGCGTTGGCCTATGAAATGGGCGACCGGACATCACTGCCACCTTATCAGTATCCGCATCTGCGGGTAACCATTGAAGACATGGCACCGATTGTCCGCGCCTCCTGGATGCGTGGCGTTTCTGCATTGCCAAATACCTTTGCCCATGAATCATATATGGATGAGCTGGCCCATGCGGCTGGGATCGACCCGGTGGCCTATCGCTTGCGTTATCTTGACGATGAGCGTGCTGCTGAGTTAATCCGCAGCACCGCCCGGCGTGCAGAGTGGACGCCGCGCACGCAGCCGATGCAACAAGCCAGCGAGCCGGGTATCTTGCGCGGACGTGGCTTTGCCTATGCTCGTTACATTCACAGCAAGTTCCCCGGTTTTGGCGCCGCCTGGGCGGCCTGGGTCGCTGATGTGGCAATTGACAAACAAAGCGGTGAAATTGCCGTTACGCGTATTACTGTCGGGCATGATGCCGGCATGATGATAAATCCTGAAGGGGTCAGGCATCAGATTCATGGCAATGTTATTCAGTCCACCAGCCGGGTGCTGAAAGAGCAGGTGACCATTGAAAGCAATCTGATTGCCAGTAAAGAGTGGGGAGGGTATCCGATTCTGACCTTTCCGGAAGTGCCGGATATTGATGTGATGATGATGTCACGGCCGCATGAACCGCCATTAGGGGCCGGTGAGTCGGCATCGGTACCCAGCGCAGCGGCGATTGCTAATGCGGTATTTGATGCAACCGGCATTCGTTTTCGTGAGTTGCCTATTACATCGGATAAACTGCGGCAGGCGCTGAACGGCCCCGACCCGCAGCCGCAGCTTAGTGCCGGGGGCCGCCGCGCTGATAAAAAACGGTGGGTTTTCGCTGGGGGCGCTGGTCTGCTTGCCGCGGCTATGGGTATTGCTACAAACGCTCTGCCATGGCGTGCGGCGATTTCGCCGGTGACACCGCCGGATGCCGCCAGCTGGTCAGCGCAGATGCTGGAGCGCGGGCGTCAGGTGGCCGCTGCTGGTGATTGTGCCGTTTGTCACACCGCTGAAGGCGGGGCAACCAATGCCGGAGGCCTGAAGATGGCGACGCCGTTTGGTACCCTGTATACCACTAACATTACGCCAGATAAAGACACGGGTATTGGTCGCTGGTCGTTCACTGCATTTGATCGCGCCATGCGCCAGGGGATCAGTCGCGATGGTCATCATCTTTATCCTGCCTTTCCCTACACCGCTTTCCGGCAGATTAATGAAGGGGATATGCAGGCGCTATATGCCTATCTGATGTCACAACCGGCGGTCAAACAGAGCGCACCAGCGAACGCCATGCGATTTCCGTTTAATATGCGTTTCCTGATGGCGGGCTGGAATATGCTCTATCTGAAATCGGGCGAATATCAGCCTGATAGCGCAAAAAGCGCCGAGTGGAACCGTGGGGCCTATCTGGTCAACGGGGCCGGTCATTGCGCCGCCTGTCACTCTCCACGCAATTTGCTGGGGGCGGAAAAAACCGGCGATAATTTTCTTGCCGGTGGCTGGGTTGATGGCTGGGAAGCGCCGGCGCTCAACCAGCTCAGCAAGGCGCCAACGCCCTGGCGGGCCGATGCTTTGTATAACTATCTGCGTCGCGGTTACGACGCCAGTCATGGTGTCGCCGCCGGTCCGATGGCCCCGGTTGTCAGGCATCTGGCAACCCTGCCGGAAGCGGATGTCAGAGCGATGGCAACCTATCTTGCTGACCTGAATGGTCAGTCAGCGTCCTCAGCGATGAGCAGCGCGCCGCCAGTGGCAGTATCGCCCGCGCTGAATACGGCGGCCGGTGAGCGGCTGTTTAAAGGCGCCTGTCAGGCCTGCCACAGTGCCGCGGAAGGTGGCCCGACGTTGTTTGGCGTCAGTCCTGCCATGGCCAGCAGCAGCAGTCTGACCAGCGCCACGCCGGACAATCTATTGCAGGTAGTGCTGCACGGGATTGATAAACCGGCCAGCGATGAACTGGGTTATATGCCAGGTTTTGCCGCCAGTTTGTCGGATAAACAGGTGGCTGAGATTGCTGCCTGGCTGCGTCAGCGCTATGCCCCGGCAGAACCGGCCTGGCAGGATTTAACCCAAAAAGTGGCGCAGGTCCGTGCCAATCCCGGTAGCCATTAAGGGGGACAGCCGCCTGCCGCAAGCGGTGCGGCGTCAGTTTGCCTTGTTAGCGGTTAAACCGCCGCCGGCAAGTAAATAGCCAGGGTATGGCGGCTTGCGGCACGATATAATCAGACAATGACAATCCTGCCGTGGGTAAACTGCCGCTATGAATATCCGCGTTATTATTGCCGCCGCCGGGGTAGGCCGGCGCTATCAGGCGGCCGGCGGCCGCCTGCCGAAGCTGCTTCATCCGATGCCGGACGGCAGGTCGCTGTTTCAGACCACGCTGGATAACGTGCTGGCCGCCGGTTTTGCGGTTACCGTGGTCACGCGTCCGGAATATGATTTTATACCGGCGCCGCGTGGTTACCCGCAGCCGGAGGTTATCCGGCTTGCCTCAAAGGGTCTGGGGGAGACCATTGCTGCCGGCGTCCGTCATTGTACTGACTGCGATGGCTGGTTAATTATGCTGGCAGATATGCCATGGATTACGTCCCGCGTGCTGCAGGAAACTGCTGCTGCATTGCAACATCATCTGACGGTCAGAACGGTTTTTAACGGACAGCCGGGGCATCCCGTGGGGTTCCAGGCAGCCTTACGGCAACCTTTGCAGGCTTTACAGGGGGATGATGGCGCAAAATCAATTCTTATTCGCTACCCGCCGCACGCAGTTGTGGTCAGTGCGGCCGGCGTGATCGCTGATATTGACACGCCTGCGGCGGATCAATAATGTTTTCCCGCTAATTGTTATCGCGCATCAGGTGATACTCAGTATATTCATCTGAACAGGTTATGATAAAAACTCACCTTATTAAACGGGCGTCGCTCTTGCGCCAGGCCCCTTTTCCTGTCAGGGAATCTGAATATCATGGCAGAGGTTATACCGCCTGTCAGCGCGCTTCAGCCGCGTATGACCCGAATTGAACGTGCCATCAGTGGCCGCCTGCAGTCTCATCCTGGCGTCAGTGGTGTACATCCGCTGGTGGAGAGTCTGGATGCTTTTGCTGCCCGCTATTTGCTGATTGAAATGGCTGAAAAGCGTCTGGATATTCAATACTATATCTGGCAGAACGATCTGTCTGGCCGGCTGTTGTTCAGTGCACTGCTGGATGCGGCAGATCGCGGGGTTACCGTTCGCCTGTTGCTCGATGATAACAACACGGTTGGGATGGACCAGGTTTTGGGCGAGCTGAATGCCCACCCGAAGATTGAGGTGCGGCTGTTTAACGCTTTTTCCTTCCGTACCCTGCGCGCACTGGGTTATCTCACCGATTTTGCCCGTCTTAACCGGCGCATGCATAATAAAAGTTTTACCGTTGACGGTATGGCAACCATCGTCGGCGGACGTAATGTCGGCGATGCCTATTTTGGTGCAGGGAAGGCGCCATTGTTCTCCGATCTTGATGTGCTGGCGATTGGTCCGGTGGTGGCAGAAGTGGAAAACGACTTTTCGCGCTACTGGCACAGTCGGGCAGTGTCACCGCTTAGCGCGGTGATAGGCACTAAAAAAGCCGGTGACAGCGGTCAGATTACGCTACCGCGTGCCTGGCGCGACAGTACCAGAGCGCGGCGCTATTTATATCGTCTGCAACACAGCCATTTTGTGCAACGACTGGAAAGCGGCGAGCTCCATTTTATCTGGGCCAAAACGCGGTTGTTAAGTGATGATCCGCGCAAAGGTCTGGGGCGCGCCAGTACCAGTACCTTACTGCCGCAACGATTACTGGAAGTCATCGGCAAACCGCAGCAGCAGTTTGATATTATCTCAGCCTATTTTGTCCCGACCCGTTCCGGCGTGGCGCAACTGCTCTCGCTGGTGCGCCGTGGCGTTAAAATCGCCATCCTGACTAACTCGCTGGCGGCGAATGATGTTTCGGTGGTGCATGCCGGCTATGCGCGCTGGCGCAAAAAACTGTTGCGTCGTGGGGTGACGCTGTATGAACTGAAACCCGAGGGTGAAAAAGCGCTGGCGCACGATCGCGGCATTACCGGTAATTCAGGTTCCAGCCTGCACGCCAAAACCTTCAGCGTCGATATGCAAAAAGTGTTTATTGGTTCGTTTAATTTTGATCCTCGTTCAGCAATGCTCAATACCGAAATGGGGTTGCTGATTGAAAGTGAAACCCTGGCGGGCAATATTCATCGCCGTTTTCATGACAGCATGAGAGAAAGCGCCTGGACGTTGAAGCTGGATAAGTGGGGACGGGTCAACTGGATTGAGTATCCCGGCGAGGGGGAAAAAGAACGGATTCACCGCCATGAGCCGCAAACCCGTTTTATTCAGCGCCTGCTGGTCAGGCTGGTCTGGCATTTACCCATTGAATGGTTGCTTTAGTGCTGCCTGGCCGGCGTACCGCCGCGCCGGGTGCGCTGTGGTTTGCCTGAAAACAGGAAACGCAGCAGCGTCACGCGTAAATGAAGTTCATAGAGTATAAACGCCGCACCAAACACCAGCAGCAGACCAACAAAAAAACCTAGCGTATTGCTGGCAATGTGTGGCGTGACAAAAATGCCGTACAGCAGGGTTAACGGATGGTGGACCAGATAGATAAACAGAGAGGCATTCACCAGATAGGTAATGCGCGGTGAGTGTGAATTAAGGAACCGATGACCGGCAGAAAAGGTGACGTTAACCATCCACAGTCCCATCTGCATCGCAATAATGGCATCCAGTTCATACAGCCAGCCGTCACCGCTGCTCCAGGTCAGATTGGCGACATAGGCGATAAAGGCCAGCAGCGCACCGGCAAACACCCGGTAATCCGGACGGATAAACAGCGCTTTAATCGCCGGATATTTCCACGCCATAGCGCCCAGAATAAAAAAGGGCAGGAAAAACAGTGACTGCATCACAATGTTACTGAATAAGCCGTCCATCAGCCATTGCGGTTGCAAAAGAAAAATGGTGCGCCGGCAGGCGGCCCAAAAAAGACTGTAGGCCAGTATTGCCAGCGAAAGTTTGCCCCAACTGAGATCGGAATAGTCTGTTTTTGCCCGCCGCGCGTCGCGCAGCAGGCGAAAGAGAATCAGCCCTGAGGTGGTCAGGGTACAAAGCACCAGTAAAAACCACAGATGAGAAATGAGATCCCAGCTTACCATATTGAATTTATTGTAAAATGATTCCGTTTCCCAGCCGTCAAGGCGCGGAGTCCAGGCTTTAAGAATAAACAGTTGCGGCAGCGTCAACAGCGGTACGGCGGCCAGCATTGGAATGCCGACGCGTTCAAGGCGGACTTTTATCCAGTGACGTGGCGCATAGCGCAGATAGAGCATATAGGAGAAATAGCCGGAAATAACAAAGAAGACCTGCATGCGAAAAGCATGAATAAAATCATTGAGTAGCGTCAGCCATTCGGAAGGGTGCGGGCTGTTTACCGACCAGCTTTGCGTTGAGTAAATTAATGAAAGATGAAACGGCACACCGAGTAGCATCAGCCAGGCGCGCACCGAGTCGAGATAATGTTCACGTTGTTGGGGTTTTTTCGTCATATATCTGCTTTTTTTCAATACGTTAACTTCGGCTCACCCTGAACCCGTGTAGCCATAACTTTAGTCCGCTTCCCCTCTGCTCGCTATCAGGCAAATCTGCTTCCGGGAAACGCTTGAGAATCCGTTGCTTAACGATTCATAATAGCGGAACAAAATTTCGCTCACACTGTCGGAAAGCAGGATTATCCATTAATATGGGTGGGATTGATTTAAGCACAACTAAAGGGGGGGATGTGCTAATTAAAATGAAAAATAAACCAGAACTGATGAAACTGCGCTGGATTGGCGCGACAGTTTTGTTTTCACTGTATGCCAGCAACAGCTGGGCTTTTGGTATTGATGATGTAGCAAAAGAGGCAAAAGCATTAGCAGGAAAGAGCTACGAAGCGCCAAAAAGTAATCTTCCTTCCCAGTTTCGCGAGATGAAATATACGGACTATCAGCAAATCCAGTTCAATCACGATAAAGCTTACTGGGGTAAGCTGAGAACCCCCTTCAAACTTGAATTTTATCATCAGGGCATGTATTTCGACATGCCGGTGAAAATCAATGAAGTGGTCGCCTCCAGCGTGCGTGAAATCAAATATTCACCTGACTATTTCAATTTTGGCAACGTCAGACATGACGCCGATACGGTGAAAAATCTCGGTTTTGCCGGTTTTAAAGTGCTTTATCCGCTCAATAACAAAAAGAAGAATGACGAAATTACCAGCTTTCTGGGTGCCAGTTATTTTCGTGTAATTGGTGCCGGGCAGGTTTACGGACTCTCCGCCCGCGGTCTGGCTATCGATACCGCGTTACCCTCTGGTGAAGAGTTCCCGCGTTTTAAAGAGTATTGGGTTCAGCGACCAAAACCGCAGGATAAGCATTTAATAATTTATGCACTGCTGGATTCTCAACGCGCCACCGGGGCTTACCGCTTCACTATCACCCCTGGTAAACAAAGCATTGTTGACGTTCAGTCACGGGTTTACCTGCGCGATCGGGTTGGTAAACTCGGCGTGGCACCCTTAACCAGTATGTTCCTGTTTGGTCCTAACCAACCTTCTCCGGTGCCGAATTTCCGGCCGGCCATTCATGATTCAGACGGGCTGTCTATTCATGCCGGTAACGGTGAATGGATCTGGCGTCCGCTGAATAATCCAAAGCATCTGGCAATCAGCGATTTCAGCGTAGAGAATCCGAAGGGGTTTGGTTTACTGCAGCGTGAGCGTGATTTTAGTCGCTATCAGGATCTTGACGATCGCTACGACCTGCGTCCCAGTGCCTGGATTGAACCCCAGGGCGACTGGGGCAAAGGGCATGTTGAGCTGGTAGAAATTCCTACCGCCGATGAAACCAACGATAATATCGTGGCTTTCTGGACACCGGAAAAATTACCGGATCCGGGGCAGGCGATGGACTTTAGCTACCGTCTGCATTTTACCCGTGATGAAACCGCCTTGCATGGCGATAATCTGGCATGGGTGAAAAATACGCTGCGTTCAACGGGCGATGTTAAACAGTCTAATCTGGTGCGTCAGCCCGATGGTTCCATTGCGTTTATCGTCGATTTTGTTGGCAACGCCATGAGCAAGTTAGCCGATAACACTGCAGTGACGCCGCAGGTCAGCATCGGCCAGAATGGCGAGCTGGTTGAAAACAGCGTGCGCTACAATCCGGTGACCAGAGGCTGGCGCTTAATCCTGCGCGTGCGGGTTAAAGATAACAAGCAACCAACAGAAATGCGTGCGGCCCTGATGAACGGCGATAAGCCGCTGACAGAAACCTGGAGCTATCAGTTACCTGCCAATGAATAAATCAACAGTTACCCCTGCTGACTATATTGAGGCACTGCCAGCCGCTGCCCGTAACGCTGCGGTTACCGCGGCGGCGGCGGCACCCGCCGCTGAGGCTTTTCCGGCGATTCAGACGGCGCTGGCGCAGAATAACGCCAGCATGGCCGATGGCGATGACCTCTCTTTACAGTCAGTAAAAAAACGTATTGAAACCAGCTGGCCCAACGCCATTGGCGAGGAAGGAAGCCAGTTTTCTCAGGACGCAGTCGGACGCACCACGCTGAAAGCGATGCCGCCCCATCATCGTTCCTCCATGTATCCTGAGGCCTGGCGAACCAATCCGGTCAGCCGCTTCTGGGATAGCCTGCGCGGCAAAAAAGTGGCTCATCGTTATGCCAGCGCTGAGCAGCAAAAACAGGAAGATCAGTGGCGCTATGTCGGTACCGTCCGGCGCTACATTCTGCTTATTCTGACCATGCTGCAAACGGTGATTGCCACCTGGTACATGAAAACCATTCTGCCTTATCAGGGCTGGGCGCTGATTGACCCGGTGGATATGTGGCATCAAAACTGGCAACAGAGCTTTTTACAGCTGCTGCCCTATATTTTGCAGACCGGTATTCTGGTGCTGTTTGCCATTCTGTTTTGCTGGGTGTCCGCCGGTTTCTGGACCGCGCTGATGGGCTTTCTGCAGCTGCTGATCGGCAAAGATAAGTACAGTATTTCTTACAATACCGTTGGCGATGAGCCAATAAATCCGGGGCATCGTACCGCGCTGATTATGCCTATCTGTAATGAAGATGTTGAGCGGGTTTTTGCCGGTCTGCGTGCCACCTGGGAGTCGGTGGTGCGCACCGGGCAGGCGCAACATTTCGACGTGTATATTCTCAGCGACAGCTACAACCCTGATATTGCTATTGCCGAGCAGAAAGCCTGGATGGAGCTTATCAATGATGTTGCTGGTGAAGGGCGCATTTTCTATCGCCGTCGCCGGCGTCGCGTTAAGCGTAAAAGCGGCAATATTGACGACTTTTGTCGCCGCTGGGGTAGCCAGTACAGCTATATGGTTGTGCTGGATGCCGACAGCGTTATGAGTGGTGATTGCCTCACCGGACTGGTGCGGATGATGGAAGCGAATCCCACAGCCGGTATTATCCAGTCGTCACCGAAAGCATCCGGTATGGATACCCTTTATGCCCGCTGTCAGCAGTTTGCTACCCGCGTTTACGGTCCGCTGTTTACCGCCGGCTTGCATTTCTGGCAGCTGGGCGAATCCCATTACTGGGGGCACAATGCAATAATCAGGGTTAAACCGTTTATTGAGCACTGTGCGCTGGCACCACTGCCGGGAGAGGGGTCGTTTGCCGGGTCAATTCTGTCCCATGACTTCGTGGAAGCGGCGCTGATGCGTCGTGCTGGCTGGGGCGTCTGGATTGCCTATGATTTACCCGGTTCTTATGAAGAGCTGCCGCCGAATCTGCTTGATGAACTCAAGCGTGATCGCCGTTGGTGTCATGGTAACCTGATGAATTTCCGCCTGTTCCTGGTTAAGGGTATGCATCCGGTGCACCGTGCGGTGTTTCTGACCGGGGTGATGTCGTATCTTTCAGCACCGCTATGGTTTATGTTTCTGGCGCTGTCGACGGCATTACAGATAGTGCATACGCTGATGGAACCCCAGTACTTTCTTCAGCCACGTCAGCTGTTTCCGGTATGGCCTCAGTGGCGGCCTGAACTGGCGATTGCGTTATTTTCCACCACCCTGGTGTTATTGTTTCTGCCGAAGTTGCTGAGTGTGGTGCTGATCTGGTGTAAAGGCTCCAGACCTTATGGTGGACCGATTCGCCTGTTTCTGTCGCTGATGCTGGAGATGCTGTTTTCCGTACTGCTGGCACCGGTGCGTATGCTGTTTCATACGGTATTTGTGGTCAGTGCCTTCCTCGGCTGGGAAGTGGTATGGAATTCTCCGCAGCGTGATGATGATGCCACCCCCTGGGGTGAGGCTTTCCGGCGCCATGGTTCTCAGCTGTTGCTGGGTGCTGCCTGGGCGATTGGTATGGGCTGGCTGGATCTCAATTTCCTCTGGTGGCTGTCACCGATTGTTTTCTCGCTGATTTTGTCGCCGTTTGTTTCGGTGATTTCCAGCCGGGCAACCATCGGCCTGGCCACCCGTCGCAGCCGGCTGTTTTTGATCCCCGAGGAGTATGCGCCGCCGAAAGAGTTGGTGGATACCGATCGTTATCTGCAACTCAATCGCGAGCGGCTGCTGGAGCAGGGCTTTATGCATGCACTTTTGCATCCGTCATTCAACGCGCTGGCCAGCGCCATGGCAACGGCGCGCCATCTGAAAAGCGATATTGTCGATTTTGCCCGTGACCGGCTGGTGGACCAGTCGCTGGGGCAGCATCCACAGAAACTTGGCCGCGATCAGCGGCTGATGCTGATAAGCGATCCGGTTGTGTTGTCACGTATGCACAGCCGTTTATGGGCGCATGCCGATAAATATCATGACTGGTTCGATTATTACCGTCAGTTTCCGCTCAATCCTCGTGCGCTGAAACTGACGCAATAAGTCAGTTTGTGCGGGTTGTGGTAAAAAGGCAGCGTTTAAGCTGCCTTTTTTATTGGCTGGATTTGCTAACCATTAATGACTACCATGTCACCCCATCAGCGGTGCGGTCAGCCACTGTCAGCATGGGGAAAAGGGTTATGAAACTGCGTGGTGTAAAGCGCGCCATTTGCGTCGGATTTTGTGTGCTGATGCTGAGCGGATGTGGCAGCATTATCAGCCGTATTGTCCCAGGACAGGGCCATGGTCATCAGTATTATCCCGGCGTGCGTTGGGATGTGCGCGATACGCCGTGGCGGGTGCTGACAATTATTGATTTGCCGCTTTCCGCGGTGCTTGATACGTTACTGCTGCCAATTGATGCCCGCCACGGGCCTTATGACTAAATCAACGCCTCAGGCCCAGCGGTCTGAGTCACTGTCATCATCTTCCCATTCTTCCGCTGCCGCAGCCCCTTCTTCACTGTCGGTTGACGGCGTAAGCTGAAACTCGCCTTCATCCCATTCGTGCAGCGTGTTTTCCGCCAGCCACTCCTGACGAAGCTCAATTTCATCATAATCACCGTCAAAAATAGCCTGTGCAGCTTCACCGCTGCGCAGTGGCAGACATTCGCCTTCGTCGCCCTCATCGCTGAAAAATTCCGCCTGCCACATAACATCGCCGTCCTGCATGATGTATTTTTGCAGGTTGAATTGCGCGACGCTGGCTTCTTCTTCATCAACATCCGGGTTGGCTGCCAGAAACGCCTCACGGGCGGCGTCGATCGCTTCTTCAAGGGTAGTGTACAGATCCATGCCATCTCTCCTTCTTCTGATTAGCGGGTTTCAGGAAAGAATAGACGATGTTTCATCAGGCGAGAACGCAGGGGTATAAAAAAGTAACCATAACTATAGGTTTGAAATATCAGCCGGTTAAATAGCGTCAGTTTCTTCACTCGTCTGCCAGCGGCCGCCGGCCGGATTTACGCAGCGGCAGCCATGGTAGCTTAATAAAGTGAAGGGGCACCTTGCGGGCGGGTTTTAAATCGCCGGTGCAGCCACATATATTGTTCAGGTGCCAGCAATACCGCATGTTCCACCAGCTGATTCATACTGCTGGCCGTAGTGACTTCATCATCAGCCGCCATGCCTTGCGCGTCTGGCATTATTATCAGTTCGTAACCTTTGCCATGGGGTAGCCGGCGTGGAACAAAGGGAAAAATGGCCGGGCTGGCAGCGCGAATCAGCATATAGCTGCCGCGGGTGCTGGCCGCGTCGGGTACGGCAAAAAAAGGAGCAAATACGCTGGTTTTGGGACCGTAGTCATGGTCCGGCGCGTACCAGATAATTTCACCGTTTTTCAGCGCACGGATCATCCCTTTTAAATCATTGCGATCGAGCATGGTCTTATTAGAGCGCAGCCGGCCCCAAGTTTGCAGCCAGTCCAGCAGGGCATTATCGTTAGGGCGGTAAACCCCCACGCCAGGATTTTGCATGCCATAGATACGGGCCCCCAGTTCCAGAGTGAGAAAGTGCATGCCAATCAGTAGCATTCCCTGGCCCTGAGCTTTGGCCTTGTCCATATGTTCAAGGCCGGTAACGGTGAACCAGCGACGAATTCGCCAGTCTGGCCAGAACCACGCCATACCGGTTTCCAGCACGCCCATTCCCACCGACTCAAAGTTTTTCTTTACCAGTGCCTCGCGTTCGGCTTCCGGCATGGCGGGAAAGCAGAGTTCCAGGTTGCGCCGCGCGACTTTAACCCGCCGTGTCATTACCCGCCTTGCCAGACGGCCGAGAGTACAGCCAAGACAATAGATAAGCGGATAGGGCAGTAATACCAGCAGGTACAGCAAGCCGATGCCAATCCAGGTAAGCCAGTAGCGAGGGTGCAACAGATGGCGCGAAAACAGTGGCAATTGAGTCATAGGATTCCAGTAAAAACGATGCGTTACGGCATCTTGCTGTTTTTGTTTGCCGCACATTGTGCCATTTTTTTCCTGCTCTGAAAAATACGCCTTCGCGCAGCAGGCCTGTGGTTATTTTCTATCCAGACCCTTTATTGTCTGTCAGTTTGCGGTATCATACGCGCGCCAAAAAAGACACTCATTGCTATTAAGGAACGTACACCGTGCCAGTGTTACATAACCTTGTGAACAATAAAGAACTGAAAGCGCGCATGCTGGCTGAAACCGAAGCGCGTACGACCGTCTCTTTCTATAAATATTTCCATATTGATGATGCCGGCGCCTTCCGCGACGCGCTGTACCAGGCGATGGTTGCGCTGAACGTCTTCGGTCGGGTTTATATTGCCAGTGAAGGAATTAATGCCCAGATAAGCGTGCCTGCCAGTCAGTTTGAGGCGATGAAAGCGATGCTCTACGCCTTTCATCCGGCGCTGAATAATCTGCGTCTCAACGTCGCACTTGATGACGATGGTAAATCGTTTTGGGTACTGCGGATGAAGGTGCGTGAACGTATTGTCGCTGATGGCATTGTCGATCAAAGTTTTGATGCCAGCAAAGTGGGTACCTATCTTAAAGCGGCCGAAGTGAATGCCATGCTTGACGATCCCAATGCGGTATTCGTTGATATGCGTAATCATTATGAATATGAAGTCGGCCATTTTGAACATGCGCTGGAGGTGCCGGCCGATACCTTCCGCGAGCAGTTGCCGATGGCAGTCGACATGCTACAGCAGCAGAAAGACAAAAAAATAGTGATGTACTGTACCGGGGGCATACGCTGTGAAAAGGCCAGTGCCTGGATGCTGCATAACGGTTTTGATAACGTCTATCACGTTGAAGGCGGGATTATTGAGTACGCCCGCCGTGCCAGGGAGCAGGGATTACCGGTACGGTTTAAAGGTAAAAACTTTGTTTTTGACGAGCGCATGGGTGAGCGTATTTCTGACGAAGTGATCGCGCATTGTCACCAGTGCGGTGCGCCCTGTGATAACCATGTTAATTGTCGTAATGATGGCTGCCATCTGCTTTTTATTCAGTGCCCCGACTGCGCCAGCAAATTTCAGCACTGCTGTAGTCCGCTGTGTATGGAAGAGCTGTCTTTGCCGCCCGAAGAGCAGCGGGCGCGCCGTGCCGGCCGTGAAAATGGCAATAAAATATTCAATAAATCCCGTGGCCTGCTCAATATGACGCTGGCTATTCCCGAGCCTGAAAAAAAATAACCCTGCTGCGGGTTATCACCATCTGAAACTGATAAGGCTGCTATGATTAATGGCGGCCATCAGAGTTGCTGCCAGCTGGCAGAAACATTCTGCTGTCAATCTGTTTAATAGTATGAAAAGTGGCAAACTTGAAACGGGGCGCTATTTTGTATAAATTGAAAGCCTGCTAATTTTAACCTGGGTTATTTTTAATCCGCATACTGGCTGCTTTATAGCTTTCATCGCCCGGTCTGGCTGGCCTGAAGACGAAGAAAGCTATGGTGCTGCATTCATTACTGCACGATTGTGTTCCTGACCCGTCGCACTGACTGCGAACAACGCAGATAAGTCATCGTCCCAGTCATGATAACCGCATAGCCGTTATCAGCAGGACACAGCCTGACACCAGAGGAGATCGAATGAGTCATACTACGGAAACCGCTCCGCGTGCCGGTAAAAAACATTTCTGGAATAAAAAACCAAAAAAAGAGCTAACGGTAGATGACATCACTATTGTTGATAAAGATCTATTGAAGCGAGCGGTAGGTGCCGCCGCGCTGGGTAATGCCATGGAATGGTTTGACTTTGGTGTATACAGTTATCTGGCGGTGACCATTGGTAAAGTCTTTTTCCCCGGTAGTAACCCTGCGGCACAGCTGATAGCCACCTTTGGCGCTTTTGCGGCTGCTTTTCTTGTGCGTCCGGTAGGGGGGCTGGTATTTGGCCCGCTTGGCGATCGCATTGGTCGTCAGAAAGTTCTGGCAATTACCATGATCATGATGTCGATAGGAACGTTTTGTATCGGTCTGATACCCAGCTATGTGTCTATCGGTATTCTGGCGCCGGTTCTGCTGCTGCTGGCCCGTCTGTTGCAGGGATTTTCAACTGGCGGTGAATATGGCGGTGCCGCCACTTTTATTGCCGAATACTCAACCGATAACCGGCGGGGTTTTATGGGCAGCTGGCTGGAGTTTGGTACTCTGGGCGGTTACCTGCTGGGGGCCGGACTGGTGACCGGACTGACGGCCGCTTTGCCCGGCGATAATATGCTGAGCTGGGGCTGGCGCATTCCCTTTTTTATTGCTGCCCCACTGGGATTGTTCGGGCTGTATATCCGACTTAAGCTGGAAGAGACGCCGGCCTTCCAGAAGCATATGGAAAAACAGGAGGCGCTGGAGCACAGTAAACCGCGGCTGGGACTGCTGCAGATGCTGTATAAGTATCGCGGAGCAATGCTGAAATGTATCGGCCTGGTGCTGCTGTTTAACGTCTCTAATTATATGCTGACTTCTTATATGCCAAGTTACCTGACCGGCATTCTTGGCCTGAGTGAACTCAGTGGCCTGATGCTGGTCATGGTGGTGATGTTTGTCATGATGCCACTGACACTGTTCTGGGGACACTGGAATGACCGGCTGGGGCGTCGTCCGGTGATTGGCCTTGGGGCAATTGGCCTGATGGTGCTGGCGTTACCCTGCCTGATGCTGATTGGTACCGGCAATATGCTGTGGGTGTTTGTCGGACTGATGATCCTCGGGGTACTGCATACCTGTTTTAGTGGTTCTATGCCGGCAACGTTACCGGCACTGTTTTCCACCGAGGTGCGTTACAGTGCGCTGGCAATTGGTTTTAACGTGTCGGTATCTCTGTTTGGCGGTACCACTCCATTGCTGACAACCTGGCTGGTTGAAAAAACGCATAATCTGATGATGCCAGCTTATTACCTGATGGCCGCCGGACTGATTGGCCTGATTACCGTTATAACCACCCGTGAAACGGCGCGCAAACCGTTATACGGCTCGGCGCCTGCCGTGGCTACTGAAGCTGAAGCTCGCAATCTGGTGCAGAAGTTGCGCTTACGCCGTCAGCGTGAGCAGCGTCAGCAAACTGAACAACACTCAGATAATAATCACACGGTACTTCCCTGACAGCAGCGATAACCGGCGGTGTGGCCGCCGATTATCGCTTAAGTAAGACGAGCAACCAACAGTGATAGCATCAGCACCTGCACGGTTGTACTATTTATCGCTCAGGTCATGCTGCCGTTTCAGTCACACCGGGTGACGGTGATTATTCACCGCCATCAAAGCGCGTCAGTGAAAAAGGCGTCAGGTCAAACGGACTGTTTTCCCCCCTGGCGAAGCGGGCAGCAATATCCCCCAGCACGCTGGCAAATTTGAAACCGTGGCCGCTAAGTCCGCTGATAATCAGGCGCTGCGGATTATCAGCCGGAGAATCAATAATAAAATCTTCATCGGGTGACATATCATAGCTACAGGCCTCACCGTGCAGACAAACGCCGACGCCTGGTAACATGCGCCTCAGAAAAGCAAAGGTTTCGCTGCCGTCCTGGGGGTGGGTGCCAAAAGGCGTGCGTTCGTCAGCATGGCCGATGATTTGTCCGCCATCATGCCGGCCAATTTTAAGGGCGTTATTATCGGCGGGGAAACCATAAAACTGACCTTCTGCCGTTTCAGCGCTAAAAGCCGGAAAACGGTTATTTTCACTGTAACGTCCATCAGCCTGATACCAGGCAAACACTTTGCGCAGAGGGGTAACCGGGAGGGCGGGCAGCAGTTTTTTTACCCAGGTTCCGGCACTCACCAGCAGCCGGCGGCCACGAAAGGTACCTTCTGCCGTGTCGACAACTTCCAGATCGCCGCTGCGGCTTAGTGCCGTTACCGGACAGTTAAACAGCTGGGCGCAGCCGGCGTTTTTTGCCAGACGAATATAGTGACTGATGGCCAGTTCACACTTCAGAAAGCCCGATTCAGGTTCATAAACGGCGCTGTAATCCGGCGGTAGCTGCCATTGTGGCCAGCGTTGCATGACGTCGTCAGCACTGAGTTTTTCAACATTCAGCCGGTAACGGGCTGCACTGTGCAACACGTTGGCGATAAAAGCGGCGTTGTGCGGGCCAATATTGAGCACGCCGCAGCGATGCATCAGCCGCTCACCTGCCTGTTGCTCCAGGCGATCCCACAGCTGCTGAGCCTGCAACACCAGCGGAACGTAGCGTTCACCTTCACCATAGGCGTGACGGATCAGCCGGGTTTGTCCATGGTGACTGCCTGTCTGATGTGGGGGCAGCGCTGCGTCAATCATCAGGACGTTAAGGCCGGCCTCGGTAGCGTACCAGCCTGCTGCTGCGCCGACTGAACCACTTCCTACCACAATTAAATCGTAAATCATTTGCCTGATGGCTCCTGGTTTCTGCGGGCAATAACCGGCAGGATAACAAAAGCGACAGGTATGAAAAAGGCACCCGACGGGTGCCTTTTTACCGAGACATTGATTTAATGCTTCTGGTAATCGCGGTCCTGGTAATCCTGAGCTTCAATTTTGGCGATGCCTGCCTCAAGAATGGAAATAAACTGCTTTGCAACATCCGTTGTCAGCCAGTAAGTCTGACCCACTTCAGTTTCATCGCTTTTAGGATTAGTGGAGGAGGGCGAATGAAGGCGAATCATCATGGCATCGTAACTGTCTACGGTGCTGATATCCCAGCCTACCAGGGGATGTGTCTGAATGACGTCTTTATTACTGTCCATTTGAAACCCCCTTTAATAACTTATGTAGAACCTGCTACGAAGCGATTTCTGAGTTTCAATGCGGCTTTTTTACACAGAGCGGCTTAATTATAACACTGAATTTATCGCCAGCAGTAGATATTAAATAAATTCAGCGCAAGTTGAATATTATTAGATTAAAATTCAATCAATAGTAAACGGTAAGAAAAATTAATTAAGCGTATGATGTCAGGATATATCTGCCGGTGGCGGGTTGAAACTATTGCGTTTTTCCAGCGCATCAGCCAGATGGGAAAAATGTTGCTGTAACGTCGTGTCACGGTTCTGATTCTGTGATTCGAGCCGCAGGCTGTGAATGAGCAGCTGACAGGCTTTTTCATCGAGACAAAATGAGAGAAAGGCAAACGCGTTTTCCAGCACAGTCAGGCGCCTTTGCTGATCGGCTATCAACGCCAGTAGTTCGCCGAAAGTCATGTTTTCTTCCGGGTTATCAGTGTGCATGGTAATTATCTCCTGAAACGGCAGTTTGCTGTTTTTTGAGTGTATATGGCCATTAGCAGAACCGCGAGTAGCAGGCATAAAAAAGCCGGATGGCGAAATCCGGCAACCGCACAACATTCACGGAAAAAATTAACCGGCACAGAACCAGTCATCTGCACTTTCCCAGGTTTCCTGTAAAATATGGCTGATCTGGTCGCGGGTCTGCTTATCGGCACCCATTACCGTCAGGTTATTACTGCTGGCATAACGTAAAGAAACGCTGCTGGTACTGTCGGGAAAACATTCATTAATGCGCCGGCTTAATTCGGCTGACAGTGCTGACATTGCACCGTCAGGTAACGGGCTGGTTTTGGCTACGGTAATTTCAATACGCATACAAACTCCTCCACAAGATACTGTGATTATATACAGTATCTTGTGGCCGGACAATAACAATATGATGAATAACGATCAGATTTTCACTTGCCAGTTGAGGGTTTCACCGGCAAGGAAGGGAACCAGGGTCAGCTCGCCATGGTGGATAGCGCTTTGTACGGTCCACGGCTGGCGCACCAGGGTAATGGATTGCTGATTAGCGGGAAGGCCATAGAATGCCGGACCATTTTCGCTGCAGAATGCTTCTAAGTGCGTCAGAGCATTGAGCTCTTCAAACACACTAGCATAGGCGGCCAGGGAGACCGGGGCATTAAACACGCCGGCACAACCACAGCTGGCTTCTTTGAGGTGGCGCAGATGGGGGGCAGTATCGGTGCCAAGAAAGAATCGTGGATGGCCACTGGCGACGACTTCGCGCAGTGCCTGCTGATGAATATTGCGCTTGAGAATAGGCAGGCAATAAAGGTGCGGGCGTATGCCACCTACCAGCATATGATTACGGTTGAACATCAGATGCTGTGGCGTCACGGTAGCTGCCAGCCGCTCGTTACCGTCGCGAACGTAATCCGCCGCGTCTTTGGTGGTAATATGTTCAAATACCACTTTTAGCGCCGGATAGCGCTGGCGAAGCGGGTCAAGTACGCTATCAATAAAGCGCGCTTCACGATCGAAAATATCAATAGCTGCATCCGTGACCTCACCATGAATCAGCAAAGGCATGCCAAGACTTTCCATTCTTTCCAGCACCTCGCTGATGGCGGCGATGCTGGTGACACCGTGACTGGAATTGGTGGTGGCATGGGCTGGATACAGTTTTGCGGCACAAAAAACCCCCTGGCTAAATCCCTGTTCAATTTCATCCGCATGCAGTGAATCGGTGAGATAGCAGGTCATCAGTGGGGTGAAATCATGTCCGTCGGGCACGGCGGACAGTATACGCTCACGATAGGCCATGGCGGCGGCAACGCTACTGACCGGTGGTAGCAGATTCGGCATGATAATGGCCCGGCCATTCACTGCGCTGGTATAAGGCACCACGGTTTTTAACATGTCACCGTCACGTAAATGGACATGCCAGTCATCAGGGCGACGAATAGTGAGTTGCTCGGGGGTTGTGGTCATCATTGTGCTCCGGCAGTGAGAAAAACCAATCAGCCAGGATGGCTGTTTTTGCGCCGGGGTATAAGCATAGGGGGAAAGTGCAGTGATTGCATCCGTTTTATTGAGTCAGCAGGACCGCGAAGGGCAGGCAGCAGATGGCAGGGCCAGTCCGGCGGCCCTGCCAACGGCATGGACTACTCGGTAAACGGAATAATCAGCGCGCCTGGTTTCACTTCCAGCCCTTTGGCAAAGCGTTTGGCCAGCGATTCAGCTTTACTGCCATTGCTATTGAGTACATAGGCTGGTTGCTGATTAAAATACGTTTTCAGCGACTGGTTGAGATAGGGGGTCAGTGTTTTCAGGAGCGAGGCCATTTTTTCTGGCTGTACCTGAACGTCAACAATCTCCATATCCTTAAGATACACCGCCCCTTGTTGCCGATCATAACTGGGCTGGGCCTTCATCTTCAGGAGCATCTGTGCCTGCTGTGGACCAAACAGGGAGCTGATATTAACCTCGGCTTTGCCGGTCAGGGTCACTTGGTTCGGTTCCTCACGACCAATAGCGGCAGACAGTTCACTCAGCGTTAGGTGTGCGTCCATCAGCCCGGCAACACTCAGTTGCTTCTGGTAATGATCCTGTTTTTGCAGGGCCTGATTAATCTCCTGCTCGCTGATGGTGTACTGCGTGAGTTGATTGCAAGCGCTCAGTAACAGCGCAGCTGCCAGCGCCAGTAAACCCGGAAAAACCTTTTTCATGAAGCTCCTCATTATACATGAACGGATGCATCCACATCCGGCCACCAGGATGCCTGAATCCAGCGATAAAGTCATCCGGATTAGCCTGATAGCTGGCCTGGCCGCTGATAAAAACAGCATTCTGCAGGCCGGCGACAGCGAAGAAATTGTTCGACTAACGGTCACTGGCGTTTGCCGGCATACAAACGGTGAAGCCCGCAGGCAGAATACCGTCTGCTGCGGTTAGCTGGCGATGGAAGAGAGCAGATTAATCCGCGTCTGCCCGGCAAGATTGTCACGATAATCGACTATCCGGCTGGGATAGTCTATGCCGGCAATAAGCGTCAGTGCGCGCAACAGCGGGAACAGATGGATATCATCGTCGGAGAGTTCACCGTTAACTGCACTGGCGTTAACCATCAGCTTATCGAGTTTACGCAGATCATCGTTAATATTCTTAATATAGCCGGCGCTATGCTGACGCAGCGTAGCGAAATCTCCCCAGCTCGCTTGTTTTTTGTCGGTGAAATAGCGCCGGGCTTGCGGAGTCGCAAATTCAGCAAAAGGCGCGGCGGCAATGCGGGGAAGCAGCAGTTTGTTCAGATAATTATTGACCTGGCGCAGCCAGTCACCGATCGCCGGCCTCGTACTGGCGGTTAGCAGAGGATTTCCATCAAGCTTATCAACATAATGTACAATATCCATACTTTCCGGCATACAGCTGCCATCCTGTTTCATCAGCACCGGCACCACTTTCCTGCCCACCAGTTTCACCGGGGTGGCTTCATCGTCATTGAGCAGTACCTGCAGTTCGACAGGAATATTTTTCAGGCCAAATATCATGCGCGCTTTGACGCAAAACGGGCAGTGATCATAAATAAACAGTTTCACGAACGCCTCCTTACCCTGTAGAAAGCCGTGGGGCCACCACCGCTTTTGTTAACCAGTTTAAAAAGTATGGAAGAGAGTGTGACGAAGGGCAAACCGCCGACGCAGGCGGTTTGTGTAGTAAAATAAACGCACCTGACACGAAAACCGCGCATACAGCGCCATCCGCGTAGCCGGCCAGCAAACGCGCCGTATCGCCTGTCGTGCGTTGCAGGGTAAAAATTCGCCTTGTCAGCAGCGGAAAAGGTATAGTGAATTGATAACAGTGGCGTGCGGAATGCGCCTCTGGATGACGATGTGATGAAACAGGTTTAGTCCCCGTAATGCAGGAGAGATGATGTTTGGCTATCGTTCCACTGCGCCAAAGGTACGGTTGACCACCGATCGTCTGGTGGTCCGCCTGGTACATGAGCGTGATGCATGGCGGCTGGCTGATTACTATGCGGCGAACCGCGATTTTCTCAGACCATGGGAGCCGGTGCGTGATGAAAGCCACTGTTACCCATCAGGCTGGCAGGCCCGTCTTGGCCTGATTACTGATATGCACCGCCAGGGCGCCGCATTTTATTTTGCGTTATTGGACCGTGATGAAATGGAAATTCGTGGTGTGGCTAACTTCAGTAACGTGTTGCGCGGGGCGTTTCACGCCTGTTTTCTTGGCTATTCTCTCGCAGAACAGTGGCAAGGTCAGGGGCTGATGTATGAGGCGTTGCAGTCGGCGATCCGTTATATGCAGCGTCAGCAGCGGATGCACCGTATTATGGCAAACTATATGCCCCATAATCAGCGAAGTGGCCACCTGCTGGCGCGGCTCGGTTTTGAAAAAGAAGGCTATGCCAAAGACTATCTGTTGATTGATGGCCAATGGCAGGACCATGTTCTGACGGCACTGACGATGAAAAACTGGTCGCCGGAGCGGCGTGCGAGTCAACCCTGAGAAAAAGGAGAAAATATGCGTCAGGTGCGTATTGGTGTGGTGGGGCTTGGCAGCATCGCCCGCAAAGCCTGGCTACCGGTGCTTGCCCGCGCATCGCAGTGGCAGCTGACTGGGGGTTTTTCCCGCAACCAGGATAGCGCCCGTCCGCTGTGCGATAGCTACCGTATTCCGCTTTATGCCTCGCTGGAGGCGCTGGCGGCCGATTGTGATGCGATATTCGTGCATACCTCCACCGACAGCCATGCGGCGGTGGTCGGACAGCTGCTGAAAGCGGGAGTTGATGTACTGGTGGATAAGCCGCTGGCGGCGCGACTGAGTGATGCTGAACGGCTGGTGGAGCTGGCGGATAAACATCAGCGTAAGCTCATGGTAGGGTTTAACCGTCGCTTTGCTCCTCGCTATCTGCAACTCCGGCAACAGATGAAAGGCGCGGTGGCGTTGCGGATGGAAAAACACCGTATTGATAGCGTTGGCCCGGGTGATGCCAGCTTTACCTTGCTTGATGATTACCTGCATGTGGTGGATACCGCGTTATGGCTGGCAGGTGATAAGGGACGTCTGCAGCATGGCACCCTGCTGACCAATGACAGCGGTGAGATGATTTATGCCGGACATCATTTTAGCGTCGGCGGTCTGCAGGTGGCGACCAGTATGCACCGCCGCGCCGGCACGCAGCGTGAACGTATTGAGTTGATTACCGACGGCGCCCTGTTTCAGGTTGATGATATGCGCGACTGGCGCTGTGAGTCGCAGGGGCTGCTGAGGTCCGAGCCGGCACCGGGCTGGCAGACCCTGGAAGAATTACGTGGTTTTGCCGGCGCGGCACAGCATTTTATTCGTTGCGTTGAAAATCAGACCATGCCGCAGTGTGCAGGCGAACAGGCCCTGCTGGCGCAGCGTGTGGTCGATCGTATCTGGCGTGAGCTGTCGGAAGAATAATGGCTGGTAACATTCGTTGATGGCGATTTTATTTTTCCCCGGTAGACTATGCCGCGCCGGTTTGACGCCGGCCTGATAGTCGCCGGGGTGCGGCTTTTTTCTAACGGACCTGCAGGAAAAACATGAATCTGTTGAGATCCCTTGCAGCGGTCAGTTCGATGACGCTGTTTTCTCGCGTGCTGGGTTTTGCCCGCGATGCCATTGTTGCCCGTGTTTTTGGTGCTGGCATGGCCACCGATGCCTTCTTTGTTGCCTTTAAGCTGCCTAATCTGCTGCGGCGTATTTTTGCCGAAGGGGCATTTTCCCAGGCATTTGTTCCGATTCTGGCGGAATATAAAAATAATCAGGGTGAAGAGGCGACGCGCGTATTTATCACCTATGTTTCAGGCTTACTGACACTGGTGCTGGCGCTGGTTTCTGTCGTCGGCATGCTGGCTGCCCCCTGGGTTATCTGGCTAACCGCCCCGGGATTTGCCGATACCGTGGATAAGTTCACGCTGACAACCTCTCTGCTGCGTATCACCTTTCCCTATATTTTATTGATCTCACTGGCTTCCCTGGTGGGGGCGGTGCTTAATACCTGGAACCGTTTTTCGGTGCCGGCTTTTGCGCCAACCCTGCTTAATATCAGCATGATCCTTTTTGCGCTGTTTGCTGCGCCACATTTTCATCCGCCGGTACTGGCACTTGCCTGGTCAGTGGTTGTGGGGGGCGTGCTGCAACTGTTTTATCAGCTACCGCATCTGAAAAAAATCGGCATGCTGGTGCTGCCGCGCGTCAACCTGAAAGACAGCGGGGTCTGGCGGGTGCTGCGCCAGATGGGGCCGGCGATCCTCGGGGTTTCCGTCACCCAGGTTTCACTGATCATTAATACTATCTTCGCTTCATTCCTGGTCTCCGGTTCCGTCTCATGGATGTACTATGCTGACCGTCTGATGGAGTTTCCTTCCGGGGTGCTTGGCGTGGCGCTGGGAACCATTCTTTTGCCATCGATGGCGAAAAGCTTTGCCAGCGGCAATCATGACGAATACAGCCGTCTGATGGACTGGGGATTACGTCTCTGTTTTCTGCTGGCGTTGCCGAGCGCGGTGGGGATCGGTATCCTGGCGAAGCCGCTGACCGTTGCATTGTTTCAGTACGGTAAATTTACCGCGTTTGATGCCGCCATGACCCAGCGGGCGCTGGTTGCATATTCTGTAGGATTGATGGGGCTTATCGTGGTGAAAGTGTTGGCGCCGGGCTTTTATTCGCGTCAGGACATTAAAACGCCGGTAAGAATTGCGCTGGTCACCCTGTTGATGACGCAGCTGATGAATCTGGCGTTTATTGGCCCGCTCAAGCATGCCGGCTTGTCGCTTTCTATTGGACTGGCGGCTTGCCTGAATGCGACGCTGCTTTACTGGCAGCTGCGGAAACGCAATATTTTTCAGCCACAGCCTGGCTGGTGCGGTTTTCTCTGGCGCTTAGCTGTCGGGATTATGGCAATGGTGTTGGTGCTGCTGACGTTACTGCATTTTATGCCGGAATGGGCCAGCGGAAGCATGACATGGCGTTTACTGCGTCTGACCGGCGTGTGTATTGCCGGAGGCACCGCCTATTTTGCTGCCCTGGCACTGCTTGGTTTTCGCCTGCACCATTTTTCACGCCGGATGAGCGTTTAACGCAGCAACGCGCCGGGTGCCGGGGCAGCGGGAATAGCGGAAAAGGTCAGTCTTTGTGGCTGAAAAAGCGCTGGCCGGTTGCCTGGCCGTCCGGGCCGTAAAATTGTTGTGACTGTAACGGGCGCAGCGCATTAAGCATCTGTTCGGTATGGGCCATCTGATGATTCAGTAGCAGCGCGTTATGCTGGTTTTTATCGCGCAGACGGATCGAACTCTGCTGAATCAGCGACCAGCGCTGAGCCAGCTGCGGCTGATCACTGTATGGGGCATGCAGGCCTGACTTTTCGCTGGCCTCACGCCGCATCTGTTCAATATAATTCAGCGTGGCCAGCAGGGCGCTTTTATCTTCGGTAATGCGTTGCAACAGGTTGCTGTTCACCTGGCCGGCAGAGAGCTGTTGTTGTTCTGCGTCCATAATATCGCTCAGGGAGGCAAGTACCTCCAGCATTTTGTCCAGGGAAGAGAGCAGCATGTTCATGTTAATCAGTTATCCTGTAAGGATGATTTAGCCTCCTGAATCAGAGCGTCGGCGATTTTACCGGCATCCATTTTCAGTTCGCCATTGCGAATAGCGGTTTTCAGCTGCTCAACGCGTACGGCGTCGATGTCCTGCGAGCTGGCTTTGGTCAACTGAGACTTGGCATCGCTCAGTACCACCTGGGTACCTGGCTGGCTGGTTTTATTCTCAGGCGCTCGCGCTTTGCTCAAGGGGGCGTCATGGTTTTCACGCGGCTGAACGGTTGCTGCCGGCTTTAAAGGCTGCGTTCTGTCGATACTCATAATCTGGCTCCTGTTAATTCAGATCCGGAACCTGCTGTTAATTGCGTCACAACCAACAATATCCTTTTTTATTTCCCAGCATGTCTGCGGGAAAATCGCCGTTAATTGTCAGGTTGTCACTCGCTGAATTCACAGGAACAGGTGGTCTGAGAACGAATTCTACGCTGAATGATGTTTACTCTATCGGCAGAAGTGAGCCCTTCTTTAGTGTTTTATAACGATATAAGAATTTTCCCATCATCATTCACTTTTCCACTGACAATCTGGCCGGAGTGCATTCTTACCCGTACGGATTGCGTTGCCGCTGCATTATTCATCGCCCGGCCTTCACTGGTTACTGTAAATCCTTCTCCTGATGCGGTAACCATCACGTTTTGCCCGGCTTTTACCCGCCACGGCTGACGTACCATCATCATATTTACCGGCTGGCCGGCGATAATATCACGCAAAGAGATAGCACCAATGACTTCATCCGGGCTGACTGCGGTGCGCGCCGGCAACTTATCAAGGCGACCTTTCTTTATTGTAATATCTCCGGCAGTGACTGCCGTGTTGCGCGTAATTTGCCGGGCGGCCACGACATAGTCACCGGTAACCTGTACTTCCACCTGAATGTAGCGGCGATTGTGCCCGCAGTTGGCGGCAACGCTGATTAATCCCCAGCGTCTGGCATTACCTGGCAAAGAAAACTGAGGATGCTCACAGGATGGCCACTGAGCTTGCGGGGTTTTCACCGTTACCGTCACCGTGCCGCTATTTTGTCCATTACGGGCTTTGAAAAATTGATCGAGCTGGCTTGTCAGATCGCTGGCACAGACCGGTAAGCTCAGCAGGCCCAGTGCGGCGATCGCCAGCATTTTCAGTTTGTTCATCGCATCATTCCTTATTCATCCTTAAGCGATTTTACCGGTGCCAGTGGTCAGCCAAAGGGCAAATTAGCTGCGCTTTTTGCCGCTATTCTGCCGATCGTTCTGTTAGCCGGCGATTATGCTGTTAGCTCGGAAAACCGTTAAATATGGAGGGCACATGCTTGACAAACTGGATGCAGCCTTACGGTTCCAGACTGAAGCGCTCAATTTGCGCGCACAACGTCAGGAAATCCTAGCATCGAATATTGCTAATGCTGATACCCCGGGGTATCAGGCGCGCGATATTGATTTTGCCAGTCAGCTAAAAAACGTGATGGATAACGGGCGAGCGCAGGGTTCAGGTATGTCTCTGGCGATCACTTCGCCCCGCCATATTCCGGCGGAAACTTTTCAGCCTGCCGCGCTGGATTTGCTGTATCGCGTGCCGGACCAGCCCGCAATGGACGGCAACACTGTTGATATGGATCGCGAGCGTACGCAGTTTGCCGATAACAGTCTCAAATATCAGACCGATCTCACCGTGCTTAACAGCCAGATGAAAAGCATGATGTCAGTGCTGCAGGGGCAATAACCGATGGCACTTTTAAATATTTTTGATATTGCCGGTTCGGCAATGACGGCGCAATCGCAACGTATGAACGTCAGTGCCAGCAACCTGGCGAATGCTGACAGCGTCACCGGCCCCGACGGGCAGCCCTACACGGCCAAACAGGTGGTATTTCAGGTTGACGCCCGCCCGGGATCGCCCACTGGTGGGGTAAAGGTTGCTGAAGTGGTTGACGATCCAACGCCGTCAAAACTGGTTTATGAACCGGGCAATCCGATGGCGGATGATAAAGGCTATGTCAGGATGCCAAACGTGAATGTTGTGGCCGAAACGGTGAATACCCTGTCGGCTTCGCGCAGTTATCAGGCTAACGTCGAGGTGCTTAACACCGTTAAGCAGTTAATGATGAAAACGCTGACTTTGGGCCAGTAAGGAGCACAACATGGGTATTGCCGTTGGCGTCAATGATTTAGCCACAATTAAAAATAATGCGCTGGCTTCCGGTGCAGCAAGCAGCAAAAGCGGTAACAGTGCTGCTGATTTAAATGACCAGTTTTTAACGTTGCTGGTGACGCAGTTAAAAAATCAGGATCCTACCAATCCAATGGATAACAGCCAGATGACCTCGCAACTGGCACAGATTAATACCCTGAGCGGTATTGAAAAACTGAATACTACCCTCGGGGCAATTTCAGGTCAGATCAATACATCGCAATCACTGCAGGCATCAACGCTGATTGACCATGGTGTGATGGTGGAAGGTTCAAAAATCCTGGCGGGTAGCGGGACAACTACGCCATTTGGCATTGAACTGGCGCAGGCATCTACCAGCACCATTGCCACTATAACCAATGCCAGTGGCGATGTGATGCGCACCATTGACCTCGGTGCGTTATCCAGTGGGGTGCATATCTTTTCGTGGGATGGCACCGATACCAGCGGCGCTAGCGTGGCTGACGGCAAGTACAACGTGTCTTTTACCGCCAGCAACAGCACCGGGCAGCTGACCGCCCAACCGCTGAATTACGCCTATATCAGCGGCGTGACTACTGACAGCCATGGCGCAATTTTAGACCTTGGTACCTACGGTACAACGACGCTGGATAAAGTGCGTCAGATCCTTTAATTCCTTAGCTTCTCAGGAGTGACATATGTCATTTTCACAAGCAGTCAGCGGCCTGAATGCGGCGTCCAGTAATCTTGACGTTATTGGTAACAATATTGCCAACTCAGCCACCGTCGGATTTAAGTCCAGTACTATCGCCTTTGCCGATATGTTTGCAGGTTCGCAGGTTGGTCTTGGTACCAAAGTGGCGGCCGTGAGGCAGAATTTTGCTGATGGCGCGACTACCACCACCAGCCGCGGGCTGGATGTTGCCATTAGCCAGGCCGGTTTCTTTCGCATGAAGGATGATTCTGGCAACATCTATTACAGCCGTAACGGCCAGTTTACCCTGAATGCCGATCGCACTATTGTTAATGCCGACGGGATGGCGCTGACAGGTTATCCGGCAACCGGCACGCCGCCTGCGGTGCAGACCGGGGCCAATCCGGTTGCGTTGACGATTCCTGACGCGGCGATGGCGGCCCGCGCCACCACCAGCGGCGCGCTTACTGCCAGCCTGAATTCCTCAGAGAAAGCCCCGGCGACCGCCTGGGACAGCACCAATATTTCTGACTCGATGTATAACGCCAAGTCATCAATGACTGCTTACGATTCATTGGGTAATAGCCACACCGTCGACCTCTATTTTGTCAAATCTGCGACTGCGGAAAATACCTGGGACGTATATCCAATAGACGCGGCTACCGGCGAGCAGAGTGACAAAACCACGCTGACCTTTAATACCAGCGGTCAGCTGACTTCTTCTCCCAACGTCACCGTTAAGCTCGGTGAGCTGAATGGCTCGGCACCCGGTCAGACATTCACCCTGAGCATGACCGGCTCGACCCAGCAGAACACCGGTAGTATCAGTACCTTTGGTAACCCGACTCAGGACGGTTATAAACCGGGCAACCTGACCAGTTATCAGATTAACGATGACGGCACTGTGGTGGGGAATTACTCCAATGAGAAATCGCAGGTGTTAGGCCAGATTGTGCTGGCTAACTTTGCCAACCCGGAAGGACTGAAACCCGAAGGTAACAATGTCTGGGCTGCTACTGCTTCTTCCGGTCAGGCGTTGGTGGGCCTGGCGGGCACCGGTAACCTTGGCACGCTGACCGCCGGCGCGCTGGAATCGTCAAATGTCGATCTCAGTAAAGAGCTGGTGAATATGATCGTAGCTCAGCGTAATTACCAGTCTAATGCGCAGACAATTAAGACCCAGGATCAGATTCTCAATACCCTGGTCAACCTGCGTTAATCGCTTAACGGGACGTTGCTATGGACCACGCGATATATACCGCAATGGGGGCTGCATCACAAACCCTCGACATGCAGGCGGTGACCGCCAGCAATCTGGCCAATGCCTCAACGCCGGGTTTTCGCCAGCAGCTGATGGCCATGCGGGCGGTGCCGGTCACGGGAGAATCTCTGCCTACCCGTACCCTGGTAACCGCTTCCACCCCTGGGGCCGATATGACCCAGGGGGCGCTCGACTTTACCGGACGTAATCTTGATGTCGCCCTGCAACAGGATGGCTGGCTGGCAATACAAACGGCAGATGGCAGCGAGGCTTATACCCGTAACGGCAATATCGAGGTTAGTCCTGATGGTCAGCTTACTATTCAGGGCCATCCGGTGATGGGAGATGGCGGGCCTATCGCGATTCCCCAGGGGGCGAAACTAACCATTGCCAGCGACGGCAGTATCACCTCACTTAACCCTGGCGATCAGCCTAATGCCACGGTGTTAATTGGCAAGCTGAAAATGGTGAAAGCCAGCGCACAGGAAGTGACGCGCGGTGATGATGGTATGTTTCGTCTCAATGCTGATGCCCGCGCGGCGCGCGGCGCGGTACTGCAAAACGACCCGACTATCCACCTGATGCTAGGCGTACTGGAAGGCAGCAATGTCAAGCCGGTTGAAACCATGGTGGACATGATCAATAACGCCCGACGCTTTGAGATGCAAATGAAAGTGATCTCCAGTGTTGATCAGAATGAACAACGTGCAAACCAGCTGCTTTCAATGAGCTGAGCGTGAGGAAAATCAATGATTAGTTCTTTATGGATTGCCAAAACCGGTCTTGAGGCACAGCAGACCAATATGGATGTTATTGCCAACAACCTGGCAAACGTCAGTACCAGTGGTTTTAAACGTCAGCGTGCGGTTTTTGAGGATCTGATGTATCAGACGTTGCGCCAGCCCGGCGCCCAGTCTTCAGATCAGACTAACCTGCCATCTGGTTTACAAATCGGCACCGGAACGCGTCCGGTCAGCACTGAACGCCTGCACACGCAGGGCAATCTGTCAAAAACCGACAACTCGAAAGACGTTGCCATTAACGGCATGGGTTTTTTCCAGGTTCAGATGCCGGATGGCTCACTTGCTTATACCCGCGACGGTTCTTTTCAGACCGATCAGAACGGCCAGCTGGTCACTAACGCCGGTTTCCCGGTGCAGCCAGGGATTACCATTCCGGCGAATGCCGTCAGCATGACCATCAGTCAGGATGGTGTGGTAACGGTGACTCAGCAGGGCAACGCGCAGCCGGTGCAGGTCGGTCAGTTGACTCTCAGTACCTTTATGAACGAAGCGGGGCTGGAGAGTAAGGGACAGAACCTGTATCAGGAAACCCAGGCTTCCGGTGCCCCGACCGAGAGTAATCCTGGCCAGAACGGTACCGGCACGCTTTTTCAGGGGTATGTAGAGGCCTCGAACGTCAGCGTGGCAGAGGAACTGGTCACCATGATCCAGACTCAGCGTGCTTATGAAATTAACAGCAAAGCGGTCAGTACCTCTGACCAGATGCTGGCAAAACTGACGCAGTTGTAATTCTCCCTTCTGCGCGGTTTGCCGCGCAGAAGGGCCGGCGGCAGTCGTCTAAAAACACCTATTCCTATTATTGAAGGTTTTATTTCCATGGCGAAGCACACATCAATGCCTGGACGGGGGTTAGTTGCCGCACTGCTGCTAACACTTAATGGTTGTGCGCTGGTTCCCCGGACGCCACTGGTAAAGGGGCCGACAACGGCACAGCCCGTTCCTGCTCAGCCACCGGTGACCAATGGGTCTATTTTTCAGGGGGTGATGCCCATGAACTACGGTTATCAGCCGCTGTTTGAGGACCGTCGTCCACGTAATGTTGGCGATACGCTGACAATTGTGCTGCAGGAAAACGTCAGTGCCAGTAAAAATTCTTCGGCAAACGCTACACGCAATGGCAGTACCAGCTTAGGTATGAGCGTGGTGCCGCGTTACCTCTCCGGTCCGCTTGGCAATAACCGTGCTGATATTGCCGGGGAAGGCAAAAATGATTTTGCCGGCAAAGGTGGGGCAACCGCCAATAACACCTTCACCGGCACGATTACCGTTACTGTTAATCAGGTATTGCCGAACGGCAACCTGAATGTGGTGGGTGAAAAACAGATCGAGATAAATCAGGGAACTGAGTTTATCCGCTTCTCTGGCGTGGTGAATCCCCGCACCATCAGCGGTTCCAACACGGTTATTTCTACGCAGGTTGCGGATGCACGTATTGAGTATGTCGGTAACGGCTATATCAATGAAGCGCAGACCATGGGCTGGCTGCAACGTTTCTTCCTCAATCTGTCACCGATGTAAGAGGTTTATTTATTATGCGTCACCTGTTATTTCTTCGTGCTCTGGCGCTGTGTCTGATGCTGATTTGTCTTGCTGTGCGTGCCGATCGTATCCGCGATCTGACTAGTGTGCAGGGGGTACGTGATAACTCGTTAATCGGTTATGGCCTGGTGGTAGGGCTGGATGGTACAGGCGACCAGACGACGCAGACGCCTTTCACCACCCAGAGCGTGAATAACATGCTGTCACAGCTGGGTATTACCGTGCCTGCCGGAACGAACATGCAGCTAAAAAACGTGGCGGCTGTGATGGTGACCGCCCGCTTGCCTGCTTTCAGCCGTCAGGGACAGACGATTGACGTGGTGGTGTCTTCTATGGGTAATGCGAAAAGTCTGCGCGGGGGGACATTGCTGATGACGCCGCTAAAAGGGGTCGATAACCAGGTTTATGCACTGGCTCAGGGTAACATTCTGGTTGGCGGTGCCGGTGCAGCGGCCGGAGGTTCCAGCGTGCAGGTAAACCAGCTTAACGGTGGGCGTATTACCGCTGGGGCAACCATAGAACGCGAGATTTCAAGCAACTTTGGTAGCAGCAATACGATTAATCTGCAGCTTAATGAAGATGATTTTTCCACAGCACAACGCATTAGCGAGGCAATTAACCGCCAGGGGTATGGCATTGCTCAACCCCTGGATGCCCGAACCGTACAGGTGCGACTGCCGCCAGGCAATGCCTCGCAGGTGCGTACCCTGGCATATATTCAGGATCTGGATGTGCCGGTACCAATACAGGATGCCAAAGTAATCATTAATTCGCGCACCGGCACTGTGGTGATGAACCGCGAAGTGATGCTGAGCGCTTGTGCGGTAGCCCAGGGCAATCTGTCGGTTACGGTGAATCAGCAGCAAAATGTCAGCCAGCCTGATACGCCATTCGCCGGGGGTAAAACAGTGGTGACCCCGCAAACCCAGATCGATTTACGTCAGTCCAACGGTGCGCTGCAAAGCGTGAATGCCAGTGCCAACCTTAACAGCGTGGTGCGTGCACTGAATGCGCTGGGTGCCACACCGATGGATTTGATGTCGATTCTGCAATCTATGCAGAGTGCGGGTTGTCTGCGTGCCCGGGTGGAAATTAACTAATGAACGATACGCAATCGCTGATGAACGCGGCTTATGACAGCCGCTCACTGAATGCGCTTAAACGGGCGGCAAGTGCGGATCCGAAAGCCCATGCACGCGAAGTTGCAAAGCAGGTAGAGGGGATGTTTGTGCAGATGATGCTGAAAAGTATGCGCGATGCCCTGCCAAAGGATGGTTTGCTGAGCAATGATCAGTCGCGACTTTATACCTCAATGTACGATCAGCAGATAGCGCAACAGATAGGTGAAAAAGGGTTAGGACTGGCCGATACCATCGTACAGCAGATGGCCGGTCCCCAGGCGCCGGATGAAAATGCCGGTAGCGTACCGATGGCGCTGGATAAAAGGTTCATTAATACGCTGCCTCCGCTAATGATGACGCAGATGGTAAGCCGTGCGGTTCCGCACATGCCGCCTGCTGATGCGACGATGCATGCAGATAGCGCACAGTTTCTTGCCCGGTTATCACAACCGGCGCAAATGGCCAGCCGGCAAAGCGGGATCCCGCATCATCTTATCCTGGCTCAGGCTGCACTGGAGTCCGGCTGGGGGCAGCGTGAGATTCTGACGCAGGATGGCCGCCGCAGTTACAACATTTTTGCTATCAAAGCCAATGCCAGCTGGCAGGGGAAAACCACGGAAGTGATGACCACCGAATATGAAAACGGTGTGGCCCACAAGATAAAACAAAAATTCCGCGTTTATGACTCTTACTTTGACGCACTGAATGATTACGTCAGGCTGCTGAGCAGTAATCCGCGTTACGCGGCAGTGACAACGGCGTCAACTCCGGAACAGGCTGCCCATGCTTTACAACAGGCGGGTTACGCCACCGATCCGCAATATGCCCGTAAGCTGGTAGGAATGATTCAGCAATTCAGAAATATAGGTGAAAAAGTCGTCAAAGCATATAGCGGTGATTTAACCACACTGTTTTAACGCATATATCCTCAAGTCCGGCCTTCGGCGGCCGATAACAAAGGTAGGTTGATTTGTTTCAACACAAGCTGAAAGGCATCCATTCGGGCCGAACAGAGAGAAAGGAACCACAATGTCCAACTTAATTAATTCCGCGATGAGTGGACTCAATGCTGCGCAGAATGCGCTAAGTACCACCAGTAATAACATCAGCAATTACGCGGTAGCCGGATATTCACGTCAAAGTATCATGCTGGCGCAGGCGAAAAGTACGCTGGCAGGCGCTCAGTTTTATGGCAACGGCGTCACCACTGCCGGCGTCAACCGCGAATACGATCGTTTTATTAGCGCGCAGCTGCGCGGGGCGACAGCCATCAACAGCGGTCTGGCTACCCAGTATGATCAGGTGTCGAATATTGACAACCTGCTGGCAGATTCAACCACATCAATTTCCAGCTCGATACAAAGTTTTTTTAGCAGCGTGCAGAACGTGGTTAACAGCGCGGATGACCCTTCAGCGCGGACCACTTTACTCGGCAGTGCGGCCGATCTGGTGAACCGCTTTAAGACAACGGATGATTATCTGCGCGGTCTTGATGCCAGCGTCAACACATCAATAGCGTCAAATGTTGACCAGATAAACACCTATTCATCGCAGATTGCGAATCTTAACAACCAGATTGCCAGGCTGAAAGGTGCGGGGGCCGGTAACGCGCCTAATGATCTGCTCGATCAGCGCGATCAGCTGGTGAATCAGCTCAATCAGCTGGTGGGAGTTAACGTCAGTCAGCAGGATGGGGGCAGCTATATTATCAGCACCGCCGCTGGGGTGAACCTGGTTCAGGGCGATAGCTACAATAAACTGGCTGCCGTGCCTTCAGCCAAAGAGACTGACCGCCTGACGGTAGCCTCAGTCGATCCCATTACCGGTGCTACCAGTGAGATTGCGGAAAAATACCTGAACAGCGGTTCGCTGGGTGGGGTGATCCAGTTCCGTTCACAGAACCTGGATCCGGCACGCAATCAGCTTAATCAGCTGGCGCTGACGCTGGCAGACAGTTTCAATATTCAGCATGAGCAAGGCTATGACGCCCATGGCGCTAAAGGGGAGGCATTTTTTAATTTTGGCTCAGCTGCGCTGGTGGGGAACAGCAAAAATAGCGGTATGGCCAGTTTAAGCGCCAGCTATACCGATAGTAGTGCGGTTACCTCCAGTGATTACCAGATAGATTTTGACGGCTCGCAATGGAACGTGACCCGGCTTTCCGACAACAGTACGGTTAGCGTCACCAGCGGTAAAGATGGCAACGGTAATCCGACGCTCAGTTTTGATGGTCTGCAAATTCGCATCAGTGGGCAGGCGGCTGCCAGAGACAGTTTTTTGCTAAAACCGGTGAGCAATGTGATTGCTGGCATGGGGGTCAATGTCACCGATGAGTCACAAATCGCGGCAGCGGGAAGTCAGGGCAGCGGCCAGAGTGATAATGAAAACGCCACAAAGTTGTTGGCTCTGCAAACCAAAAAAGTGGTTAATGGCAGAAGTACGTTAACCCAGGCCTATGCCAGCCTGGTCGCCAGCGTCGGCAATCAGACTGATACTCTGAAAACCACCAGTACGACACAGGCTGCCGTCGTTACCCAGCTCACCAGTCAGCAGCAGTCTGTTTCCGGTGTCAACCTCGATGAAGAGTACGCCAACCTGACGCGCTACCAGCAGTACTATACCGCCAATGCTCGGGTATTACAGACCGCTTCGACGACGTTTGATGCGCTGATCGGTGCGCTAAGCTGACCGCTAACGAAGAAGGACAGAGAATATGCGTCTTAGTACCAATATGATTTATCAGCAACAGACTAACGGTGTACTTAATGCACAAAGCAGCTGGCTTGAGGTGGGTAAACAGCTTTCTACCGGCAAACGGGTGATCAATCCATCTGACGATCCGATCTCAGCGTCAAATGCCGTGATGCTGAATCAGGCACAGGCGCAGGGTTCTCAGTATGCTTCTGCGCGCAATTTTGCCAGCCAGCGTATTTCGACGGAAGAGAATACCCTCAAGCAGGTGACTAACCTGGTGTCTGATGCACAGACAATCCTGGTGGCGGCTAATAATGGCACCCTGTCAGATGATGACCGGGCATCTTATGCCACGCAACTAAAAGGTCTCCGCGATCAGATACTTAATCAGGCAAACAGTACTGACGGTAACGGGCGTTATGTTTTTGCAGGCTATAAATCAGACAGTGCGCCATTCACCATGGATGACAACGGCAATGTGACATACCGCGGTGGGAACACCGCTATCAGTCAGCAGGTGGATGCCAACCGTAGTGTGATTACTAACCATACCGGCGCTCAGGTCTTTATGACCCTAACCAGCAATGCCAAAAAAGAGCCGGACGGAAGCGAGGGCGAAAGTAATATTTTTGCCACCCTGAAAACGGCCATTGACGCACTGGACATGCCGGTTGCCGGCGATGAATCTGCGACAACAGACTCACAGACGGCGCTGGCGAAGGCAATGCGCGGACTGGGTAACTCGTACAATAATATTCTGTCGGTACGTTCTGAACTGGGCAGCAGCCTGACTGAGTTGTCCAGCCTTGATTCGCTGGGGGACGATCGCTCGGTAATTATGCAAAGCCAGATGAGTAAGCTGGTGGATGTGGATTACACCAGTGCTATCTCTTCTTACACCATGTTGCAGGCTCAGCTTACAGCCTCTTACAGCACGTTTCAGCAGATGGCGAAGATGTCACTGTTTCAGCATAACTAGTCTTATTTTTGCTCTTTGAACGGGCTTAAACCGGGTCCGTTTACTTTCACCCGCTAAGCTTGTTGTGGTTAGCGGGTTTTTTTTGCCTGGAAATGGGGTAAAAAAAGCCCCGGAATGACCGGGGCCTGATTGATTATGGCAGGATTACTGCGGGCGAGTGGCCGGCGCCGTTGCCTGACCGGTTGCCGTATGACCACCGGCTGCACCTTTACCACTAAACGCAAAGGCCGGACGTACCCAGTCACTGTGACGGCCGGGTTCCGCAACGTATGCCGGCGCGGGGGCGCGGGTGGCCGGTGCACTGGCATAGCGGGGGGACGCCGATGGCTGGTCCGTTAGCGCAACAACGGCAGGTGCAGTATCACGTGCCGCTACCGGCGCATGGGGTTCCTCAATTTCTGCCTGCGGTGCCGTCGGATCTGGCTGGGTAAAGCGGGCCAGGTCGGCTTCAGTCTCCGCACTGACGTCGGCAGGATGGCTGGCTGCCTGTTGGCTGATTGCTTCAGCCACAGAATGCGCCTCTTGCTGCGTCTGGGTCGGCGTTTCGTCGGCACTTTCCTGCACGGCCTTAACAACGTCTTCAACACCGGCTGAGGAAGCTGCTTCCACTGGCTGCGCCTGTTGCGCGATATGTTGAACAAGTTGATCATCGGCAGCGCTCGTCACGCTGGGTTGCTGGTCTACGGGATGACTAATGGCTTCGCTTTGGTCGGCATTGACAATGGTCACCGCAGGCTGTACCGGGTCAGAGATTTGAACCGGTGCGGCCTCGTCACTGTCGGTTACCGTTGCCGGAGTGACCGTGGCAGGCAGCGCAATAGCGGCGGCGGTTTCTTCACCATCGTAAAGCGGCTGAGCTTCGGCAACAGTCGGTTGCGCTTCTTCATTAACCGGGTAGTTTATCCAGACTTTGCCGGAAGCCAGTTCAGGCGACGCGCTGGCACTGCTAAGTGTCATCGGTGATTCTTGCGGATAGCGTTCATCACGATAACGGCGGCGGCGCTGACCGCTTACCCGCAGATGACGCGGAGAACGGCGCGAACGACGCGGCATATTACCGTTTTCACGTGCTTCATTGTCATCTGCCGGTGATGCGACATTTTCCGGCGCCGCAGACTGCGTTTCCACCACGGATGACGTCAGCGGCTGACTGCTGTCAGCGGACAGCTCAGTATTTTCGCTGACGCGCACTTTTTGCGTTAGCTGACGCGGTTTACGGCGCGGCATGACCTGCACAGGTTCGGCTCGATTGTCAGCCTCTTCCGCCGTTGTTTCACCCTGAGTCTGGGTCTGTTCAGCCGCTTTTGCTGCAAGCTGTGCCTGCCGTTTTTCTTCCTGACGACGGCGCTGACGTTCAGCGCGCTGCTCGCGGCGTTGCTGCTGCTCTTCGCGCTGTTGCTCACGTGCTTCATCGCTTTGCTGTACCGCCGCCGGCTGTTCATCACGCACTGCAGCGTTCTGGCGTTTGTTACGGCGATTATCATCACGGTTTTCACCGCTGCGGTTATCGCGTTGGCGCTCATTGCGTTCGCCACGTTCGTTACGCTCATTGCGATCGCGACGGTTGTTACGATCGCGGCGGTTATTATTGCGCTCACGACGTTCACCCCGTGCCGCGCTTTGCTCTTCGCCTGTGCTGCGGGTTACCTCTATCGCGCTGGCCGGAGCCTGAGCCGGTTCGGCCGCAAACATTTTTTTCAGACCACTAAGCAGTCGGCTAACCAGACCGACCGTTGCTGGTTTTGCCGCTTCAGGCTGTTTTTTAACATGACTGCGTGAGGCAGAAGCTGCCGCGCCAGACGCTGTGTCATGTGACGCGGGGACCGCATCCTGCATGACAAATGCGGCCAGTGCCGGCGTTTCGGGCCGACGTCGTTCGGCATGTTCCTCTTCAGAAGGCAGAGCCATTTCCGCTTCATGCAACTTGGGCAGGTGATAACTCAGGGTCTGTGTTTCTTCCCCTTTACGCACGCGTAATACGGAGTAATGCGGTGTTTCCATCCGTTCGTCAGGCACGATAACCGCCCGTACATCACCCTGACGCCGTTCAATGGCGCTGACAGCTTCACGCTTTTCGTTAAGCAGATAGGATGCGATTTGCACCGGTACGATGGCATGGACTTCTTTGGTGTTTTCCTTCAGCGCTTCTTCTTCAATCAGGCGCAGAATGGAAAGAGAAAGGGATTCGTTATCCCGCACGGTGCCGGTTCCGCTGCAGCGTGGGCATACGTGATGACTGGACTCACCGAGCGAAGGGCTGAGACGCTGACGTGACATTTCCAGCAGGCCGAAACGTGAAATATGGCTAATCTGAATACGTGCCCGATCCTGGCGCACCGCCTCACGCAGACGATTTTCAACGGCGCGCTGATGGCGTACCGGCGTCATATCGATAAAGTCGATGACAATCAGGCCACCGAGGTCACGCAGACGTAGCTGTCGGGCGATTTCGTCGGCCGCTTCAAGATTGGTATTAAACGCGGTTTCTTCAATATCACCGCCACGAGTTGCCCGCGCCGAGTTGATATCAATAGCCGTTAAGGCTTCAGTGGTATCGATAACGATTGAACCGCCGGAAGGCAATCGCACTTCGCGCTGAAAAGCCGATTCAATCTGTGACTCAATCTGATAATGGCTGAAAAGCGGAATTTCACCGGTATACAGTTTGATTTTACTGCTGAAGTCCGGCCGGCCCAGCGCAGCGATGTGCTGGCGTGCCAGTTCCAGTACTTTCGGATTGTCGATCAGAATTTCACCGATATCCTGACGCAGATAATCGCGGAAAGCACGCACAATGACGTTACTTTCCTGATGAATCAAAAAGGGAGCCGCACGGTTTTCTGCGGCTTTTTTGATCGCTTCCCAGTGTTTCAGGCGGAAGCTGAGATCCCATTGCAGGGCGTCGGCCGATTTACCCACACCGGCAGTACGCACGATCAAACCCATGCCGTCCGGCAGTTCCAGCGCGGATAGCGCCTCTTTAAGCTCGGTACGATCGTCGCCTTCAATTCGGCGTGAAATACCCCCTGCACGCGGGTTATTCGGCATCAGAACCAGGTAACTTCCGGCCAGGCTGATAAAGGTGGTGAGGGCAGCTCCTTTGTTGCCACGCTCTTCTTTATCAATCTGGACGATCACTTCCTGCCCTTCACGTAACACGTCCTTAATGTTAGGGCGTCCATGTGCGTTGTAGCTATCAGGGAAGTAGTCGCGGGAGATCTCTTTCAGGGGGAGAAAACCGTGTCTTTCTGCACCATAATCAACAAATGCGGCTTCCAGACTGGGTTCAATGCGGGTGATTTTTCCTTTATAGATGTTGGCCTTTTTCTGTTCATGTCCGGGACTTTCTATGTCCAGATCATACAGACGTTGTCCATCAACCAGGGCAACACGCAACTCTTCCTGTTGAGTCGCGTTGATCAACATTCTTTTCATCGTAACTTACTCATTATTCTTACATTAGTGACAGAGCTACGGGCATGATGACGCTGGACGTGAATCACCGATGGCCCCGTGTCTCTTTGCTTTGTCGTCAACCTCACGGTTGTCGCCAGCTAAGGGGCGCAAACTCTCGGCAGCCTGTTTTTCATATGGAATAACAGCGCTTACAGGGGGGGGCCGCTACTGAAAACAGCAAGTGAACCAATCCCGTTTTACCGTCCAGGCTGCAACCCGCAGCCCGCTAAATGCCTGATTTCACAAAACGTCTTACGCCATTGCTGCGTGTATGTGCTATCCGGCAAAATATTATTAATACGCTTTTTTCTTGTTTTCGCAAAGTTTGCAGGAAAACCTGTGTATTATTCCATTGCAAACCCAGAGATAGCAAGGTGACTTTTCCGACCCTGAGAGTTTAATGCGGCTTTAAATTAGCGAGGACGTGGTTTTAACCCCTGTCGCTTAAAAAATCTGCACAAACCTTTTTTTTAACAGGTCTGACTGTCAGTTAAGCACAGAAAAAGAAGTGGCGCTATGCCCGCACGGTAATTAGAATCGCCCACCATGAAAACGACATCTCCTTCCGTTCAAAATGTGACAATCTCCGACGATGAAGCGGGGCAGCGAATCGACAACTTTTTACGTGCCCGGCTCAAAGGTGTGCCAAAGAGCATGATCTATCGTATTTTGCGTAAAGGCGAAGTACGGGTGAATAAAAAACGCATCAAGCCCGAATATAAACTGGAGAGCGGTGATGAAGTCCGTATTCCACCGGTCAGAGTGGCGGAGCGTGATGACGCCGTTGTCTCACCCAGGCTGGAAAAAGTGGCCTCTCTGGAAGCCTGTATCCTGTACGAAGATGACGCTATTCTGGTGCTGAACAAACCGTCAGGCACCGCTGTGCATGGCGGTAGCGGCTTAAGCTTTGGGGTAATTGAAGGGCTGAGAGCGCTGCGACCACAGGCGCGTTTCCTTGAGCTGGTTCATCGACTCGACCGCGATACTTCAGGCGTGCTGCTGATTGCTAAAAAACGCTCGGCCCTGCGTGCGCTGCATAGCCAGCTGCGTGATAAAGGCATGCAAAAGGAGTACCTGGCGCTGGTCCGCGGTAACTGGCCTTCGCATCTGAAAGTGGTGCAGGCACCGTTGCTGAAAAATATTTTGCAAAGTGGAGAAAGAGTTGTGCGCGTGAGCGCTGAGGGTAAACCGTCGGAAACCCGCTTTAAAGTTGAATCGCGTTTTGCCAACGCTACGCTGGTAAAAGCCAGCCCGGTTACCGGCCGGACTCATCAGATACGTGTTCATAGCCTGCATGCAGGCCACCCGATCGCTTTTGACGATCGTTATGGCGATACAGTTTTTGACCGCGAACTGGCCTCCACGGGCCTGTCCCGACTGTTTTTGCATGCTGCCGCGTTGACCTTTAGCCATCCGGTTTCTGGCGAGACACTGCGCGTTGAAGCACCGCTGGACAACGCGCTGAAAGCCTGTTTGTCAGCGTTACGGACGAAAGCTTAGGCCGGCCCGTCATACCCGACTATCAGGCCTGCAACAGCGGATCGTAGCCAGCCTGACGTAACATGGCACACAGGGCAATAAGCGGCAGGCCAATCAGGGCGTTGGGATCGCGCCCGTCAAGCCGTTCAAAAAGACTAATGCCCAGCCCTTCACTTTTAAAACTGCCGGCACAGTTCAGCGGTTGTTCGCGTGCAACATAGCGACTAATCTCCTGTTCACTCAGGTTGCGGAAATAGACGTCGAACGGTTCACAACACTGTTGCAGCTGATTATTACGGCTATCAAACAGCGCAAGGCCAGTATAAAAAGCGACGCATTGACCACTGGCGCGGGTGAGCTGCTGGCAGGCGGCCTGCGCCGTATGCGGTTTACCGGTAATCTGGCCATCCAGCACACAGACCTGATCGCTGCCAATAATCAGATGTTGCGGATAGCGGCTGGCCAGCGCCAGCGCTTTGGCGGTCGCCAGACGCTGAACCAGTGCCGGCGCCAGTTCTCCGGGCTGTGCGCTTTCATCAACCTGCGGCGCGGCGCTAATAAATGGTAATCCCAGTGTCACGAGTAAAGATTTGCGAAAAGGGGATGTGGAAGCTAAAACCAGCTGAGGCATAATTTTTTTCACAACTTGTAGCGTTAAAAGAACTCTCATTTTAAACTGTGCGCCGCATTGGATGCGAATACTGGGTGAAAGATGCTGGAAAACGGCCTTTTTCTTTGACTCTATGTCGTTACAAAGTTAATATGCGCGCCCTATGCAAAAGGTAAAATTACCCCTGACGCTTGATCCGATCCGTACTGCTCAGAAACGCCTTGATTACCAGGGTATTTATACCCCCGAACAGGTTGAGCGTGTCGCCGGGTCAGTCGCCAGCGTGGACAGTGATGTGGAATGTGCAATGACCTTTGCCATCGACAGTCAGCGTCTTGCTGTATTGAGCGGCAGTGCAAAGGTTGAGGTAACGCTGACTTGTCAGCGTTGTGGACAGCCGTTTGCACACAAGGTCGACGTAAGCTACTGTTTCAGCCCGGTCAGAAGTGACGATCAGGCCGAAGCATTACCGGAAGCCTACGAGCCGGTTGATGTCGACGAATTTGGCGAAATCAACCTGCTGGCATTGATTGAAGATGAAATTATTCTCGCCTTGCCTGTGGTACCGGTGCATGATTCTGAACACTGTGAAGTGTCCGAAGCGGACATGGTTTTTGGCAAGTTGCCTGAAGAGGCAGAAAAACCAAATCCATTTGCCGTATTAGCCAGTTTAAAGCGTAAGTAATAGGAGTAAGGTCCATGGCCGTACAACAGAATAAACCAACCCGTTCCAAGCGTGGTATGCGTCGTTCACATGACGCGCTGACTACGTCCACTCTGTCAGTAGATAAAGTTTCTGGCGAAACTCATCTGCGTCACCACATCACTGCGGATGGTTACTACCGCGGTCGCAAAGTTATCGTTAAGTAATTCTTGCGGCTGCGCAAGGCGATACTTTGACTCGTTTGACCCTGGCGATTGATGCCATGGGCGGGGATTTCGGTCCCTGCGTCACAGTGCCTGCTGCATTGCAGGCACTGGCCGCAAATTTGCAGTTACATCTCCTGCTGGTCGGTGACGCCGACGCTCTCTCATCATCACTTTCTAAAGCTGATTCCGCCCTGCGTGAACGCGTGCAGATTATTGCCGCTGAATCAGTTATCGCCAGTGATGCCAAACCCTCTCAGGCGATCCGCCACAGTCGCGGCTCTTCGATGCGCATCGCGCTGGAGATGGTTAAAGAAGGTAAGGCACAGGCTTGTATCAGCGCGGGAAATACCGGGGCGTTGATGGGGCTGGCAAAACTATTGCTTAAACCGCTGGAGGGCATTGAACGTCCGGCGTTAATGACCGTACTGCCTCATCAGCAGCAGGGAAAAACCGTCGTGCTCGATTTAGGCGCTAACGTCGATTCTGATAGTACTATGCTGGTGCAGTTTGCGGTGATGGGGGCGGTGATGGCGGAAGAAGTGCTGGCAATTGCCAATCCGCGCCTTGCTTTACTTAACATCGGTCAGGAAGAGAGTAAAGGGCTGGATACGATCCGTGATGCCGCAGAAATACTGCGAGCGTCAGCCAATATCAACTACATTGGTTATCTTGAAGGTAACGATCTTCTTAGCGGAAAAACAGACGTGCTGGTTTGCGATGGTTTCGTCGGCAATGTTACGCTGAAAACCATGGAAGGCGTGGTAAGAATGTTTCTTTCGCTGCTGAAATCGCAGGGTGAAGGGCAAAAACGGGTCTGGTGGATGACACTGCTGGGTCGCTGGATACAGCGGCGGCTGGCAACGCGCTTCGGCCATCTCAACCCCGATCAATACAATGGCGCCTGCCTGTTAGGATTGCGCGCTACCGTTATTAAAAGTCATGGCGCTGCCAACCAGCGGGCTTTTATGGTGGCAATTCAGCAGGCAGAGCAGGCGGTGCAACGGCAGGTTCCGCAACGGATCGCCGTGCGCCTTGAAGCGGTATTACCAAAGAGCGACTAAGTGTACATGTATACAAAGATTCTTGGTACGGGCAGTTATTTGCCCGCACAGGTGCGTACTAACGCCGATCTGGAAAAAATGGTGGATACCTCGGATGAGTGGATAGTTACGCGCACCGGTATTCGTGAACGGCGCGTTGCTGCTGCTGACGAAACGGTTGCCTCTATGGGCACCCAGGCGGCGAAGAACGCACTGGAAATGGCCGGCATCAGGAAAGAAGATATCGGATTAATCATTGTTGCGACCACTTCGTCCAGCCATGCCTTTCCCAGTTCGGCCTGTATTATCCAGCAACAGCTGGAAATTAATGACTGCGCGGCATTTGATATTGCAGCGGCTTGTGCCGGTTTTACCTACGCCCTGAGCATTGCCGATCAGTATGTTAAAAATGGCGCGCTGAAATATGCCTTAGTTATAGGTTCTGATGCGCTGGTGCGCACACTGAATCCTGAAGATCGCGGTACCGTCATTTTGTTTGGTGATGGTGCCGGTGCCGTGGTGCTGGGCGCCAGTGAGGCGCCAGGAATTATTTCAACGCACCTGCATGCTGATGGCCGTTATGGCCAGTTGCTGACGCTGCCTTATCCGTCACGCGACCCGCAGGCAGAAGCAACCTGGCTGACCATGTCCGGCAACGAAGTGTTTAAAGTTGCGGTCACTGAACTGGCACATATTGTTGAAGAAACGCTCAGTGCCAACCAGCTGGATCGCAGTGAACTTGACTGGCTGGTGCCGCATCAGGCTAATCTGCGGATTATCAGCGCGACGGCGAAAAAACTTGGCATGGGTATGGACAAAGTGGTGGTGACGCTTGACCGTCATGGCAACACCTCGGCCGCCTCAGTTCCCGCTGCGCTGGATGAAGCGGTCCGTGACGGACGTATTCAGCGTGGTCAGTTAATTTTGCTGGAAGCCTTTGGCGGCGGATTTACCTGGGGTTCCGCGCTGGTTCGTTTTTAATAACAGGAAAAAATGATGACGCAATTGGCAATGGTTTTTCCCGGTCAGGGATCGCAGACGGTTGGCATGCTGGCAGAACTGGCGGCGGCATTCCCGCTGGTTGAGGAGACATTTCGTGAAGCTTCGGCCGTGCTGGATTATGATCTCTGGCAGCTGGTGCAGCAGGGGCCGGCAGAAGCGCTAAACAAAACCTGGCAAACTCAGCCGGCGTTGCTGGCGGCCTCAGTTGCGGTTTTTCGCCTTTGGCAGCAGCAAAATGGGCCACAGCCAGCACTGCTGGCAGGCCACAGTCTCGGCGAGTATTCCGCGCTGGTTTGTGCCGGCGTGATGCGCTTTACCGACGCGGTTAAACTGGTGGAATTGCGTGGCCAGCTGATGCAGCAAGCGGTGCCAGAGGGCACGGGGGCGATGCAGGCTATTATCGGCCTGGATGATGCGGCTATTGCTCAAGCCTGTGAAGCCTCTGCGCAAGGAGAGGTGGTTGCGCCGGTCAATTTTAATTCCCCCGGTCAGGTGGTGATTGCCGGAAATAAAGATGCCGTGGAACGTGCCGGTGCCGCCTGCAAAGCCGCCGGCGCCAAGCGCGCGCTGCCGTTACCAGTCAGTGTGCCTTCACACTGTGCGCTGATGAAGCCGGCAGCAGAACAGCTGGCGCTGGCGCTGGAAAAAATTTCCTTTAGTACCCCGGTTTTTCCGGTGGTAAATAATGTTGATGTAAAATGTGAAACTGACGCTGATGCTATTCGCGATGCGCTGGTTCGTCAGCTCTATAATCCGGTTCGCTGGACCGAAAGCGTGGAATTTATGGCCGCTCAGGGCGTGACATCGCTGCTGGAAATCGGGCCGGGAAAAGTGCTTACCGGACTGACCAAACGTATTGATAACACCCTGAATGCGTCAGCCGTGAATGACCCGGCAACGTTAACCGCAGCGCTTGAACAATAACACGAGGAAAACCATGAGTTTTGATGGGAAGATAGCCCTGGTGACCGGTGCCAGTCGCGGTATCGGTCGGGCGATTGCTGAAACGCTGGTTTCACGTGGTGCCAGAGTTATTGGCACCGCCACCAGTGAAAAGGGCGCCAGCGCCATTGATGATTATCTGGGCAATAACGGTATGGGTCTGGCACTTGACGTGACCGATGCCGCCTCAATTGACAGCGCGCTGGAAAAAATTCGCGCTGAGTTTGGCGAAGTGGACATTTTAGTTAATAATGCAGGCATCACCCGTGACAATCTTCTCATGCGCATGAAAGATGACGAGTGGCAGGATATCCTCAACACCAATCTGACATCGGTGTTCCGTCTCTCCAAGGCGGTGATGCGTGCCATGATGAAGAAACGTACGGGCCGGATTATTACCATCGGTTCGGTTGTCGGCACAATGGGCAACGCGGGCCAGGCAAATTACGCTGCAGCAAAGGCGGGATTGATCGGGTTCAGTAAATCCCTGGCGCGTGAAGTGGCGTCACGGGGCATTACTGTTAACGTCGTGGCTCCGGGGTTTATTGAAACGGATATGACACGAGCATTGAATGAAGACCAACGGGCCGGCATTCTGGCCGGGGTTCCGGCGGGTCGTCTGGGCGACCCACAGGAAATTGCCAGTGCCGTTGCATTTTTAGCTTCTGACGAGGCGGCGTACATTACCGGTGAGACGCTTCACGTCAATGGCGGAATGTATATGGTCTGATAATCACGAAATCTATTTGCGTTATTTGGGGTGATTCACGCAAAATAACGTCAAATCGTGGTTAGACCAGCCGGGATTTAGTTGCATCTTTTTCAACTTTTTATACACTACGAAAACCATCGCGAAAGCGAGTTTTGATAGGAAATTTAATAGTATGAGCGACATCGAACAACGCGTTAAGAAAATCATTGCCGAGCAGCTGGGTGTGAAAGAAGAAGAAGTGATTAACAGTGCTTCTTTCGTAGAAGATCTGGGTGCTGATTCTCTTGACACTGTTGAGCTGGTTATGGCTCTGGAAGAAGAGTTTGATACTGAGATTCCGGACGAAGAAGCAGAGAAGATCACTGACGTTCAGAAAGCGATAGATTACATCAACGCACATAAGACTAACTAAGTGAACTTCCCAGGCGGTCAGTTGACCGCCTGAGTTTTATGCAGCGTCCCATATTATTCTAAGTTTACCCTCCCTGGAGGACGAACGTGTCTAAGCGTCGTGTAGTTGTGACCGGTCTGGGCATGTTGTCTCCTGTCGGCAATACCGTAGAGTCAACCTGGAGTGCTCTCCTTGCCGGACAGAGTGGCATCGGCCCGATCGACCATTTTGATACCAGTACTTACGCAACGCGTTTTGCAGGTCTGGTGAAAGATTTTAATTGTGATGACATTATCTCGCGCAAAGATCAGCGCAAGATGGATGCATTCATTCAATATGGGGTTGTTGCAGGCGTTCAGGCCATGCAGGATTCTGGCCTGGCTGTCACCGATGAAAATGCCAGCCGTATTGGGGCCGCAATTGGTTCTGGTATTGGCGGACTTGGTCTGATTGAAGAAAACCACAGTTCGCTGGTTAACGGCGGTCCGCGGAAAATCAGCCCGTTTTTTGTGCCTTCTACCATTGTTAATATGGTCGCAGGCCATTTAACGATTATGTACGGCCTGAAAGGACCGAGCATTTCTATTGCGACCGCCTGTACTACCGGCGTGCATAATATTGGCCATGCGGCGCGCATCATTGCTTACAATGATGCCGATGTGATGCTGGCCGGTGGTGCGGAAAAAGCCAGTACGCCTCTGGGTGTCGGCGGATTTGGTGCCGCGCGGGCGCTCTCTACCCGCAATGAAGATCCGCAGGCTGCCAGCCGGCCGTGGGATAAAGATCGTGATGGCTTTGTCCTGGGTGATGGTGCCGGTATTCTGGTACTGGAAGAGTATGAACACGCCAAAAAACGCGGCGCAAAAATTTACGCGGAGGTGGTTGGTTTTGGCATGAGCAGCGATGCGTATCATATGACCTCTCCGCCGGATGATGGTGCAGGTGCCGCGCTGGCCATGGTCAATGCCATTCGTGATGCGCAAATTAACCCTGAACAGATCGGTTATATCAACGCTCATGGGACTTCAACACCTGCCGGCGATATCGCCGAAGCTCAGGCCGTGAAGTCGGTGTTTGGCAATGCGGCCGGTCAGGTGATGGTCAGCTCAACGAAATCGATGACCGGGCATTTGCTTGGCGCGGCGGGAGCAATAGAAGCGATTTATTCGATTCTGGCGCTGCGCGATCGGGTCATTCCGCCCACCATCAATCTGGATAACCCGGATGAGGGATGCGATCTGGATTTTGTACCCCATACCGCCCGTCAGGTAAACGCGCTGGATTACACGCTGTGTAACTCTTTCGGCTTTGGCGGTACCAACGGTTCGCTGATTTTCCGGCGTATTTAACCGTGAGTATTGCCTCAGGCGCACAAATCAGGGCCCGCAATGCGGGCCTTTTCACATACTGAATAATCCTTATTTGCTAGAGGTGATTCCTGTCGCTGTGACAGGTACTCTTACATCAACGCGACAAAACGGGAAAACCAGTGATACTGATCAACGGGATTGCACAGCATCAGCTTGCCGCCAGCGACCGTGGCCTGCAGTTTGGCGATGGCTGTTTTACCACCGCCCGGGTCCGCCATGGCCGCGTGATCTGGCAGCCCGCACACCTGGCCCGTCTTAAGGAAGCCTGTCAGCGGTTGATAATTGCTTTTGAACAATGGCCGGCGCTTGACAGGGAGATGCAAACCCTCGCCGCGCAGCACGATGAAGCCGTGCTGAAGGTGGTTATTACCCGCGGCAGCGGAGGCAGGGGCTACAGCCCTGCCGGCTGTGGTGATGCCACGCGAATTGTTCGCTGTTCCGCCTATCCTGAGCATTATGCCGCTCTGCGCGAGAAGGGGGTGCGACTGATGCAGGTGAAGACCCCCTTAGGCCTGAATCCGCTGCTGGCAGGTTTGAAACATCTTAATCGCCTTGAGCAGGTACTGATTCGCAACGAACTTGATGCCAGTACGGCAGACGAAGCGCTGGTGCTTGACACTCAAGGGTGGCTGGTGGAATGCTGTGCCGCTAACCTGTTCTGGCGCAAGGGGAAACAACTGTTTACCCCGGATTTAACCCGCTGTGGTGTGGCCGGTCTGGCCCGCCATCGTCTGATCCAACAGGCAAAAACACTGGGCTGGACGGTGGCCTGCGTGCGCGAGACTCCGGCGGTATTGCGTGATGCCGACGAAGTTTTGATTTGTAATGCGTTGATGCCGCTGCTGCCGGTTTATCAGGCTGAGACATACCGTTATTCGTCTCGTGAATTTTATCATCAGCTAACGGCAAACCATGACGAATGGAAATAATATGAAAAAAAAACGCAGGTTACTTTGCAGCGTGCTGGTGGTGTTGATCATCGCCGCCGCAGGCGTTTACTGGAAGGTGAAACAGTTTGCCGCTTCCCGGCTGAAACTCAGCCAGGAATTGATTTTTACTTTGCCCGCCGGCACCGGCCGCGTCGGACTGGAAGCGTTACTGGTACAACAAAACGTGATTGATTCCGGACTCTGGTTTGACCTGCTGTTAAAGAGCGAACCGGCGCTGGCAAAATTTAAAGCCGGTACCTATCGCTTTCAGCCAACCATGACGGTGAGGCAGATGCTGGCATTGCTGGCCAGTGGCAAAGAGGCCCAGTTTCCACTGCGATTTGTCGAGGGCTCCCGTCTGAGCGAATGGTTGCAGCAGCTGCGTTCGGCGCCCTATATTAAGCATACCCTGAGTGAGGATAATGCCGCAGCGGTTGAAAAAGCACTCGATCTGAAAAATGGTGCAGAAGGCTGGTTTTATCCGGATACCTATGCCTACACAGCCAATACCAGCGATGTAGCAATCCTTAAACGTGCCAATGCGCGCATGAAGCAGATAGTAGAACCGCTATGGCAAACGCGCAGTGAAGGGTTGCCCTATGCCGATCCTACCGCCATGATCACCATGGCATCGATTGTGGAAAAAGAGACGGCAATACCGGCAGAACGTACCCGGGTGGCTTCGGTCTTTATTAACAGATTACGTCTGGGGATGCGGCTGCAAACCGATCCGACGGTGATTTACGGTATGGGTGATAACTATAAAGGCATGCTGACGCGCGCCGATCTTGAAACGCCAGGCCCTTACAATACTTATACGATTACCGGTTTGCCACCGGGACCAATAGCTATGCCCGGTAAAGCCTCGCTGGAGGCCGCAGCACACCCGGACAAAACGGATTTTCTCTATTTTGTCGCTGACGGTAAAGGTGGCCATACTTTTACCACTAATCTGGTCAGTCATAACCGTGCGGTAGCAGCCTGGCGACAAATAGAAAAGGAAAAGCATGAAAAGTAAGTTTATTGTCATTGAAGGGCTGGAAGGTGCAGGCAAAACGACTGCACGTGATGCGCTGGTAGCCGGACTGCAACAGCAGGGTATTCGCGATATCGTGTTTACCCGTGAACCCGGCGGTACACCGCTGGCGGAAAAGCTACGCGAGCTGATTAAGCAGGGTGTCGATGGTGAAGTAATAACTGACCAGGCGGAGCTGCTGATGCTCTATGCTGCCCGTGTTCAGCTGGTGGAAAATGTCATTAAACCTGCGCTGGCACGCGGTAGCTGGGTAATTGGCGATCGCCATGACCTTTCTTCACAGGCCTATCAGGGCGGGGGACGTGGCCTGGATACCACTCTGATGACAACCTTGCGCCAGGCTGTTCTGGGGGATTTTACCCCGGACCTTACACTCTATCTGGACGTTCTGCCTGAAACCGGCCTGCAGCGCGCCAGGGCGCGCGGTGCGCTTGACCGGATAGAACAGGAGTCACTTAACTTTTTTCACCGCACCCGAGAGCGCTATCTGGCGCTGGCCGCAGCGGATAGCCGTATCATTACCATTAATGCAATGCAGCCACTGGATGTGGTGAGTGCTGAGATTCGTCATACCCTGACAAACTGGCTCAGGAAACAATCATGAACTGGTATCCCTGGCTGACGGCCCCATACCGACAGCTGGTTGAACAGCACCAGCAGGGACGGGCACATCATGCGTTGCTGATACAGGCACAACCAGGTATGGGGGACGCATCGCTGGTCTGGGGGCTGAGCCGCTGGCTGATGTGCCAGCAGCGTGACGGTCTGAAGAGCTGCGGCCATTGTCACAGCTGCCAGCTTATGCAGGCGATGACCCATCCCGACTGGTACCGGCTTGAAGCAGAACCGGGTAAAAGCGCGCTGGGAATTGATGCCGTGCGTCAGGTGACAGAAAAACTTTACCACCGCGCACAGCAAGGCGGGGAAAAAATAGTCTGGCTTCCCGCTGCCGGCCAGCTGACAGAAGCGGCCGCCAATGCTTTGCTAAAAACGCTGGAAGAACCGCCGGACAGTACCTGGTTTATCCTGTGCAGTCACCAGCCAGGACGGCTACTGGCAACGCTGCGCAGCCGCTGTATCAGCTGGCATCTGGCGCCGCCGGAAGAGACTTTCAGTCAGCAGTGGTTGCACAGTCAGACGCAAAAAAGTGCGGAGGAAATCATTACTGCGCTGCGGCTGAGCAGCGGCGCACCGGTCGCCGCACTCGGGCTGCTGGACGACAAGCGCTGGGCGGCGCGTCACGCGCTATGTCAGGGGCTGCCTGGCGCATTGTCTGAGGATATGTTAAGCCTGCTGCCCCTGCTCAATCATGATGACGTTGCTGAACGTCTCGGCTGGCTGTGTACGCTGCTGCTCGACGCGCTGAAATGGCAGCAAAATGGTGCCCTGTCGCTGGCAAATATTGACAGCCAGACGCTGGTAAGTCAGATTGCCAGCCGTTTACCGGCCAGGGTGCTCGATGAAAGCCTGCGTCAGTGGATGCACTGTCGTGAACAGCTGCTAACGGTAGCGGCCGTTAATCGTGAATTACTGCTGACCGATTGCTTATTACGCTGGGAAAAGCTTCTGGCTGCCAGCCCGTTACAGGAAAACGGATAATGTTTATTGTTGACTCCCATTGCCACCTTGATGGCCTGGATTATCAGAATTTACACCGCGACATTGATGATGTACTGGCGAAAGCCGCCGCGCGTGACGTGCGGTTTTGTCTGGCGGTGGCCACCACCTTACCCGGTTACCAGGCGATGGTTGCACAAATTGGTGAACGCGATAACGTTGCCTTCTCCTGCGGTGTCCACCCGCTTAATCAACAGGATGAATGGGATTTCAGTGAACTTCATCGTCTGGCGGCAGATAAACGGGTGGTTGCGCTCGGTGAGACCGGGCTGGATTATTATTATCACCCGGAAACCCGTCCGCGTCAGCAGGCCGCCTTTCGCGAACATATTCGGGTTGGACGCCAGTTAAACAAACCGGTGATTGTACATACGCGCGACGCGCGCGAAGATACGCTGGCGTTGTTGCGTGAAGAGCAGGCGCAGGAGTGCGGTGGTGTGCTGCACTGTTTCACCGAAGACCGGCAGACCGCAGAACAGCTGCTTGATTTAGGTTTTTATATTTCTTTTTCCGGCATTGTCACATTTCGCAATGCTGAGGCACTGCGTGATGTTGTCCGCTATGTGCCGCTGGAACGTATGCTGGTTGAAACTGATTCCCCCTATCTGGCCCCCGTGCCACATCGGGGTAAACAAAATCAGCCGGCCTATACCCGTGATGTTGCTGAATATCTGGCGGTGCTGAAAGGCGTCACGCTGGCGCAGCTGGCCGAGGTTACCACCGCGAATTTTTGCCGCTTATTTCACATTGCTCCGCAAAAGCTGGCTACGGCGCAATGAGAGAAACAGATCAGTGTTACCCTCTAATACTGATTGCCCGCTATGCTAAACCGGTGTGTAGGGCGGTGAAACCTGCTTAGCGTACGTAAGCCGCGCTTTTAGTTTGAAAGTAAACAGGTTTTCCGCTCATACTGACAAAATGAATTGGCAGGCGTATTGTAAAAATTATCCTATCGCTAAGGACGTGCATCATGGCTGAAGAAACCATTTTTAGTAAAATAATTCGTCGCGAAATTCCGGCCGATATTGTCTATCAGGACGAGCTTGTCACCGCTTTCCGCGATATTTCACCGAAAGCACCTAGCCATATTTTAATTATTCCCAACGTGGTCATCGCTACCAGCAACGATGTGTTACCCGAACACGAGGCCGCGCTGGGACGGTTATTTAGCGTTGCGGCGAAAATTGCCCGTCAGGAAGGGATTGCGCAACAAGGCTACCGGCTGATTGTCAACTGCAATGAGCATGGCGGTCAGGAGGTTTATCATCTTCATATGCATCTGGTGGGTGGACGCCCGCTGGGACCTATGCTGGCCCGTTAATCCGGAGTGGAACGATAATGCGTCAGGCCTGGCTTATTCTGATGATACTGCTGCTTGCGGCTTGTAGTCGCGATCGGACAGTGATTAATACGTCACAATCGCTGGTGATGGAATCAGCGGTGCTGTCTGCAGGAATTACCACCACGCAGCCAGTTATTGCTGAAAGTAACGGTCAGCAACGGGCATCGGCGACGCTCTATAATGAGCAGGAGCATGCGGTGAGGATTAATTACCGTTTTTACTGGTATGACGATCGCGGTCTGCAGATACTGCCTTTCGAGAAAGCGCGCGCAATTACGGTACCCGCACATAGTAAAGCTGGCATAGCGTCTCTGACCGGCAACCTGACGGCGAGTAAGGTCAGACTTTATCTTTATCTTTAAGGGGAGAAGGTGTGGAAAAGCGTATAACCAGATTGGCGGGATTGCTGGCGCTGTCTCTGCTGCTCAGTGGCTGTATTGTTCAGCAAAAACCGGCGCCCGTTGAACCCACGCAACCGGTACACCCGGTACAACCGCCGGTAACGGCACCGCAGGAACCGGTTGAACCACCGCAGCCGCCTGAGACCGTCCCCCAGCCGCCTAAATTGCAATCGCTTAACTGGGATGCCAGCGTCAGGCCGCTGGTGGCAAAAATGCTGCGAACTGAAGGGGTTACGCCTGGCAGCGTTCTGCTGGTTGCCGGGGTGCGTAACAATACTAACGGCAGCATTCAGTCAGCAAAAGTAACCAGTGCGGTGAGTGCTGCGCTGAGCGATCAGAAACTATTTACGCTGGTATCGGCGCCGCAGCTGGAAGCCGCGCGGCAGAGTCTTGGGTTGTCAGCTGAAGACAGCCTGTCTACCCGCAGTAAAGCCATTGGTATCGCCCGGGCCGCCAGCGCCCAGTATGTGCTTTATACTAGCGTCAACGGTGATGTCAAAAGCCCGACGGTGCAAATGATGTTAATGCTGGTACAAAGCGGTGAAATTATCTGGTCCGGTAACGGCGTTGTACAGAACTGAGCCCGGCTTAGCGCGCCTGGTTTCTCAGCAGTTTCCGGCGGCGCAGGCCGCCGGTTCTGTTTCATTGCTGCAGGGCTTAACCGGGCTGACATACCAGCTTGTCTGTGACGACCAGCGACTGATAGCCCGGCGTCAGCCGGCGGATCAGCAGTACATTCCCGGCGTTTGTCGTCAGCGGGAATACCGCCTGCTGCGTAAGCTTGCTGCCAGCGGTCTCGTGCCGGTTGCGCTTGGCTGGCAATCGCCCTGGCTGTTACTCAGCTGGAGGCCGGGTGAAAGCACGGCAGCGCTGCCAGCTGCCGATTTTGAAGCCGGCCTGCTGCCATTGCTGTGTCATTTACACCGCCAGTCACCGGTAGGCTTTCCGTTGAATTTGCCGGCATTGCTGTGGCGCTACTGGCAGCTTTGCCATCCGCGTGATAAAACTCCCCGCTGGCTTGCTGAGCTTAAAAAGCTGGCGCGGCAGGGGACGCCGGACGCCCTGCGTAACGCGCCTTTGCATCTGGATATTCACCGTGGAAACCTGTTGCAAACCGATCAGGGGCTTAGTCTGATTGACTGGGAATATGCTGCTGACGGTGATATTGCGCTGGAGCTTTGTATGCTGCACAGTACGGCTACCGTTTCAGCAGCCGGCTGGGGGAAGTGGCTTGATGCTTACGCCAGTACCATGGCACTCGACAGGGCGGTACTGGCTGCACAGATTGAACGCTGGCGCCCATGGGTGCGATTATTAATGGCCAGCTGGTACACGCTCCGTTACCAGCAGCGTCAGGATGCCGGGCTGAAAACTCTGGCGCGTGATGCCTGGCATCTGATTGAAACAGCATAATGGATGAGGTAGATGTGGGTCCGGTAATGTTAGATGTCTCCGGTTTTGAACTGGATAATGAAGAGCGTGAAATGCTGCAACACCCGCTGGTAGGTGGCCTGATACTGTTTGCCCGCAATTATCATGACCCGGCGCAGTTGCAGGCGCTGATAGCGCAAATTCGTCAGGCATCGCAGCAGCGTCTGGTGATTGCCGTCGATCAGGAAGGCGGACGGGTACAGCGTTTTCGTGACGGTTTTACCTTGTTGCCTGCCATGCAATCATTCGCTGCGCTCAATCCTCTGACGCAGGCGCGCCAGCTGGCTCAGGAAGCTGGCTGGCTGATGGCCGCCGAAATGACCGCGCTGGATATCGATATCAGTTTTGCGCCGGTGCTGGATATCGGCCACATCAGTAAGGCAATTGGCGACCGTTCGTTTCATGATAATCCGGCGATTGCCCTGCAGATAGCGCGATCATTCATTGAGGGTATGCACAGCGCCGGCATGAAATGTACCGGCAAACATTTTCCTGGTCACGGTGCGGTGATTGCCGACTCCCATAAAGAGACTCCGCGGGATGATCGCCCGCGGGAGGAAATTTTTAGCCATGATATGGCTATCTTTGAACAGCTGATTAACGAGGGGCGGCTGGATGCAATTATGCCGGCTCACGTGATTTATAGCGATATTGATCCGCATCCAGCAAGCGGATCGCCGTACTGGTTACAGCAGGTTTTACGCCAGCAGCTGGGCTTTGACGGCGTTATTTTTTCTGACGACCTTTCCATGGAAGGGGCGGCTGTGATGGGCAGCTATCCCGAACGGGCGGCGGCGTCCCTGCGTGCCGGCTGTGACATGATTCTGGTGTGTAATAACCGTCAGGGCACGATCAGCGTGCTGGATAACTTGCCCCAGATTAAGGCAGCGCGCATTGATAGGTTATATCATCAGGCCCGGCATAACCGTCAGCAGTTGCAGGAAAGCAGCCGCTGGAAAAATGCCAGCGCAACCCTGAGCGATTTGCAGCAGCGCTGGCTAGCGTATAAAGCAGCCCGGTAACGCTGATACTGCCGGGCTGGCTCGCACTGGAGGAAGGCAATGATTATCTATCTGCATGGTTTTGATGCCAACAGTCCCGGCAACCACGAAAAAGTATTACAACTGCAGTTTATCGACCCTGATGTGCGTTTGCTGAGTTACAGCACCCGGCATCCTAAGCATGATATGCAGCATTTGCTGAAAGAAACCGACAAAATGCTGCAGTTAAATGTCGATGACAGGCCGCTGATTTGCGGGGTCGGTCTTGGTGGCTACTGGGCGGAGCGAATTGGTTTTCTGTGTGATATTCGCCAGGTTATTTTTAATCCTAACTTATGGCCGGTGGAAAACATGACCGGTAAAATCGACCGGCCGGAAGAGTATCAGCACATTGCCACTAAATGCGTCAGTAATTTTCGTGAAAAAAATCGCGATCGCTGTCTGGTGGTATTGTCCCGCAACGACGAGGTGCTCGACAGTCATCGCAGTGCTGCTGAACTGCACCCTTTTTATGAAATTATCTGGGATGAAACTTCCGGACACAAATTCAAAAATATCTCGCCACATCTTCAGCGTATCCGGGCGTTTAAAACTCTCGGCTGATGCCCACTGATAACGCTTCTTTTTTCAGGTACGTCCGTCAGGACGTGCCGCTGTGGGCATCTGCCGATGACGTGATTAGCATCACAAAAGCAGGTATTAATCTGAGTTGTGGTTAATAAAGTTTGACCTGCATCAATATTTCTATCTGTTGTCTATTCTGCGTGTTATTCTCCTGCCAGCTCGCGATTTTATGTCGCCAACCCTATGTTTAGTAAGGATATTTATAACCTTAACTTAACTATTGGTTTACATTTCAAGGGGGTCGTTTGACTACAGCCATGAAAAAAATAGTAATTATCGGCGGCGGCGCCGGCGGTCTGGAACTGGCAACGCAGCTTGGCGATAAATTAGGCAGAAAGAAAAAGGCCGAAATTACCCTGGTTGATCGTAACCACTGTCACCTGTGGAAACCATTACTGCATGAGGTGGCCACCGGCTCGCTGGATGAGGGGCTGGATGCCATTAGTTACCTGGCTCACGCGCGCAATCATCACTTTTTGTTTCAACTCGGTACCTTTACCGGCATTGACCGTGAGAATAAATCCTTACAACTGGCAGAGATCCGTGATGAGCAGGGGGCGCTGCTGGTGCCGGCCCGCACGCTGCCTTACGATACGCTGGTGATGGCCCTGGGCAGCGCTTCAAATGATTTCGCCACGCCTGGAATCAAAGAACACTGTATTTTTCTCGACAATCCCCAGCAGGCACATCGTTTCCACAATGAGATGCTCAATTTATTCCTGAAATTTTCCGCCAGCAACGGTGAGCGCGAAAAAGTCAATATTGCCATTGTTGGCGGCGGTGCTACCGGTGTGGAACTGTCGGCGGAGTTATACAATGCGGTTAAAGAACTGCACAGCTATGGCTATAAGGGACTGGATAACCGGGCGCTTAACGTGACGCTGGTAGAAGCCGGTGAACGCATTCTTCCAGCGCTGCCGCCGCGTATTTCTGCGGCCGCCCATCAGGAACTGACCCGGCTGGGTGTGCGGGTGTTAACAGAAACGATGGTCACCAGTGCCGATGCCAGCGGTATGCACACCCGGGGCGGTGAATTTATTGAAGCGGACCTGATGGTGTGGGCTGCTGGTATCAAGGTGCCTGATTTCATGAAAGAAATAGGCGGACTGGAAACCAACCGTATCAATCAGCTGGTGGTGACTCCCACGCTGCAAACCAGTCGTGACCCGGCTATTTTTGCCATCGGTGACTGCGCATCCTGTCAGCTGCCTGACGGCAAATTTGTTCCGCCGCGTGCGCAATCAGCCCACCAGATGGCGTCCTGCGTACTGAGCAATATTCTGGCCGGGATGAAAGGGGCGAACATGAAAGCCTATGTGTATAAAGACCACGGTTCGCTGGTGTCACTTTCACGGTTCAGTACCGTCGGTAGCCTGATGGGAAACCTTACCCGCGGCTCGATGATGATCGAAGGACGTATTGCCCGTTTCGTTTATATCTCACTTTATCGTATGCATCAGATTGCGCTGCACGGCTATTTTAAAACCGCATTGATGATGCTGGTCGGCAGCCTGAATCGGGTTATCCGACCACGGTTAAAATTGCACTGATCGCCAGCAGTGACCGCTTGTGACGCGGTCACTTTTTTTAAACTTAAGAATCAGATTATTAGTTAATAAAGTGACAGTGTTACTTATAGTAAGAGTCCTCTGAAAACCTGCCTTTATGATCGCTTAACCGCTATTTCTTCCCTTTTTCTTATGGCTGCTGTGAATGATTTATTTCAAAATTTTGTTAAATACAACGGCGCGTCGCGCACGCCGGGTAGCCAACACCAGGATCACAGAATCCGGAAGGTAGCTATGCGCGGTAACTGTTTTTTCAGGAGGTTCCCTGTGAATAAGTCAATGTTGACCGGAATAGGGATCGGTGTCGCAGCGGCGCTGGGCGTTGCGGCTGTCGCAGGCATGAATGTGTTCGACCGCAGTCCGCAGTATGCTCAGGTGCTCTCGGCCACGCCGATTAAAGAGACCATTAAAAATCCGCGTCAGGAATGTCGTAATGTCACCCTGACACACCGTCGTCCGGTGCGTGATGAAAACCGCATTGCCGGTTCAGTGCTGGGAGCCGTTGCCGGCGGGGTACTGGGTCACCAGATTGGTGGAGGACGTGGACGCGATATTGCCACCGTTGCCGGTGCGCTTGGCGGTGGTTATGCCGGTAATCAGGTTCAGGGATACATGCAAAACAGTGATACCTACACCACCCATGAACAGCGCTGTAAGACAGTTTATGATAAACAGGATAAAACGTTGGGCTACGATGTAACCTATAAAATTGGTAACGAACAGGGCAAAATCCGCATGGATAAAGATCCCGGCGCGCGTATCCCGATTGACAGCAATGGACAGCTGGTGATTGATCAACGGGCGTAATACCAGACAAAAACCCCGCACAGTCCGGGCCGCCGCTGACACCGGCGGCTTTTTTGGCTTATTTCGCCAGCAATGGCATCTGTTCAAGCAAGTTTTGTAACCATTCCATTCGTATCCTGCGCTCTTTCAGGTCGCGGATAAATTTAAGCCGGGTCGGGCCATCGAGCTTCCATTGAGTGGGCTGCTTTTGCAGCAGGCCAATCAGCCAGTTTGGATCAACATGGTTTTGCGGTGAAAACTCAATGTAACCTCCTTTATCACTGGCCTCAATACGCCGGATGCCTATCCGCTGCGCGCTCAGGCGCAGCGCGGCGCAATCCAGCAGATTACGGGCGGCGTCGGGTAGCTTGCCAAAACGGTCGATCAGCTCCACTTTCATTTCATTGAGTTCAGCTGCGGTTGCCGCGCTGGCAATGCGTTTATACAGTGACAGCCGGGTGTTAACATCGGGCACATAGTCGTCCGGTAACAGCGCCGGCATGCGCAGTTCCACTTCGGTCTGATTGCTGGTCAGATCTTCCAGTGACGGTTCACGGCCGGCTTTCAGTGCATCAACAGCATTTTCCAGCAGCTCCATGTACAGCGAAAAGCCTATGCTTTCCATCTGCCCGCTTTGATCTTCTCCCAGCAGTTCTCCGGCGCCCCGAATTTCCAGATCATGGGTTGCCAGCGCAAAGCCCGCGCCCAGATCTTCAAGACTGGCTATGGCTTCAAGGCGTTTGTGGGCATCGGCGGTCATGGCTTTAGGATGCGGTGTCAGCAGCCATGCGTAAGCCTGGTGATGAGAACGGCCGACCCGGCCGCGCAGCTGGTGGAGCTGGGCCAGACCAAAGTGATCGGCACGTTCGATAATAATGGTATTGGCGGTAGGAATATCTATGCCAGTTTCAATAATGGTGGTGCATACCAGCACGTTAAAACGCTGGTGGTGGAAATCGTTCATTACGCGTTCAAGATCGCGCTCACGCATCTGGCCGTGGCCGACCGCAACGCGGGCTTCCGGCACCAGATCGGCCAGGCGATGTGCCGCTTTGTCGATATTTTCCACGTCATTGTACAAATAGTAGACCTGGCCGCCGCGCAATATTTCGCGCAGGATAGCTTCGCGTACTACCAGCGAATCATATTCTCGCACGAAGGTTTTTACCGCCAGCCGGCGAGCCGGCGGCGTGGCGATAATTGACAGATCGCGAATACCGCTCATGGCCATATTCAGGGTACGCGGGATTGGGGTGGCAGTCAGCGTCAGGATGTCAACATCCGCGCGCATGGCTTTGATTCGCTCTTTATGACGAACCCCGAATCGGTGTTCCTCATCGACGATCAGCAGGCCGAGATCGTGCCAGCTGATATCGCTTTGCAAAAGCTTATGGGTACCGATCAGAATATCGACCTTACCTTCCGCCGCGGCCTGTAAAACCTGATTTTGCTCTTTGACGCTGCGAAAGCGTGACAGCACTTCAATGCGTACCGGCCAGTTAGCGAAGCGATCGCGGAAATTCTCATAGTGCTGCTGGGCCAGCAGGGTGGTGGGAACCAGTACCGCAACCTGTTTATTGTTTTCTACTGCCAGAAACGCGGCGCGCATTGCGACTTCGGTTTTACCAAAGCCAACATCGCCACACACCAGGCGGTCCATTGCCAGCGGCTGGCACATGTCGCTCAGTACTGCGTTGATAGTCTGCGCCTGATCGGCGGTGGTTTCAAACGGGAAACCCTGGCAAAACAGCTGATACTGCTGCTTGTCATGGTGGAAAGCATAGCCGGGTTTGGCGGCACGCTGGGCATAAATATCCAGCAGCTCTGCCGCCACGTCGCGTACTTTCTCAGCCGCTTTCTGGCGGGCGCGCTGCCAGCTATCGCTGCCCAGTTTATGCAGTGGCGCATTTTCCTGAGCCCCACCGGCATAACGACTGATCAGATGCAGTGAAGAGACCGGGACGTAAAGTCGGGCATCACCGGCATAGGACAGCATCAGATATTCTGCTTTTACCCCGCCGGTTTCAAGGGTCGTCAGGCCGTTATAACGTCCGACGCCATGCTCAAGGTGGACGACCGGCTGCCCGGGGTGCAGTTCTGCCAGATTACGTATCAGCACGTCAGGATTAATCGTGCGTCGGTTGTCCTGACGGCGGTGGTTGACCCGCTCACCGAGCAGATCGCTTTCACAGATCAGGGCGCGCTGCCGGTCAGTATCAATAAAACCCTGTTCGCTGGCGCCAAGCATCAGCCAGTAACCGTGCTGCCCGGCATCGTCAATATTGTTCACCACCTGCGGGCGCAGTTTGATGCGTGCCAGCAGTTCCTGCAGCGTCTCACGCCGCCCTTCTGATTCCACCGAGAAAATCACTGCACCATCAAACTGTTCGCAAAACTGGCGTAATGCATCCAGCGGCGCTTTCGCCTGTGGTTCGACCGCCAGCAGAGGCAGCGGCTGATAAGGCAGATTAATAGCGCCGCTGCGTGCCGCCAGCGTTTCCTGACTGAGCTGAATTCGCGGCCATTTTTTTAAACCCGCGAACAGCTGATCGATTTTGAGCCACAGCTGTTCAGGGGATAGCAATGGACGCATCGGGTCAACCCGGCGGCTGTCGTAGCGATGGGTGACATCCTGCCAGAAGCGAGTTGCGCTGCTTTCAAGATCGCCATAGCTAATCAGTAAGGTATTGGCGGGCAGATAGCTGAACAGATCGGGGAGCGCTTGTTCAAAAAATAACGGTTGCCAGTATTCTATTCCGGCAGGCAGCGTGCCTTTGCTGACCTGTTGGTAAACGTGTTCAGCATCGCGCCTGACATCAAAATGCTCACGCCAGCGGCTGCGAAATAGCTCAATGGCGTTTTTATCCGTGGGAAATTCATGGGCCGGCAGCAGATTAATTGCCGGCACTTCTTCCAGCGTGCGCTGACTGTCAACGTCAAACAAACGCAGGCTGTCGATTTCATCATCAAAAAAGTCAATCCGGTAGGGTTGTTCACTGCCCATGGGAAACAGGTCGAGCAGGGCGCCACGGGTTGCGTATTCGCCGTGTTCCATTACCTGATCAACATGCCGGTAACCCGCCTGGTCTAACTGGTTGCGCAGCCTGTCACGTGAGAGGGCCTGACCTTTTTTCATTACCAGCGCATGGCCGTGCAGGTAACTGTGCGGGCAAACGCGCTGCATCAGCGTGTTAACCGGCAGCACCAGCAGGCCTTGTTTGAGCGCAGGCAGCTGATAAAGGGTGGCCAGGCGTGACGAAATAATTTCCTGATGGGGTGAAAAACTGTCGAAAGGCAACGTTTCCCAGTCTGGCAGGCTGAACACCGGCTGCCGGCTGAACTGGCTGACTTCGTCCTGAAGTCTGAGCGCGCTTTGCATATCCGGGGTAATCAGCAGTGCCGGTCCGTTATGGCTGGCAAGTATTTCTGCGCATTCAACCGCGCTGGCGGAGCCGGTCAGCTGCCCGAGAAAGCGGGTATCGCCAGCGTTTACCGGCAGGGAGTAACGATTTTTTTGTGGCATAGTTAGTCAGACGATCTTTTCTCTGGATGGAGAGCGGTACAAACCTTTTCAGATCAGGCAAAAAGCATACCGGCGGCAGTTTACGCAACTTACGTCCGGCGGTCCAGTCCGGTCAGCACAGGAACGGTGCGCCAGCGGATAGCGGATTATTGTGACCAGCGGGTGCGATTGTTATCAGCCTGCGTTAGCTCCTGCTCGGCATGATAGCTGTGGCTGCCATCATCCCATTTGACGTAGTAACCACAATGCTGATTATCCTGTTCAAAGACGTTTACCACCACCCCGGTGATGTCGCCGGTCTGGTGTTTAACCCGGCTGCCTTTCGGATATTTGACCATGATTGTCTCTCCTGATTCAGCCGTGGCTAATGCCGGCAGGCCAATAGACAGAGTTTACGACTGCCCCAGATTAACGTGTGTTAATCATGCATCAATACGTGCGGTTTTTACCTGTTATGGTTTCGCCGCGGCGATTAAGGTTGCATCTGTTGACAAAACAAAGTGATTAAGCGGGCGGCGCAGAGGTTCCATATCGGTCACCGGTACTTTATGATGCGGGGTTACTTTCTCGCGTTGAGCGCCACAAAGACGGATCTCATGTATCAACCTGTTGCGTTATTTATCGGTCTGCGCTACATGCGTGGACGTGCTTCCGACCGCTTCGGCCGGTTCGTTTCCTGGCTCTCTGCGATCGGTATTACGCTTGGCGTAATGGCTCTGGTCACGGTTTTATCCGTCATGAACGGTTTTGAACAGTCGCTGGAAAAAAGCACCCTGAGCCTGATGCCCCAGGCGCTGATTACCAGCCCGCAGGGGTCGATCAATCCGACACAGCATCCGGTCAGTGAACTGAAGCTTAAAGGGGTCAGCGACCTCACCGCGTTGACCACCGGGGATGTGGTTTTACAAAGTGCCGCCAGCGTGGGTGTGGGCGTGATGATCGGCATCAACCCGGATGAAAAAGAACCGTTGCTGCACTGGCTGGTTAACGGCAACGCGCAAACGCTTCAGCCTGGTCAGTATCACGTAATTCTTGGTGAGCAGCTGGCTGGCCAGCTGGGAGTCAGGCGCGGCGATCGGCTGCGTCTGATGGTGCCTTCGGCCAGCCAGTTTACGCCAATGGGCCGTATTCCCAGTCAGCGTTTGTTTACCGTCAGCGGTACTTATGCGGCTAACAGTGATGTTGACAGCTACCAGATTCTGGTTAACCAGCAGGATGCCTCGCGACTGATGCGTTATCCTGCCGGCAATATTACCGGCTGGCGGCTGTGGCTGGATAATCCGCTGGATGTTGACCGTCTTAGTCATCAGACTCTGCCACCAGGGTTAGTGTGGAAAGACTGGCGCGAACGTAAAGGTGAGCTGTTCCAGGCGGTGCGGATGGAAAAGAATATGATGGGCCTGCTGTTAAGCCTGATAGTTGCCGTGGCGGCGTTCAATATTATTACCTCTCTTGGACTGCTGATTATGGAAAAGCAGGGCGAAGTGGCAATTTTGCAAACTCAGGGACTGACCCGCCGTCAGATAGTGGCGGTGTTTATGGTTCAGGGTGCCAGTGCTGGCATTGTCGGTTCGTTGCTGGGCACGCTGCTGGGCGTGCTGCTCGCCAGTCAGCTTAATCATCTGATGCCAATGATTGGTCTGTTTCTTGACGGTGCCGCGTTGCCGGTTGCGATTTCCCTGTCGCAGGTCATCACTATTTTGCTGACTGCAATACTGGTTGCGCTTCTTGCTACGCTTTATCCTTCCTGGCGCGCTGCCGCCGTTCAACCCGCTGAGGCTTTACGTTATGAGTGATGCATTACTGTTGCAGTGTGACAAACTGTGCAAACGCTATCAGGAGGGCAGCGTACAGACGGATGTTTTGCGCGATGTGTCGTTTGAACTCGTTAGCGGGCAGATGATGGCGGTGGTGGGGAGTTCCGGTTCGGGTAAAAGTACCCTGATGCATCTCCTTGGTGGACTGGACACGCCCACCTCCGGTGAGGTTATTTTTAATGGCAAAGCGCTGAGTCAGCTCTCTCAGGCCGCGCGCGCTGATTTACGCAACAGTGCGCTGGGGTTTATTTATCAGTTTCATCATCTGCTGCCGGATTTCAGCGCGCTGGAAAATGTGGCCATGCCGCTGCTAATCGGTAAAAAGAATCCGGCAGACGCGCAGGAAAAGGCGCTGGAAATGCTGCGTGCAGTTGGTCTGGCGCAGCGCGCGGCTCACCGGCCATCAGAGTTATCTGGTGGTGAACGTCAGCGGGTCGCGATTGCCCGGGCGCTGGTGAACAATCCGCGGCTGGTGCTGGCGGATGAGCCTACCGGTAATCTTGACGCGCGTAATGCTGACGCCGTTTTTGATTTGCTTGGCGAACTTAATGCCCAGCAAGGCACTGCTTTTCTGGTGGTGACCCATGATTTACATCTGGCAAAACGTCTGCCGCGTCAGATGGAGATGCGTGATGGTCAGCTGAGTGCCGACGTGACGCTGGCGGATATGCTGTAATGGCCGGTTCTCTCTCTTTTCTGCTCGGATTACGATTCAGTCGCGGTCGGCGACGTGGTGGTATGGTTTCGCTGATTTCGGTTATCTCTACCGTGGGGATTGCTCTTGGTGTGGCGGTACTGATTATTGGTCTGAGTGCGATGAACGGCTTTGAACGCGAGCTGAATAACCGCATCCTGGCCGTGGTGCCACAAGGCGAAATTGAGCCGGTTAACCAGCCTTTTGCCGGCTGGCAGCAGATGCTGCCACTGGTGAGGCAGGTGTCCGGCGTGGCAGCAGCGGCTCCCTATATCAACTTCACCGGGTTGATTGAAAGCGGGGCGAAATTACAGGCCATCCAGGTAAAAGGGGTCGATCCGCAGCAGGAAATGCAGCTGAGCGCGTTACCTCATTATGTACAAAACCATGCCTGGCAAGATTTTGCTGCCGGTAAACAACAAATTATCCTCGGGCATGGTGTGGCCGAAAACCTGCAGGTTAAAGCGGGGGACTGGATTTCGGTGATGATCCCCAACAGCGATCCGGCGCACAAATTATTACAACCAAAGCGCGTGCGTCTGCAGGTCAGCGGTATTCTGCAACTGAGCGGTATGCTGGACCATAGCCTGGCGCTGGTGCCACTCAGCGATGCGCAGAAATATCTGGATATGGGAAATAGCGTGACCGGAATTGCAATTAAAGCTGCCGATCCGTTTAGCGCTAACAAACTGGTACGTGCCGCCGGTGAGGCGACCCGCGCTTATGTGTATATTCGCAGCTGGATGGGCACCTATGGCTATATGTACCGCGATATACAGATGATTCGTGCCATTATGTATCTGGCAATGGTGCTGGTGATTGGCGTGGCCTGTTTTAATATCGTCTCGACCCTGGTGATGGCGGTGAAAGATAAAAGTAGCGATATTGCGGTATTACGTACCCTTGGGGCAAAAGATGGGTTGATTCGCGCGATATTTGTCTGGTACGGCCTGCTGGCCGGACTGGTGGGAAGCCTGAGTGGGGTGATTGTCGGCGTGCTGGCGGCGCTTAATCTGACGCCCATCATGCGTGGTATTGAAGCGCTTACGGGTTACCATTTCCTGTCAGGTGATATCTATTTTATTGATTTTTTACCCTCCGAATTGCACTGGCAGGATGTGATTATTGTACTGATTACTTCGCTGTTGCTGAGCCTGATAGCCAGCTGGTATCCAGCGCGGCGTGCCAGTCGGATTGATCCGGCACGGGTGCTCAGCGGTCAGTAATGGAGCGGTAATTTCGTGTGCTCAGGTGGGATAATTCCCCCTGAGCTGATTTCAGGAAGCAGAGGAATTTTTATGCGCATTTCCCGCCGGCGCCTGCGACTGGCTCGATATAAAAAGAGCCGCCGTCTGATGCATCAACGCTTCAGGCAGCGAATTTTTGAACGCGACCGTAATCTTGAAATCGCTCGTTATCCGTTACCGCGCGTGGTGGTGCTGACCGGCGCCGGGATCTCTGCGGAGTCCGGTATTCGTACTTTTCGTTCATCCGACGGCTTATGGGAAGATCACCGGGTGGAGGATGTGGCGACCCCGGAAGGATTTGTTCGTAATCCTGCCCTGGTGCAGGCTTTCTACAATGCCCGTCGCCAACAGTTGCAGCAAGCGGATATTTTACCTAATCCGGCTCATCTGGCGCTGGCGAGACTGGAAACCGTTCTCGGTGATAACCTGCTGGTGGTGACGCAGAATATTGATAATCTGCATGAACGAGCTGGCAATACCAATGTTATTCATATGCACGGTGAATTGCTGAAGGTACGCTGCAGTCACAGCGGTCAGATTTTGCACTGGACCGGTGATGTTGGCGAAAACGATCGCTGCCATTGTTGTCAGTTTCCGGCGCCGCTGCGCCCGCACGTGGTGTGGTTTGGCGAAATGCCTTTACAAATGGATGAGATTTACCAGGCTATTGCCGCCGCAGATTATTTTCTGGCAATTGGCACCTCGGGTCACGTATACCCGGCAGCAGGATTTGTTCATGAAGCAAAACTGCAGGGCGCCCATACCATTGAACTTAATCTGGAACCAAGCCTGGTGAATAGCGAGTTTGATGAAAAAATATATGGTCCGGCCAGTGATGTGGTGCCGGCCTGGGTGGCGTCATTTCTGCAACAGACCGGACGCGTTAATCTCAGTCGCTAGCCGTTGAGGTTGGTCTGTAGCGTGACGTGCTGAAACAGTAAAAATTAAATTGTACTTATGTTTAACCTGCCGCAACATTTCCTCATGAAGGGTTAGTAATAATAAACCGAATTCTCAAGGGGGGGCTTATGACATCATTACTTGATCGATTCCTGAATTATGTGGCTATTGATTCGCAGTCGCGGCCCCAGGCAAAGCAGGTACCCAGTAGTGAAGGTCAGTGGCAAATGGCTGAGCTACTGAAAACCGAGCTGCAGGAACTGGGGCTGGTTAACATTAGTCTGAGTGAACATGGCATCGTGATGGCGACCCTCCCGGGCAATGTCGACTGGCCAGTACCAGCAATTGGTTTTATTGCCCATGTTGATACTTCGCCGGATTTCACTGCCAGACATGTACAGCCGCAGCTGATTGAAAACTATCGTGGTGGTGATATTGCGCTGGGAATGGGTGATGAGATTTTGTCACCGGTACGTTTTCCGGTGTTACATCAGCTGATTGGTCACACGCTGATTACCACCAACGGTAAAACCTTGCTTGGTGCTGATGATAAAGCCGGCGTGGCGGAAATTATGACCGCTATCACCAGGCTGAAGCACGGTAATCAACCCCACGGTGATATTCATATTGCTTTTACTCCGGATGAAGAGATTGGTCGCGGAGCGCACTTTTTTGACGTTGATCTGTTTGGCGCCGATTGGGCCTATACCGTTGACGGCGGAGGTCTGGGTGAATTCGAGTATGAAAACTTCAATGCTGCTTCAGTGTTAGTGAAAATCACCGGCAATAATGTTCATCCCGGTACGGCGAAAAACGTCATGGTCAATGCGCTGGATCTGGCAATGCGTTTTCAGGCGGCGATACCGCAACAGGAGCGGCCAGAACACACCGAGGGTTACGAGGGGTTTTATCACCTGCATAGTATTAAAGGGACGGTAGAATCGGCAGAAATGCATTATATCATTCGCGATCATCAGCCTGCGACCTTTGCCGACCGTAAAGCGAAAATGCTGGCCATCGCTGATGATATTAACCGGAGGCTGGATAATGGCTGTGGCATTGAGCTGACCATCAGCGACAGCTATTACAATATGCGTGAAAAAGTTGCAGCACATCCGCATATCATTGAGCTGGCGCTGCAGGCAATGCGCGATTGCGGTGTCGAGCCGCTGGTCAAGCCAATTCGCGGTGGCACTGACGGCGCGGCACTCTCTTATAAAGGGTTACCCTGCCCGAATTTGTTTACCGGCGGCTTCAATTATCACGGTAAGCACGAGTTTGCTTCCCTGGATATTATGCAAAAGTCGGTTGAGGTGATAATACGTATTGCGCAGCTGACAGCGGAAGGCGTGCGACCTCACTAAGCCGATTGCTGCCGCTAGCGGGCCGGCGCTAAAACCAGGCCCGCGGCGGGTTAACTGTTATTGCGTACTGAAAAACCAGTAGCCGCCATTGACCAGCGCGGTAAGCTGTGCCAGAAAAGAAGGGTCGTCCAGCGCATTGCCGAGATTGACTTTATCTAACGTCAGGTGCTGTGCCAGCACCTGCAGACCCGCCTCAGAATCACAACGCAGACGTTCACCATTGACATAAACATTGCCGGCCAGGTTCAGCACTCTCAGCCCGTCGAGTCGGGTCAGGCTGTCACCGGCAGCCAGAGCGTCGTACACTTCATCCGGCTGGTAAGGGGGGGCTGGTGGGGCAATATCCAGTTCATGACGTGACTGCGATATAAATTCGCCGAACCACTGCTGAAAACTTGCCGGCTGCTGAATCAGCGCCAGCATTTTTTGCTGCACAGCCTCCAGTTCCGTTGGCAGAATATCGGCCGGCTGGCTGCGCGGGACCAGCTGCGGGTCGCTATAACGCTCGCCGCCCAGTTCATGTTGCAGAATGTAATCGGCAAAGCTACTGATCAGCTCGCGGCCGCTGGGGGCACGAAATCCGACCGAGTAGTTAAGGGCATTTTCCAGTGAATAGCCTTCATGGGGAAAACCTGGCGGGATGTAGAGGATATCGCCAGGCTCCATTTCTTCATCGATGATGGCATCAAAAGGTTCAACTTGCAGCAGGTCGGGATGCGGGCAGTGCTGGCGTAGCGGAATTTTCTCCCCGACACGCCAGCGCCGGCGGCCGGTACCCTGAATAATAAACACATCGTACTGATCAAGATGCGGCCCGACACCACCGCCAGGTACCGAAAATGAAATCATTAAATCATCAATACGCCAGTCCGGGAGCATGCGGAAAGGACGCATCAGCATCGCAGCGGGTTCATGCCAGTGATCCACCGCCTGGACCAGCAGCGACCAGTTTGTTTCACCAAGATGATCATAATGGGTAAAAGGCCCGTGGCTCACCTGCCATTTGCCTTGCTGATGACTAACCAGCCGGCTGTCGACTTCGGCTTCCATTGCCAGTCCTGCCAGTTCATCTGGTGAGAGTGGGTCGACAAAATTTTTAAAGCCGCGTTTTAATACTACCGGACGTTTTTGCCAGTAGCGCTGAATAAAGTCAGGCCAGTTGAGATCGAGCTGATAGTCCATGTTGTCATCCTGAAGGCAGTAAATGACAGCAATTATAACAGTCCGACCCGCTGCTCACCCATTGTTATCGGTGATTTCCTGATGATGAAATAATACTTCCATGCGTGCGCCGCCAAGCGGTGCGTCACTGATTTGTATATCACCCTGGTATTGTTCGAGGATCTCACGGGCCACCGCCAGCCCGATGCCCTGGCCGGGGCGCAGGGTATCAACCCGTTGTCCGCGCTGGAAAATAATATCACGTTCGTTTTCCGGAATACCGGGGCCGTCATCATCAACAATCAGACAGAGGGTATCACCGTCCTGGCGGGCGCTGACCTCGACAAATTCAAGGCAGTATTTGCAGGCGTTATCCAGTACGTTACCCATGACTTCCATAAAATCATTCTGTTCACCGATAAAGATCATTTCCGGAGAAATGTCCAGCGTCAGATCAACGCCTTTGCGTTGATAAACTTTATTCAGCGCAGAACAGAGGCCATCAAGCAGCGCCGGCACTGAATGTAATTCGCGTTTCAGTACGCTGTGATCTGCTTGCATAGTGGCACGATTAAGGTAATAGCCTATCTGATGGGAGATGCGGCTGATTTGCTCAAGCATTACCGGTTCGGCTTGTTCAATCGTCAGGGTTTTACCGCCGCGTAGCGACCGCAGAGTACTTTGCAGCACCGCCAGCGGTGTTTTCAGGCTGTGCGTCAGGTCTGCCAGCGTAGTACGATAACGGGTATAGCGTTTGCGTTCATTTTCCAGCAGCAGATTGAGGTTGCGTACCAGACTCCGCAGTTCGCGTGGCGGATGCGGATCGAGAATGTCGCGCTGGCCGGTTTCCAGTTCGCGCACCTGACTTGCCAGCACGCCGATCGGCCGCAAACTCCAGTTGGCTGCCAGCCACAGCAAAGGCACAACCAGCAGCAGGTTAAACAGCAGCACATAGCTAAACCAGGACCAGACTACGTCGGAATGCTGTAATTCCTGTGGCATTGTGTCGATGACGACAATCGTTAACGCCGGCAAATGAGCGCTGGCGCGATAGCGGTTGACGGCCACTGAGTGGGTAAAGCTATCGTTACCGTTGTCGTCATAAGCCGTGATCTGATTCTGGCCATCCGGGTTATTTCCCAGCGCTTCGCGACTGGTCTGATTGGAGGTGTCCATCTCATAAAAATCGGACTTCCTCAGCCATTCCGGGCGAATTTTTTTCAGAATATCGGGGATGTTACGCTGCTGCCAGAGCAGCTGGCCCTTATCGTCAAAAATAAAGGTCAGCGTTGGCAGATTGATACTGAATCCTTGCGGATGGGCAATCGTCAGTTTGCCATCGTGCCACTGCGCCAGGCTGTAAAGCAGGTTGCTTTCGCCGCGCATGGAGCGGTAGCCATTTTTGTCAAAACTGACGACATAACCCACTACCGCTACCATGCCATACGCCAGCGATAAAACCAGCACGATTACCGCCGTAGCCAGCAGGAAGCGAGCCCTTAATGAAAAGGGCCGGGCACCCGTAAACCAGCTCATCAGACAGGAAGATCGAAACGATAACCCTGACCCCTGACGGTGGTAATGACATCCGCCGGATATTCAGCCAGCATTTTTTTACGCAGACGTCCCATCAGTACATCAATAGTGTGGCTTTCACGCAGTTCCGCATCCGGATAAAGCTGTAACATCAGCGAGTCTTTGCTGACCACTTTTCCGGCGTTACGAATTAACGTTTCGATAATGGTATATTCGAACGCAGTTAGTTTAATCGGATGCTCGTTAATCGTCAGCTCACGGCGAGACAGGTCAACCTGAAAAGGCGCCAGGGTTATCACCTGTGAAGCCAGACCACTATTGCGTCGCATCAGCGCCTGCAGACGGGCAGAAACTTCTTCAATATGGAAAGGCTTGGTCACGTAGTCATCAGCCCCGGCTTCCAGGGCTTCAACTTTGGCCTGCCAGCCATCACGCGCGGTCAGAACCAGTATCGGTTGTTTAATACCATCGTTGCGCCAGCGGCGGATCAGACTCATGCCATCTTCATCCGGCAAGCCAAGATCAACCAGCGCAATATCTGGAATATGTTCCTGCAGAAAGTAATCGGCCTCTCGCGCATCTTCCGCTGCATCGACCTGATGACCTAACTCACGCAGCTGCACGGCAAGATGATGACGCAGCAGAGCATTATCTTCCACAACCAGAACACGCATAGTCTGTTCCTTATATTTATGACTTACTCAAACATATAATAACCGAATAATTGTAAATGTCGGGGGATAAACTGCAGGTTAACGTCAACGGAGAGTTAACACCCCCGTAAACGGGGGGATACATCGTAAGCTATAACAGATCGTCTACCATCTGACTGGCCCGGCCCAGATAATTTGCCGGCGTCAACTGCCTGAGGCGTTCTTTTTCCTGCTCCGGTAGCGGCAGACTGTCGATAAATGCCCGCATACCCGCCGCATCCACCCGCTTACCACGGGTCAGCTCTTTAAGTTTCTCATAAGGTTTTTCAATGCCGTAGCGGCGCATAACGGTTTGAACCGGTTCGGCCAGCACTTCCCAGTTACTGTCCAGCTCTGCCAGCAGGCGTTCGCGATTCACTTCCAGTTTAGCAATGCCCTTCAGCGTCGCCTGATAGGCGATTAACGCATAGCCAATACCCACACCAAGATTGCGTAAAACCGTCGAATCGGTCAGGTCACGCTGCCAGCGTGAGATCGGTAATTTACTGGCCAGATGCTGCATCATGGCGTTGGCCAGTCCGAGATTACCTTCTGAATTTTCAAAATCAATCGGGTTGACTTTATGGGGCATTGTCGAGGAACCGATTTCCCCGGCAATGGTTTTTTGTTTAAAGTGATTCAGCGCGATGTAACCCCAGATATCGCGATCAAAATCAATCAGGATAGTATTGAAACGGGCCACACAGTCAAACAGTTCGGCAATATAATCATGGGGTTCAATCTGGGTGGTATAGGGATTCCAGCCGATGCCCAGTGAAGTGACGAAAGCCGCGCTGAGCTGATGCCAGTCTACTTCCGGATAGGCTGCCAGATGGGCATTATAGTTGCCTACCGCGCCGTTAATTTTGCCGAGAATTTCTATCCGTTCCAGCTGACGCAGCTGTCGTTCAAAGCGATAAGCCACGTTGGCCATCTCTTTGCCCATGGTGGAAGGCGTTGCCGGCTGGCCATGAGTGCGACATAACAGCGGGATGTCCCGGTATTCTGCCGCCAGTTTTTTTACCGCCGTTATAATCTGATTCCAGCAGGGGAGCAGCACTTCACGCCGTGCGGTTTCCAGCATCAGCGCGTGCGAAAGATTGTTAATATCTTCTGATGTGCAGGCAAAATGAATAAATTCTGACACGGCATGCAGTGCCGGAACCGCTGCCACTTTCTCTTTGAGAAAATATTCCACCGCTTTAACGTCATGGTTAGTGGTGCGCTCAATGGTTTTAATTCTGGCGGCATCCTCGGGAGAGAACGTGGCGACAATCTGATCAAGGAAAGCGTTTGCGTCACGTTCAAAAGCCGGAACTTCCTTGATTTCTGCACAGGCTGCCAGTTTCTGTAACCAGCGAACTTCCACCTCAACGCGAAATTTTAGCAAACCAAACTCGCTAAAAATTGCGCGCAGCGGACTGACTTTATCGCCGTAACGGCCATCAACAGGGGATATGGCGGTCAGAGAGGATAATTCCATGGGTGTGACTCCTGGATCGGTTATCAATGAGTAGAATGCGACGTTAATCGGTCTAACACTTTTTTTGCCTCGCCGGTCAGGCGGGCACGTGAAAACATCAGTTGCAGCCGACCGCCACCAACCTGGTGCCAGAGTACTGCAGCACGCATACCGGCTAGCAGTGCTGCCCGTACTTTGTTTTGTAACTGTGGGTTTTGCAGTACGGTTGCCGACCCGGTGACCTGAATACGCGGCCCCAGCGGGCTGATGACATCAACGTAGATACTGGCCATGGCGCTAAGCAGTGTCGGTGACATCAGATCATAATGTGCCAGCTGGCGATCCAGCTGAATAATTCGCTGCCCCAGCGTATCCAGCGCAGCGGTGTTTTTACTTAGCTTACGTTCCAGCATCATCAGACTCAGACTGTAGCGCGTCAGTTCCGCTCCCAGTCCCTGGCGACTGTGGCTGTGAAATACCGCCATGAGCGTTTCCAGTCCGGGGCGCAGATTGGCTTCATCGTGACCAAATACGGCCAGAGTGGATGAAGGATTGCGCTCCAGCAGGCTGCCCAGCGAAACGCGCAGAGCCTGCTCATCACACTGGCCCTGATGTGCCAGTTGCACCACCAGATGTGCGGACTGGCAAATTCCGGCCAGCGCCAGGGTAATGTCATAATCATTTTTTGCCATGTCGCGCGTGCTCCCCTCGCAGCCGGTGTACGGTATCAGGTGTTTGCCAGTGGCAAGCGTTGCTCAATAATACCGCCGCCAAGACAAACCTCATCCAGGTAAAAGACGGCCGACTGGCCAGGGGTGACGGCGGCAACCGGCGCGTTGAAGCGTACGTCAAGCCGATCCTCTGCCAGCGGCGTTACCTGGCAGGGAATATCTGTCTGACGATAACGGGTTTTTACCGTGCAGCGTAGCGGTGTTGTCAGCGCTTCGCGGCTGACCCAGTCCAGCTGCCCGGCAATCAGGCCGACTGACATTAGCCGTGGATGGTCGCTGCCCTGGGCAACAATCAGCTGGTTTGTGGCAAGATTTTTATCCACCACATACCAGGGTTCCTCGCCGGCGTCTTTCAGGCCGCCAATACCGAGTCCTTTGCGTTGGCCGAGGGTATGATACATTAATCCCTGATGCTCGCCGACTTCATCGCCGTCGACGGTGACAATCGTCCCCGGTTGTGCCGGCAAATAGCGGCCCAGGAAGTCGCGAAATTTGCGCTCACCGATAAAACAAATCCCGGTTGAATCTTTTTTCTTTGCGGTAACCAGCTGCTGTGCTTCGGCCAGCTGGCGTACCGCCGGTTTTTCCATTTCGCCAATAGGAAACAGACTGCGGGCCAGTTGCTGATGGCTCAGCGTATACAGGAAGTAACTCTGATCTTTATTGGCATCACGACCGCGCAGCAGCTGGCATCGGTCTGGGTCGTCAGTGCGTCTGACATAGTGGCCGGTCGCAATATAATCCGCGCCGAGGTCTTCGGCTGCATAGTCAAGAAAGGCTTTGAATTTGATCTCTTTGTTGCACAGAATGTCCGGATTCGGCGTGCGACCTGCTTGATATTCGGCAAGAAAATGCTCAAAAACGTTATCCCAGTATTCTGCCGCAAAATTGATAGTATGTAGCGGAATGTTCAGCTTATTGCATACCGCCTGTGCATCGGCCAGATCGTCGGCTGATGTGCAATACTCTTCGCCGTCATCTTCTTCCCAGTTTTTCATAAACAAGCCTTCCACCCGGTAGCCCTGCTGAAGCAGTAACCAGGCGGAAACGGAAGAATCAACGCCGCCGGACATTCCGACGATCACTTTTTTCTGGCTGTCTGACATGGGTAGTACTCAAGATTAGGGGCGGGCTGGTAACCGCAAAAAAAACCGGCGGCATAGTCTATCATGCGTCGACGGTCAGCGCATCTTAGTTAAAAGGCCACTGAAAGGCGCTGAGCATGGTCAGCGGGTAGCGTGCACCTTGTTGATAAAGATGCAGGCTTTCTGCCACCAGCGGTGATCGCAGTTTTTTACCGGCATTGAAAATATCTTCGGCAGGCAGCCACCAGCCCCGGTCAATATCGCGATCGTTTGGGTGTGGCTCAATACGCTGCGGCAGATCAAGGGCGAATAAAAAGCGCAGAAACGGCGTATTGTCAGGCGCGATCCACTGATGGAGGTGTAAAAATGACTGCGGAACAGCTTCGATGCCGGTTTCTTCATACAATTCACGTTCTGCGGCCTGCAACAGGGTTTCGTTTGCTTCAAGGTGTCCCGCTGGCTGATTCTAGGTTACGCGGCCACGAACCCGTTCTTCCACCACCAGAAAATAATTCTCAGCCTGAACCACGGTTGCAACGGTCACATGGGGTTTAAACATAACACAGTCCTCCGGCAGCAGGCAGAATCAACTTCTGACAGTAACAGAGTCGCCGGCTGGACTAAAGGGGCTCAGGGTAATTCCTGCCACTCACCGCAGGCCAGCTGGCCGAGAGTATAATCGCCTATGGCATAGCGAATCAGTCGCAGGGTAGGGTAACCGATATGCGCGGTCATGCGTCGGACCTGTCGATTGCGTCCTTCATACAGGGTGATTTTCAGCCAGCTGGTGGGGACGGTTTTTCTTTCTCGAATCGGCGGCTGGCGCGGCCATAACCATGCCGGCTCGCTGACCTGCTCCACCCGCGCTGGCAGCGTGAGGCCATCTTTCAGCATAACGCCATCACGTAACGGTTGCAGAACCGTATCAGCCGGCTGACCTTCAACCTGAACATAATAGACTTTACCGGTTTGCTTACCAGGCTGCGTCAGCCTCGCCTGTAATACGCCATCATTTGTCAGTACCATCAGCCCTTCACTGTCACGATCCAGGCGTCCGGCGGCATAGATATCTTTAATCGTAATATAATCTTTCAGCGTGGCGCGCCCTTGTGGGTCGCTAAACTGTGGCAGAACGTCGTATGGCTTATTAAACAGGACTACCCGCCGTGGTGCCTGAGGCTTCTGGTGGGGTGTTGTTGCCTTACGGCTAAAACGTTTAGGATGCGGATTCATAATGTGAGCTTTTCGCCGAACTATGCAGTGATGAATAACAGGCGCATTATAACCTGCGGTGAGAAGATTGGCGCGACGGTAATATTCAAGTAGTATTGTCGCGCATCTTACAAATCATTAACAAAAGAGCGCTCGAAGGAGAGGTTAATGGAAAGCAAAGTAGTTGTTCCGGCAGAAGGCAAAAAAATCACGCTCAATCAGGGCAAACTCAACGTTCCAAATAATCCAATTATCCCTTTTATTGAAGGTGATGGGATTGGTGTTGACGTTTCTCCGGTAATGATCAAGGTGGTTGATGCTGCCGTACAGAAAGCTTATAACGGCGAGCGTAAAATTTCCTGGATGGAAATTTATACCGGCGAAAAATCCGTTGAACTGTATGGTCAGGATGTCTGGCTGCCGCAAGAAACCCTCGATTTGATTAAAGAATACCGCGTTGCGATTAAAGGTCCTTTGACTACCCCGGTGGGTGGCGGGATTCGCTCTCTTAACGTTGCCCTGCGTCAGGAACTGGATCTGTACGTCTGTCTGCGTCCGGTACGATATTATAAAGGTACACCAAGCCCGGTAAAACGTCCTGAAGATACCGACATGGTTATTTTCCGTGAAAACTCAGAAGATATTTATGCCGGAATCGAATGGAAAGCCGGTACGCCTGACGCGGATAAAGTGATTAAATTCCTGCGTGAAGAAATGGGCGTGAAAAAAATCCGTTTTCCTCAGCAGTGTGGTATCGGTATTAAACCTTGCTCTGAACAAGGCACAAAACGTCTGGTGCGTGCAGCGATTGACTATGCGATTACTAATGACCGTGACTCTGTGACCCTGGTACATAAAGGCAATATCATGAAGTTCACCGAAGGCGCGTTTAAGGACTGGGGTTACCAGCTGGCGCGTGACGAGTTTGGCGGTGAATTGCTTGATGGCGGTCCATGGGTAAAAATTAAAAATCCAAAAACCGGCAAAGACATTATTGTCAAAGATGTGATTGCGGACGCCTTCCTGCAGCAGATCCTGTTGCGCCCGGCAGAATATGATGTGATTGCCTGTATGAACCTTAACGGTGACTACATCTCCGATGCGCTGGCGGCGCAGGTGGGGGGAATTGGCATTGCGCCAGGGGCCAATATCGGTGACGAGTGCGCGCTGTTTGAAGCAACACACGGTACAGCGCCAAAATATGCCGGACAGGACAAAGTCAATCCAGGCTCGGTTATTCTTTCCGCTGAAATGATGTTGCGTCATATGGGCTGGTTCGAAGCCGCCGATCTGATTGTTAAGGGAATGGAAGGGGCGATTGCCGCAAAAACCGTAACCTACGATTTTGAACGTCTGATGGAAGGTGCTAAGTTACTGAAATGCTCAGAATTTGGCGATGCTATCGTTAAGCACATGTAAGTTACTCCATTGTAGCGAATGTTAACGGGGGCGAGATGTCCCCGTACTTTTTCCGACCTGAAAAATTCTTCTGCAAAACCTCTGCAAAACTCTTCTGCAAAACGGTATGAAAAATGACCGTATTTCATGCTCCGACAACCCTCCATTCTTTACCTCTGTCATCGTTGTAACGGTCAGTTTGGCGCTGGCTTTTATGCCCTAACAAATCCTTAGTGTTGATTTTTTGCTCCCTGTATATTCGCTCCGATAGTGATCTAATTTCGTGAAAAGTAGGGGGCGAACCTTTGTCCCAGGACAATCCAGATAGCTCGCGAATTTTTTTAAAACTGGTGCTGATCGTGTTGGGTTTGACAATTCCACCTCGCCTGGCCATTGCTGTATTGTGTATGAAGTGGACAAGATAAGGGCTAACGATATGATCCCGACATTGAGTAATCACCTGCTCCAGAGTCATGCCAATGGCATCACAGCGAAGAGATAGAGGTATCGCTACCCTGGCCCCCGTTTTAATCTGTTCAACGTGCAAATGGCCGTCCCATACGTCAGAAAACTGCATTTTACTGATGTCTCCCTCTCGCTGTGCGGTAACGAGGGCCAGCAACATTGCATTTTTCATATATGCGAACTGTGGTGGTGTTACGTTCAGCATGGTATTGAATTCATCTAAAATTAAACGTTCACGACTTACACGGTTATGTGGATTCTTTGTTGCTTCAGCCGGGTTGTAACCTGGCGGGACTTCACCAGCATGTTGGGCTTCTTTGAAAACATCAATTAGCGTTGTTCTGACTACCTGAGCCATTCTGGAGTGCCCCTGTTTTTTGTAATCATCCAAAATGTCCGCAATATCACGAGT
>NZ_MOMB01000054.1 GCF_002752165.1 Erwinia sp. OLFS4
AGCATCTGACGGGCAAAATTTTCACCCAACGCATTGAACGTAATAACCTGACGCTCCGCACCCGCATTAAACGGTTGGCTCGTAAAACAATCTGCTTTTCGCGCTCAGTTGAGATCCACGAAAAAGTCATTGGAGCGTTTATCGAGAAACACATGTTCTACTAATTGGAGGCATCACCCGATTGTTTACAGTGAGAAACACGCATTTTATCTGATTATTATTATATATATTGGCTGGTATCTTTGAAGTACAGACACAATAATATAAGAGATGGCTCAGTGTTCCAGCCGCCCCTGCTGCATTACACTGCCGACAGCAATTTGCAATTTAACCAATAATTTTTTCGTGAATGACAACATTATTTATAATATGTATTACTGAATCTGGTCGTGGTCGAAAATAGGTGATAATTATCCATCATGGCTGGCATGGCATTAGCTACCAGGTTCTGTCAGAAGAAATATGTTAGCTAACATTGAGTTTTGCTCGTTTCCAGACTAACCACTCGCTGTATCATTGTGTTTAACGTAGCTAATTTGTTTGCTACAGAGGGGAAAATGATGGACGAATACTCACCAAAAAGGCATGATATTGCCCAGTTAAAATTCTTGTGCCAGCACCTTTATGACGAAAGTCTCACCAGTCTGGGAGACAGTCATCATGGCTGGGTAAATGATCCAACTTCAGCACTCAATATTCAACTTAATGAGCTGGTTGAACATATTGCTGCGTTTATGATGAATTATAAGATTAAGCATCAGGAAGATAGTGACTTCTCCGCCCGGGTTGATCAGTACCTGGATGATACTTTCATGCTTTTCAGCAATTACGGCATAAACGCAAAAGAGCTACAAACCTGGCAAAGCTCTGCCAGTAGTCTGTTTAATATTTTTGATGAAGAGTGCCGGCAGTGGACAGCCCACGCCAGCCACACGTACCAGTAACCCATTATTTTCACTACGGTTTAAAGATGACTGAAAAAATCCTTACCAAAACAGATTACCTGATGCGCCTGCGCCGTTGTCGTTCTATTGACACACTTGAACGCGTAATTGAAAAAAATAAATACGAATTATCCGATGAAGAACTGGCCGTATTCTATTCCGCTGCCGATCATCGTCTGGCGGAACTGACAATGAATAAACTTTATGACAAAGTTCCGGTCTCTGTCTGGAAATACGTTCGCTGAAATAGATGAAAAAAGAAAAAATCACTGACATGACAGGGCATCATAGTGGTGGAGGCTCTGCCAGCTACATCCCGGCACACGCGTCATCTGCTGCGGCTGCTTCCTTCCGGACCTGACCGGGTTCACAGGTTAGCATTGCGGGAGAACCAACAGAGCCTCCATTGAGTGCCCTGTTTCCAGAGCGCAGGCATTATTAACGATGCCCCTGCCAATTGCAAGCGCAGGCCAGACAAGCGATGTTTTCTTGCGCATTTCAGGTTCGGCCCTGGTTTCATTCCCTCGCGTAAGGACAATTGCGGCTCCGGAGGCGCCACCTTGAACCAGCAGGATCATTTTTACCAACGGGTATATCAGGTGGTTGCGGCTATTCCCCGCGGTTGCGTCACCACTTACGGTGAGGTTGCGATGCTGGCGGGCTCGCCGCGCGCTGCCCGTCAGGTAGGCGGTGTTCTGAAACGGCTACCTGAAGGCAGCAAACTTCCGTGGCATCGGGTGGTTAACCGCAGTGGCAAAATTTCGCTCACCGGGCCGGATCTGCACCGACAGCGCAGGGCACTACTGGCTGAAGGTGTCGACGTTAGCGAGGACGGCAGAATTTCCCTGTCACGTTATCGCTGGCATATCTGATAATAAGGCGGCGCAGCACGCCGCCACCGGATAATTACAAATTAGTGGGTGCCGGTACCGCCGAAGAGGGGGTAACCTGAGTCGGCGAAGTCGATGGCACGGTGGTTGCTGCCCCGGCCGCAGCCGGAATAGCTACTGAAGGCACCGGAACCAGCACCAGATCCTGCCTGGTACCTCCCTGATTAATCACCGGCTGGGCGGTTTCAGTGATAAACGCCAGCTTACCTTTCACCGTAACCGCTGCGCTCAGCAGAATACGTGCTTTCGGCTGAATGTCGCCAGGGTTAAAAGGCAGTACGAAATGGAAGGGAGATTGTTTTCCTTCCGTTCTCACTACGTGCTGAGCAATGACCCTGGAAGGGGCATCAGACGCCGAAGCATCAGAAACCGTCACCGTCAGCACGGAGTCCGGAGGTAAAGCCACTTTCTGGCGGATCCAGACGTTACCGCTCACGTTAGGTTGTTTTAACACCGCCTGCTGTCCGCTCACCTGCGATCCCAGGGTCGGTGTTGCAACGTCGTTACTTTTATCTGCACAGCCAGAGATAATCACCGCCAGCGCGGCGCCACTTAATACCTGCCAGAATTTCATTGACGTCTTCTCCTTATGATCAATGTGAAACAAGGCGCCGGTAACACATCACCGGCTTGTCGCCCATTAGATTAATTCTGGCACAAGTTACTGATTTTTTCCTGATCCTCACTGGCGCCGCTTTATTCATACCAGTTAAGAAATTTCTCACCAACAAGTGATTGCGTTAGCCGCCCTGTTCTCGCAAACTGGCGTTTTGTACCGGGAGAGAATGGCTATGAGTCAGGCGCTCAGTAACTTACTTGCTCTGCTACATCTTGAAAAACTTGAAGAAGGTTTGTTTCGTGGTCAGAGCGAAGACCTGGGGCTGCGTCAGGTTTTTGGCGGACAGGTTGTTGGCCAGGCGATTTACGCCGCTAAACAGACGGTCCCCGCAGAGCGGATTATTCACTCATTTCACAGCTATTTTCTGCGGCCTGGTGACAGCCAGAAATCGATCATTTATGACGTAGAAAACCTGCGCGACGGCAAAAGCTTTAGCGCGCGTCGCGTTAGTGCAATCCAGAATGGCCAGCCCATTTTTTACATGACGGCCTCTTTTCAGCAACCGGAACAGGGTTTCGAACATCAGAAAACCATGCCCGACACGGCCGGCCCCGATGGTCTGCCCTCTGAAACTGATATCGCGCGGCAGCTGGCACATCAGCTCCCTGCTGCACTGCGTGATAAGTTGCTGGCTGAAAAGCCGTTTGAAGTGCGAACGGTGACCTTCCACAACCCATTGAAAGGACATGTTGACGAGCCGCGCCGTTATGTCTGGCTGCGTGCCAATGGCAAGATACCTGCCGATCCCCATTTCCATCAGTATCTGCTGGGTTACGTATCGGACTTTAACTTTCTGGTGGTCGCACTACAACCACACGGCAAAGGTTTCCTTGAGCCGGGCTTGCGGGTAGCCACCATCGATCATTCCATGTGGTTTCACCGGCCTTTCGATTTAAACCAATGGCTGCTTTACAGCGTGGAGAGTACGTCTGCCTCAAGCGCAAGAGGCTTTGTTCGCGGTGAATTTTATACCGAGGACGGACGGCTTGTGGCTTCCAGCGTACAGGAAGGGGTAATGCGACTCCTGCCACCCGGTAATGACAAGTAAAAATAGGGTGAGCCTTCGGCTCACCCTGTCGTTATCAGCTTAGCATTGCGTTACTGGTTATAAGCATTTTCACCATGGCTGTTAACATCCAGCCCTTCACGCTCATGATCTTCAGGGACACGCAGTCCGACGATCAGGTCTGCCACTTTAAAACCGATCAACGCTACGATGGCTGTCCAGACAATGGTCACGCCGACGCTGAACAGCTGTACCCATACCTGATGGCCCATAGTAACGCCTTCGGCGTAACCAACTCCCCCCAGAGAAGGCGAAGCAAAAACGCCGGTCAGAATACAGCCAACGATACCGCACACGCCGTGGACGCCAAAAACATCGCACGGGTCATCAACCCGTAACCAGCGTTTCAGGCTGGAAACACCCCATACGCCGGCCACACCGCCTACCAGACCAATAATCAGAGCGCCACCCACGCCTACGTAACCACAGGCAGGTGTAATAGCCACCAGACCGGCAATGGCACCGGAACACACCCCAAGCAGAGAGGGTTTACCGCGCACGGCCCACTCAGCAAATGTCCAGCTTAGCATCGCGCCGGCCGTTGCAGTAACGGTATTGAGGAACGCCAGTCCGGCAATTTCATTAGCCGCGCTGGCAGAACCCGCGTTAAAACCAAACCAGCCAACGTACAGAATGGCAGTACCAGTAAAGACCATCGGCAGATTGTGAGGTTTGAAGGCATCTTTACCAAATCCAGTGCGCTTGCCAAGCAGATAAGCACCGACCAGGCCACCCACAGCCGCATTAATGTGTACCACGGTACCGCCAGCAAAATCCATTGCGCCATCGGCAGCAAGAAAACCACCCGCCCACACCATATGCGCAATCGGCAGGTAAGCCAGCGTCAACCAGATGGCGGAAAAAATCAGCAGCGCGGAGAAACGGATTCGCTCCGCCAACGCCCCCACCACTAGCGCTACCGTAATGCAGGCAAACGACGCCTGAAAAGCGACGTGGATATATTGATAAAATGTACCCATCAATGTTGTTGGCGCGATCCCTTTCAGCATCGCCCAGCCAAAGCTACCGAAAAAAGCATTACCTTCACTGAATGCCAGTGAATAGCCGTAAAGTACCCAGAGCACACAGACCAGAGCAAAAGCAACTGACACCTGCGTCATCATTGATAAAACGTTTTTGCTGCGAATCAACCCGCCGTAAAACATCGCCACGCCGGGGATGGTCATAAACAGCACCAGCGCCGTGCAGATCATCATAAAGGCATTGTCAGCCTTATCGGCTACCGCTGGCGCCGCCGCCATCGCCAGCGAAGGCGATAAAGCAAGACTGACCAATGCGGATTTAATCATTTTTTTATTCATTTTCTCCATCCCCTTCCCATGTCACAGCCTGGTCATTACAGTGCGGCTTCATCTGTTTCACCGGTACGAATGCGGATAATCCGCTGCAATTCAGCAACAAAAATCTTGCCATCGCCAATCTTACCGGTGTAGGCAGCTTTACTGATTACATCAATAACTTCATCAAGCTGATCGTCGGCAATCGCAATATCAATTTTCACTTTGGGCAGAAAATTGACACTGTACTCCGCACCACGATACAACTCAGCATGCCCTTTCTGACGACCGAAGCCTTTAACTTCAGTTACTGTCAGCCCCTGAATACCTATTGAAGAGAGCGCTTCGCGAACGTCCTCCAGTTTGAATGGCTTAATGACTACGGTAACCAGCTTCATTTGATCCCCCAGGTATTGAATTTGGCTAAACGCCCGATCTGCTGTTTTCTAAGCAAAGGCTGTGCCATAAATGCTAAAAGTGACATTTTCCGGCATGCGCTGATAGCAAACCGGATTTCTGCCCTGAGATGACCCTGGAAAAAAAGAAAAAAAAGCGCAGAAAGCGAAAGACGCGCACCATAATAGTGCGCAATGCGATTTTTCAGTGCACAAGCGACAGAATATGGCTCCGGGCGCTTATTTGTAGTGCAAAAGGTAGTTAAGTCTTAACCATATCGTTTACTGACAGCGCATTACCCGCCTGCTGCAACTGATACATTTGCCAGTAACGTCCCCGGCGCGCCAGCAGCGCCTGATGCTGGCCCTGCTCAACCGCCTGACCATGGTGCAGAACCATAATGGTGTCGGCGTCGACGATCGTTGAAAGACGGTGGGCAATCACCACCAGCGTAGTATGTTCACGTATCCTGTATAGTACCTGCTGAATAGCTTGCTCAGTGCCGGAATCAATATTCGCGGTTGCCTCATCGAGGATCAGGATCTGTGGCGGCTCAACCAGCACGCGAGCCAGCGCCAGCAGCTGCTTTTGCCCAACAGAGAGCGTATTACCCTGTTCGCCAAGCGGCGTGTATAACCCCTGGCTCATTGCCCTGGCCAGTCCGGCCAGCTGTACCTGCTCCAACACCTGCCAGACCTGTTCTTCACTCAAATCACGCCCCAGAGCAACGTTAGCGTAAAACGAATCGGCCAGCACTACCGGATCTTGCTGCACCATCGCAATTCCCTGACGTAACGCCCGGTGGCAATAATCTGACAACGGGCGACCGGCCAGTAAAATCTCACCTTGCTGTTGTCGGTAATAGCCCATCAGCAGACTGGCCAACGTGCTTTTACCACTGCCGGTATGCCCTACCACCGCAATAAAACTGCGCGACGGCACCCTGAGAGTAATGTGCTGCAAAACCGGATGCCCGCTGTGATAAGCAAAGCTCACATTCTCAATTCGGATCTCACCATTTTGCATCGGCTGCACGTCGGAACCATAGCGCTGGCGCGGAGCATCAATCAGCTCGAAAATCCGCTCCCCGGCGACAACCGCCTGCTGAAGTATCGATTGCTGTGTCGTTAGCTCAATCAGCGGCTCATTAAGCCGGCCCAGATAGCTGATAAAGGCATACAACACCCCCACTTCCACCGAGCCGGCTTTAGAAAAACCAAACAGCAGCATCAGTCCACATAAAATTAAGGCAGAAAACAGACTCAGCAATGGCCGCAGCAGGAAACCATCAAGGCGCAACGTTTGCATGCGGGCGAGATAGTGAAAACGGCTTGCCTGTGCCATACGTTCGCCAAATCGCGCCTGCTGACGAAACTGCTGGATAACGCTCATGCCATTGATCACTTCATTAAAACCATTATTAATATCGGCAAGATAGCTTCTTACCCGTCGCGCAATCGGGGTACTGTATCGCTGATAAATCAGCATTACCGTCATCACCAGAGGAAAAATGGTTAACGCAATCAGCGCCATACGCCAGTCAAGGCTGAACATAGCAATCAGCATTGCGCCAATCAGCGCCGCACTGCGCAATAACGTAGCAACAACGGTGACATAAAGATCCCTTACCACCTCAGTATCGTTGGTCACTCGGGATATTACCTGACCAACCGGCTGCTGATCGAAAGTGCTTAACGGCTGGCGGAGTGCCGCATCCATCACATCGCTACGCAGACGTTGCACCACGCCAACCGCTATCTGATTAAACAGCAAAGACTGGGCATAATGCAGCCGCGCCGCCAGCATTTGCAAAAGCAGATAAGCGACAAACAAGCCGGCAACCGGTGCGACAGGCATCCGATGCAATGCCACCATGCTATCGATAAAATAGCTGATTAACACGGGCCCGAGCACTTCTGCCCCGGCAGCGACCCACAGCATAATCACGGCTTTAACCAACGAAAGGCGCCAGGGCGTACTGTACCCCAGCAGACGACGTAAGGTTGGCCACAAACGAACCGTATCAGCCATGATGTGTTCTCCCATCGTCTTCGTCCAGGGCCGCTTCCAGCTGCTGATAACGGTACATTTCCCGATACCAGCCGGACTGTTGGCTCAACTGAGGGTGGGTTCCCCGCTGGCTGATCCTGCCATTTTGCAGTACCAGAATTTCATTCGACTCCGCCAGCGCAGACAAGCGATGCGCACTGATAATCAACGTCTTACCCACACCCCAGCGCCGTAGATTATGCAGAATCTGGTGCTCAGTACGACCGTCCACAGCGGATAATGCATCGTCAAGGATCAGAATCCCGGCATTAAGCAGCAGTGCACGTGCAATTGAAATCCGCTGTTTCTGGCCACCCGACAGCATCACGCCCCGTTCACCTACTTCAGTTTCATAACCTTGCGGCAGGCGCAAAATATCATCATGCACGCAGGCCAGCCGGGCTGCCTGCTCGATATCCTGCCGGCTGGCCCCCGGATACCCAAGGGCAATATTGCTGGCAACCGAATCAGAAAACAAAAAGGGCGTCTGGTTGACCACCGCCAGCCGGCTACGCCAGCTGTCCAGCCGATAATGTCGTAGCGATTCACCATGAAAGCGAATGTCACCTTGCTCAATATCGAAATGGCGCTGTATCAAATTTAACAGCGTGCTTTTCCCGCTACCGGTCGGACCACAGATTCCCAGCATCTCGCCGGGTCTGAGGCTGACATTTAGCTGATGCAAGACCGTCTGCTGACTACCAGGATAACTGAACTGACGCACGGCGATATGCAGATCGCCGTTTCCCTCCGGGATTAGACGTTCTCCATCCACCACCGTCGGCGTTTCCGCCAGCAACGCCTGAATACGGCTCCAGGCGGCACTGCCTCGCTCGACAATATTGAACATCCACGCCAGTGCCAGCATTGGCCAGATCATCAGCCCAAGATACATCACGAAGCTGGTTAGCTGCCCAAGGGTGAGTACGCCCTGCCAGACCATCCAGCTGCCGCCGGCCACTGCCAGTAAATTGGATAAACCCACCGCCAGATAAATAACCGGGTCAAAACGGGCATCAACCCGCGCTACCTGCATATTTTTTGCTCCGGTGTCGGCGGCAATCGCGGAAAACTTTGCTGACTGAAGATCTTCAAGACCGAATGCCTTGATCATGCGGATACTGGTGAGACTTTCCTGAGCCTGATCGTTCAGGGACGAAAATGCAGCCTGCGCGGTTTTAAAGCGCTGGTGTAACTGTTCACCATACCGATTAATAATCACAGCCATTACCGGCATTGGCACCAGCGCCAGCAACGTCAGCTGCCAGCTGATGGTGCTACTCATCACCAGCAAGACCATCACGCCCATCACCAGTGAATCAACCAGTGTCAGCACCCCTTCCCCGGCAGCAAATACCACCCGATCAACATCATTCGTGGCTCTGGCTATCAGGTCGCCGGTGCGATGACGCAAATAAAACGCCGGATGCTGGCGACTTAGCTGACGATAAAAATCGGATCTTAATTCCACCGCCAGCTGATAGGAGGCACCAAACAGTAAAACACGCCAGACATAGCGCAGCAGGTAGGTTATCAGTGCAGCAAGAAGCATAACGGCAACCCACATCAGCAGGGTGCTGCTGCTCATATGATGCTGGCTGATACCGTCAACAATAACACCAACCAGTTTTGGTGGCAGTAACTGGAGTAATGCGATAACGACCAGCAGGGATACCGCACCAAGATAACGACGCCACTCGCGCCGGAAAAAACCACGTAGCTGACTAAACAGTCTCACAAAAGAACCTCGATCAGCGGGGGCAACTTACCCCTGACGCGCCAGCAATGGCAGCGCAGTGGTGTATTTTATTTCCTCCATGGCAAAACTGGAAGTCACGTCAATTAGCCCGGAAACGCTATTAAGCAGCTTTTTATAGAACGCATCATAGGTTTTCATATCGGCAATTTGCACACGGAGCAGATAATCATACTCTCCTGCCATGCGATAAAATGCCATGACTTCAGGCATTATCTGCACCGCGTCAACAAAATGTTTATACCACTCCCGGCTATGGTGCTGTGTCTTAATCATCATAAACGCCGTGAGCGATAACCCGAGTTTTTCATTATTTAACAGCGCAACCTTAGCGCAGATATAGCCCTCATCCTCCAGGCGTTTAAGCCGCTTCCAGCAGGGTGTGGTAGTCAGGTGCACCTTATCGGCCAGCGTCTGAAGTGACAGCATACAGTCCTGCTGCAACAGATTAAGCAGCATCAGGTCTTTGTCATCAAGCCCATTTGTTAGCAAAATTTTCTCCTCACGCGGCATATAGCAGCATGATTATAGCAACTTTTTCTCCGGGTTATTCGCTAATCTGTTTCGGTAGATATCGACCGCAGGGAAGGAACAGTATGAGTGAAAAATTTAGACGCAATTTGCTGGTCTGCGTGCTGTTTGTAGCAGTCACCCTGACATGGGGCACCACCTGGATGGCCATGAAAATTACCGTGGCTACGGTTCCCCCTATCTTTGCTACCGGTTTACGTTTTCTCTGTGCATCACCGCTGCTGATAGCCCTGGCTCGCTATCAAAAAGCACCGCTTCTATTTCCCCCCGGACAGCGCCTGTTTCAGCTGGCCGTGATGCTGTGTTATTTTGCCATCCCCTTCACCCTGATGATTTATGGTGAGCGTTTTACCACTGCCAGTCTTGCGGCCATTATCTTTGCCACCATGCCGGCGGCCGTTCTGGCAGCATCCATGATTTTTCTTGGGGAAAAAACCAGCCTGCAGCAGCTTACCGGCCTGGTGATCAGTACCGGCACGCTTTGCGTTATTCTCTGGCACGAAACGCGTTCCAGCGGTGAGACTCTGTTACAGGGCGTAGTGGCGCTGGTGGTTGCTGTGCTGATGCATGCCACCATGTATGTACAATGTAAAAAACGCTGTGCCGGCATTTCAGTACTCAGTTATAACGCGCTACCCTGTCTTGGTGCCGGCGTGCTATTAACGCTTACCGGCCTGAGTGAATCGCCAGACTTTAGCCAGTTTGCGCCGCAGGCAATTCTGGCAATTTGCTATCTCGGTGTTATTGCAGGGGTGGGAGGGATTCTGAGTTATTTTGCTCTTCAGCAATTTGCCCGACCATTTCAGGCATCAATGGTCTTTCTGGTGTTTCCGTTGGTGGCAATCAGTATTGAAAATCAGTTAAGGGGAGCCAGTATCAGCCAGGACTCATTGCTACTGATGGTTCCTTTTTTATCCGGCATTCTGCTGACCCTGTATCGCGGCCCGGCGCGCCTCGGCCAGATAGTAAAGGCCCTAAACAGCCTCAGGCAGCAAAATAGCGTGCTACCCAAATAAAAAAACCGGGCTTCCCGCCCGGTTCACGGCAACAGGCCTCAATATTCAGGGGAATAGGTGAGGTGCGGTGTGTTCAGCCAGTGATTAAGAAAATGCGACACACTCTGTGTCGCGCTGGTACCAATAACAGGAAGATGAGGTAGCGCGGCTTTCAGTTGATGCATGGCATTACCCATCACGTAGCCTTTACCAACCCTGGCAAGCATCTCCTGATCATTCATGGCGTCACCAAACGCCATACAATCATTCAGCGTCAGACCAAGCGAAGAAACCAGCCAGCTCAGCGCTTCCCCTTTATTACAGGCGAGCGGTAATACCTCCAGGCATTCCCATGCTGAAAAACAGAGATGCGCCCGTTCGCCAAGGGCCGCCCGCAGACGCGACTGAAGCTGGCATAACTGCGTGTGTTCGCCAATAAAACACAGTTTGGTCACCTGATGGGCCGGTAGTGTTCTCAGATCCCGCAGCTGATAGCAGAACCCGCTGGCGCGGTGCGCATCCAGCAGGGCCGGTCGATCCTCCGCGGTATACCACCCTGCGTCATTAAAAGCATGCAGCGTAGCTTCTGTCATCCAGCAGGAATGAATCACCTCTTCCACTACATCCGGGGCTAGATCAGCAGCATAATGCACCCGTCCCTGGCTATCATGGATACGGGTACCATTACCGGTAATTAACCAGGCATCCAACGCCAGCGGTGCAATCTGCGGTTGCATATCAAGATAGTGGCGTCCCGTAGCGAACGTGATGGTAATTTGCTTGTTCAGCAAAGCCCGCAACGTCGCCAGCGTGGCCTCTCCCAGGGTATGAGTAGGTAATAACAACGTACCATCCATATCAAAAGCAGCAAGACGGGCCATAATTTTTCCGGCATCTGATTTACACCCTGCCAGTATTGAACGATATTTACGGAACAAACAGTGATATCATTAAAAATTATGTTCCGTATTTATGCGACAGCTACAGCGTCTTAATCAGTATTTACGTCTCTGGCAAAGCAGTGAAGGCTCGCCTCAGTCAACCAGCGTGGCGGCGATGGCGGCCAGATGTCTTTGCAGCGAACGTCATATGCGTACCCTGCTCTCACGCTGGCAACAGCTCGGCTGGGCAGAATGGCAGGCCGTCGCAGGCAGAGGTAAACGCGGTACGCTGCGCTTTTACCGACATCCTGAAGCCCTGCGGGCCGCATTCTTGCGTGAAGAACTGGATCGTGGCCAGGCTCAGAATGCGCTGGCTCTCGCCCAGGTCGATCCCGGCAAACTGGAAAAATTATTGTCGCCGCTGATGGGCGGTCAATGGCTCAATAACCGGCCAACGCTGCGTATTCCCTATTATCGCCCTTTTGACAGCCTGGAACCGTTAACATTGAGCGGACGTGCAGAGCAGCAGCTTGTCAGCCAGCTACATGCGGGATTAACCCGCTTTGTGAATAACCGTGTCGTGGCGGATATGGCCCACCACTGGCAGCAAAGTGCCGACGGACTGAGCTGGCATTTTTATCTGCGCCCACAGCTTCACTGGCATAACGGTGACCAGATTGAAGGCAGACAATTACTGGTCCGGCTGCACACCATTTTACACTCGGATTGTGGCCAGCGTTTGCTGAGCAGCGTCAGCGCTATTTCACTGCCTCATGCCCTGTGCCTGCGCTTTGATTTACACTCACCGGATAACTGGCTGGCTCACCGCCTGGCCTCCGTCCCCTGTCTTATGGCCCATCCCTCTTTGCCGCAAACCGGCGCCGGACCATACCGCCTCACCTGCTTTTCCAGTGCACTGGTCAGAATTGAAAGCCATAGTCAGTATCATCTCCGCCATCCTTTGGTAGAAACCATTGAATACTGGATTACGCCGGCACTGTTTGACCGGACACAGGGAACCAGCTGCCGCCACCCGGTGCAAATTGCTATTGGCAGCGAAAATGAACTTAATGCACTGCGTCCGGTTGAACACAGCGTCAGCCTTGGTTTTTGTTATATGGCGTTACGACATCATAACGGTTTTACTGCTGCCCAGGCCCGGACCTTACTGCGGTTGCTCAAGGAAGCGCGGTTGATTGAACATCTTCCGCTGGAAGAGGGATTGATTACCCCGACACGGGCAATGCTACCAGGCTGGCCAGTTCCGCCACTGGCGGGCGCAGAAGCCCCGCTGCCGGCGACCCTGAAACTTTGCTATCACCTGCCGATGGAGTTGCATGCAGTAGCCGAAGCCCTGCGCCAGGTGCTGGCCCGCCATGGCTGTCAGCTTGACGTGCATTTTCATCCGGCTAAAAGCTGGCGCGACTACCCTGCCCTGGCTGAGGCCGATATCATCATGGGCGATCGGCTGATTGGCGAGGCACCCGAGTTTACCCTTGAAAGCTGGCTGCGTCTTGATCCACTCTGGCCGATAGTGCTGGAGGATAGCGGCTGGCAACAGCTATTAACCGGGCTACAACGCATACAACAATCTGAAAATGAAGCGGCGCGCTGCGATAAGCTGCGCAAGAAATTACAACAGTTAATGGCCGCTGCCATCATCACCCCGTTATTTAACTACCGTTATCAGGTCAGCGCACCGCCCGGCGTACAGGGTATTCATCTTAACGCCTGGGGATGGTTCGATTTTACCCGTGCCTGGATCCCGCCACCGGCATAATCCGACTAGGCTTTCTGCACCAGCGGCGCTACCATAGCGCCCGGGTTTAAAAGGAGCAGTGAATATGAAACGTGCAGTGGTTGTATTTAGCGGTGGCCAGGATTCCACGACCTGCCTGATTCAGGCGCAACAGCAGTATGATGACGTTCACTGTATCACTTTTGATTACGGTCAGCGCCATCGGGCAGAAATCGATATTGCCAGACAACTCAGTCAGCAGTTGGCGGTGAGTGCCCACAAGGTCATGGACGTCTCATTGCTTAATGAACTGGCTATCAGCAGCCTGACGCGCGATAACATCCCGGTACCGGATTACGATCCGGACGCCAGCGACTTACCCAGCACATTCGTTCCCGGCCGTAACATTCTGTTTCTGACGCTGGCGTCAGTTTATGCCTATCAGGTAAATGCAGAAGCGGTTATTACCGGCGTCTGCGAAACCGATTTTTCGGGCTATCCCGACTGTCGGGATGAGTTTGTCAAAGCCCTGAATCAGGCGGTAGTGCTGGGAATCGCGCGTCCACTGCGCTTTGAAACCCCACTGATGTGGCTGAATAAGGCAGAAACCTGGGCGCTGGCCGACTACTGGCAGCAGCTCGATTTAATCCGTCAGCAGACGCTGACCTGTTACAACGGCATCCAGGGCGATGGCTGCGGCGAATGTGCAGCCTGTCAGTTGCGCGCCAGGGGCCTGCGTGATTATCAGCAGCAACCCGCCACGATTATGCAGGCGATGAAAAAGAAAACCGGCCTGGCCTGAAACGGGCATGCGTCAGCATCAATCCGCTGACGTCGCCGCCCGGGGCGCCGCTTTTATCAGACTACTTAGCCGCTGCTGTAACTCGCCTTCCATCGGCAGCGCTTTATGAGTATTCAGATCGATACAGACAAAAGTCAGCCGGGCATCCGCAATATCTTCCCCACCAGGTGACAGACAGACCCGCTGGCTGATAACACCACTGCGGCTGCTCAGCGCCACCAGCTCACTTTCCACCTGAAGAAGGTCGCCTAATACCGCCGGACGACGGTAATTAATATTGATATTCACCACAACGAAACCATACTGATTTTTCTGTAACCAGTGGAAGGCATCTTCCTGCTCAAGCCATGCCCAGCGCGCTTCTTCAAGGAACTCCAGGTAGCGGGCATTGTTGACGTGCTGGTAAACATCAAGGTGGTAACCCCTGACTTTGATCGTTGTTTGCATAATTGTGGCTCCGCTAAAGGTCACGCCAACTGGTATGACCTCTAAGCCTGGCAGCTGACAACGACAATGCCATAACCTTACCAGCACAATGAGAGCCTGATCACAGCTTCAGATTTGGCAAATTTCGTTTCAGCAGCGCCTTACCAATACCCGGGACTTCGCTGAGCTGTTCAACAGCCGTGAATGGGCCATATTGCTCACGATAGCGGATGATGGCTTCCGCTTTCCTGAGGCCGACACCGTTCAGCACGCTTGCCAGTTCAGCCGCACTGGCATGGTTAATACTGACCTTTTCTTCGCTGACCGTACCCGGCTGACCGGGTGTTTTTTCTGGCTGTACTGACGCAGGTGCAGCATCAGCAACGTCTTTCGGTGCGGCGATGGCCTGCCCTTGCCCCATGCCAGCCAGCAGCAACCCGCTGAGAACAATCGCGTAACGCCATGATTTCTCCATTACCTTTCTCCTTGTTTATCGCAGTGGAGACAGGCTAATCACCGGCAGCAAACCCGACAACGCTGATGAACAGAAGCCGCAGGGCTGCTCGACAATAAACTCCCGGCTTGCACTCTGCCTGCAGGGGTTTTGCGTCCGCTGACGCAAATCCACTCAGCCACTCAGCAATTGCGGGCAATAAAAAAGGCCGGGCAATCTGCACCGGCCTTTTATCGTACTGGCTAACGTGATTACTGCACGTCCACCCCTGAACCATATTTTATTTTGGCTTGCTGGCGCAGATTGCTCAGTAGGGCTTCAAAAGCAATCTGAGCATTGTTCTGAATCACCCCTTGCACCAGCGCATTTTTTTGCCCATCGGGCAGGCTACCGCTCTTCACGCTGTCGAGCGCCAGCAACACAAGGTTGCCTTTGCCGTCTTCACTGACTGCGTAGGTGACGCCACCTTTTGAAGGTAACGGCATTTCAAACACCGATTGAGTCAACGGTGAGCGGTCAGTCCGGCTCAATGTCTGCGGCGTGCCAAAAGTCAGCTTTGCAGCTTTCATCGCGTCATCGCCTTTGCCCGCTTTCAGCGCTGCCAGCAGTTTTTCCGCCTGCATTCTGGCTTCCTGAGTCGCCTTGTCGCGCCGGATATCTTGTGCAATCTGGTCATGTACTTCAAAAAGTGGCTTCACCGCTTGCGCTTTATGGTCGGCAATACGCACGACAAATGCCCGGTCGCCATCAACGGTGATAATGTCGGAATTGCTGCCGGGGGCGCCATTCTGCCCCAGCAGGCCACCGTTAAAGATCGCCTGAGTCACCGGCTGAAAGTCGAGCGCTGGCGGCACATTGTCATGACTGAACCAGTCGGTTTCAATCGCCTTCACGCCGGCAGCCTGCTCAGCGCCTGCCAGCGATGTATTGTTGTTGCTGGCAGCATCACTGACCTTTTGCTGAAGCTTATAATAAGCATCTATCGCTTTTTCCTGCTTCACTTTATCCGCTACCTGGCTATGAACCTCGGCCAGCGGCTTCACCTGCTGAGGTGTGATATCATCCAGGCGGGCAATCAGGTAACCCACAGAAGATTTAATCACGCCGGACAGCTGACCTTTCTCTTTCAGCCCGGCATTTTTCAGCTCATCAGGCATCGTCTCCGGCTCCAGCCACCCCATATCACCGCCTTTACGCGCGGTAATCGGGTCGATTGATTTCTGTTTAGCCAGGCTCGCGAAGTCTGCACCCTGCTTCAGCGCCGTCAGCACCGCCCCGGCATCCGCTTCCGTTTTAGTCTGAATAATACTAAAGCGGCTACGCTCCGGCTGGGTATATTCCTGTTTGTGCTGATCATACCAGCTTTGGATTTCGCTCTCGCTGGCGGACGTCTTCATCGCGGCCGCGTCCAGTTCAATGTAACTTACCCGGAACTGTTCCGGCGCCATAAAGCTGGCTTTATTCTGCGCGTAGTTATTTTTTATCTGCTCATCGCTGACGTTTTGTTTTGCAATCAGCGCCGCCACGTTGAGCGTGGCTTCACGAACAAGACGTTGCTGGGAGACCAGTGCGGTCAGCGCCTCTTCCTCACCTTTTAGCATGAAATCAGCCCCGGCAATCGGCTGAATAAGCTGTTGTATAGTAAGTTGTTTACGCAGAGCTTCAGCATACTGATCGGGGGTATAACCCATATTAGCCAGAATGCCGTTATATTTCGCGTTATCAAACTTCCCGTTGCTCTGAAAAGCAGGCTGGCTGAAAATAGCCTGTTTGACCTGTTCATCGCCAATGGCGAGGCCAATCTTACTGGCATATTGATCGAGCAGCTTTTCATCAATGAGCTGTGAGAGTGCCTGCTGGCGCATCTGACGCATATAGCCTTCATTACTGGCCAGCGTAGAAAACTGCTCGCCCAGCATCTGCTGCTGACGCGCCCGCTCACTGGCATAAGCACGTTCCAGCTGCGCCCGGCCAATTTCGTCTCCGTTGACTTTGGCTGCGTAGTCGGCATTAGCGCCAACCAGATAGTTGCCTACCCCGGTCAGCACAAAGGATATAATAATCAGCCCCAGTATGATTTTGAGCACGACATGGCTCGACGCCGTGCGTAAATTGTCCATCATGGTGTGACAACACTCCGCTGTAGTATGAATGTAAATCTCAGCGCTCGGGCGACCGGTCCATTGAGTCGTCTTTCGCCGCGCGTTCTCGCGTAGTATGACAACCGGAAAACGGGATTGTCACTGAAAGATAAAAAAAGGCACATCAACATCTTGATGTGCCCGGTATGTTACCTGATAACGCCAGAACGATCCTCACCCAGCCGCATAATTCTGCGACCTGCGGTGAGAAAGCCTTATTTATTAACGGCGTCTTTCAGCGCTTTACCGGCGCGGAAGCCGGGAACTTTGCTGGCAGGAATAGTAATTTCTTTACCGGTCTGTGGATTACGACCGGTGCGGGAAGCGCGTTCACGCACGGAGAACGTACCAAACCCAACTAATGCAACCTCGTCGCCCGCTTTCAGAGCGTCAGAAACTGAACCCATAAAAGCGTCCAATACTCGTCCAGCGGCTGCTTTAGAAATATCAGCATTTGCAGCAATTTTGTCGATCAGTTGTGACTTATTCACGCTATTCATCCCCTCTTTATTATTTACTTTACGGTCAGGTCGTGGGACCTGCCGCTATCGCACAGCAACTATACGGGCATTTAATCGCCCAAGTGTGTCAGACTGCGGAATCATCATCATACCACAGCGGGTTTGACAGTCTCTAAGTTAGCGGCACAAAAAAAGGCTGGCAAGCACCATTTCACTTGACAGCCCGTGTTTTACGCTGTTTTTGCCTTATATCACTATTTCGCGGTAGCAACCTGCATGCCATAGGGGGCATTTTGTAACGCTAATGTTAAAACTTCTTCAATGCGTTTTACCGGATGGATATCCAGATCGGCAATAATATTATCCGGAATCTCTTCCAAATCGCGTTTGTTTTCATCCGGAATCAGGACCGTTTTGATGCCACCGCGATGAGCAGCCAGCAATTTCTCTTTCAGACCGCCAATCGGTAACACCTGACCACGCAGAGTAATCTCTCCGGTCATAGCGACATCCGCCCGCACCGGATTACCGGTCAGACAGGAAACCAATGCGGTACACATAGCGATACCTGCACTGGGGCCATCTTTCGGCGTAGCGCCTTCCGGTACATGCACGTGAATATCACGCTTCTCATAAAAATCGCCATTAATCCCCAGCTTCTCCGCGCGCGCACGTACCACGGTGAGCGCAGCCTGAATTGACTCCTGCATGACTTCACCCAGTGAACCGGTATAAGTCAGTTTACCTTTACCCGGCACACAGGCCGTTTCAATGGTCAGCAGGTCGCCTCCCACTTCAGTCCACGCCAATCCTGTCACCTGACCAACGCGGTTTTCACTGTCGGCACGACCATAGTCAAAGCGCTGCACACCAAGATAATCTTTCAGATTATCGCCACTGATTGTGATGTGCTTCAGTGATTTATCCATCAGCAGCGCTTTTACCGCTTTACGACACAGTTTGGACAGTTCCCGCTCAAGGCTACGCACGCCGGCTTCGCGGGTATAGTAGCGAATAATACCAACGATAGCGCTGTCTTCCAGCGTCAGTTCACTGGTTTTCAACGCATTACGTTCAATCTGTTTCGGCAGCAGATGCTGTTTAGCAATGTTCAGTTTTTCATCTTCGGTGTAGCCGGAAAGACGAATAACTTCCATGCGGTCCAGCAGCGGTGCCGGAATATTCATTGAATTGGAGGTCGCAACAAACATCACATCTGACAGGTCATAATCTACCTCCAGATAGTGGTCATTAAAAGCTACGTTCTGTTCAGGATCAAGCACTTCCAGCAACGCTGATGCCGGATCTCCCCGCATATCGGAGGACATTTTGTCGATCTCATCCAACAGAAACAGCGGATTTTTTACCCCGACCTTTGCCATCTTCTGGATAAGTTTACCTGGCATAGAGCCGATATAAGTCCGGCGGTGACCTCGGATCTCTGCTTCATCCCGCACGCCGCCCAGCGCCATCCTCACGTATTTACGCCCTGTCGCACGGGCTATTGACTGACCAAGCGAGGTTTTACCCACCCCCGGCGGCCCTACCAGACACAGAATCGGCCCTTTAATTTTGCTGACGCGACTCTGCACCGCAAGGTATTCGAGGATGCGATCTTTAACGCGTTCAAGACCATAATGATCGGTATCCAGCGTTTCCTGCGCTTTACGTAAATCTTTTTTTACCTTGCTGCGTGCGTTCCAGGGAACCTGTACCATCCATTCAACATAGCTACGTACCACGGTAGCTTCTGCTGACATGGGCGACATCATTTTCAGTTTCTGCAGTTCAGCTTCGGCTTTTTCGCGAGCCTCTTTTGGCATCTTAGCCGCATCGATTTTTCGCTTCAGCGCTTCGTTTTCGTCAGGCGCATCGTCCATTTCCCCCAGCTCTTTCTGAATCGCTTTCATCTGCTCATTCAGATAGTATTCACGCTGGCTTTTTTCCATCTGCTTCTTCACGCGGTTACGAATGCGTTTTTCTACCTGCAGCAGATCGATCTCAGACTCCATCATCGCCATTAAATATTCAAGGCGCTCATTAACATCTGACATTTCAAGCACCGATTGCTTGTCCGCCAGTTTTAGCGGCATATGAGCAGCAACGGTGTCAGCCAGGCGGGCTGCATCATCAATGTTGTTTAATGAGGTAAGCACCTCCGGCGGAATCTTTTTATTCAGCTTGATATAGCCTTCAAACTGATTAATTGCCGTGCGTACCAGCACCTCCTGTTCACGCTCTTCAATCTCAGGAGAAGCCAGATATTCAGCCTGTGCGGTGAAATGGTCACCGTTATCCGCCAGGGTAGTGATATGTGCGCGTTGCAAGCCTTCAACCAGCACTTTTACCGTGCCATCAGGCAATTTCAGCATCTGTAAAATGGATGCAACCGTCCCCACAGAGAAAAGATCGTTAATACCTGGTTCATCCGTTGAAGCTTCTTTCTGTGCAACCAGCAGGATCTTCTTATCATGATCCATCGCCGCTTCCAGGCAGCGAATCGACTTTTCACGGCCAACAAACAATGGGATCACCATGTGCGGATAAACCACCACGTCACGCAACGGCAACACTGGGATTTCAATGCGTTCAGAACGCTCAGGATTCATAGAGCTCTCTCTTAGTTTAATTTCCGCCAGGTTGCGGGACTTTTACCCTGCATGCATCTGTGCAGTCTGCACCCGCTAATTCGAGTATATGGGGATGATTATCTGACATTCAATGCTTATGACCATCAGAAAAGCGAAAGGGGGAAATTTTTCCCCCTTTATGCTAACTAGCTGGATTAATGCGGTTATTTATTCACCGGATGCCTGTTGCGCCTCGTGCTTACCGTATATCAGCATGGGATCGGTTTCGCCGCCAATAACCGACTCGTCGATAACCACTTTTTCGACATCATCCATTGAAGGCAGATCGTACATTGTATTCAGCAACGCACCTTCAACAATTGAACGCAATCCGCGTGCGCCGGTTTTGCGCGACATGGCTTTTTTAGCAATAGCGGTCAATGCTTCATCGCGAAACTCAAGCTCAACGCCTTCCAGATTAAACAGCGCCTGATACTGTTTGGTTAGCGCATTTTTCGGTTCACGCAGAATCTGAATTAGTGCTTCTTCACTCAGTTCATTCAGCGTGGCCACCACCGGCAGACGACCGATAAATTCAGGAATCAGCCCGAACTTAATTAAATCTTCCGGTTCCACCTGCGCCAGCAGTTCACCTTCAGACGCTTTCTGTGACTTATCTTTCACCGTCGCACCAAAACCAATGCCCGAGCCGGTTTCAGTTCTCTGCGAAATCACTTTATCCAGGCCGGCAAATGCGCCGCCACAGATAAACAGGATTTTCGAGGTATCAACCTGCAGAAATTCCTGCTGAGGATGTTTACGGCCACCCTGAGGAGGTACCGCTGCGACGGTGCCTTCGATAAGTTTCAGCAGCGCCTGCTGAACCCCTTCACCGGACACGTCACGGGTGATCGACGGATTGTCCGATTTACGGGAAATTTTATCGATTTCATCAATGTACACGATACCCCGCTGGGCTTTTTGTACATCATAGTCACATTTTTGCAGCAATTTCTGGATAATGTTTTCTACGTCCTCACCAACATACCCGGCTTCCGTCAGGGTGGTGGCATCGGCCATAGTAAAAGGAACGTCCAGCAGGCGCGCAAGCGTCTCTGCCAGCAGGGTTTTACCACTACCGGTCGGCCCTATCAGCAAAATGTTGCTTTTACCCAGCTCAACACCGTTGCTGCTATCGCCGTTACGCAAACGTTTGTAGTGGTTGTAAACCGCCACGGCCAGTACTTTCTTCGCGCGCTCCTGACCAATGACATATTCGTCAAGATGCTCGCGGATTTCATGGGGTGTAGGCAGTGCGCTACGCTCGCGATGCGGTGCGACTTCTTTGATCTCTTCGCGAATAATGTCGTTACAAAGATCGACACACTCATCGCAGATATACACGGACGGTCCGGCAATCAGCTTGCGCACTTCATGCTGACTTTTACCGCAGAAAGAGCAGTACAGTAACTTTCCTGAACCGTCTTTGCGCTTATCTGTCATCTGCAAACCTCTTTATTAGTCTTTATTCGCCAGATGCGGCGCGGGCATCGCTGGCAATACCCGATATTCAATACCAGTTTCATCAACGCTACAGAAATACTATAGCCAGGGCAAGCCACCTTAGCCTTACTTGCGGTGCGTCAGAATAGAATCCACTAAACCATACTCTACCGCTTCGCTGGCCGACAGGAAACGATCCCTTTCAGTATCCCGCTCGATTTCTTCGAGGGATTTGCCGGTATGTTCGGCCATCAGCTCATTCATCCGCTGCTTAACCTTGAGAATTTCGCGCGCATGAATTTCGATATCCGTCGCCTGCCCCTGGTAGCCACCAAGCGGCTGATGAATCATCACACGTGAATTTGGCAGACAAAAACGTTTACCTTTAGTGCCTGCGGTTAACAAAAAGGCACCCATCGAACAGGCCTGGCCCATACAAATAGTACTGACATCCGGCTTGATGAACTTCATCGTATCATAAATTGACATACCCGCCGTGATCACGCCACCGGGCGAGTTGATGTACAGGTAAATATCTTTTTCCGGATTTTCTGCCTCCAGAAACAGCATCTGAGCGACGATCAGATTCGCCATATGATCTTCCACCTGGCCGGTCAGGAAAATCACACGCTCTTTCAGCAGGCGGGAGTAAATATCGTAAGAACGCTCACCGCGCGAGGTTTGCTCCACCACCATTGGCACCAGCGCCATATGAGGTGCCATTTGTTCATGTTCGCCACTGTATGACATTTCCGTCTCCTGAAAAAATTTTTGCCAATTCTATCCGGGCACGAGGCAGTTCGTTATCCATTCTGCGCTCATTACCTCTCCCCGCTGCTATCAGGACGGTCAATCAGACAGCTTGGTTTGCATGAGGTTCGATTTTGGGGTCGCAGCCCAATAATTCAAGCATAACAACTTTTTTTATTTCCTAACCAGGAAAAACAGCTTAACCCGAAATTTACCGTTTAAATACACGATTCCGCCTGTCAGCCACCGCTAATTGCCACGTTTAAAGACGAAAAAAGCCCGCAGCCAAAGCTGCGAGCTTGCCTTATACGCGAATGCAGAACAACTTAAGCTGGCGTAGTCTGGTTCATCAGTTCCTGGAAATTAGTCGTTTTCTCAGTCACTTTTGCTTTTTCCAGTAACGCTTCTACCGCCTGCTCTTCCAGGGCAACGTTACGCATATTATCCATCAGCTCATTATTTTTGCTGTAAAACTCAATAACTTCCTGCGGATCTTCGTAGGCAGAGGCCATCTCTTCGATCAGACCTTTAACCCGGGTTTCATCGGCTTTAAGCTCATGGGTGCGAATCACTTCACCCAGCAACAGTCCGACAACCACCCGGCGTTTTGCCTGCTCTTCGAACAGTTCACGCGGCAGTTCCAGCGCCTGCTGTTCGTTACCACCAAAGCGTTGAGCCGCCTGACGACGCAGCACATCAATTTCACCGTCAACCAGAGCTGAAGGGACGTCAATCTCGTTGGCCTTAATCAGTCCATCAATGGCCTGAGATTTAACGCGATTACGCACCGCACCTTTCAGTTCACGCTCCATATTTTTCCGCACTTCAGTGCGTAACCCCTCAACAGAACCATCAGCCACGCCAAAACGTTTGATGAACTCTTCGGTCAGTTCCGGCAGCTCACGCTCTTCAACTTTCTTCAGTACGATAGCGAAGCGGGCGGCTTTACCTTGCAGGTTTTCCGCGTGGTAGTCTTCCGGGAAGGTCACGTCAAGGGTAAATTCTTCACCGGCTTTGTGGCCAAGAAGACCGTCTTCAAAACCAGGGATCATGCGGCCCTGGCCCATTGCCAGAACAAAGTCAGACGCTTTGCCGCCTTCAAACTCTTCACCATCAACCGAGCCTGAGAAGTCCAGGGTCACGCGATCTTCTGCCGCAACGGCACCGTCTTTTTCTTTCCAGGTTGCCTGCTGCTTACGCAGGGTTTCCAGCATAGTATCAACATCGCTATCGGCGACTTCCACCAGCGGTTTTTCAACTTCGATACTTTCCAGACCCTTCAGCTCGACTTCCGGATAAACTTCAAATTCTGCCGAATAGGTGAAGTCTTCATTCACTTTGTATTCGCCCGGCGCATATTTCGGTGCACCGGCCGGATTTACCTTTTCTTTGATAATCGCGTCAACGAAATTACGCTGCATCAAATCACCCAGAACGTCCTGGCGAACAGAGGCGCCATAGCGTTGGGAAACGATATTCATCGGCACTTTGCCTTTACGAAAACCGTCAATACGAACATTTTTAGCGACATTGACCAGCTCGCTTTTTACCGCATTCTCAATCACATCTTTAGGGATCGTGATGGTTACGCGACGGCCAAGGCCCTGAGTTGTTTCTACTGAAACTTGCATCTTGTTACCTCAAAAAATCACGTGCTCGGTCAACTTCAGACCGCCAGCGGCTTAGTGAAGCCTGACGACGGTCTAACAACCGGGACGGCTTCTGATGTCAGAACCGTATTCCCTGTTACCAGAAGCGTCCCGAAGACATTCAGGAATAATCAGACGCGGCATTATAGCGGCATCAATTCAGCGCGTCGAGGCTGCCTGCGTGCATCCGGCCAGCAAAGTGCACACAAGTACGCTTGCCGGGCCGCAAAAAGAGGCGCGCCGGGCTAATAAGGCATGCTGGATAACCAGATAGATTAGCCGCCATCGGGACGGGGAACGCTTGTTAAATCAGGCAGTCAGACGGCGCGCTATCGTCAACATCACAACACGCGATCAGGCCTGAGTACCTGCCCCGCAGCAATCCGGCGACGCCGGCGCCTGATTTTGCCGTTGCTGCCACTCCTCGCCGGTATAGGTATGCAGTGCCAGCGCATGAACACCAGCAGCAAGCTCCTCTGCCAGCAAGCTATAAATTGCGCGATGACGCTGTAAAGCCCGCTGATTGATGAACTGATCGCTGACCAGCACAATTTTAAAATGACTGCTGGCTCCTGCGGGCACATTGTGACGATGGCTTTCATCAATAACCTGCAGATGCTGAGGCGAAAACGCTGCCCGCAACTTTGTTTCAATATGCTCACGCATCACATACACCTTTTATTCCGCCCGCGCGGTTTTTCAGAATTACAGACACATTTATTTGCCTGAACGCCAGATGAAACCTTCAACACTCCGCCTGATGATAGACAAACTGACCGGCCTATTCTTATGTCTGACAGGCAATAAATCAATTTATCCCTTCTGAACCGCCGCCTACGGACGACTTTACTTGCCCAGGGGCTTTTTCTTATAACAGGCAATGTTATGATGTGCGCAAATTTCGCAGCACATCTACTCACACGCAAGAGACCAAACCATGTTGAAAAAGATTGTCGTGCCTTTCCTGGCTGCTCTGTTCCTGGCCGGTTGTGCCAGCAGCAGCAATACTCTGGATATTAATCCTAAAATTCAGCTGCCGCTGCGCGATCCTACGCTCACCGCGATGACTATCAGTATCAACGGTGCCGATCAACGTCCCGACCAGGCGCTGGCAAAAGTCAACCGTGATGGACAGATGGTAACGCTGACGGCCCAACGCGATCTGCGCTTCCTGTTACAGGAAGCACTGGAAAAACAGATGACCGCACGTGGCTACATGATTGGACCAAACGGTCAGGTCGATTTACAGATTGTGGTGAACAAGCTTTATGCTGACGTCACCCAGGGCAATGTGCGTTACAGCATTACAACCAACGCCGATATCTCAATTATCGCCACGGCCAAAAATGGCAGTAAGCAGGTTAAAAATTACCGTCAGACCTACAATGAAGAAGGGGCTTTTGCCGCCAGCAACGACAAAATAGCCAAAGCGGTTAATCAGACGCTGGGCGATGTGATTGCGGATATGGCCCAGGACAACAGCATGCAGGACTTTATTAAACAAAACGCCCGTTAATCTGCTTATCGCCCGGTGATACAGCCGGGCGTACTTTTCGGGGCCGTATGACCAGCCACTATCTGCAAATCTTTACTCAGCGTAAATCCGCCATCCTGTTAGTCCTTGGTTTTGCTTCCGGACTTCCGCTGGCGCTGACTGCTGGCACGCTCCAGGCCTGGCTGTCGGTGGAAAACGTTGACACCAAAACCATCGGTTTCTTTTCTCTGGTGGGCCAGGCCTATGTGCTGAAATTTCTCTGGTCTCCACTGATGGACCACTTTTCTCTGCCCTTTTGCGGACGGCGCCGGGGCTGGTTGTTGTTAACCCAACTGGCATTAATTGCCACCATCGCCCTGATGGGCACCTTACAACCGGCGCGTGATTTGACCTTGCTGGCAACCCTTGCCGTGGTAGTCGCCTTTTGTTCCGCTTCCCAGGATATTGTTTTTGATGCCTGGAAAACCGATGTGTTATCGGCAGAAGAACGGGGAACCGGTGCGGCGATTAGCGTGCTGGGCTATCGCCTGGCAATGATGGTCTCAGGCGGGCTTGCATTATGGCTGGCGGATAAGTATCTCGGCTGGCAGGCAACTTACTGGTTAATGGCGCTCACCCTGGTGCCAGGGGTTATTGCCACCCTGTTTGCGCCGGAGCCGGATCAAAAAATCGAGGCCCCGCGTACTTTGCAGGCTGCGGTATTTACGCCACTGAAAGAGTTTTTCAGCCGTGGCAACGCCTGGATGATGTTATCACTGATTATCCTCTACAAACTGGGTGATGCCTTCGCCACCAGCCTGTCGACGCTTTTTTTACTGAAAGGGTTAGCATTCGAACCAGCCCAGGTTGGCATCGTAAATAAAACTCTCGGCCTGGCCGCCACTATTATTGGCGCGCTATTTGGCGGAATACTGATGCAACGACTGACGTTATTTCGCGCTCTGATGCTATTCGGTATTTTGCAGGCGGTTTCTAATCTCGGCTACTGGCTGCTGGCCGTCACACCGCCTCACCTGTGGAGCATGGCGCTGGCGGTGACAATAGAAAATCTGTGCGGTGGTATGGGCACCGCCGCCTTTGTCGCACTGCTGATGACGCTATGTAATAAGTCCTTTTCCGCCACCCAGTTTGCTTTACTTTCAGCGCTATCGGCTATTGGCCGGGTGTATGCAGGCCCGGCAGCGGGCTGGATTGCTGCCGGGTGGGGATGGCCGACACTGTTTGCCATTTCCATTATTGTCTCGCTACCGGGATTGTTATTATTAGCCGCCAGCCGGCACAGTTTTACCTGCCTGCAGTCAGACACGACCTTCCAGCTGCGCCAGCGTTTTGCTGGCGGTTACCGACTGGCTTTCTGCCTGGTGAGCGCCGGCGCACTATTACTGGCCAGCTGGCTACTATTTATTGCACTGCGCGCGCTACAGTGGCTAAACGCGTCGGGCGTCAGTGAAAGGCTGTTTGAAACCGGCATACTCTGTCTGCTGGCTGGGGTCACAATCGGCACACTTCTGGATTTGTTCTCTCAGGGCCTGCGTACTGTGCAAAATAAAGAGGCAGATTAGCCTGCAGGTCAACCATATTGTCCGCCTCGGCTGGCGGACTGCCTGCTTTTTTGCCCAGCGATTACCGGATGCTGATGGCAGCGGTGATGAGCGCCGGCAATGTTAATAACATATATTAATTGTTAATTAGGCGGCTGATAAACAACTGCCGGTCTATTGTTCGCGATCAATAATATTTTTTTTATTGATTTTATAATTAAGTAATTTTCTTTTTTTCTGCTAAAATTAAAACCGGTGAGTAATTAATTATGTGACTTGTTCATCTCGCGAATGATAAAATATTGTTAAGTAAATGCAGCCACTTCATCTCTTTTATAGCAATGTCAGTTTTAAAAACCATCCTTAATTGGATTTTGTTATATCAGCCCAACTCCTTGCTACTGCTAACTTTTTCATCCTGATAAAATCAATTGTGACCCCCTTAGCAAAAGGTGCCAGCTCTTTTCTGCCAGCCCCTGAAGTTGGTTTACAGTCCGGAAACCTTCCCGTAAAATGCGGCCACACTTAAGCGACAATAGAGCCCTTGTCATTGAGGTCGTTAAATGAGACTCAGGAAATACAAAAATAGTTTGGGGATTTTGTCATTAATTGCAGGCACGTTATTGTTAAGTGGCTGCAACAGTGCATTGTTAGATCCCAAAGGCCAGATCGCGCTGGAGCAACGCTCTCTGATTCTGACCGCCTTCGGCCTGATGCTGATCGTCGTCATTCCCGCGATTGCTATGGCTGTCATCTTCGCCTGGAAATATCGGGCATCCAATACAAATGCTAAATATAGTCCTAACTGGTCCCACTCTAACAAGGTGGAAGCCGTGGTCTGGACAATACCAATCCTTATCATTATGTTCCTCGGTATCCTGACCTGGAAGTCAACGCATGCGCTGGAACCAAGCAAACCACTGGCCTCAGATGTGAAACCGATAGAAGTGGAAGTGGTCTCACTTGACTGGAAATGGCTGTTTATCTATCCGGAACAAGGTATCGCGAGCGTAAATCAGCTGGCCTTCCCGGCTAACACCCCGGTGAGTTTCCGTATCACTTCAAACTCCGTGATGAACTCCTTCTTTATTCCTACCCTCGGCAGCCAGATTTATGCCATGGCCGGCATGCAAACCAGGCTGCACCTGATTGCCAATCAGGCAGGGACTTATGACGGTATTTCTTCGAGTTTCAGCGGTCGCGGCTTTTCTGGCATGAAATTTAAAGCCATTGCCACCCCGGATAATGCGACCTTTGAGCAGTGGGTAGCCCAGGCTAAACAGTCTCCTGAGAAACTTAATTCTATGGAAGATTTCGAAAAGCTGGCCGCCCCGAGTGAAAACCACCCGGTTGAGTTCTTTTCCAGTGTCAAACCTGAATTGTTCAAAGACATTATTGAAAAGTTCATGAGTCACGGAACTAACATGAAGATGTCTGAGCACGAGGGCATGAACATGGACCATTCCGCTCACGCCGGCGCCGAGGAATAATACGATGTTTGGAAAATTAACACTGGATGCGATTCCGTACCATGAACCGATTATCATGGTTACCTGTGCCGCCATCGTCATTGCTGGCCTGGCGCTTGTCGCGGCCATTACCTACTTTGGCAAGTGGCAATATCTCTGGAAAGAGTGGCTGACAAGCGTTGACCACAAACGCCTTGGTATCATGTACGTCATTCTGGCTTTCGTCATGCTGTTACGTGGCTTTGCTGACGCCATTATGATGCGTAGTCAGCAGGTGCTGGCCTCTGCCGGTGAAGCCGGATTCCTTCCACCGCATCACTATGATCAGATTTTCACCGCCCACGGCGTTATCATGATCTTCTTCGTTGCCATGCCGTTTGTGGTTGGCCTGATGAACGTCGTGGTTCCGTTGCAAATTGGCGCACGTGATGTTGCCTTCCCGTTCCTGAATAACATCAGTTTCTGGTTTACCGTAATCGGCGTGATTCTGGTCAACCTGTCGCTGGGTATTGGTGAGTTCGCCCAGACCGGCTGGCTGGCTTATCCCCCGCTTTCGGGGCTTGAATACAGTCCAGGCACCGGGGTTGATTACTGGATCTGGAGTTTGCAGCTATCCGGTATTGGTACCACGCTGACCGGTATCAACTTCTTTGTCACCATCCTGAAAATGCGTGCGCCAGGCATGAGTCTGTTCAAAATGCCGGTGTTCACCTGGGCGGCACTCTGTACTAACGTCCTGATTATTGCCGCATTCCCGGTGCTGACCGTTAGCCTGGCGCTGTTGACGCTCGACCGTTACCTTGACTTCCATTTCTTTACTAACGAAATGGGCGGTAACATGATGATGTATGTCAACCTGATCTGGATCTGGGGTCACCCGGAAGTCTACATTCTGGTGCTGCCGGTATTCGGCGTGTTCTCAGAAGTCACGGCGACATTCTCTAAAAAACGCCTGTTTGGTTACACCTCACTGGTATGGGCGACCATTGCTATTACCATCCTGTCGTTTATCGTCTGGCTGCACCACTTCTTTACCATGGGTGCCGGCGCTAACGTAAACGCCTTCTTCGGTATTATGACGATGATTATCGCCATCCCAACCGGGGTGAAAATCTTTAACTGGCTGTTCACTATGTATCAGGGACGCATTCAGATGCACTCTGCCATGCTGTGGACCGTCGGCTTCCTGGTCACCTTTTCGGTTGGCGGCATGACCGGGGTACTGCTGGCAGTGCCTGGTGCCGACTTTGTACTGCACAACAGCCTGTTTTTGATTGCGCACTTCCATAACGTTATTATCGGCGGTGTGGTATTTGGCTGCTTTGCCGGTGTCACCTACTGGTTCCCGAAAGCCTTTGGTTTCAGTCTTAACGAAACCTGGGGTAAACGTGCTTTCTGGTTCTGGATTATCGGCTTCTTTACTGCCTTTATGCCGCTTTACGTGCTGGGCTTTATGGGAATGACACGCCGTATCAGCCAGAATATCGATCCGCAGTTCCATCCGATGCTGGTAGTGGCAGCCTTTGGCGCCGCGCTGATTGCCTGTGGCGTACTCTGCCAGATTATTCAGTTCTGGGTTTCTATACGTGACCGTGAGCAGAATCGCGATCTCACCGGCGATCCCTGGGGTGGACGTACGCTGGAATGGTCAACCTCTTCACCGCCGCCATTCTATAACTTTGCTGTTGTGCCTGAAATTCATGAGCGTGATGCGTTCTGGGAAATGAAGGAAAAAGGCGAAGCGTACCAGCAACCTGCACATTATGAAGAAATTCATATGCCGAAAAACAGCGGTGCCGGTATTGTTATCTCCGCGTTTGCCACGGTATTTGGTTTCGCCGCTATCTGGCATATCTGGTGGCTGTTTGGTATCTGCTTTATTGGCATGATTGCAACCTGGATCATCAAAAGTTTCGATGACGACGTGGATTACTACGTTCCGGTCAAAGAGATTGAGCAGATTGAAAAACAACACTTTGACGAAATCAGCAAAGCAGGCCTGAAATAATGTCAACTGAAACTCTGACTAAGCACCACGACGCGCATGATAGCCATGCGCATCATGAGCATGAGACCGGCGCCAGAAAAGTTTTTGGCTTCTGGATCTACCTGATGAGCGACTGCATTATCTTTGCAACCCTGTTTGCAACCTATGCAGTTATGGTTAATAACACTGCCGGCGGGCCGGCAGGAAAAGACATCTTTGAATTACCGTTTGTCGCCGTGGAAACCGCCCTGCTGTTACTGAGCTCCATTACCTACGGTATGGCGGTGATCGCCATGAACCATGTTAACAAGGGTGCGGTTAACGGCTGGCTGGCCCTGACCTTCCTGTTCGGTGCCGGATTTATCGGTATGGAAATCTATGAATTCCATCATCTGATCATGGAAGGCTATGGCCCCAACCGCAGTGGCTTCCTGTCCGGGTTCTTTACCCTGGTAGGTACCCACGGAGTGCACGTTACCTCCGGCCTGCTGTGGATGGCGGTACTGATGTATCAGGTTGCTACCCGTGGCCTGACCGCCGCAAACCGCACGCGCATCATGTGCCTGAGTCTGTTCTGGCACTTCCTTGACGTGGTATGGATTTGCGTATTCACCGTAGTTTATCTGATGGGGGCCATGTAATGAGTCATTCTGTAAACGAACATGGTGCTTCACACGGTAGCGTGAAGTCTTACATGATAGGTTTTATCCTGTCGATCATTCTGACGGCTATCCCGTTCTCGATGGTCATGGAGGGTACAGCTTCTCATGGCACTATTATCGGTGTTGTGGTGCTATGTGCGGTGATTCAGGTTATCGTACACCTGGTTTACTTCCTGCACCTGGACACTAAATCTGAAGGCGGCTGGAACATGGTGGCAATTGTATTCTCCTCCATCATTATCCTGATCGTCGTAATCGGCTCACTATGGATTATGTGGAACCTCAACTACAACATGATGATGGACCACTAACCGAGTTACCGTAATGATTAAGCGATACCTGCAAGTTACAAAACCAGGAATTATTTTCGGAAATTTAATTTCTGTCATCGGTGGATTTCTGCTGGCTTCGAAAGGCAGCATTGATTACACCTTGTTTCTCACCACCATGGTTGGCGTGTCGCTGGTTGTGGCATCGGGTTGCGTTTATAACAACGTCATCGACCGTGACATCGACAAAAAAATGGAGAGAACCAGAAATCGGGTGCTGGTAAAAGGCCTTATTTCGCCGAAGGCAAGCCTGGTTTATGCAACCGTTCTGGGTATAGCTGGATTTGCGTTGCTGTACTTCGGTGCTAACCCGCTGGCTATGTGGCTGGCGGTGATGGGCTTCGTGGTTTACGTTGGCATATACAGTCTGTATATGAAGCGTAAATCCGTTTATGGCACGCTGATTGGCAGTCTTTCCGGCGCCGCGCCCCCGGTCATCGGCTATTGTGCCGTTACCAACCAGTTTGACGCCGGGGCGCTGATTCTGCTGGCAATCTTTAGCCTGTGGCAGATGCCGCACTCCTATGCGATTGCTATCTTCCGCTTTAAAGATTATCAGGCCGCCAGTATTCCGGTTCTGCCGGTGGTTAAAGGCATCTCCGTGGCAAAAAATCATATTACGCTCTACATTCTGGCGTTTATGGTCGCCACTCTGATGCTCACCCTTAGCGGTTATGCCGGTTATAAGTATCTGGTGGTTGCGGCAGCAGTCAGCGTCTGGTGGCTGGGTATGGCGCTTTCAGGTTACAAAACCGCTAACGACGATCGGGTCTGGGCACGAAAACTGTTCGTGTTTTCCATCGTGGCCATTACCTCACTGAGCGTTATGATGTCAGTAGACTTCATGGCTCCGGCATCAAAAGATTTGCTGACCTTCGTCTGGTAAACCCAATGCCTTACTCAAGGGCGCGACTGACAATCGCGCCCTTTCTGTTTGTCAGCATTTATCCGCTTGTAACGACTGCTTAAGAAGTGATGTTTTACTGTCCCTCGCCTCAAACATAAAATACCGGCGGGTCAGTAACTGAGGTTGTGATGAACGATAATAAAATGACGTCGATCGAACGACGGGCGACATGGGGCTTGGGTACGGTTTTCTCCCTCAGGATGCTGGGTATGTTTATGGTGCTCCCGGTACTGACAACCTATGGCATGGCATTACAAGGCGCCAGCGAACCCCTGATCGGGCTGGCCATTGGTATTTATGGTCTGGCACAAGCGGTATTTCAAATCCCCTTTGGCCTGCTCTCCGACCGCATAGGACGTAAGCCCCTTATCGTTGGTGGCCTGTTGCTGTTTGTTCTCGGTAGTATTATTGCCGCCAGTACAGTCAGCATCTGGGGGATTATCCTTGGGCGGGCATTACAGGGTTCCGGTGCCATCGCCGCCGCGGTTATGGCGCTGCTTTCCGATTTAACCCGCGAACAAAATCGTACCAAAGCCATGGCATTTATTGGCATCTCTTTTGGCGTCACCTTTGCAATTGCCATGGTTTTTGGGCCAGTAATTACCCACTATTTTGGCCTGCACGCCCTGTTCTGGATCATCGCCATCCTCGCCAGCGTCGGTATCATCATTACCCTGTTAGTGGTGCCGTCTGCCAGACACCACGTACTTAACCGTGAATCCGGCATGGTCAAAGGCTCCATCCGCCAGGTATTAATCAATCAGCGGCTGGCCAGGCTGAATGCAGGCATTCTTTGCCTGCATATTCTGTTAATGTCCAGCTTTGTCGCGCTGCCGGGTCAGTTTGAGCAGGCCGGTTTTCCACCTTCCCAGCACTGGAAAATCTATCTGGTAACAATGCTGATTGCCTTTGTCAGCGTGGTGCCCTTTATTATTTACGCAGAAGCAAAGCGTAAAATGAAGCGGACTTTCATTGGCTGCGTGGTGCTGTTGCTGATTGCTGAAATTGTTTTGTGGGGCGCTGGCAACGATTTCTGGACGCTGGTTACCGGCGTACAGCTGTTTTTTATCGGTTTTAATCTGATGGAGGCAATTCTGCCTTCACTGGTCAGTAAAGAATCGCCGGCTGGCTACAAAGGCACCGCTATGGGGCTGTACTCCACCAGCCAGTTTATCGGTGTGGCTATAGGCGGCAGTCTCGGCGGTTGGGTATTCGGGACTTTTGATGCACAGACAGTCTTTCTGATGGGGACAATCATTGCCAGCCTGTGGCTAATGATCAGTATAACCATGCATGAACCACCTTATGTCAGCAGCCTGCGTATTGTGCTTAACGACAATATCGATTTTAACAAGCTGGAACAACGTCTGCGGGCACAACCGGGCGTGAGCGCGGTATTTATGGTGCCGGAAGAGAAAAGTGCTTATGTTAAAATCGACAGTAAAGTCACCAGCCGTCCCGAACTGGAGGCGCTGGTAGCCAGTAGTTAACAAACCTGCCGCTGTAGCGCCACCAGCCGGGCATCAGCCTCTGCTCCATGGCACCGTTCAGCGGCAGGTGCCGGTTACGACAGGGTCATATCAACGACAATACGCCCCTCAATTTTACCGGCATGCATACGGGCAAAAATGTCGTTAATATTTTCCAGCGGTTCAACGGCAATATTAGCCTTCACTTTATGTCTGCCGGCAAAATCCAGCGCTTCCTGCAAATCTTTGCGCGTGCCGACAATTGAACCTCGCACCGTAATACCATCCAGCACCATATCAAAAATGGACAGATCGAACTTGCCCGGCGGCAGACCGTTAAGCACCATGGTCCCGCCACGACGCATCATGCCGGTTGCCTGCTCAAATGCCGTTGGTGATACCGCGGTGACCAGCACACCGTGTGCGCCGCCGAATTCACGGCGGAAAACCGCTGTGGGATCCACATGACGCGCATTCGCCACCACGCTGGCGCCAAGCCGTTTAGCAAACGCCAGCTTATCATCATCAATGTCAACGGCTGCAACGTTCAACCCCATGGCAACCGCATACTGTATAGCCATATGACCAAGCCCGCCAATTCCTGAAATAACCACCCAGTCCCCGGGACGGGTATCGGTCATTTTCAGTCCTTTATAAACGGTAACGCCGGCACACAGAATCGGCGCAATTTCCTGATAGCTAATATTATCGGGCAGGATGCCAACGTAATTGGCATCGGCAAGACAATATTCGGCAAAACTGCCGTTGACCGAATAACCGGCATTTTGCTGGGCGTGACAAAGGGTTTCCCAGCTGTCCAGACAGTGTTCACAGTGGCCACAGGCTGAATACAACCAGGGAACACCCACCCGATCGCCCTGTTTAACGTGGCTGACACCCGCACCGACCGCCACAATTTCGCCCACACCTTCATGACCGGGAATAAAAGGGGGATGCGGTTTAACCGGCCAGTCCCGGTCCGACTTGCGGTACCGGCACCTGTTCAATGACCAGTGGCTCGCCAAAAGCTTTCACTACGGCTGCTTTCATCGTCTGCATTTTTCACCTCACTTTCCATTTAGTTAATAAACCACTCAAAACAATCCCAGGGGTGAAATATCATAGCTGACTAATAAATTCTTAACTTGTTGATATTGTGTAAGGGCCATTTTATGGGTTTCACGTCCGACACCTGACTGCTTATAGCCACCAAAGGCAGCATGGGCCGGATAGATGTGATAACAGTTCGTCCATACGCGCCCGGCTTTTATTGCCCGCCCCATACGCCAGGCAAGATTGCTATCGCGCGTCCAGACACCGGCACCAAGGCCATAATCTGTCTGGTTCGCCAGTTCCAGCGCCTCGGCTTCATCTTTAAAGGTAAGTACACCAATCACCGGACCAAATACCTCTTCCTGGAAGCAGCGCATCTGATTGTGCCCCTTAATCAGGGTTGGCTGAATGTAATAGCCGTTGGCCAGCGCATCCGCCAGAGTGACAGATTCGCCCCCCGCCAGAATCTGACCGCCTTCGTTTCTGGCAATATCGATATAGGACATGATCTTATCAAACTGCTGCTGAGAAGCCTGGGCACCAATCATGGTTGCGGTATCCAGCGGATCGCCACGGCGAATTGTCGCAACGCGCGCCATAACTTTTTCCATAAAAGGCTGATAAATCGATTCCTGAATCAGGGCTCGTGAAGGACAGGTGCAAACTTCTCCCTGATTGAAAAAGCCCAGTACCAGTCCTTCGACTGCCTTATCAATAAATTCCGGCTCAGCCTGCATGATATCGGCGAAATAGACATTCGGAGATTTACCGCCCAGCTCAACGGTAGAAGGGATAATGCTTTCTGCAGCACAAGCCATAATATGGCGTCCAACTGCGGTTGACCCGGTGAAGGCGATTTTAGCAATCCGTTTGCTGGTGGCCAGCGCCTCGCCGGCCTCTTTGCCAAAACCCTGCACCACATTCAGCACGCCGGCGGGAATCAGATCGCCGATGATTTCCAGTAAAACGCAGATACTGAGCGGCGTTTGTTCTGCCGGCTTAAGCACCACGCAGTTACCTGCTGCCAGCGCCGGCGCCAGCTTCCAGGCGGCCATCAGCAGGGGAAAATTCCAGGGAATAATCTGACCTACCACCCCCAATGGCTCATAGATATGATAAGCGACGGTGGTGGCATCAATTTCAGCCGCACTGCCCTCCTGCGCACGCAGACAGCCGGCAAAATAGCGAAAGTGGTCAATCGCCAGCGGCAGGTCGGCATTGAGCGTCTCGCGGATAGGTTTACCGTTATCCCAGCTTTCGGTGACGGCTAATATTTCCAGATTTGCCTGCATGCGATCAGCAATTGCCAGCAGCAGGTTACTGCGCTCCTGAACGCTGGTTTTACCCCATTTTTCCGCAGCGGCATGTGCCGCATCCAGCGCTTTATTGATGTCCCGCTCATCAGAGCGTGGGAATTGCGCCACCACCGCCCCGGTCACCGGGGTGGTATCGGTAAAATAGTTCCCCCCGAGCGGCTCAACAAAAGCACCGTTAATGTAATTGCCATAACTGGCGCGGAAAGAAACTAAACAGCCCTGACTACCCGGATGTGCATAACGCATCGCTGACTCCTTTGTAAGTGACTGAACGCTAGCAACAGCAGCCCCGACAAGGCCAATATTGCGCGACATCCTTAACAAAGCATGCTTCGTGCCAGGAGAAAAAAATACCGTCACACTGTATAAATAATGCCAGATAATCAAAATGTTAATAAATAAACATCTCAACAACGTAGTGCGTATTTTTGCTGTCCATTTCTTAACTGTGTTGCAGGTCGCAACACTACAGAAACCAAAAAGCTACACTTAAGCAACAATAATGATTGCATCGGGGTCAGAGATGGCAGGTAAAATGACCAGCGCAGAGGCGATAACGCTGAGCAGCCGCAATGACATCGTCAGCCAGCTGCTTAACGATTCCTGGCAACGCAGCCAGCATTACGGTCTTGACCGTAACGATCGGGATTTCCCGCGTATGCCGCATGGTCATCTCAATGATTTACTGGCCCATCATCAGATGCTCAGGCAGCTAGCGCAGCCGGTGGTAAGCCAGCTGGCACAGCGGGTAGCGGATAGTCAGTCCGTCGTGATCCTGTCAGATCCTGCCGGCCTGGTGCTGCAAACCTTCGGGGATCTTGAGGCGATAGACAAAGCTCAACGTTTCGCGCTGGCACCGGGCAATCTCTGGAGCGAATGCGGTCGCGGGACCAATGCCATAGGTACTGCGCTGGCCATTGACAACAGTTGTGAAATCAAAGGGCAGCAGCATTTTCTGACCGGTAATCAGGATTTATATTGTGCGGCTATGCCGGTACAGTCGCCGCAAGGCGCCATCGCCGGGGTGCTGGATATTTCCGGCCCGGCGCGCTTTCCCCATCTCAATACCCGCCACTGGGTCGAACAGGCGGTGCGCCAGATTGAACACCAGTGGGTCAAACAGCAGCTGAATCAGAGCCAGTGGCTGCTTTGTCTGCATGCCGACTACCGCCAGGCGATGCGTACACTCAACATCACCGCCGCACGCTTTGGCCTGCTCCGTTTCCGGCATCTTTTTCCCGGCCAGAAACAGCGCAGCACCCCTCAGCCACAGCAGCTGGAAACCGCCAGCCGGCAACGTTACTGGTTTACGCTGCAGGCACCGCCACGCTGCTATCATCAACCGCCGGCACCCGCCGCGCGCGATGACATCGGTCTGCCCGCGCATTTGCAGGGCGAAGGTGCACGTATACTGCGCTTACTCAACGCCGGGGTTTCACTCTGCATTACTGGCGAAACCGGCTGCGGTAAAGAGTACCTGAGTCGGATGCTGTATAAACAAAGCGGCTGGAACAAAGGCCGTTTTGTGGCGATTAACTGTGCCGCCCTGCCGGAATCGTTAATCGAATCTGAACTTTTTGGTTATCAGGCGGGGGCTTTCACCGGAGCCAGTAAACAAGGCTATATCGGTAAGATTCGTGAAGCGGATGGCGGCGTGCTGTTCCTTGACGAAATCGGCGATATGCCGCTGGGTTTACAAACCCGCCTGCTACGGGTGTTACAGGAAAAAGAGGTATCACCGCTTGGTGAAACCCGCAGCTGGCCAGTCCAGTTTGCCGTCATCTGTGCCACCCATCGCGACCTGCAGCAACAGGTCGCCAACGGTGAATTTCGTGAAGACCTGCTCTATCGCCTCCAGGAGTTTAACTTTGCCATCCCGCCGCTACGCCAGTGGCGGGATCTAAAAAGCTTTATTCATCAGTTATGGCAGGATCTGGGTGGGCCGGCGCGCGGGATTGATCTGGCCCCCTCGCTGCTGGAGCACCTGAATCAGCACCCCTGGCCAGGTAATATACGCCAGTTACGCAGTCTGCTAAAAGTACTGCTGGCGCTGACTGACGAGGGAAAAACAATAAACATCAGCGACTTGCCTTGCGATTATCAACCTGAGCCACGCGCTGACGCTGGAAACGCTCTGCAGAACAACAGCGCTGAGCATATTGCGGCAACCCTGCGCCATTATCAGGGAAACGTGAGCAAAGCCGCTGCGGCACTCGGCATTGCACGTAGCACGCTGTATCGCCGGGCAGCGAAAGCGCAGCGCAATGCGCCGCGCTGACGACATTAATCGCGAAAATTTTTGAACTGAAATGCCTGGCCGAGGTTAGCCTTACGCACCAGCGCCATCGCACTTTGCAAATCGTCACGGGATTTACCGGTCACCCTCACTTCATCACCCTGAATCTGGGTTTGCACTTTGAGCTTGCTGTCTTTAATCGCTTTGACCAGCTTCTTCGCGACGTCGCTTTCTATTCCCTGTTTCATTTTCACGTCAATGCTCCAGGTTTTACCGCTGTGCTCAATATTTTCCGGCACCTCAAGCGCAGCGTTTTCAATGCCACGTTTGAGCAGTTTTTCACGCAAAATATCCACCAGCTGCCTGACCTGAAAGTCAGATTCACTGGCGATACGCACGCTTTTCTCTTTGTCTTTAAATTCAAAACTGGCTTCAACATGACGAAAGTCAAAACGAGTGGCCAGCTCGCGGTTAGCATTTTCCACCGCGTTACGCACTTCCTGCATGTCAACTTCGGAAACGATGTCGAAAGATGGCATATATTGTCCTCCTGAAAACAAAGTGACATGCATAATAGCGTTATGCAGACAGTAAGTGAAACTGCTGATATACAATTAGAGATGTTATAAATCCAACCCATACCGGGGGAGGAAAAAATGAAAATTACCGTACTGGGATGCGGTGCTTTGGGTCAGCTCTGGCTGACCGCGCTTGAACGTCAGGGACATGAAGTACAAGGCTGGTTACGTGTCGCACAACCCTACTGTTCGGCCAACGTGGTGGAACTGGACGAAAGCGTTAGCAACAGAACCTATATTGCCAACGACCCGCTTTTTCTTGCTGACAGTGATCTGCTTATTGTCACGCTTAAAGCCTGGCAGGTCGCATCTGCGCTGAGAAATCTGGCCCCGCAGCTCAATGCATCATGCCCGGTGCTGCTGCTGCATAACGGACTCGGCACGCTGGACGAATTAAAAGGTCTCAGGCAACCCATTCTGCAAGGGGTAACAACCCACGCCGCCATGCGCGATGGTAATGTGATTATTCACATCGCCAACGGTATCACTCACATTGGCCCGACGTCGGTTGAAGCGGCGCGGCTGAGTCGTCTGGCGGAACCGCTGCATCATGCGCTACCGGATGTTGCCTGGCATAACAATGTTGCCGCTGCTGCCTGGCAAAAGCTGGCGGTAAACTGCATCATTAACCCTCTGAGCGTCGAGTACGATTGCGTTAACGGCATGCTGGCAGATCATCAGGAAGAAATTGCGCGTTTATCTGCGGAAATTGCCGTTATCATGGCGCGGGAAGGCCATCATAGTACGCAGGAAGATCTGTTTAACTATGTCATGCAAATCGTGAATAGCACCGCCGGCAATCAGTCATCGATGCTGCAGGATGTGCGCGCCCAGCGACGTACTGAAATTGACTACATTAATGGTTATGCTATCCGTCGTGCCCGGGCGCAAGGAGTTGCCACGCCGGAGAACAGTCGTTTGTATGATTTAATTAAGCGTAAGGAGCAGTCTTATGAGCACGAAAGCCTCGGTACTGGTCTGTCTCGCGCCTGGCAGTGAGGAGACCGAAGCCGTCACCACTATCGACCTGCTGGTACGCGGCGGCATTGACGTCACCACCGCCAGCGTTGCCAGCGACGGCGCCCTGACCATTACCTGTTCACGCGGCGTAAAGCTGCTGGCTGACTACCCGCTGGTGGACGTGGCAGACGGCGCCTTTGACGCTATTGTGCTGCCCGGCGGACTGCAGGGTGCCCAGGCATTTCGCGACAGCCCGCTGCTGGTTGAAACCATCCGGCAGTTTCATCTCTCGGGGCGTATTGTTGCAGCGATCTGCGCCGTTCCCGGCACCGTATTTATCCCGCACAACCTTTTTCCGCTGGGCAATATGACCGGCTTTCCCGGACTGAAAGAGACCATTCCGCCAGAAAAATGGATGGAAAAACGCGTCGTCTGGGACCCACGCGTTAATTTATTAACCAGCCAGGGCCCCGGCACGGCGATGGACTTTGCCCTGAAGCTGATAGCGTTACTGGTTGGTAAACCGCAGGCAGCTGCGGTGGCCGCACAGCTGGTGCTGGCGGCGGGCATTTATAACTATCAGGATTAAGACCCACTCGCGGCGCTACCGGCGCCCTCAGGGCCGGTAGACCTTAACATTCGCAAAACCCTGTTCCCGCAGATAAAGCGCCTGCAACCGGCTCATTACCCCGCGTTCACAGTAAAGCAGCCAGGTCTTATTCTGATCGAGATCAACGAACTGACTGCCCAGTTTATAAAACGGCAGCGTTTTCACCTCAACACCGTTCAGCACCAGCGGCTTATTCTCCTGTTCATCAGGCGAGCGAATATCCAGCACCGCATCCTGCGGACCAAAAGAAGCAACGGTTTCCACTTCGCTAACCTCTTGCGCCGCCTGGCCGGCAATTTCACGAATATCAACGTTGGTTGCCTGCTCAACCACATGGTCGAGAATGGAAAAATCGAACCGGGCTTCTTCCGCTTCAATCTTCTCCTTTACCGCCTTCACCGTCGGACTTTTGGATATGACGCCACAATATTCCGGCATTGTGCGGGCAAAATCCTCGGTGCCAATTTGCCGCGCCAGATTAATAATGTGCTCTTTATCATGAGAAATCAGCGGACGCAAAATCAGCGTGTCGGAGGCATTATCAATTAAGCGCAGATTAGTCAGCGTCTGGCTGGATACCTGTCCCAGCGCCTCGCCGGTTACCAGCGCCTGCACACCGTAACGTCCGGCAATTTGTGACGCCGCACGCACCATCATACGTTTCAGCACTACGCCCATCTGGCCGTCATCGACTTTTTCCAGAATTTCAGCCACCACCGGTTCAAAATTAATGGCCACGAAGCGAACACGATGAGAACTGCCAAAACGTTTCCACAGATAATGCGCGACCTGACGCACGCCAATTTCATGCGCCGCGCCGCCAAGATTAAAAAAGCAGTAATGTACGCGACAACCGCGACGCATCAGCATGTAGCTCGACACGCCGGAATCAAAGCCTCCGGAGATCAGTGACAGCACATCTTCCTGGGTACCAATCGGAAAACCACCAATGCCGGGATAGCGGCCGGTGACCAGCAGCAAACGCTGATCTTCAATTTCAAGATTAACCGTCACTTCCGGACGGGTGAGGTTAACCCGCGCACTGTCAACGTGCTGATTCAGGCCACCGCCAACATAGCGCTCAACGTCCTGCGAACTGAAATCATGCTTACCGCGACGCTTTACCCGTACGCAAAAAGATTTACCGCTAATTGTCTGATGGTATTGTGCCAGCGCCTGTTCAAAAATATGGTGAACATCGCGAAACTCCCGATCTTCAACCGCCAGGATATGATGAATGCCAGGAATACGCGTCAGCGCATCACGCACCGCCTCTTCTTTTTCAGGTGCCTTCACCCGTACCACAATATGGTCCCAGTGGCGCACCACCGCGATATCTTCGTCGGACTGTTTAAGCACATTGCGGATGTTGCCGGTCAGAATCTTAATAAACCGCAGGCGTACCGACTGGCTTTTAATCGTAATTTCAGGAAACAGCTTAATAATAAACTTCATAGCAGCGAGGGGTCATCTGGTGAATTGAGGGCTAAAATTATTGCCACTTAACTGATAAAATCAGTGTATTGCAAAGCAGCGTCAGGCCCTTTGCATCCAAGGCACCGGAGTATATCACTTTTGTCTCAGCGCTGCTGAGCCATCTGTGATATCAATCATTATTTTGCTAATCATTTAGGGTCAGCTACCATGAGCATTCACCCGGATGAAAACCACGACTGAGCCAGACTAGCTATTATGCCAAAAAAAGCCGAACCGCCCGTCAGTTTTGAACATGCTCTGCAACAGCTCGAGCAGATCGTCTCCCGTCTGGAGAGTGGTGAACTGCCGCTGGAAGAAGCGTTAAACGAATTTGAACGCGGCGTGCAGCTGTCGCGTACCGGTCAGCAACAGCTGAAGCAGGCAGAACAGCGGGTACAAATTTTATTAAGTGACGACGCTGACGCAAGCCTCACCCCCTTTACGCCGGATGCCGGGTAAATGGAGTTTACCGATCTCATCAATGCCCATCAGGCACGCATTAATGCCGTCTTAAATCGCTATCTTAGCGGGCTACCGTTGCAAAGCCATCCGCTGGTTGAGGCAATGAAATATGGCACCTTGCTCGGCGGCAAGCGCCTGCGCCCTTTTCTTGTTTATGCCACCGGCGGCATGCTGAATGCCGATGAACAAAGTCTTGATGCTCCGGCAGCAGCGGTGGAGTGTATTCACGCTTATTCGTTAATCCACGACGATCTGCCGGCAATGGATGACGACGCGCTGCGGCGCGGGCAGCCAACCTGCCATATTAAATATGGCGAGGATACCGCCATTCTGGCAGGCGATGCCTTGCAAACCCTGGCGTTTTCTATTCTGGCCGACAGCCCATTACCGGGAGTCAGCAGTGAAACGCGTCTCGCCATGCTGTCTGAACTGGCTCAGGCCAGCGGGGTGGCTGGCATGTGTGGCGGACAGGCGTTAGACCTGGCGGCCGAAGGCGCACAGATTTCCCTGGATGCCCTGGAACAAATTCACCGTCATAAAACCGGTGCGCTCATCCGTGCCGCCGTCCGGCTCGGCGCCCTGTGCGCCGGCGAGCGCGGCAAGGCAGCGCTACCAGCACTGGATCGCTATGCCAGCGCCATTGGTCTGGCTTTTCAGGTACAGGATGACATTCTCGACGTTATCGGTGACAGCACGGTAACCGGCAAGCGTCAGGGTGCCGATCAGGATCTGGGCAAGAGTACCTATCCGTCACTGATGGGCCTTGACAGTGCCAGAGCAAAGGCGTGGGATCTGTATCAGGAATCTCTCCATGCGCTGGACACGCTGGCGGCACAGTCGCTGAACACGGCGCCGCTACGCGCGCTGGCCAGCTTTATTGTTGAACGCGATAAATGATAATGAGTCTCTGATGAGTTTTGATACTGCGAAATACCCGACGCTTGCGCTGGCAAGCTCGGTGCAAGAATTACGTTTGTTGCCTAAAGAGAGCCTGCCAAAACTCTGTGATGAGCTTCGTCAGTATTTACTTGATAGCGTCAGCCGCTCCAGCGGCCACTTTGCTTCCGGGCTGGGCGTAGTTGAACTGACCGTGGCGCTGCATTACGTTTATAACACGCCGTTCGATCATCTGGTATGGGACGTCGGCCACCAAGCCTATCCCCACAAGATCCTGACCGGTCGTCGCGACCGCATCGGTACAATCCGACAAAAAAATGGCCTGCATCCTTTTCCGTGGCGTGATGAAAGTGAATATGACGTCCTGAGTGTCGGACACTCGTCCACCTCTATCAGCGCGGGTCTTGGCCTGGCGGTGGCCGCCGGAAAAGAGGGTAAAGGTCGCCGCACCGCCTGCATTATCGGCGATGGTGCCATCACGGCCGGCATGGCGTTTGAAGCCATGAATCACGCTGGCGATATCAGCGCCGATTTACTGGTAATCCTGAACGATAACGAGATGTCCATCTCTGAAAACGTTGGCGCACTGAATAACCGGCTGGCGCAAATTCTCTCCGGTAAAACCTATTCACGCCTGCGGGAGAGCGGTAAAAAAGTCCTCACCAATCTGCCGCCAATAAAAGAACTGGTAAAGCGTACTGAAGAACACCTTAAAGGCATGGTGGTGCCCGGCACGCTGTTTGAGGAGCTGGGCTTTAACTACATCGGCCCTATTGATGGCCACGACGTGCTGGCCCTGGTGCAAACCCTGAGCAACATGCGCAGCCTTAAGGGCCCCCAGTTTCTGCATATCATGACTAAAAAGGGCAAAGGCTACGCCCCGGCGGAAAAAGATCCCATCGCCTGGCATGCAGTGCCTAAGTTTGATCCGGCCAGCGGTTCGCTGCCGGCCAGTAAACCTGGTCTGCCAACCTATTCAAAAATTTTCGGTGACTGGCTGTGTGAAATGGCCGCCCACGAGCCGGATCTGCTGGCTATCACGCCGGCAATGCGTGAAGGCTCCGGCATGGTGAGCTTTTCGCGCGACTATCCACAACGCTATTTTGACGTGGCTATCGCAGAACAGCATGCCGTCACCTTTGCGGCCGGGCTGGCAATTGGCGGTTACCGTCCGGTGGTGGCAATATACTCCACCTTTCTGCAGCGGGCTTACGATCAGCTCATACACGATGTTGCCATTCAGAAACTGCCGGTCATGTTCGCCATCGATCGCGGTGGCATTGTCGGGGCCGACGGACAAACGCATCAGGGAGCCTTTGATCTCGCCTTCCTGCGCTGTATCCCCAACATGGTCATCATGACGCCATCGGACGAAAACGAATGTCGTCTGATGCTCTACACCGGCTATCATTACCGTCAGGGACCGAGCGCAGTACGCTATCCGCGTGGTACCGGTACTGGTAGCGACCTGGCACCGCTCAGCGCGCTGTCAATCGGTGAGGGACGCACCCTGCGCCAGGGTGAAAAGCTGGCTATTCTCAATTTTGGTACGCTACTGGCCGAAGCCCGTGAGGTAGCAGAAAAACTGAATGCCACCCTGGTGGATATGCGCTTTGTTAAACCGCTGGATGAAGCACGGATACTGGAGCTGGCAGCAAGCCATGAAGCGCTTATTACTCTGGAAGAAGGGGCCATTAAGGGCGGAGCCGGCAGCGGCGTCAACGAACTGTTGATGGCCAGGCGTAAACTGCTACCGGTGCTGAATATCGGCTTACCGGATGAATTTATCCCGCAGGGCACGCAGGAGGAAATCCGCCACGATTACCAGCTGGATGCGACAGGGATCGCACAGCAGATTGCTCGCTGGCTGGCACTGTAAGCCGAAGGGGCGAGCGCTGTCTGCCCCTTATCCCGCTAAAAAACGCACGCCGGCGCCTGCTATGCTTAAGCCCGGCTTAATTTTTAAGCAAAGCAGGAGCAAACATGAAAACAACCCGATTTGGCCATACCGACCTGACCGTTTCCCGCCTGTGCCTCGGCTGTATGACCTTTGGACAGCCTGAACGCGGCCGCCATGCCTGGACGCTGCCGGAAGAGAGCAGCCGCCCGCTGATTAAACGGGCACTGGAAGCCGGCATTAACTTTTTTGATACCGCCAACAGCTATTCCGATGGCAGCAGTGAAGAAATTGTCGGCCGTGCTCTGCGCGACTTTGCCCGTCGTGACGACATCATCGTGGCAACCAAAGTATTTTTCCCGCTCAGCAACCTGGCCGGCGGGCTATCACGTGCCAGCATTATGCAATCCATTGATGACAGTCTGACACGGCTCGGCATGGATTATGTTGATTTGCTACAGATTCACCGCTGGGACTACAACACTCCGCTGGAAGAGACGCTGGAAGCGTTGCATGAGGTGGTGAAAGCCGGTAAAGCCCGCTATATCGGCGCATCATCAATGTATGCCTGGCAGTTTGCTAAAGCGCTGTATACCGCCGATAAACATGGCTGGACGCGCTTTGTCAGCATGCAGGACCAATACAATCTGATTCAGCGCGAAGAAGAACGGGAAATGCATCCGCTCTGTCAGTCAGAGGGCATTGCGGTCATGCCGTGGAGTCCACTGGCACGTGGCCGCCTGACCCGGCCATGGGGTGAAACTACCGCCCGTTCGGTTTCTGATGAATTTGGTAAAACCCTTTATCAACGCAGTGAAGAGAACGACGCGGCAATTGCTCAGCGGGTGGCAAACCTCGCGCGGGATAAGGGCGTCAGCCTTGCGCAAATTGCGCTGGCCTGGACGCTGCATAAACCGGCGGTTACCGCGCCGATTATTGGCGCCTCAAGAGCAGAGCAACTTGACGATCTGCTCAACGCGCTTGACGTTGAGCTGGACGCAAGTGAGCTGGCGGAGCTGGAAAGCCTGTATCAGCCCCATGCAGTCAGCGGCTTTGAGTAAACGCTGGCAACCTGACGGCAGAGATACCGCTGCCGGGTAGGTTTCCCCCTACCCGGTCTCCTCAAAGGAAAATACCGGCCAGCCAGAGCAGCATCGCTGAAATAATACCGGCAACAATGTCATCCACCATAATGCCCATTCCACCCTGAACATTGCGGTCAAACCAGCGAATCGGCCAGGGCTTCCACATATCCAGAATACGGAAGATAACAAAGCCAGCCAGCACCCAGTGCCAGTCAAAGGCCGGGATCGCCAGCAAGGTTATCCACATGCCGATAAATTCATCCCAGACAATGCTACCGTGATCGTGCACCCCCATATCTCTGGCCGTGCGATGGCAGAGATAAACCCCGATGCTAATCCCCAGCAACAACAGCAGTGAATAGAGCTCAAGCGGCAGTAATCTCAGCAGACACCAGAACGGAATCGCGGCCAGCGATCCCATGGTTCCCGGAAGCCAGGGGCTCAGCCCGCTGCCAAATCCGGTGGCCAGCAGATGCCAGGGATCTGACATACGCAGGCGCTTTTTTGCCTCATTTTTATTAACGATCAAAGTGATCAAATCCCTTTTTATGACAACTAACCGGCTGACCGTCGCGCAACAAGGTGATGCCTTCCGCCGCCGTTTTTATCTGACCAATGCAGGTATAAGGTACGCCAAGATGGCCTAACGCCACGTCCAGCGCGCCACGATTTATCTCCGGCACGGTAAAGCACAGCTCGTAGTCTTCGCCGCCGTGTAACGCCCAGTCTGTTTGCTGTTCACGACTATAGTGGCTGCGCAGTGCCACAGAAAAAGGTAGCGCATCAAGCTCAACACGGGCACCGCAATTGCTGGCATCAAGCACATGGCCTAAATCCGCCAGCAACCCGTCAGAAATATCAATAGCCGCACTGGCGAGGCCACGCAACGCCTGGCCCTGCAAAATGCGCGGCATCGGACGCAAATGACGTTTTATCAGCGCCTCATTACTGACCGGATCGTCCAGCCGCTGGTGATGCTGCAACAACGCCAGTCCTGCGGCGCTGTCGCCCAGCGTGCCGGTGACATAGATCCAGTCACCGGGCCGCGCGCCGCAGCGCCGCAGCGCCCGCCCGACCGGAATCAGACCATGGATACCCAACGTCAGACTCAACGGACCACGCGTGGTGTCACCACCAATCAGCTGCACGCCGTAATAATCCATCAGTTCAAACAGGCTATCACTGAAATCCTGTAACCAGGCTTCGTTGACATCTGGCAGCGTCAGCGCCAGCGTCAGCCAGGCAGGATCGGCGCCCATTGCCGCAAGGTCACTGAGATTGGCAGCCAGCGCTTTGTAACCTAAATCCGCCGGGTGAATATCACGTAAAAAATGCACCCCCTCAACCAGCGTATCGGTACTGATTGCCAGAGTCTGTTTTTCAGGAACATTCAGCAGGGCGCAGTCGTCGCCAATGCCTTTTTCAACATCGCGCCGGAAACCCGCGGTACGATCAAAATAACGCCCGATGAGTGCAAATTCGCCACAGGCCATAGTGAAATTCCGTGAGTGTAAGCAGGAAGGCCGGGAAACCGGCCTTGCAGGGTTATTTTTTATTGGGACGTATTTGTGGTGCGGCTTTGTCCAGCACACCGTTGACAAACTTATGGCTGTCTTCGGCGCCAAATACTTTCGCCAGTTCAATGCCTTCGTTAATTGCCACTTTGTAGGGAACGTCGCTACGCTTGCTCAGTTCATACAGCGACAGGCGCAGGATTGCCCGTTCCACCTGACCGAGTTCTTCCAGCTGGCGTGAAAGATAAGGTTTCATTAATCCATCAAGATAGTCGCTGTTCGTGGCGACCCCTGACAATAGCTCACGAAAATAGCCAATATCGACGTCGGTGACGTCCTGTTCCGCCAGAAACTGATATTCAACATCGGCGATGTCATTATGCGACAACTGCCAGGAGTAAAGTGCCTGGACTGCGCATTCACGTGCGCGGCGGCGGGCAGCAGGTTTCACAACATTCCCCTTAAAATCAAGCGTTAATCGCTTTCAGTACGTTAATCATTTCCAGAGCAGTCAGTGCGGCTTCCGCCCCTTTGTTACCGGCTTTGGTACCGGCACGCTCAATGGCCTGCTCAATATTTTCCGTCGTCAGTACGCCGAATGCCACGGGGATATCGCTGTTCATCGCAACGCTGGCAAGGCCGGAACTTGCTTCACCGGCAACATATTCAAAATGGGCAGTGCCACCACGGATAACGGTACCCAATGCCACTACCGCATGATGTTTACCCGCCTGGGCCAGCGCACGTGCGGCCATCGGCATTTCATAGGCGCCAGGCACCCAGACCACGGTGATATTTTCGTCTTTAACCTGACCGATACGCTTTAGCGCATCAATAGCGCCGTTCAGCAGGCTGTCGTTGATGAAGTTATTAAAACGGGCAATCACAATGGCAACGCGCGCCTCAGGCGAGGCAACAGCAGCTTCGATGACTTTCATAGTGTTCCTTATCGGATTCGGTGTAATGGCCCCGAGGGGGGCGGATTCTATCATATTCTCACGGATTCTGCTTCCGCTTTTGTATGCCGCGTTAGCGCGGGGTCAGAATCAGACGCAAATCCGGGCCGATTTGACGCACATCACTGAAAACAAAGTCCGGCGCATCGGCCAGATGACTGAGGGCCGGCAGCTGACACAAGCCACGCGCACTATCACCGAGCAGTTTCGGCGCCAGATAAACGATCAGTTCATCCACCAGACCGGCCTGCAACAAGGCACCAGCCAGCCCGGCACCAGCCTCGACCCACAGCGTATTAATTTGCTGTTTTCCCAGTAGCATCAGCAAGGCCACGATATCAACCCCCTGATGCACGGCAGGCAGGCTGAACTGCGTCACCGACTCAGGCCATTTCTGTGTGTCAGCATGCAGTCGCGCCAGCCAGGTTTCACCAGGCTGATGAATCAGCCGGTGCTGCGGGGTCACCCGATTGTGGCTGTCGATAATCACACGCACCGGCTGACGTAGCTGCGTCGCGCTCAGCTGCTGCTGTACCTCGGGGTTCAGCTCCTGCCAGCGCACCGTCAGTGAAGGGTCGTCAGCAATAACCGTGGCGCTGGTGGAAAGCAGCGCGCAACTCATCGCCCGAAAGTGCTGAACGTCCTGGCGGGCCTGCGGCGAAGTAATCCACTGGCTTTCTCCACTGGCCATCGCGGTGCGCCCATCCAGCGACGCCCCCAGCTTAAGCTGCAGCCAGGGAAAACCTGTACGCATTCGCTTAAAAAACCCGCGATTCAGACGTTCAGCCTCAGCCATCATCAGGCCATCACTTACCGTGACGCCGGCCTGTTGCAGACGATACAACCCGCGGCCAGCGACCTGCGGGTTCGGGTCCTGCATCGCGGCAACCACCCGATGGATACCCGCCGCCAGCAGGGCGTCACAACAGGGTGGCGTGCGACCAAAATGGCTGCAGGGTTCAAGGGTGACGTAAGCAGTGGCGCCACGGGCACGCTCGCCAGCCATGCGCAGCGCGTGCACTTCAGCATGCGGCTCGCCGGCACGCTGATGCCAGCCTTCACCCACAATCTCCCCCTGGCGGACTATTACGCAACCTACGTTAGGGTTAGGCCTGGTGGTATACAGACCGCGGCGCGCCAGTTCCAGCGCGCGCGCCATAAAGCGCTCATCGCTCATAATTAATCCTGTAGACGGGCGATTTCTTCACCAAATTCGCGCACATCTTCAAAACTGCGGTAAACCGAGGCAAAGCGAATATAAGCGACCTTATCCAGCTTTTTCAGTTCATCCATCACCAGGCCGCCAATCATTTTACTGGTAATCTCACGCTCACCGGTCGCACGCAGCTGGGTTTTAATATGGCTGAGGGCATCTTCAACCGCATCAGCACTGACCGGGCGTTTTTCCAGCGCTTTCATAATACCGCTGCGCAGTTTTTCTTCATTGAACGGCTCGCGAATATCGTTGCTTTTCACTACCCGTGGCATCACCAGCTCTGCAACTTCAAAGGTGGTAAAACGCTCGTGACAAACCAGACACTGACGTCTGCGCCTGACCGAGGTTCCCTCACCCACCAGGCGTGAATCAATCACTTTTGTGTCAATTGCAGAACAAAATGGGCAGTGCATACGCTTTCCTGGCTTTACCAAATAATTCTCAGTTTAACGCGAAGTTGCGACTAACTGAAACCTTTACCCGTGCGCCATCCGACGCAATTATTCGCGATAAATGTTACAACTGGTAAAAGCGACTATCATTATGCTATCGCTCCATAAAGGAGCTTAACTGAGTGGAGATCGAAAATGGGACTTTTTAGTTTTCTCGAAACAGTGGGAACCAAACTGTTCGGCGGCTCACAGGATAAGAGCGCAGCTCTGCAAAAGCATATTCAGCAGCTCAATCTACCGGGCAGTGATAAAGTCAGCGTGAAGGTGGATGGTGATAAAGTCACCATTAGCGGTGACGGCGTGTCACAGGAAGTGAAGGAAAAAATTCTGGTGGCTGTAGGTAACGTTGAAGGGATTAAAAGCGTTGATGATCAGGTAACCACCAGCGATGCCCGCGAAATTCGTACCTACAGCGTCAAGCCAGGTGATAACCTGAGCAAAATAGCAAAAGAAGTGTATGGCGATGCCAATCAGTACAATAAAATCTTCGAAGCCAATAAACCGATGCTCAGCAGTCCGGATAAAATCTATCCCGGACAGGTTCTGCGTATCCCTGATTAAGTTTTAGCGAGATATCAATAGATGACAGTAAGGAACGCTGTTTACGCGGCGCTGATGCCGGCCCTGCTGTTGGTGGGCTGCTCGGCGCCGCCCCGCCAGGTCCATCATTTACATAATGAAGTCAGCAAACTCAATAAAGAACTGAGTCAGCTGACGCGCCAGGCCAGCGCGCTGGAACTGCAAAACAGCCTGAATCTCCACGCCGGCCAGGGTGCCTGGCTGGTACCCGAAGCCAGCACCCCGGTGGTGTTGCAAAGCCAAATCGCCGATCTGAGCCTGTTACTGGTATCGGTGCAGGCCGATAACGATAACAGCAGGATTTTGCTGCGTGTTCATACCAGCGCCAGCGCTGCACTGCCGGCTTTCAGCGCTCGGGTTGAATGGGGTGAGCGCGATAGCGTCAGCGGTAAACCGCTGCCGGGCAGTGGCCATATACAGCAAATCCACGTTGATGCCGGCCTGACAAGTTCGCGCGACGTCACGCTGGCAGTGCTGCTTGAGGATATTCAGCCACAGCAGCTGGGCTATGTCAGGGTACATGATATCGTGGCGGATAAAACGCAGTGATAAAAAAACGGCACCTCAGGGTGCCGTTTTTCTTAACTCACTGTCAGCGTTATCGCCAGGAATTAAGGTAAAATTGAAGGCTGGTCCGCCCCCTCTTTTTCCACTTTTTGCGTCATCATATGTTCACGCTTCATACCCAGCTTCAACGCCAGCGCCGACGAAACATAAATCGATGAAATGGTTCCGACAGTAACACCAATCAGCATGGTCAGCGAGAAGCCTTTTAGCAACGCACCGCCAAAAATGAACAGAATCAGAACCATCGCCAGGGTCGTCGCTGAAGTGATAATAGTACGACTCAACGTCTGGGTCAGAGAAACGTTGGTAATATCGTAAGACGACCCGCGACGAATACGGCGGAAATTCTCACGAATACGGTCTGACACCACAATTTTATCGTTCAGTGAATAACCAATCACCGACATCAGCGAAGCAATAATCGTCAGGTCAATCTCGATATGGAACAGGGAAAGCAATCCGACGGTAATGATAACGTCATGGATCAATGCCAGCACGGTGCCCAGCGCCAGACGCCATTCGAAACGAAAGCCGATATACAGCAGAATCGCCCCGAGGGCAGACAGCAGCGCCATCGCCCCCGCCTGCGCCAGATCGCTTCCGACGCTCGGTCCGACAAACTCAATGCGCTTCACGGTAGCATGCTGTTGAGATGCCTGATTAATTACCGTGACCACTTTGTTACCCAGTTCCTGCCCGCCAGGCCCTTTATCCGGTGCCATACGGACCATCACGTCGCGACTGCTACCAAAATTCTGCACCTGCGGCTCAACAAAACCAGCCGTTTGCAGCGCGCTGCGCAGGCTGTCGAGATTGGTCGGTTTTTCCAGATTGATTTCAATCACCGTACCACCGGTGAAATCAAGCCCCCAGTTAAAACCACGCACGCCAATAATGGCAATCGACGCAACGATCAGCAGAGCGGAGATGATAAAAGCCAGCGTGTCCCAGCGCATAAAGTCAACGACTTTACGCCCGTGGTTTAGCTGCTCAATATTGTATTCACGTGCCACAACTCGCTCCTCAGATTGACAGCTTGCTGATACGTTTGCCGCCGTATATCAGGTTAACGATAGCGCGGGTGCCGAGGATCGCAGTAAACATTGAGGTGCCGATACCAATGGCTGTGGTAATGGCAAACCCTTTAATCGATCCGGTACCCACCGCATAAAGAATAATGACTTTAATCAGCGTGGTGACGTTAGCATCAACGATACTGGAGAAGGCACCTTTGTAGCCCTCATGAATCGCCTGCTGCACGCTACGCCCATTGCGTAATTCTTCTTTAATACGTTCATTAATCAGTACGTTAGCATCAACTGCGACGGCCAGCGTCAGTACGATCCCCGCAATCCCCGGCATAGTCAGCGTCGCCCCCGGTATCAGCGACATAATGCCGACAATCAGCACCAGGTTGGCCAGCAGCGCCGAGGTGGCAATCAGACCAAATTTCTTATAGAACACCACCATAAACAGAATCGATGCCAGCAGTCCCCACAGGCATGCTTCCAGACCCTGGGTAATATTTTGCTGTCCCATGGTCGGGCCGATGGTGCGCTCTTCGACAATCTGGATCGGTGCAATCAGAGCGCCGGCACGCAGCAGCAGCGACAGCTGACGCGCCTCGTTCGGATCGCCAATACCGGTAATACGGAAACTGTTACCCAGCCGTGACTGAATATTCGCCACGTTGATAACCTGCTCCTGTTTCTCCAGAATCGCCCGGCCGTTGGCATCTTTCTTACCACTGTCTTTATATTCCACGAACAGCGTCGCCATCGGCTGACCGATGTGATCCTTGGTGAAATTAGACATCAGATTGCCGCCGCTGCCGTCAAGAGAGATATTAACCTGCGGCTGGTTATACTCGTCCATGCTGGAAGTGGAGTCCGTAATGTGATCGCCGGTCAGAATCACGCGTTTGTAGAGAACCGTTGGCTGACCATCACGGGTATATTTCACTTCAGAATCACCGGGAACACGCCCATTTGCCGCGACGTTACTGTCAACCGAGCTATTAACCAGACGGAATTCCAGCGTAGCGGTGGCGCCAAGAATCTCTTTAGCACGCGCGGTATCCTGAATCCCCGGCAGCTCAACCACAATGCGGTCTGAACCCTGACGCTGAACCAGAGGTTCCGCGACGCCCAGTTGGTTAACACGATTACGCAGAATATTAATATTCTGCTGCACCGCATACTCACGCGCTTCACGCAGGCGCTCATCGGTCATCACCGCACGCAGCATGTTGCTGCCGCTGCCCGAGATCACCAGGTCACGATGACGCGGCGCCAGGTAGCTGATGGCGGCATCACGATCGGTCGCGTTAAGAAACTGGATTTGCAGGCCGTAATTAGCCGCTTTACTGATGGTAGTGTAAGGAATATTTTTTTCACGCAGATCGCTGCGCAGGCCATCAATATTCTGCTCCTGCAGCTTGCTCAGCGCAGTATCCATATCCACTTCCATCAGGAAGTGAACGCCACCGCGTAAATCAAGGCCCAGTTTCATTGGCTCGGCATTCAGTAGCTTTAGCCAGGAGGGCGTCGCCGGCGCAAGGTTAAGCGCCACGACATATTTTTCGCCCAGCGCCTTAATCAGCGCCTCACGCGCATGCAGCTGGACGTCGGTATTGGCAAAGCGCGCCAGAATAGCGCCCTCTTCCAGGGCGATCGACTTAGCCGGAATATTATCTTGTTTGAGCACGCTCTGGATTTGGTCCAGCGTCTGTTCACTGGCTGCGGCTCCGCGCACGCCAGTGACCTGAACGGCCGGATCCTCACCATAAAGGTTAGGAAGTGCGTAAACCAGACCGACGATAAACACCACGGTCAGCAACAGGTACTTCCATAAAGGATAACGATTTAACACAGTAGTTCCCTTAGGGAAAACAGATAATTACAGCGCCTTCATTGTACCTTTCGGCAGAACGGCAGCCACGAAATCACGCTTAACGACCACTTCAGTGGTGTCGTTTAATGCAATGGCCACATAACCGGTTTCCGCCACCTTAGTTACTCGCCCAACCAGGCCGCCGGTAGTCAGCACTTCATCGCCCTTAGAGATGGAATCCATCAGTTTTTTATGCTCTTTTGTCCGCTTTTGCTGCGGACGCAGGATCATAAAATAGAAAATCAGGCCAAATACCACCAGCATAATCACCAGAGAATAAGGACTCCCCTGAGAAGGGGCGCCGGTCGCGGCCACAGCATCAGAAATAAAAAAACTCATGACAATTTCCTTCAATTGTTAATTATCAGAGGATAAGGACGGTGCCGTCTTACCCATCCGTTGATAGAATCCCAAAACAAAGCGCTCTAATGTACCCTCTTCAATGGCCTTGCGTAAACCCGCCATCAGGCGCTGGTAGTAACGCAGGTTATGAATGGTGTTCAACCGCGCGCCCAGTATTTCGTTACAACGATCCAAATGATGCAAGTAAGCACGACTATAATTGCGACAGGTATAACAATCGCATTCGGCATCGAGTGGGGAGGTATCATCTTTATATCGGGCATTGCGGATTTTCACCACGCCATCGGTGACAAACAGGTGGCCGTTGCGGGCATTACGGGTGGGCATCACGCAATCGAACATATCAATCCCACGACGCACGCCTTCCACCAGATCTTCCGGCTTCCCCACCCCCATCAGATAGCGGGGCTTATCCTGAGGAATTTGCGGACACAGGTGTTCAAGAATCCGGTGCATATCCGCTTTAGGTTCACCCACTGCCAGACCGCCCACAGCGTACCCATCAAATCCTATCTCTACCAGTCCTCTGACGGAAACATCACGTAAATCTTCGTAAACACTGCCCTGAATAATGCCAAATAACGCGTTTTTATTGCCTAATGCATCAAAACGCTCACGGCTACGTTTTGCCCAGCGCAAAGACATTTCCATTGAACGCTTCGCGTAATCCCATTCCGCCGGATAGGGGGTGCACTCGTCAAAAATCATCACAATATCGGAACCCAGATCGTACTGAATCTCCATCGATTTCTCAGGATCGAGAAAAATCGGGTCACCATTAATCGGATTACGAAAATGCACGCCTGCTTCAGTAATTTTACGAATATCACCGAGACTGAATACCTGAAAACCGCCAGAATCAGTAAGAATAGGACCAGGCCAGTGCATGAAATCATGCAGATCGCCGTGCAGCTTCATAATCTCCTGTCCCGGACGCAGCCAGAGATGAAAAGTATTGCCCAGAATGATTTGCGCCCCGGTCTCCTGCACTTCTTCCGGGGTCATACCTTTCACCGTACCGTAGGTACCAACGGGCATAAACGCAGGCGTTTCCACCACGCCACGTTCAAAAATCAGACGGCCGCGACGGGCGTGACCATCCGTGGTATCAAGTTCAAATTTCACGTTAACTCCATCACCAGAGAAACAGTCCGGCGATTAATTAAAAGAGACGCATTCTAGCAATGCTGAACGCGGCTTGCTATATCAGCAGCTCAGGCGCCGACCTTTTCGTCGGGCGCGCCGGGGTTGCGGCTGATAAACATGGCATCACCATAGCTGAAAAAGCGATACTGCTGTGCCACCGCCTGCTGATAGGCATGCATGGTATGGCGATAACCAGCAAAAGCGCTGACCAGCATAATCAGCGTTGATTCCGGCAGATGAAAATTGGTAATGAGAGCATCAATGATCTGATAGCGATAACCCGGGTAGATAAAGATACGGGTATCGGCAAAAAAAGGCGCGATAAGGGAATCAGCGGCAGCCTGCGCGGCACTCTCCAGCGAACGTACCGATGTTGTTCCCACCGCCACCACGCGGTTACCCCGCTGTTTGCAGGCCAGCACCGCATCAACAACATCCTGTGACACCTCAGCATATTCAGCATGCATGTGGTGATCTTCAATGGTGTCAACTTTGACCGGTTGAAAGGTACCGGCGCCCACGTGCAGCGTGACAAAAGCGGTATTGACCCCCTTATCACGCAGCGCCTGCAGCAGCGGCTGATCAAAATGCAGGCCCGCGGTCGGGGCGGCAACTGCCCCCGGCTTTTCGCTGTAAACCGTCTGGTAGAGTTCGCGGTCCGCGTCTTCGTCGGGACGGTCAATATAAGGAGGCAGCGGCATGTGTCCCACTGCGTTAAGAATATCCAGCACTGGCCGCGCATCATCAAAAACAATTTCAAACAGCGCATCGTGACGCGCCACCATGGTGGCGGCAACGCTGTGATCATCGCCAAGCAGCAGCGCACTTCCCGGCTGGGGTGCTCTTGATGAACGCACGTGGGCGAGCACTCGCTTATCATCCAGCACTCGCTCCACGAGAACTTCAATTTTTCCACCGCTGGCTTTACGGCCATAAATACGCGCCGGAATCACCCGGGTATTGTTAAAAACCAGCAGGTCGCCGGCATCAAGCTTTTCCAGCAGGTCGGTGAAAATGCCATGGCTAAGCTGGCCGGTTTCACCGTCAAGAGAAAGTAAACGACAGCCGCTACGCTGTGCCTGCGGATAATGGGCAATCAGCGAGTCAGGTAATTCGAATGAAAAATCAGCAAGGCGCATGGTTCTTTCTGGCAGAGTGAAAACAGGGGGCATAGTCTAACGGAAAAGCACCGGCAGCAGAACCTTTGTCATTGCCGGGGGACCTCTGCGGCGGGTGACGGAAAAAAATATCGCCGGCTAACATTAATTACTCATATACTGCCGTAATGAACTTTCTTGCGCATTTACATCTTGCCAGCCTGGCCAACAGCTCGCTGCTGGGTAACCTGATGGCCGATTTTGTCCGTGGCGATCCCTGGCAAAGCTGGCCACCCGCAGTGGCTGCAGGCATCACCCTGCACCGACGTATCGATGTCCTGACCGATGGATTAGCGGAAGTGAAAGCAATGCGCAGGCTTTTTCGTCCCGCTACCCGCCGGGTTGCCCCTGTCACCCTTGATGTGGTCTGGGACCATTTTCTGTCATTACACTGGGACAGGCTGGTGGCGCAGCAAACCCTGCCGGCGTTTCTACGGCAGGCGGAAAGCGAGATTACCCCCTGCCTGGCACAAACCCCGCAGGCGTTTCAGGATCTTAATCGCTATCTGTGGCAGGAAAACTGGATGCAGCGCTACAGCGAACGCGAGTATCTGCAACAGGTCTTCAATGGAATGGCGAATCGCCGACCGCGTCTGTCGGCACTGCGCGACTCCTGGCAGGATTTTTGCGATAATTATGGCGAACTGGAACAGGCTTTCTGGCAGTTTTATCCACGAATGATGGCGTCAGCCAGGCTCGGGCAGCTCTGACATCCCCCGCCTGATTGACAGCATCATACCCCATTCCGGCGACGGCCAGCGCAGGGTTATTTACGTTGGTTTCCTGGCGTGCCTCGCTTATACTGCCGCCGTGTTGTCACTAAAACCTAACCAACTAACAGGAGTGAAAATGGTCCTGGTAACTCGTCAAGCCCCGGATTTCACCGCTGCCGCAGTATTGGGTAATGGTGAAATCGTTGAAAATTTCAACTTCAAAAAACACACGGCAGGCAAACCCACCGTGCTGTTCTTCTGGCCGATGGATTTTACTTTCGTCTGTCCATCAGAACTGATTGCTTTTGACAAGCGTTACGAAGAATTCCAGAAGAAAGGCGTGGAAGTTGTTGGTGTATCTTTCGACTCCGAATTTGTGCACAATGCCTGGCGCAACACGCCGGTCGACAAAGGTGGTATCGGTGCGGTGCGCTATGCCATGGTTGCCGACATTAAGCGCGAAATCCAAAAAGCATACGGCATTGAACATCCGGACGCCGGCGTTGCGCTGCGCGGTTCTTTCCTGATCGACAAAGCCGGCGTGGTACGTCACCAGGTGGTTAATGATCTGCCGCTAGGCCGTAACATCGATGAAATGCTACGTATGGTTGACGCCCTGCAGTTCCACGAAGAGCACGGTGAAGTATGTCCGGCTCAGTGGCAAAAAGGCCAGGCAGGTATGGGCGCATCTCCGGAAGGCGTTGCCAAATACCTCAGCGAAAACGCCGCCAGACTGTAAACGGTCTGACGCGCGCCAGACGCGCAAGCTATCACCATGCTGGTCAGAATCTGACCGGCATTTTTTTTATTTGCCGCTCCCGCCTTGATGCACAGCGCTTTGCGCTCAGGCCCGTATGCCGGTCAGCGATTAGCCGCCGTTTTTCAGATCCTGCCAGCTGTTGTACCGCCGCCGCCAGAGTTACAATCAGGCAGGCAGATAACAGGCGGAAAGTGAATTGATGCATACAGCAACCGGTGCCGGCTTAATAGGGCTGCTGATAGCCGGCGCTGCCAGCGCAGACGCTACCTCACACTGGCAGCTGGAAAAAGTGGTAGAGGTGGTTCGCCACGGCGTACGTGCGCCGGTGCCCTGGGATCGGCGCGCCATTGAAGCCGCTACCGGCCGGCCATGGCCACGCTGGCGGGTAGCCGATGGCGAACTGACCCGACACGGCTGGCGCGCCGTCTGGCTAAAGGCGCAGCCTGAAGGTCAGTACTACCGGCAGCATCATCTGATAAGCCCCGGTTGCCCGACAACGCAGGATGTCTATATCTATGCCAGCCCGCGACAACGGACCCGGGCAACCGCCACGGCTTTCAGTGAAGTTGCATTTCCCGGCTGCCAGCTGAAGATACACTATCAGCACGATGGCAACGACCCGCTGTTTCTCACCGGCACGCAGCATATAGCGCTCGACGGTAAAAAAACCACCCTAGCGGTACTGCGGGCAATGGGCGGAAATATACAGACCGCTCAGCAGCGCTGGCAACCGGCTATCAATCAGCTGGCGCGCGCGCTGTGCCGGCCAGCCCATCCCTGCCCGCTGGCCTCCAGCCGCTGGCAACTTCGCCTTAACCCGGACGGGCGTGTGTCGGTGCCGGCGCTTGACCATCAGGCTGCTGCTGCCGAAACCCTGCGCCTGGCCTGGAGTGAGGGCTGGCCGGCGGCGGAAGTCGGATTTGGCCATCTGCGGCGGGCCGATGACCTGCTGCCCCTGCTGACGCTCAACAGCGTAAAATATCGCTATACCAACGACATTCCTTACCTTGCGCGCCGTCTCGGCTCACGCCTGCTGGCACAAATTATCCGCGCGCTGTCAACCGATGCACCTGCTGAGGTCGGCCGACGCTGGCTGGTGCTGGTGGCGCATGATAACAACATTGCCTGGTTGCGCACTTTACTGGATTTCCACTGGCAGCAGGCCGGGTATCCACCGGGAGATATCCCTCCTGGCGCCAGCCTGGTATTCGAGCGCTGGCGCAATACGCTCAGCGGAAAACGCTACTTGCGCATCCGCTTTCGCGCCCAGCGTCTGGAGCAGATTCGCCATCTGCGTCCTCTGGCATCAGCCGGTGACCTGTTACAGAGTGAATACCGCGCACCGGGCTGTCAGCAAACGGATATCGGCATACTCTGTCCGCTAAACGCCAGCCTGAAAACCTTCAGCGCGCGGCTGGATAACACCATATTACAGCCCTTCCACTGGCCAGTACCCTGAGAATCCAGTTTCAGGCAACTATCAGGAGGAGCCAGCGCGTCGGGCCGCCGCCCGGGTTACCAGCTTCCAGCCCAGCAGCAGTAATACAATCCAGACCGCACCAACGTACAGCGACACCCGGGTGTCCGGCGAGTGGCCAATCAGCAGAATAATAAACGCCAGAAACAGCACCCCTACCATGGCGGTAAAGCACCCCCCCGGCATAGCGAATTGCAGCGACTGGCGCTGCTGTGGCGTCAGCTGCCGACGGAAGGCGATATTAGCCAGCAGGATCATGATCCACACCCAGACGGTGGCAAACGTGGCCAGCGAAGCGATAACCAGAAACACTTTTTCCGGCATCAGGTAGTTGAGATAAACCGCTATCAGCAGCGCCGCCATCATAATAACTACCGTCAGCCAGGGGATGCCTCGTTTTGACAGCTGGCCAAATGCCCGCGGGGCATGCCCCAGTTCCGCCATACCGTGCAGCATACGGCCAACACCAAATACATCACTGTTAATGGCTGAAAGTGATGCGGTAATCACCACAAAATTGAGAATCGATGCTGCTGCCGCAATGCCCAGATGCTGAAAGGTAAGCACAAAGGGACTGCCCTGAGTACCCACCTGATTCCACGGATAAACGGACATAATCACAAACAGGGTGCCGACATAAAACACCAGAATACGCAGCGGCACAGAGTTAATAGCGCGCGGAATGGAACGGGCCGGATCTTTCGCTTCACCCGCAGTGATGCCGATAATCTCAATGCCCCCGTAGGCAAACATCACCATTTGCAGGGAAAGCAACATCCCTACGACGCCATGGGCAAAAAAACCACCGTTACGCCACAAATTATCAATGCCGGTTGGCTGACCACCGTTGCCAATTCCCCAGATAATGATGGCAAAGCCGGCGAGAATCATCATTACAATGGTAGCCACTTTGAAAAACGAGAACCAGAACTCCAGCTCGCCAAATATACGCACGCTCATCAGGTTAATTGCGCCGATAATCAGCACCACGCTAAGTACCCAAATCCAGTGCGGCACGTCGGGGAACCACACGCCCATATAAACCCCGAACGCCGTCACATCGGCAATGGCAACAATCAGAATTTCAAAACAGTAAGTCCAGCCGGTGATATAGCCCGCCAGCGGACCAAGATAATCCTGCGCATAGCGTGAAAAAGAACTGGCCTGAGGATTATTTACCGCCATTTCACCGAGCGCGCGCATAATAATATATGCTACCGCCCCCCCAATGATATACGCCAGCAACACGCTGGGTCCGGCCATCTGAATGGCATCGGCAGAACCATAAAATAATCCGGTGCCAATTGCCGAACCCAGTGCCATAAAGCGGATATGACGAGAACTCAATCCCCGTTTCAGTGACTGACTTGATTGCTGCATTCCGTTCAACCTTAAAATGAAAAACCACGGTTATCCCGTGGTTGTAACAGCTGCTGAAAAAATCTGACTACTGTGCCGTCTGCTGTTTCTGCCCTAACATCCGGTCGCTGATCCCGGCAATTACTGTCACAAACAGCGTAGGAGGCAACCAGGATAACCCCTGGTCCGCCAGCGGCAGATGCTGCAAAAAGTGCGGCAGCTGGCTGGTGAAATGGCTGGATTTGAACGCATCAGCAATGCCAAACAACAAGCTAACCAGCATCGCAGGTGCCACCGTCCGGCTGCTTTTATTCCACCAGCTGAGGGTGAAACTTAATACAACCAGCACAATACACGGTGGATAAATGGCGGTCAGTATTGGCACCGAAATCTGAATCAGCTGGCTAAGGCCAAGATTAGACACCACCATCGAAAACAGGCCAAGCATAAACACCAGCGTGCGATAAGAAAAGGGCAGATACTGGGCAAAAAACTCAGCGCAGGCACAGGTCAGGCCGACCGCCGTCACCATGCAGGCGACAAAAATCAGTGATGCCAGCAGGAAACTACCAAAACCGCCAAAGGTATGCTGGACGTAGGCGTGTAAGATTGCCGCACCGTTCACATCCTGCGCCACCAGCAGGCCGCTTCCAGACCCCAGTTTAAACAGGCTGAGATAGAGCAGCGTCAGGCCGGCACCGGCAATCACGCCTGCCGTCATAGCATAGCGGGTCAGCAGTGAAGCACGCTGCACGCCACGGGAACGGGCCGCGTTAACGATGACGATGCCAAAAACCAGCGCCCCCAGGGTATCCATGGTGAGATAACCGTTAACAAAACCAGTGGAAAATGCCGCTCGCTGATAGTCAGCGGTAGCCGGTACCAGCTCACCAGCAGGCCAGATTAATGCCGCCACGCCGAGTACCGTCAGCGCCACAATTTTAAGCGGCGCCAGAAAGTGGCCTACCGTATCCAGTAGTTTGCCTGGATAGAGAGAAATCAGGATCACCAGCGCGAAATAGATCAGGCTGTAAATCAGCAGAGGAGCGGCACCATTACCGGTCAGCGGCGCGATACCGACTTCAAATGAAACCGTTGCGGTACGTGGCGTAGCAAATAGCGGCCCGACCGCCAGATAGCAGACGGTGGCTAACAACACGCCGGCTTTTTTACCAATCGGCGCACTGAGTGCATCAATACCGCCGCCTACCCGCGCCAGGGCAATGACCGTGATCACCGGTAATCCCACCGCAGTGAGCAGAAAGCCAGATGCCGCAGTCCAGACGTGTTCGCCGGATTGAATACCAACCATGGGAGGGAAAATGATATTGCCTGCGCCAACGAACAGCGCAAACGTCATAAAACCCAGTGCGAGAATATCCTTTGTTTTTAAGTGTTGTGTCATAGCTGTGGGTGTTGCCTGTAAAACGCGAGTCGTGAAGGTTATGTGCTGGTACTGACTACGTAGAGTTGTTGTTATCAGCGGGCGCTAGTAAAACGTTTATAGCGCATGAAGGCAAGTGTAAGGCGATAATGCAGAGTGATATATTGCACTTAATACAAAAACCAGTTTATCTGTTCAAATAATACCACTATCACGCCATATGATTTGTACAGTTTTTGTACACGGGAAGATAACTTCCCGCATCATTAGCGCCAGGGATGCACAAAAGGCGCGAAAATTCGCCCCTTTTGCACGTTACCCGCTTATTTCCACAGTTCGTGGGCAATGGAGACCACCAGCCGCAGTTTATCCCACTGCTGTGCCTCGCTGATATTATTGCCCTCTTCTGTTGAGGCAAAACCACACTGTGGACTCAGGCAAAGCTGATCAAGGCTGACATAGCGTGCAGCCTCGGCAATACGTGCCTTCACCGCCGCCGTCGATTCCAGCTCCCCGGTTTTGGTCGTAATCAATCCCAGTACTACCTGCTGTTTACCCGGGCGGATAAAACGCAGCGGTTCAAAGCCACCAGAACGTTCATTATCGTACTCAAGGAAAAACGCGTCGACATTCACCCCGCCAAACAGGATTTCCGCCACCGGTTCATAGCCTCCTTCTGAAATCCAGGTCGAGCGGAAATTACCGCGGCAAACGTGCAAACCAACGGTAAGATCGTCCGGCTTGCCGGCCAGTGCCTGGTTGAGAACCCGGGCATAAGTGCGTGCCAGCGCGTCGGGATCTTCACCCTGCTCACGCAGCTGACGGCGCTGATCTTCTGAACACAAATAAGCCCATACGGTGTCGTCCAGCTGCAGGTAGCGACAGCCTGCCTCGTAAAATGCCGTAATAGCCTGGCGCCAGGTCGCGGCCAAATCGTCAAAAAACGCCGCCATCTCTGGATATACGCCGGCATCCACTGCCTTGCGTCCACCGGCGCGGAAATGGAGCACGCTTGGGCTGGGGATGGTCATTTTTGCCACCGCATCACCACTGATGCTTTTCAGATAGCGAAAATCCTCCAGCATCGGGTGCTGACTGAAACCCAGCCGGCCATTAATGCGGATGCTGCGTGCTTTGGTCTGCACGCCATTAAACTGAATGCCGTGAGCGGATTCATAAGGCTCCACTCCGTCCAGTCCTTCAAAGAAATCCAGATGCCACCAGGCGCGACGAAATTCACCGTCAGTGACCACTTTCAGGCCGCAGGCGCGCTGCTGTGTCACCACCTCACGAATGGCCTGATCTTCAATGCGCCTGAGCGCCACGGCATCAATCTGCCCTTGCTGAAACTGTTCACGTGCCTGCTTTATCGCTTGCGGACGCAAAAAGCTGCCCACTACTTCGGCCCGCAGGTCCGCGTTATTACGTTGCATCAATCTGACTCCTGGTAGACCGTCACATTAGTTTCGTTACGAAACAGTGACGCATGGGTATTTTTTAGACTTCTGGATGGCTAAACTAGCATAGAAGACTCGCAGGGTATCAGTCAACGGCTAACGCAGAAGTTTGCTATCACCCGGGCGCCGGTTGCCCGATTCACCCTTAACTATCGCATTGCGCCAGTGCGCTTAACGGGCGCTGGTCACGCGACTGTTTTGCGGCTGTGGCACAATCCGGCCCGGCGCCAGGGTAAAACTGAATACCGTTTCCTGATGCGCAACGCTGGTAATATCCAGCCTGGCATTATGATGGCTAAGCGCATGCTTAACGATAGCCAGCCCGAGGCCGCTGCCGCCGGTCTGGCGTGAACGGGCTTTATCAACCCGATAAAAGCGCTCGGTCAGACGGGGAATATGCTCTGGTGCAATACCAGGACCATTATCTTTCACCGTAAAACGCGCCCCGCCCTGTGGCGTGCGCAGCCAGCTGACGTCAATCCGCGTGCCTTGTGGGGTATGATTAACCGCGTTATAAACCAGATTAGAAATGGCACTGCGCAGCTGCTCATCGTTGCCTAACACCCGCAAATGCGGATCGGTATGAAAATGTATCTGGTGGCGACCGCCGCTGAGGGTTTCCGCCTCACGCTGTAACATGCTCAACATGACCGGTACATCAATTTTGTCCTGCAACTCAAAGGAAGGCGCAGCTTCAATACGCGATAAGGTCAGCAATTGTTTAACCAGAGTATCCATACGCCGGCTCTGCTCCTGCATGGTACTCAGCGCCTTTTCACGCAGCGCCGGCGGCATTTCCCCATCCTGCAACACCTCAAGGTAGCCTTGCAGAACCGTTAACGGCGTGCGTAATTCGTGGCTGACGTTGGCAAAAAAGTTACGCCTTGCCCCTTCCAGGTTATGCATTTGCGTGACATCACGGGCCACGATCAGCCACTGACCTTCACTGTAAGGCATAATACGAAACTCAATATGCCGGCTGTGGCTGATAACCAGCGTCAGCGGCCGGGAAAAATCACGTTCACGCAAATAACGGGCAAATTCGGGATAACGCAGCAGGTTGAGGATATTCTGGCCGTAGTCTTCCGGCCAGCGCAGACCGAGAATCTGCTGCGCCAGACCATTACACCAAAAAATAATGCCATCATCTGTCGCCAGAACCAACGCGTCCGGCAGTGATTCTGCACCGCTGCGAAAACGTTTAATCAGCTGACGCAGCTCACGCCGCCGCCGGCGGTTACGCGACTGCATTTGATTCAGGCCATAAAACACCGACTCCCAGCTACCGCGTCCGGTGGGCGGCGTCATCTTACGATCAACCCACACCCAGTGTGAAAGCCGCATCAGGTTTCTGGCATGCCAGATCATTAACGCCAGCAACGCCAGCATCAGTAACCAGGGTAAGTAGCCAAACCGTAGCCCGACAATGAGTGCCGGCAAGCAGACCAGCACCAGTTCCAGCACCAGCCTTTTCCAGCTAAGACGTTCCAGCACCGTAAAACTCCAGCGAGTAGAAATCAGTAACGGGCAGAGAAACGGTATCCTGTTCCACGTACTGTCTGCACCATGCGATCGTGTCCGCTTATCTCCAGCGCTTTACGCAGCCGGCGGATATGCACATCCACGGTACGGTCTTCAACATACACGTTGGTTCCCCACACGTTGTTCAGCAGCTGCTCGCGGCTGTAGACACGTTCCGGATGCGTCATAAAGAAATGTAGCAGCTTATATTCCGTCGGTCCCATTTCCAGTGGCATTTCACCGGCCATCACGCGGTGTGAAGAGGGATCGAGATTCAATCCCTGAATTTCAATGACTTCTTCAACAGCCATCGGAGAGATGCGCCGCATCAAGGCTTTAATCCGGGCAACCAGTTCCTTAGGGGAAAAAGGTTTGGTCATATAGTCGTCGGCGCCCGCTTCCAGCCCACGCACCTGGTCCTCTTCTTCACCGCGTGCTGTCAGCATAATCACCGGAATATCGCGCGTCATCGCTTCGCGCTTCATATGTTTAATAAACTGAATGCCGGTGCCGCCGGGCAACATCCAGTCCAGTAAAATCAAATCGGGCCAGGGTTCAATCAGCAGATTGATGGCACTGTGATAATCCTCAGCCTCAATCGGTTGAAAATCATGCTGTTCCAGGACAAAACATAACATTTCCCGAATCGGGGCTTCATCTTCAACCACCAGAATACGCTTTGCCATCATTGCTCCTGCTTATGCGACGGTCGTCGCTTTATATGCGGCGTCATTATGCGTCAGTTTTATGACAGATTTATGAAAAATGCAGCCACCCGCCGGCGGGAAAACAGAATTGTACTGAACAAAAATCGCGTCATAATGGTGCCTGCAAAGCAAATGACGTTTCATTGTCGCAGGTTCGCCAGGGAGAAAATCCGGTGCGTATGATTCATACCTCTGACTGGCATCTGGGCCAGTTTTTTTATACCAAAAGCCGCGCCGCGGAACACCAGGCTTTTCTCGACTGGCTTTACCAGCAGATCATTGATTATCAGGTCGATGTGTTGCTGGTCGCCGGTGATATTTTTGATACCGGCTCCCCGCCGAGCTATGCCCGTGAAATGTATAACCGCTTTGTAGTCCGGCTGCGCGACAGCGGTTGTCAGATGATCGTGCTGGCTGGCAACCATGACTCTGTCGCCATGCTCAATGAATCTCGCGGATTAATGGCTTGCCTGAACACCCAGGTGATTACCAGCGCCAGTGACGATCTGCAACAGCAGGTTTTGCTGCTTCACGATCGCCATGGCGAACCTGGCGCGCTGCTGTGTGCCATCCCGTTTTTGCGGCCTCGCGATATTCTACGCAGCGAAGCCGGCCTGAACAGTCAACAAAAACAACAGAACCTGCTTGACGCCATCAGCAACCACTATCACCGCTGTTTTCGCCATGCGCAGACCCGACGCCAGGCGGAAGGGCTGAGAGTGCCGATTATTGCCAGCGGTCATTTAACCGCGCTTGGGGTGAGTAAAAGTGAATCGGTACGCGACATTTATATCGGCACCCTGGACGCTTTTCCGGCTCAGGGTTTCCCGGCGGCCGATTATATTGCGCTGGGACATATTCACCGCCCGCAGAAAATCAATGGCCAGTCTCATATCCGTTATAGCGGCTCGCCAATCCCGTTAAGTTTTGATGAAGCTGCCAGTGAAAAAAGCGTCTGTCTGGTGGAATTTAGCGGCGACACACTGCGGACGGTAACGCTGCTCACCGTGCCCTGCTTTCAGTTACTGCAGGTCATTAAAGGGACCCAGGCAGAAATTGAACACCAGCTGGCACAGTTGTCAGCTGAGGCAGAAGACCGCCCCGTCTGGCTGGATATTGAAATAACCAGCCAGGATTACCTGAGTGATATTCAGCAACGTATACAGCAGATTACCACTGAGCTACCGGTGGAGGTTCTGCTGATCCGTCGCAGCCGGGAACAGCGTAACAATACGCTTTTGCGCCAGCATAACGAAACCCTGGCGGAACTCAGTGTTGAAGAGGTGTTTGCCCGGCGCCTGGCCGGCGAACCTGAACAGGGAACGGAAAGCGCCGAACGACTCACCCGGCTATTTAATCAGGTGGTGGCGCAGGTACGCCAGCCGGAGAGTACGGAATGAAGATAATCACCCTGCGTTTCAAAAACCTTAATTCGCTGCGCGGCGAATGGCAAATTGATTTCACCCGCGCCCCTTTTGCCAGCAGCGGATTATTTGCTATCACCGGACCCACCGGCGCCGGCAAAACCACTTTACTGGATGCCATTTGTCTGGCGCTTTACCACGAAACGCCGCGTCTTGGTCCCCTGTCACAAACGCAAAATGATCTGATGACTCGCAACACCGCCGAATGTCTGGCGGAGGTGGAATTTGAAATTAAAGGCCAACGCTGGCGGGCTTTCTGGGGACAAAACCGGGCACGCGGCGCCGCTGACGGCAATCTGCAACCGCCGCGCGTTGAGCTGGTACGCTGTGCCGATAACCAGATCGTTGCCGACAAAGTCCATGATAAAAAGCGGCTGCTGGAAAAACTGACCGGACTGGACTTTGCCCGCTTCACCCGCTCAATGATGCTGTCACAAGGACAGTTTGCCGCCTTTTTAAATACCAATGCGAAAGATCGTGCAGAGTTACTTGAACAGCTGACCGGCACGGAAATTTATGGTCTGATTTCCGCCCGGGTTTATGAGCAGCATAAAAACGTACGCAGTGAACTGGATCTGTTAAAAACCGAAGCCGACGCGATGGCCCTGCTGGATAGCCAGACTCGTGAGGCGCTGCTGACACAGCGGCAGCAGCTGCAGGCTGACGAAACCCGGTTGACAGCACAGCTGGAACAAGTACAGCAGCAAAGCCACTGGCTGGCGCAAAAACAACAGCTGGAACAGCAGCTGCAGCAGGCGCAACGCCGCCAGCAGGATCTGCAGCAACAATGGCAGGATAGCCAGCCGCAACGTGACCGGCTGGCACAGGCCGCACCGGCAGAAACCCTGCGTCCGCTCTGGTTGCAAAAACAGCAGCTGCAACAGGATCTGCTAACGCTCTCGCAACAAAGTAAACAATTACTTTCGCAGCTGGACGAGGCGGAAAAAGCGCTGGACGAGGCTGCACAAGCCTGCCAGCAGGCTGAAGCCAGCCATCTGGCACTGGTTCAGCATCTCAGCCAGCAGGAAATGCTGCTTAACGATCGGGTTATTCCGCTGGACCACCAGCTGGCCAGCGCATCGCACCAGCACCAGCAACTGGCCCAACAATGTGATAGCCAGCAGCAGGCGCTGACGGCGCGGCGCGGCCAGCTGGCGCAACTGCAAACTGACATTGCCGCGCTGCAACAACAACAGCAACAACAATCCCAGTGGCGTGAAGCACAGCAAAAGGTGGCAGATTGGGGACCGGAACTGGCCGGCTGGCGCCAGCAGTTACGCCATTTACAGCAACATCATCAGCAATTATCCCAGCTTGATGAACACCATCAGCAACAAACGCTGGCGCAGCAGCAATTACAGCAACAGCTGACACAGCAACGCCAGGCGCTGGTGCCCTTGCAGCAGCGTGCCGATGCAGCCCATCACCAGGCTCAGGAGGCCGGGCAGGCACTGACTTCACTTAGGCAACAACTGGACGAACCCCAGTTACGGCAGCACCTTAGCCGCTTTATCAACCAGCGTCCTGCGCGTCAGTCATTGCTGGTTCTGGCCTCACAAATGCAACCGCTTATCCGCCGTCAGGCCGTTTTAGGCGACCAACTGAGCCGCCTGCACCGCGAAATAGCCGAAAAACAGCGGCAAACGGAACTGTTGCGTCAGCAGCATAACAACCAGCAGCAGCAGGTCAGCGCGCTTGAAAAACAGCAGGCGCTGGAACAGCGCATTATTGCACTGGAGGCCGAGCGCGCCCGGCTGGTCGACGGAGAACCCTGTCCGCTTTGCGGCGCCTGCCAGCATCCCGCCGTCGGACATGCTCCCTCCCCAGGGCGGGATGACACCCGCCAGCAGCTGGATAATCTGCGGCAACAGCTGACCGCGCTGGCGCGTGAGGAAAGCGTCAGCGAAGAACAGCTGCACGCTCTGGAAAAACAGCATCAGCAGGCACGCACGGAAGCAGAACAGATTCACCAGCAGCTGACCGGACTGACAACCCACTGGACAGAGTGCTGCACCCAGCTGGCAGTTACCTTAGATCCGCAACAGCAGGATCAGCTGACCTGCTGGCAACAGCAACAGGAACAACAGGAGCGCGACTGCCAGCTGGCGCTGCAGCAGATAGAACAAGCTCAGCATGCCTGTCACCAGGCGCAACAGCACGATCAACAGCAACAACAACAGGTAATGCAGGCCAGTCAGCACTATCAGCTGCTACTGCAACGCCAGCAAAGTGAGGCACAGCACGTCAAGGCGCTGGCCAGCCAGCGGCAGGCACAGCAGCAGGAATATCAGCGCCAGCATCAGGCCCTGCAGCACACCCTCAGCGCCGCCGGGCTGACGCTGCCGGAGGATGACTGGCAGCCCTGGCTGGCTGAGTGTGAGCAGCGCTGGCAACAGTGGCAACAGCATGAACAGGCGCAGCATGAAACCCGCCGTCTGCTCAGTGAACTGCAGGCGCGTCAGCAGGCGCTGACTACTGACTGTGACGAGAAAGCCGCCCGCCTGCTACAGCTGCAACAGCAGTCAGAAGACGTCATGCAACGCTGCCAGCAAACGCAGCAGCAGCGTCAGGCGCTGTTTGCCGATCGCCAGCCTGCTGAAGCACGCCGTCAATGGCAGCAACAACGCCAGCAGAGTGATGAAACGCGCAGCGCCCGGCAGGCCCACTGGCAACAGACGGAAAAACAGTACAATACTCTCAGCGGCCATTACCAGTCTCAGCGCCAGCAACTGACGCAGCTGCAGCAACGCAGCGAGGCCGCCGAAGCGGCATTTACCGGCGCCCTGCAGCGCAGTCATTTCAGCAGTGAAGCTCTGTTTCTGCAGGCGCTGTTAGCGCCAGAAGAACAGCAGCACCTGCAGGCGCAGCAGCAACAGCTAACGCAGTTGCTGCATCAGCAAAATGCCCTGCTGACACAGGCACAACAGGCTGTTGATGCGCACCACGCCCTGCCGGCGGCCGCGCTCAACGCGCCTGCCGAATCACTGCCGGCGCAACGGGACAGTCTGCGCCAGCAATTGCGTGACAATGCGCACCAGCAGGGTGAAATCAGCCAGCAGCTCACCAGCGATGCGCAGCGACGTGAACAACAACAAACGTTGTTACAACGCATGACTGCAGGTGAGCAACAGCTTGCCGACTGGAGCCGGCTGAATCAGCTTATCGGCTCACAAACTGGCGATCGCTTCCGAAAATTCGCCCAGGGCCTGACCCTTGACCACCTGGTCTGGCTGGCTAACAATCAGCTGGCTCGCCTGCATGGTCGCTATATGCTGCAACGCAAGGACAGTGAAGCGCTGGAACTGCAGGTGATTGATACCTGGCAGGCTGATGCACTGCGCGATACCCGAACGCTTTCCGGCGGCGAAAGTTTTCTGGTCAGCCTGGCGCTGGCGCTGGCGTTATCTGATCTGGTCAGCCACAAAACCCGCATTGAATCACTGTTTCTTGATGAAGGTTTCGGCACCCTCGATGCACAAACCCTGGACATCGCACTGGATGCCCTGGATGCGCTGAACGCCGCCGGCAAAACCATCGGCGTTATCAGTCACGTGGAAGCAATGAAAGAACGCATTCCGGTTCAGATTAAGGTGCGAAAACACAATGGCCTCGGCTACAGCAAGCTGGAATTACCCTCAACAGCATAATGGCCGGGGGGCATCCGGCCTGATCCGCAGTCGCGCCAACGGATGGCGGCGCTGCACATCAATGGCACCATCAATAATGAAACAGACGAGTCCCATAGCCACCACCGGCGTTAGCCGTAACAATAACCGCGATTTTTTTTACGCGCGCCAGGCAACTTTATTTCATGGGGGTCAGCGCCGGTTTCAGGCCATACAGATGTAAAAGGGGAGCAAATGCGGGCGACAGTTTGGTTAAGCAGCGTAGTTATGCTGTTGCTGTTAAGTGCCTGTCAGCAACGACCGCAAGCCACATCCTCATCACAACCGCCCGATTTCGCTGCCCAATGCCGCAGCCAGCCAGTCGGTTCCCAGCGTCACTGTCGGTTTTTGCGTGAAATGGCCTGGCGGATACGACAGCACTCTCCCGCCCCCCAGCGCCATACCGGCGCACGCTGTATGCTGACCATTGACTGGGATGCCCGCCGCCAGCGTTACAATGTGCTGGCGGCGCGCGGCGATGAGCCGGTCTGTTTACGCGCCTGGCAAACAATTGGCAGCGCGACAGATTTACCCGCGCCACCGCCAGGGTTGAGCGGGCAACTGATATTTGATTTCACGCCTGGCACAGCGCGACCTCATGCTACACCGCAGCCCGCCCGCTAACCTTTAGCACTCACTCACGCAAAGGCGATGAAACCGCGGCGCTGATTCGCTATTATGCGCGCTGACTTTCAACGTTGTGCGCCGTATTGCGCGCTGAAAAAGGAATGCCTGATGCTGTGGTTTAAAAACATGATGCTGTATCGTCTGAATCGCGATATCCCTCTATCGCCAGAAGAGATGGAAACCCAGCTGGCCGCGTTCAGCTTCAGCCCCTGTGGTAGTCAGGATATGTCACGAACCGGCTGGGTTTCACCGCTGGGCTCTCGCAGCGATGCGCTGACCCACGTCAGCGGCCGTCAGATGCTGATTTGTGCCCGCAAAGAAGAGAAAATCCTGCCGGCACCGGTCATAAAACAGGCGCTGGAAGCCAAAATTGAAAAACTGGAAAACGAGCAGCAACGCAAGCTGAAAAAGACCGAAAAAGATGCGTTAAAAGATGAGGTGCTGCACAGCCTTTTACCGCGCGCTTTCAGCCGCTTTAGCCAGACCTGTTTATGGATTGATGCTGATAACCATCTGATTGCTGTTGATTGTGCCAGTGCCAAAAAAGCAGAAGACACGCTGGCGCTATTGCGCAAAAGCCTCGGTTCATTGCCGGTGGTCCCGTTAACGCTGGAAAGTCCGGTAGAGCTGACTTTAACCGAATGGGTGCGCTCCGGCGAATTACCGGGCGGCTTTACGCTGATGGATGAAGCCGAGCTGAAAGCGATACTGGAAGATGGTGGGGTAATCCGCTGCAAGAAGCAGGAACTGGTGTGCGATGAAATCGCCCATCATATTGAAGCCGGCAAGCTGGTGACGAAACTGGCGCTGGACTGGCAGCAGCGTATTCAGCTGGTGCTTTCTGACGATGCCTCAATTAAACGGCTGAAATTCGCCGATACGCTGCGCGAACAGAATGATGACATTGAGCGGGAAGACGTGGCGCAACGCTTTGACGCCGATTTTATCCTGATGAGCGCTGAGCTGAGCGCGTTAATTAGCAGTCTGATTGAAGCGCTGGGTGGCGAAGCCACGCGCTAAGGCGCTATGGAAAAAGGCGGAGTGCCGCCTTTTTATTCTTTGTTTACAGATAGCGGCAGAGATACGCGCTGGGCTCAACGATTTGCAGATGAAACTCACTGTGTCCTGGCACAATAAACCGCTGACCGGCAGCATACACCTTCCATTCAGTTTCACCCGGCAGCAGCACGTTCAATGTCCCGCTGACCACCGTCATTTCTTCCTTCTGACCGGTGCCAAACGCATATTCACCTTCCATCATCACACCAATGCTGGCACGGCCGGTGCTGGCGCTATCATAACCAATTGATTTTACTTTACCGTCAAAATACTCATTCACATTGAGCATAACATCCGCTGAATCCATTGCAGTCAGACTGGCAGTGTAGAGTTAATCTCCTGCTGCTGTCACGCAAATTTCCCCTGACTCTGTCTGCCACAACAATGGCAGGGTAAATTTAGCGTTTACGGCTATAAAAAGCGGTCCGATTTCCTTTACACTCTGGCCAGTTATCACTAAGCGGACAAATTATTTCAATAAATCAGGAGTCATAATGGAATTATTACAAGCGATCGGCCTTGGCCTGATAGTACTGCTGCCGCTGGCTAATCCTCTTACTACCGTCGCCCTGTTTCTTGGCCTTGCCGGAGAAATGAATTTTACCGAGCGTAACCGCCAGTCGCTGCAGGCCTCAATTTATGTGTTTATCATCATGGCAGGGGCCTTTTATGCCGGTAATGTGGTGATGGATACCTTTGGTATCTCAATTCCCGGCCTGCGCATTGCCGGCGGACTGATAGTGGTCTTCCTGGGTTTTCGCATGCTGTTCCCGCCACATCAGGCCGGGCGCTTTCTGGAAGCCGAGCATAAAAAGAATGAAATGAATGAACAAAAATCGGTCAGCATCGCTTTTGTCCCATTAGCCATGCCGAGCACTGCCGGTCCCGGTACCATTGCCATGATCATCAGCACCGCATCCACTATTCACGACAGTAACGCCTTCCCCAAATGGGTGCTAATGGCCGCGCCACCGCTGACCTTTTTATGTATCAGTATCATCCTGTGGTTATGCCTGCGCAGCTCCGGAGCCATTATGCGGCTAGTGGGTAAAGGCGGCATTGAAGCAATCTCCCGTCTGATGGGCTTTTTACTGGTGTGCATGGGCGTGCAGTTTGTGATTAACGGCATTGAGGAAGTGGTGGCGCATTTCCCCCACTAGGCCGTCCCTACCACGCTGCCAGCGCCTCTGACCGGCGAATGCCTGCCGCCGGCAGGGATTCGCCAGGACAAAAAAAACCCGCACGAAGCGGGAATAAGACGAGCATTGCATATCTTTAGATGAAAGTGACGAGGAAATCACTTTTGTGTGCCTCACTAAGCTAGCGAGGGCAGATTACAGCCGTGTGACAATCACTGCAATTTTCCCCGTCTGTTGCACCGGCTTATCCGCACTACAGCCAGATAACCTTTCCGCGGCTATCCGCCAGAAAATTCAGCCGTATCCAGAGCGGATTTATCACCGTTCCGGAACGCCGGCCAGTAACCTCAGCCCCCATAGTCCCTCGCCTGTGCCATCTAATGTCAAATTGCCTCCTGTCGCCAGCAATATCGCCCAAACAAGGGCAACAGACGGTCCGCTCTGGGGAAAATTAGCGCCGGCAGGCAGCCGGATAAAGAAAACGGCACGTCGCGCTCAGCCGCCAAGGCAACCTGCCCGTACACTCGGCAGAGGGTAACAAAGGAGCACAAGATGGAACTGGCCACCCTGGTATTCTTCGCCATCGTCCTGACGGTAATTGCGGTTAAGGTACGCTGATAGACACATAGCTGGTTTACCTGTGTCAACCGGTAATCCGCGGCCATGTCACGCCAGTTGCATGCCGCCAGCGCGACATGCATGACTTTATTATGCTGGCCCCCACGCGATGGACCTTACGTCGTGCGGTGCGGGACCTCAATCATTTCCTGGAAAATCATGGTGTTATACTCCTCCCGGACAAAACCCAGCTCGGGAAAACAGAACGGGGTTTTGACTGGATGGGATTATGGTTTAAAAAGCCTGGGATGCATTCCATTGCACCCCGGGCAGTAAGTAAACACCATCTGCAGTGTCGCCGGCTTTATAAGCAAATTCGTCACCTGAACAAAGACATTCAGGCTGCACCAATGGCGTTATACCGCAGACGGTGAGTCAGGACCCTGATGCCGCACCCGCCGGGTGAGCAAGACGGGCGTGTATCAGTCCCATCCAATACACCGGCGACAACAGTAAGCCTAGGCGCTGCCTCTTGACGAGAACAACGCCCCATCCGACGACTTATGCGCATGATCTAGAGTTGGTTCTCCCCGGGCGTCGCATCGCCTGATTTTGCAATGCACACCCCGCACCTGAAAATACCAACCCAGAAATGGCCCTGGTTGATCGATTGCAGACTACTTTGCTACGCATAATACGCTGTGATATATGTTCTCATCATCAAACGATGCAGACCATCTGGAACTGTCTGTGACCGGGATGGCCGTTGATATTATCCCATATTCGCCGTCGCTGGAATCCGAGGTCCACACCGTGAACATGCCTTCTGCGCCTTCTTCTCCCGGGCTCGCTTTAGTGATGCCATCGAAGTATCCAGAGTCAGCGAGTGCCAGGGCTTCGGCTCTGGTGGGGAGACGCTTGTCTTTGCAATAATTCAATGCGCCCTCCCATGGCATAGTGATGCCTGACGATCCATTGTATGTGCCGTCGTCATTGACGTGAAGTGTCTTTTCGACCGTTACCATTACAACCGGGAAGGACGTTATTTCTGCAGTTCCGTACAACAGAGCGAGTCCATTCGGCGTGCCGTGAGCGACACCGCTGATGTCCGCCGTATAATGTCCCGTAGTCGCGTCCAGTGATTTATTTGCGATATCGAAACGGCTCGTGCCGGTTCCCTTTACCGCTATATCCACTTTACTGCTGTCGGTAACCAGGTTATCGAACCTGTCCTTCAGTACCCAGGTTACACCCGTGACCGTCGCCTCTTCCTTTATACTCAATGCCGACGGCACCGTGGACTTAGACGCATCCGGCGGACCGGCGACGAACGTCGTGCTGACCGTAGATGTCAGATTTGGGATGGAGGCACCCTTGTATTGCGGTGTAACGACGACTGTCCGTGCTTTTGTCGTTTTGAGCGTGGCTTTGTATTCACCCGGTGTCTGCACCTCCTCTGTGAATCCGCTGAACGTATCAGCGCTCACACTGGCGCTGAACCCAGGAGTCAGGTTGCTGGCCGGCACGCCAGTGATGAGATTGCCGTACCCGTCCTTGAGTACAAGCTCATACGACTGTTCTTCTACGCCGTCCGCCAGCACTGTCGATGCCACTGTCCCGGTGAACACTGATTTACCGACACCACCTACCGGGGTACCCGGATTCACCGTGAGCGCCGCCGTGCTGGTACCCAATTGGCTACCTTTATAAGTGACGTGGAATGCCGTGACTCCCGCAAGTTTCCCGGTAACGACCGCCTTGTATGTGCCACCCGACGTGTAACTTAGCGCAGCAATATCCACGTTCGCGGCATTATCCGCTACAAACGCGAGCGTCGAGGCGTTGAGTGTCTCAATTGGGTTGTTGTTTGCATCCTTCGCGGTGAACGACAGCGTAGCCGTGCCTCCGGCTATTACCGTCGCGCTTGTGCTACCGTCAATCGTCAGGGATGACGACATCGTGGCATCCGGCGCAGCTGAAACGAACGTCGTGCTAAGCACGCTCAGGCCAGTGATAGTATTGCTCTTGTATTTCGCCGTGACGTTGACTGTACGTGGTTTTGTCGTTTTGAGCGTGGCTGTGTATGTCCCCGGTGTCTGCGACATCTCAGTGAAACCGCTGAACGTGTCTGTGCTCGCGCTGTCGCTGAATCCGGGGGCCAGATCGCTGGTCGAAGCGCCGGTGATGATATTGCCATACACGTCCTTGAGGACCAGCGTGTATGTCTGCGCCTGTACGTTGTCTGCCAGTACATCCGATGGCATTGACTTGCTGAATACTGATTTGCCACTACCACCTACCGGGGTACCCGGATTCACCGTGAGCCTCGCCGTGCTGGTGCCCAATTGGCTACCCTTATAAGTGACGTGGAATGTCGTCGCTCCGGCAAGTTTTCCGGTGACGACCGCTGTGTATATGCCGCCAGTCGCGCGAGTCAGCGGGCCAATATCCACATTCGCGGTGTTATCCGGTACGAACGCAAGCGTCGTTGCGTCAAGTGTCTCGATCGGGTTGTTGTTTACATCCTTCGCGGTGAACGACAGTGTGGCCGTGCTTCCGGCTATTACTGTCGTACTGGCACCATCGCCAACAAACGTCAGGGCTGACGACCTCGTGGCGTCCGGAGACGCTGCAACAAAGGTCATATTTTTCACCAGAGACGCATTCATCGCTGCGCCGTTGCGGGTTGGCGTGAATGTGTATACCCCAGCCGCTGTTGCGGTCAGTGTACCCGTGTACACGCCGGTGCCCGCACCCGTCGCCGTAAAGCCGCTGAACGAGGCACCCGTTGTCGGGGAAAGTGTCCCGGCAAGCGCCCCGGCATCTGCGCTGGTCAGCGGATTATTCAGTGCATCCTTCAGGGTCAGCGTCAGTGTGATGCGCTCCGTTCCGTCTGCGACAGCCGATGGTTTGTCCGTGACAAGACCGGAGCGCCCGCTGGTATAGTCGGGGTCGCCGGCTGTCACGACAAGACTCTGACTAAGAGTACCAACAGCAGTACTGTCAATCTCAGGATGGACAGCAATACCTGCCACTGGCGTCGCCAACAGCCCGTTCAGTGTAGCGGTGTACTTACCGTTCGCATAGGTAATCTGGCCAACGGAAACCATTTGATTATTGGCAGACACAAAAGACAGGCGGCTGCCCAGGTCCACAATAGCATTACCTTTTGCATCATGTGCAACAAAGGTCGCTGTCGTCGTGGCTCCGGATTTAATCCCCGGATCGGCAATTGTGAATGAGGTGCCGGATGCGGGTGACGGGTCAATCGCGCCCGGCCGGAGGGTTACGTCCGTCTTCAGGTTCTGGATGTTACCGCCGTCATATGTCACTTGCACACTCACAGCACCCGCCGATGTACCATGTAATTGACCTTGATACGTCCCCGCTGTTGTGGTCTCGGTAAAGCCGTCAAATGTAACACCGGTAACCGGGGCACTATTTCTGGTCACTAACACATTGAGTTTACTGGCTTTGCCACTGAGGACATTACCCTTAGCATCCTTAAGCTCAAGATTCAGCCTGCTCTTGTCGGTATCATTAGCCTCAATTGACGTGGGGTTCGGAATGATACTGCTTGCTCCGTTCCCCTGACTTGGTGCGCCAGCCTGCAGCGTCACCGGTTTTCCCTTCGCGGTCAGTGGTGTACCAGCATCGACCGGAGTCACCGTATAATCACCCGCCTTTGTCCCTTTCAGGCTGGCGGTGTAACGACCGGATCCCACGCTGCCCGTCATCGCGACATCTGTTACCGTAACCTCCGGACTGCCCATAACAGTGCCATTACTGTCCGTGACTGTGAAGGCCAGGGCATTTCTGTCGACAAGATCACCAATACCGTTATCATTGACGTCTTTCGCCGTAAATATCAGAGTCGCAGTGGCCGTTCCATCAGCTGCTATCGGGCTACCCTCAATATTAAAGTCTGAGGTAGTCACGTCAGAGGCTTTGGCGGCCGTCATTTCAAGTGGCTGTGCCGCGCCGGTCAGTTCCTGACTGTTGAATACCGGAACTACCTTATAGGCGCCCGCTTTCGTCCCCCTCAGCGTTGCAGTGTATTCATTGTCTTTACCCGCCACTTTCGTGACTGCAGAGAGTGTGTAACCAGTAGTATTCACATCCGTGTTAGTGGCGGCGTCTTTCAGTTTAAACGTCAGATTACCGGTAAGATCTCCATTGATAGCATTTCCTTTTCCGTCACGGGCCGTGAATGTCAGCGTGGCCTCATGGCCCTGCTCACTGGCATCCGTCGTGATAACAGACGGGGTCACGACAAATTCGGATGTCCCGTTCGCATCAGAGGGCGTCGTGCCCGGATTCAGGGTCACCGTGTTAACCCCTTCCAGGCTCAGCACCTGTCCGGCACCATGGCTGACGCTGACGGTATAGTGCCCCGCCTTTTCCCCGGTCAGGGTAAAGGTGTACTCACCCTGCGTGTTGCTCGCCTGCGCTGGCATCACCGTCACCTCCGGCGCAGTGACCGTGGCTCCCGCCGCATTTTTCACCGCCGCCACCAGGCTGCTTTCCAGCTTAGGTACGCCGTTACCGTACGCATCCGCCACAAACACCGTCAGGGTGGACTGTTCATCACCATCCGCCGCAATGTTCGGCGGCGTTATAATAATCGTGGATTTACCGTTTGCATTCGTATCATCCGGTGCACCTGCATTCAGAGTGACACGCGCCGGCGTGACGGACATCGCCTTACCATTAATCTCCGGTGTGACCGTGTACTCACCCGCAGTCGTTCCCGTCAGTGACACCGTATAAACGCCCGCTTCGGTCTCTGTCGGCACCCCGGAAATCGTAACATGCGCCGGCACGGCACCACTGCTATCCGCTATATGGAAGCTCAGGAGGTTATTTTTGGCGAGCCTCCTCATGGGGTTATTATTTGCATCCATTGCTCTGAGGGTCAGCTCTGTCACCCCCCCACTTCAATTTCAGGAGGTTCAGCCTGAAATTTCGAGTCGCCACTAACAGTCATTGTATCCGCCGTCAGGGTCAGATGCCTGACCAGTCCACTTACCTCAACAGCATCAACCCATGCGCGTACGGCAAAAATCCCCGTACGGGTCCCGGAAAGCGTAGCATGATACACCCCATCCGGGCTCTCCTCCACCGGCCCCACATCAAGATCCTGCTGCAGAGCGGCATTCGCAGTCAGCGCCCGGCGGGAAGCCTGGTCTGGCTCTTCCATCAGGAATCCAACAGAAAAGCTTACTGCACCACTCCCCAGATGCTTAATGGCATTACCATATTCATCCACCGGGGTGAAAGTAACGATCGCCTGTGATTTACCATCAGCAACGAAAGGCTCACCCTCTATCTTCATGTCTGACTTAACGACGTCTGGCTTGCGACTGGCGGTCAGCGTGACCTTTTCACCAGCGACGCCCAGGGTCATATTGTTGTACAGGGGCACGACCGTCCAGGTGTCCGCTTTTGTGCCGCTCAGGGATGCCGTATAGTTACCCGTGACGCCGTCTTCTTTCACCACCGACACGGTAACTTCACCCTTTGCTGGCGGCTGTCCGTCACTGCCCTTCACACCAAAACTCAGACGGCCAGCAATGCCACTGATGACCTCGCCATGCACGTCCCTTGCATTAAAATGCAGCTCTGACGATTCAGTATTGTTCGCAACAATACTGGGCTGAATGAGATAAAATTTCGATCTGCCAGAATTTGGTATATCCCGGCTGATGCTCAACTGAGCAGCCGTTAATGTCTCCCCAAAAATCTCCGGCGTCAGCGTCAGGCTTTCACTGGTGGTTCCTGCCGTTACCGTCACCTCATATACCCCGGTGCTTTTTTTAACCGGCGCAGAAACCGTTGCCTCAGTCATCCCCGCCGCACGGGCAGCTTTCACCGCACCGGTACCCCGGGTAGTGATGATCTTAATGTCTTGCACCGCCGTGTCCACCGGCTTCATCTGACTGTCTTTTACGGTCAGCGTCAGGACTTCCTTGCTCTCACCGTCCGCCGCCAGAATGCTGTCTGCCGGCGTGAAGGTGCTGTTCTTTTTGTCCAGCAGAGGCGTCTCAACGGTGAGCTGAGTATGACTCTCCCCTGAACGGTTGCCTTTCTTATCAACGGCCACACCGGTGAGGGTGTAGGTGTTTACCGCCGATGCTTCCTGATGGTATGGCGGCAGCACCGCGTTATATCCGCCGGCATTGTCGGCCTCAATCAGGCCACCCGCAGCCAGCAGGGACGACGCCTCCCAGTCTATATGGTCCAGACCGTACTTGCTGGTTACCGAGACGCCAAGGGATTTGTGCTCACCCGGATGTCCGGTCACCAGGTCCAGCGCATGGAGGTGAATAACCTCCTTTTTACGGTACTCAAGAATGATGTTGTTGTTGCGGTCCACCAGGTCGTAACGGCTACCCGCCAGGCTGCGCATCGCCCCGACCGCAGCCGGGTCAAGCTGCTGACGCCACGATACCCCCGGCTGGAAGGTCAGGCTCACATCAAAGCGCGTATCGTTCTTACCGGAACCCCCCTGACGCTGCTCGGCGCCGAGGGTCAGCAGCGGGAACGGAGTGTAGTTAATACCCGCCGTGATGGCATGCGGGTCACTCTGGCGGTTGTCCTTACCGAACAGCGCCACCTCATCACCATAGTATTGTTCAAACACCAACTTGCCGCCCAGCTGCGGCAGCGCAGGCAGCCACGCCTGGGCACGAATGTCCCAGCCATTGGCCGGGCGCTCCTGGTAATCAGTCAGGTCCGGTGAATCCTTCCAGCCGCTCAGGCGCATATAGCTGTTGGCCCCCAGCTTCATATAATCACGCCAGTACTCAAGCCCGAGGCCCGCACGGGTATGCTCATGAGAAAAGTCGTGGTCCAGAAAGGTGTTAGCTCCCAGCATCCAGTCGTCATTAAACCAGCGCGTACCTAGCCCCAGGTTACCCTGGGCACGGTCGTCGGTGCGGTGGAGACTTCCCTGCGAGAACACCAGCATGTCGCTGCGCTCATACCAGGGAACCAGCAGGTCAAGCTGGGAGTTCTTCAACGAGAACTTTTCATCAGCGTTCAGCTGCACACGAGCGGTACCGAAATGGCTCAGCCATTGCTGTAATACGCCGCCGGCCGTACCGGTGGCCATCCCTCTGGCCATTGAGGCAGCCGCCTGCCCCTGATGGGTATTTTTCAGGAACCCCCCGGCCTGGGAGGCCAGTCCGGCTATTTTATTCGTCGTTTCATCATCCTTTGTGCTTTCTCTATTTTTTTGTGGATTGTTCTGCAAAGAAGAGGATAACGGCGCGGATGGAACATCTAACTCATCTCCAGGCTGAAGATTATTAAATCCGTGAGCAAAAACCCGGAACTGGTTGAGCTTACTTAACGCAGACAGGCTTATGTTGAATTTTTTCGCCACCGACGCCGTGGTTTCCCCCACTGAAAGCGTATAGACCCGGGTGCGGGAAAACTCAGAGTCCGCCGGTTTATTCAGGAAATGGGCTTCCCTGACGTCACCGGCTATTGCTGGTGTAAATGACACTGCCAGCGGAAATACTACCTGAAAGACAATATTCAGCCAGGCAAAAAGGCGCAGATGTGGGAAAGATGGCTTCCCAAAATTTGCATTCATTTCGAGTTATCCGGTTTTGAGTTATAAAAAAAGAGGAAAGAGAGAAAAGAGAAATACCACTGCCGCGGAGACGGACTGAATTGCCCATAGCTACCGCCCTCCCTCTGCAGAATAAAATTTGCGCAGAGGGCTTTACAATTAGGACCATTTTGACAAGTAAACGGGGCAAGCAGCCTGTTCAGCGGTCTGACCGGGTTATGGCGGGATTTTTTGCCAACATTTATTTCTGTATAGAATGAAATGCTTTCATAAACGAAGATTTATTTGTCAACTAAATGTAAACATGATTTTCAATAGAAAATATGTTTTTTAACAGGAGGTTAGCCTGGAAAGAGGTTAAGA
>NZ_MOMB01000006.1 GCF_002752165.1 Erwinia sp. OLFS4
AGCATCTGACGGGCAAAATTTTCACCCAACGCATTGAACGTAATAACCTGACGCTCCGCACCCGCATTAAACGGTTGGCTCGTAAAACAATCTGCTTTTCGCGCTCAGTTGAGATCCACGAAAAAGTCATTGGAGCGTTTATCGAGAAACACATGTTCTACTAATTGGAGGCATCACCAGTTAACGATATGCAACATCTTGATATTACCGTTATCCACCAGGCCCTTGACTGGCTTCAGCACCGTCCGGTCTGGTTATGCACCGTATTAAACACCTATGGCTCCGCGCCCCGTTCACCTGGCTCAATGATGGTGGCGGATGCCCGGCACCATTTTTGTGGTTCACTGTCAGGGGGATGCATTGAAGAGGACTTTTTACAGCGTATTGCCGGCGGCGAGTTTCAGGCGGCAAGCCAGGTGGTACGATATGGCGAAGGTGGCCTGACCCCTGACATTACCCTGCCTTGCGGCGGATCTCTCGATATACTTATTGAATATCTGACCCCTGACGACACCAACAGAGGGGCCTTGCAGCAAATATCCGCCGCACTGACCGGGCATTATGCGCTGGAGAAAAGCATTATCCTGCCTTACGCCTGCCAGCTTAATCCCAGCCCAGGCATTAGCGGCAGACATCAGGTGATGTACGATGAATGCACCATCAGATTATATCTTGCTGCGCCACCCCAGCTACTGATTGCCGGCTTATCCAGCGTCGCGCTGTACTGCGCCGAATTTGCCAGCGCCTTAGGATTTCATGTTGTCGTTTGCGAAAATCGCAGCGATGTACTGGACAGCTTTGCCCCGCAGCTCAAGCCTGACATTACGCTACACCGCCAGTTTCCGGCAAAATATATTGAACAAAATGGCTGTCATGCCGCTACCGCGGTCGTGGCGCTGACGCACGATCCGCGCATGGACGATTTAACCTTAATGGAGGCCATCGGCACGCCGGCGTTTTATCTGGGCGCTATGGGCTCTCAACGCAATAGCACCAGGCGATTGCAACGTCTGCAAACCATTGCCGGATTTACTCCGGCGCAGCTGGCACGGATTCATGCCCCGATTGGCCTGGCGCTGGGCAGTAAAACCCCGGCGGAAATTGCCCTTGCGGTGATGGCTGATATTGTACGATATAAAAATCACAGCCTTGCTTCCTCCCTGCCGGTGAAAAAGGGTTAAGACCATAATTATCCAGGCTAGTCACAACGCATCTTTTCCACGTGACTATTAGCGCCGTAATCACATCTGTCCACTGAGAGCGGCATTCAAATAACTTAATGAACACTAAATGATTTTTATTTTTCTCGTTAAACTTGCAGAGTAAAGGATTAATAATTCAAGCTTGCTTTTGAATAAAAAACAACCTGTAAGCCATTAACCAATTGATTATTCTGCAACTAAAATCTGATAATGATAATTTTTTACACAAAGCCCCGGTTAAAGCTTAACCCGGATTTAACTATTATTTACCAGTAAAAACTTTATTTTTTCCCGCTATTGATTTAACATCTTCTATGTCAACAAACAGACGCACAGTGCCCTGACAATATTTATTTAATTCCAGGGAATTATGCCAAAGAAAATATATTAACTGGAGATTTAAAAACATAACCAGAAAGACAATGATAAGATTAGAAACAAAAATAACATCATAAAAAATTGTCACCTGCGCATGGGTTAAACTCATTTAACTAAATAAAATCTTAACGCGCTTTATATCGGTCTCACCATATCCGTCACCGCAATCAATATATGACAAGCGCTACCATAACGAGGAGAGCAATTATGATACGGCACTGCCCTGTGTTTCCCGCCCTTTTACTGAGCGCTTTTTATGCGGCTACCGCGCAGGCGGAGGACGTTCAGGGACAAATTACGGTCAATGCCGATGTCGCAGCCAGCTGCGAAGTCGCCACCAGCGGTAGCACCACACCATTAACCGGCAACTTTGGCAAACTGACCTTTGATACCTCTTCATGGATGTCAGGTAAACCTATCGCTTCAGCACCGGATAATCTGACGATTACCTGCACCGCAGGCAACGCCCCGGTGGTCAAAATCGATCAGGGAGAAAATTATGACCCTGACGCAAAAAGCTGGCGCATGAAAAACAAAGCTGATGGCATGCTGGATTATAAATTGTTCAGCGACGCCGCGCTGGCCACGGAAATTACGCCAAACGTCGATATCAATACTAAAAAAGCCAATCCGTTTGCACTGACGCTATACGGCCAGATGCAGGCGATTCCGGCAGGCAAAGACATTCCAGCCGGCAGTTATAATGACACGCTGAACATGACCATTAGCTGGACCGGCTAAAACATCATGAGCAGGCAGCAGGATCAGTCAATGAAAAAAATAGTTTTTACCCGCAACCACAGGCCGGGCATCAGGCTGCTGAATATGATCCTGCTGCTGTGTGTAATTAATCTGAGCGAGGCAGCACAACAGTCTGTCAGCTTTAAAGTGTCACAAAAAATTGTAAATGGCTGCCAGATAACCCAGATAGATCCGATTAATTTTGGCACGCTGACAATTGCCGATATGCGTAAGGACCGTTTGCTCAGTACAGGTGAGCTGCGCATTAAGTGCACGCCTGGCGTTAACTTACAAATTTTGCTTGATGGAGGGCAGCATGCCAGCACCGCGCAGCGGCGCATGGCAACACCAGACGGTAAAGCTTATTTGCTCTATAACCTGTATCAGGATGTCGCGCGGCAAAAACCATGGCCAGTTGATTCACCCTATAAACCCACGGTCAGTGATTATGCCAATATTTCAGTGCCGTTATACGCAGAAATGATTACGCCGGCTAACGCACCCATAGCAGAAAAATATTCAGATGTTATAGGTATCACGATCAGTTATTAACTAAAAAATAATTAACGCAAGTTTAAATATAAATTATCTATTATGAAAATAACACAGGTTTGTTATCGCCTTATTGTTGTCTTTTTTTCGATTTTTACGGTAAACACAGCCTCGGCAGCAATCAATATTGCGCTATGGCCAATCAATCAACATATTAATACAGATAACGATCGTTCTGTTCTCTGGTTAAGAAACACCGGAAACGATAATGCCGACCTTTCAGTTAGAGTGTTTGCCTGGCATCAGAAAAACGGTGATAACATACTCAATGAACAGAATGATATTAACGTTGTGCCGCCTGTGGTCGGTATTCTTCCGGCAGACAGCGAATATATCCGTCTGTTTACGTTACCTGCCCGACGCCAGGCTGAAGAGCAGGCTTATCGTATTGTGATTGATGAAGTCCCGCGTCTGAACAGCCCTGAACGCAATAAAGTTGCGCTACGCATGCGTTATGTATTGCCATTGTTTGTTGCCGGCAGCCAAACGCCAAAAGGATACCAGCAGGATGGTGATGCCCTGCCCAGCCTTTACCCCAGTCTACGCTGGCATTTTGCCACACAGCACGGGAAACGCGTGATTGCCCTGCAGAATACGGGTCCGGTTCATGCCCGGTTAAGCGATATTGCGCTGGCAAATAAACAGGGTAAAACACTGCGTTTCCTGAAACGCGGACTCTATGGCTATATTCTGCCTGGTAGCACCATGTATATCAGCCTACCGGCGGATTTAACCATCAACAGCCAGCAGCAGCTGACCGCTCGCTTTTTCGATGGCGATGTAAAACCTACAACAATTAAAAGTAACTGATCTCATGGTTACCCGCGGCCTGCAGGAGAAACTATTATGAATAAGAATAAGAAGCTATTTTCTGCTTGCCTGGCTGTTAGCTTAAGCCTGTTAAGTAAAACACTGGCAGCAAAAGAATATATTAATACCTTACCTCCGCCGGAAACAATACCCAGCGGCTATATACCAGAGTATCGGGCAACATTGTATTTAAACGGCATTAAATTGCAAAATCGCATACCATTGAAAATAATCAATAGCGACATTTTTATTAATAAAGCATTTGCCAGCACGCTTTATCTTCCGAAAATTTTTTTGGCCCAGGATAATCAGGACGACATCAATCTCAGTAAAATAAACCAGATCAGTGCCAGTTACTCTACGGAGAAACACGCATTAGTGATCAACGTACCGCCTGACTGGCTTCCTGAGCAAAAAATTGAACTTAATCAGAATAGTTCACCGGTGAATTATAGCCGTACATGCGGCCTGGCGATAGATTATGATGCCTACGTTTCACGTAATCGTGTGCTGGATACCGGTTCACTTTATCTGGGGGCACGATTATTTACCGGTTCGGGCTACCTGTTTTCATCAGGCGTGGCAAATCATTACGCCCTGAGAAATGCCTATTACAACGACAATAGCTGGACACGCTATCTGTCCTATTACCGTCAGTATTTTGCCGATAATAATACTCAGCTGATTCTGGGGGACCTGATTGCTTCCGGCAGCACCTGGGATAGCAGCGTCAGAATGGGGGGTATTTCCTTCCAGAAAGATTTTCAGCTCACGCCGGATAAGAATATTTATCAGTCACCGAGTATTCGCGGTACCGCAAAGGCCCCCTCTATAGTTGATATTTTTATGGACAACAGGAAGATATCTTCTGAACCCGTTAGCAGCGGTCCTTATCAGATAAATAACATTCCCTTTATTAATGGCGCCGGCCAGGTCACCGTTGTCACAACCGACAGGCTGGGCAACAAAACTAACCAGACTATTCCGTTATATAAATCCACTACCTTACTGGCAGCCGGACTGACACAGTTCTCCGCCAATCTCGGCTATTTACGCTATGATTATGGCTATCGGGATAGTTATTATCGCAACCCCGCCTTTAGCGGTTTTCTTACCCACGGCGTTACACAATCACTGACAGACGCGTTTTTTATGCAAAGCGCGCAACATTTGCAAATGGCTGGCGCTGGCATCCGTTTTCTTGCGGCGCAATACGGTGTAATCAGCCTGACCGGCGCCGTCAGTAGCGACAACGAAGCGAGCCGGCAAAACGGCGCCAAAGGGGATATCAGTTATACATACGCGACCCGCCGCCTCAATCTATCTTATGATCATACCAGCTATTCGCGTGGTTATGCCGATCTCAGCGACTATGGTTACAACAGCTGTAATATTAATCGCAATAGCCTGCAGAGTGTTGACCAGCTCTGGCTGAGTTATCAGCCTGTCAGCAATTATACCCTCGGTTTTGGTTACTTTTTTATCCGCCCTTATCATCACAGTAACTGGAGCATGCAGAATGTTTCGCTGGCGGTACCGACCCCCCTCAGCGGCCAGCTCTCGCTGTCCCTGAGTGCCTATAACGCCAGCGGTCATGATGTGATGACCATGCTGGACTGGAGTCTGCCGCTCAGCGACTCCGCCCAGGCCCGCTTCACTAACACGCATGCGCATTCCGGAAGCCGCAATGATGTTCAGCTCTCATGGGGAGGCTATGGTCCACAACAAACCCATGCAGATATTGCCTTGTCACGTGATGAAAACGCACAGAATTATCAGCGCATGGCGATATACCACGGCACGCAGTATGCTAATTTGAATGGCGGCGTATACGGTTATCACGATAAAACCTGGTGGCTGCAGGGTAGCGGAACCGCCACCTGGATTGACCATGCGGTACAGTTTAATCCGCAGTCGCAGGGCGCGTTTGTGCTGGTGAAAACCGGTGTACCTGGTGTTCCTTACTATTACGGCGGTTCGCTTAAAGGCTATACCAACAGTCGTGGCTACGGATTTATTAATGGTATTCAGCCAGGCATGCCGGCGGAAATTGCTATCGACCCGACGCGCTTAGCGGCGCAATACCACAGCGACCGCTATCGCAGTAAAATACGGGTCTATCCGCAATCCGGTGCCGAAGTTAACTTCAGCGTCAGGACGTCATTCCCGGCACAATTCCGCTTACTCGATAACCATTTTCAGCCATTACCGGCCGGCAGCGTTATCAAAGATGAACAAAACAGTAGCAATGCCTTTGTTGGTTATAACGGCATCGGCTTTCTTTATCTTACCGATGATAAACCGACCTTGCTTACCGTCTACCGCAAAGCGGGTGAGCAGTGCAAGGTGATCATTGCGCGTAAAGATTTCACCAGCGCGAATGTCGCGCAGCCAACCTATATCTGCCGCTAAGGATGATTATGAAATATATCAATAATTTCCTGATTGCTGCCTGTTTGTTACTCAGTCATCCTTTGCTGGCAAAAGACAAAGTAAAGGGCTATGGCCTGGATTTCGCCACCCTGTGCAATATTTACTGGGCACACACCGGTATTATCAATATCAGCACCTTTGATAAATCAGGACTGGATATTGAAGACAGTGGCGAAGCCAGCGTTGAAGTCCCGCTGGATGTGTACTGTCTTGGCCGGCCAGATGAACTTTATAATACCTCGGCGTACTTTAATATGACGGTCACCAGCGTCTCGCCACCGCCGGCGAATAACGATAACAGTCTGGTACTGACCAACACCACCAACCATCCATCTTCTCCTGCGCAAGCGTCACATTATCAGCTAAAAGTCGCCGCCTGTGCCGGTATGTTACAACATGCACAACCAGGACTGTGCGTCAATACCATTGGCACCCCGACCAGCTACGTGTTACCTGCTGACGGCTCCCAAAAAGAGATTATGGACGCACTGCTTAATGACGACGGCCAGCAAGCCACGCAACAGGATAAAGCGTTCTGTAGCCAGTATCCGGAGGATTGTGCAGGAGAAATATTATGGACACATGTTGGACAAAAATATGACCATCCTTACCGGCTGTATGCCCATATTCAGGTGCCGACGCAACAGGGCATTGCCCCTGGTACCTACCAGGGAACCTATACCCTGGCACTGAACGGAAGGTTTTCTGGCGAAAAAATCTTTGGCATCGATCTGATTGATATGACCATTAACAATGTCCAGCAGCCGCTGACCTTCCAGCTGAAAGTCAGCTCCGCCTGCCAGGTCACTGCCCCTGGCGATATTACCCTGCCCGAACAGATGTTTTCCGGCCAATCCGTCAGCCAGCCAGCCACGGCTCAGGTTCGCTGCACTTTTGGTACTCCCTATACCATCAGCTTCACCGGTTCACACGATGACAGTGAAGGTATCCTGCATATGATGTCCAGCAGTGGCGCAGCTATCCCCTATCAGATAACCAATAGCAGCGGCATTCCGTGGCAGCGGGGAGAAATATTCACCGGTGACAGCGAACAGCAAGCCATTAATTTTCAGGCGACCACCCTAGCCAACGCCCCGGACCAGCCTGCCGGTGACTACAGTGATACCGTGACTATGACGGTAAATTACACCGAAGGCAGCTGAGTGCAGGTCAGCGCTCCGGTTGGCTTAGCCAGCCGGATGGAAAGCGAGCCAGTTGCGGGCCGAGCGCAGAAACCGCCGGCGCACCAAGTAATGCCAGGGTTTGTCGCAGCTCAATTGTTAAGATATCGATCACCCGACTGGCCCCTGCCTCCCCGGCTGCCGCGACGCCAAACACCCACGGTCGGGCGAGGCTGACAGCACTGGCACCGAGACAAAGTGCTTTGACCACATCAATCCCCGAACGCACGCCTCCGTCAAGAATCACATCACAGCGCCCATTAACAACGCGCACGATCTCCGGCAGCGCGCTAATAGCACTGGGCACCGAATCCAGCTGTCGCCCGCCGTGATTGCTGACGATAATACCATCCACCCCACAGGCGATCGCCATTTCGGCATCGTGGGCAGTCAGAATACCTTTGATATAGATCCTTTTTTGCCACTTTTCTCTCAGCTGGCGGAGATCCTGCCAGCTGGCAGCCAGGTTCGCCAGTTCCTTATTGATAAATTCACTTTGGCTGAGGGCACTGTTACCCTCGGCAATCCCCATAAAATTGCGAAAACCGATAGGCTCGCCGGATAAAATATCTTTCAGCCAGCGTGGCCGTCTGAGAGAATCCAGCGCCGTGCTAACAGACACTTTAGGCGGAATTGACATGCCGTTACGTAAATCCCGTAGCCGGTTGGCATTCAGCGGCACGTCAACCGTCAGCACCAGTGCCTCGCATCCCACCATTGCGGCACGCTCAATCAGATTACTCACCACCTGCTGGTTACGCCATAAATAGAGCTGAAACCACAGCGGCCCGCTGGCAACCGCAGCAATTTCTTCAATAGAGTAGGATGACGAGGTGCTGATGGTATAAGGCACACCTGCCCTGCCCGCAGCGGCAACCGCTGACAGCTCCCCGCCGTTGCCGACCACTCTGATCAAACCGGCAGGACCGAAATAAAAGGGTAAATCATAACGTTGTCCGGCATAGTGGGTACGGGTATCCTGCGCAGAGACATCCACCAGACATTGAGGTAGCAGGCTGATGCGTTCAAAATCCGCCTGATTATTTCTCAGGGTAATTTCTCCCCCGGCCCCACCGTCAACAAAATCAAAAATCACCTGTGGTACGTTTTTATGTGCCAGCAAACGGATATCGGCAATGCTGGCGCATTTCTCAATCGCGCTGCGTCGGTCACGGTCAAACAGCGCGTTAAACAGCGTACTGATAGTGGATGAAGCCATTGTTTATCCTTATGAAAGCTCCAGCTTTGTTTCGTAATTAATTAGCAGGCTGCATACCAGGTAGATAAAACCACAGACAGAGAACAAAATAAGCGCAGCAAAATAGGAGCCGGTGTAGCTGACAACAAAGCCAGTAATAAGCGGAATAATTATACCGCCGACATTAGAGAAAAAATTCATCATTCCGCCAAGAATACCCGACTGACTGCGAATGGTCAGCGTGCCCGGTAAAGACCAGTACAATCCGAGAAAACGACCAAAAAACAGGGTGGCTGCCAGCAGTGCAATTGCCAGTTCCGCACTCTGCACATAGGCGACAGACAGAATTGAACAGGAGGCAAAGGCGGCGGAAATTCCCAACAGCGAGCGCATCACCAGATTTTGCCGCATGCCGCGCGCAAGCAGTTTTTGGGTGATCCAGCCGGCCACATTTTCACCGACAAAACCACAGATATATATTAAAAATGATGCGCCAGCGAGACCTTTTATATCAAGGCCACGCGCCTGAAAAAGGTACACCGGTCCGAAAGTCAGCAAACCATAAAACAACATATTGGCCGTCATAAAACCGATGGCCATAAACCAGAATGTGGGATGTTTCAGGAAGCGTTTTACGGGCCCTTTATAGCGGCTGCTTTCACTGTCACTATCTTCCCTGCTGTTTTCTTCATTGATATAGTCCACTTCCTGCTTGTTAGCCTGCGGATGCTGTTCCGGGCGGTCGCGAATATATTTATGGATGATCCAGCCGGCACCTGCGGTAATAATAGCAACCGCAATAAAGGATTCACGCCAGCCCCCCAGCAAACTGATTAGTCCGGCCACAATCAGGCTGCCTACCGCTGCGCCCAGAGTGGAAGAAGAATCCATCAGTACCGCCCCTCTGGCGCGCTCTTTAACCGGTAACCAGCATGCTGCCAGTTTTGCCCCGGTAGGATATTGTGGCGCCTCTGCCATCCCCAGACCGAGGCGTGCCAGCAGCATCATCGTAATATTAAAAGAGAGACCGGTCAGCAGCTGACAGAGTGACCATGCTGTCACCGCCCAGGTCAGCAAGCGGCGCGGGCCAATCTTATCAACCAGCCAGCCACCGGGGATCTGAAAAAATGCATAGGTCCAGAAAAAGGCGCTGAGCAGAATACCCTGCATATTGGGAGAGATATTAAATTCCTCCACAATCAGCGGCATACCGATAGATAATGAGATCCTGTCGATATAACTCAGCGCCCCGACAAACAGCAGTAATATAAACATCCGCCAGCGGACAGTCGTCATTCTGGCGGAGACTACGTCAGTTTTTGCAACAGTATTATCCATCACCGGCTCCTCATACATTTGTGCAATATGCGAACATATGTATATTCTTACGCCGCGCCGGATGGAAGTGATCGCTCTCACACTTTGTCTTAATAGTTACTTTTTGCACTATTTAGTAATATAACTGTGATCAGTAACAACTTTATGCGCGCAGTCTGCCAGCTATAAAATGTATTCCTTTTGTTCATTTGAACATAAAAGGCCACTGACATGACATCTGTTCAGCGGACGTCACCGCTGCAGACGCCCACGCAGAACAATCCGTGCTTTGGGCTATAAAGTGCAGCGGGAGAGCGATGAAAATTGCTTATGCCAACGGCTACGAAGGGATACTGGCATCTGCGGCCAGCAACAGAAAAGCCAATGCTGCGGAAAAGGCATGCCGGCAAGCATCACGATGGTTACCCGGCCAGCGTTATAGCCGCCGGCAGACAGTCGCCACGCCGGTTAAGGGTATTGAACCATCCGATCCGTCAGTGTTTCCGTGCGGCGCTGCTGTGGTGATCAAACAATGAACGGGCATCTGGCAGGCGTTCTGCATGCTGGCGATATGTTTCAATGCTCTCATTCACTTCGCGAAGGGCGCGCTGGAGCAGCGCACGCTGCCTGGGAGAAGACGCTGCCAGCGCCATCTGGCTGAGCTGGTCGATCAGCACCTTGCTATCAACCGGCCCGCCGGACGTCAGCAGCGTCATTACCGCTTCTCCAATCAGTCTATCAATCTGTTTTTCATCTTCACTTCTGTACATAACCCCCTCTCTCATTGCCGCTAAAGCTGATCAATCCGGGTACTGCTGGCTGGATAAATAGCCTGTGACACACACTCCGGTTAACCTGCTGGCAACGTTATCGTCAGGCGTGCAGCCCTTGACACCACGCAAGGCGTCATATCGCGCTCATTCAGCGCTGGCGATCAAACAACAAACCGATAAGCGCATGATAGTGTCCCTCTTCTTCCGGCCCGCCGGCCAGTTCCAGGCGGCGCAACAGTTTAGTACAAATCGATTTCCGGTTAAGATTTCGCCCATCACGCAGAATTTCAACCACAATCTGCCCCAGCGTTTCCTGCTGTGATGGCAAACTGGCTTTGCTGAAATAGCGGGCAATAGCCTCTGCGGTACTCAGGTTATAGCCGTTCTGGCGCATCATGTTACCCCTTCAGTGTCAGGTGCAGGCGATTGTGCGTGCAAAGTTATACAATTAAAATATAGATGTACAACTAAGGAAATCAAATTTCAGGCAGGGAGGTTTTTGCATAAAGTGCTATTGTTAGCCTGCTATAAAATACACAGACAATTCTGACTATCCCTGTCAGCAGCAACCGGCTCCGGCAACACGATTGAAACCGCACTGAAGGCCAGCTGGATTACCTGCTGACCGGCCTGATATGCTGATAGCAAATTCAGACAAGTAAGAAATCAGGCAGTAAAAGCGGCACATCGTCCGGTATAACCGGATGCCAGCCGCTTGTTAGCACCGCGTCGGCAGGAATTAACCATCCGCTGAGCCGCCTGTTTTTGCTGACTGTGCCAACAGAGAACGCTGATGAGACAATCACAATCAATGTCCGCCATGGCTAAACGTCCGCTGAAATTAAGTACCACCGTCACGCTGATGGTCAGTAGTGTGATCGTGTGCGTATTGTTCAGTGCCCATCTGCTGGACTTCTGGCAGGCAGGTAACATTACCCGCAACGCGGTACAGGATAAAGCGCTGGCCGTGGCGCGTACCCTGGCGCTACAACCTGAAATACAGCAGGCGCTCAGCCAGTCACCGCAGCAGAGTCATATTCAATCAATTGCCCGCGCGGTACAGCAACACAATAATCTGCTTTTTGTGGTTATCACCAATATGCAGGGCATGCGTTACTCTCATCCAAATCCGCAGCTCATTGGCCAGCATTTTATTGGCGACGATTTAAATCCGGCGCTGGCGGGACAGGAAAATATTTCGATTAACCAGGGTGTTCTTGACCGGGCGCTGCGGGTTTTTACCCCTGTTTATAATGCACACCATCAGCAGATAGGTGTGGTAGCCGTTGGTATCTCATTAACCCAGCTGGCGGGACTGGTCAGCCAGAGTCGCTGGCGTATTGCCGGCACTATCTTATTTGGCATACTGGTGGGCGCCCTTGGCATCCTGTTTCTGGTGCGCTGGCTCAAAAACATTCTGTTTGGCCTTGAGCCCTATGAAATATCCAGCCTGTTCGAACAGCGTCAGGCCATGTTGCAATCAATGAAAGAAGGGGTGATTGCCGTTGATCAGCACGGTCAGATCACGCTGATCAACCATGCCGCCCACCAGCTGCTTCAGCCACAGGATAACCAGGATGGTACACCGCCGGATGGCCCGTCACCGCTGATTGCCAGCCTGCATAACGTGCTGGCCAGTGGTGAAGCGTTACGCGATAGGGAAATTGCCTTTAACGGACGCGTACTGTTAGCCAATACCCTGCCGGTTCGTAGTAAAGACCAGCCTATCGGCGCCATCTGTACCTTCAGGGACAAAACGGAAGTCAGCGAACTGATGCAGCGCCTCAGCGGCATGGTTAACTATATTGATGCCTTACGCGAACGCGCCCACGAATTTATGAACAAGCTGCATGTGATTCTTGGCCTGTTGCATATGAAAAATTACGCGCAGCTTGAACAGTATGTAATGACAACCGCCAGCAATTACCAGAGCGAAATCGGCGCCTTGCTTGGTAAAATTAAGCCAGCGGTCATTGCCGGTTTTATCCTGAGTAAAATGAGTCGTGCTCACGAGCAGGGGCAGCGCCTGATCCTGAGTGATGCCAGCGGGTTACCGGACGGGGCCGATGAGCGACAAACCAGTACCCTGATTACCGTGCTCGGCAACCTGATCGAGAATGCGCTGGAAGCACTGGAACACCAGCACGACGGAGAAATTCATCTGTTATTACACTACCAGAATGGCTGGCTGGCCTGTGAAGTCAGCGATGACGGGCCGGGTATCAGTGCCGAAAATCTGACCCGCATATTTCAACGCGGTTTCTCTTCAAAAGGCGATAACAGGGGCGTTGGCCTCTGGTTAGTACGCCAGCAGACAGAAAGCCTCGGAGGGACAGTGAGCGTCGAGTCAGAACCCGGTATATTTACCCAATTCTTAGTGAAACTGCCCTGGAACGGAGGCGATACAACGGCATGAGTCACGTATTAGTGGTTGACGATGATGCGATGGTTGCGGAGCTGAACCGCTGCTACATTACACAAATCTCCGGCTTCACCTGCTGTGGCGTGGCTTCGACCCTGCAGCAAGCCAGGCAATGGCTGCAAGCCCCATGCATAGTCGATCTGGTACTGCTGGATATTTACCTGCATCAGGAGAACGGACTGGATCTGCTGCCGGAAATTCGCCGCGCCAGCCACGCCATTGATGTCATAATTATCTCTTCCGCCGCTGATGCACAGGCAATTAAAACCGCCATGCACTACGGCGTGGCCGACTATCTGATTAAACCGTTCCAGTTTCCACGCTTTGAAGAGGCGCTGCTTAACTGGCGACAAAAAAAGAATCTGATTGATAACCAGCCCTATTACCAGCAAACCGAAGTCGATCGATTACTGCATGGCACAGTAGCGGCAACCAGTGACCCGCGCCGACTGCCTAAAGGGCTGACAGTACAAACTCTGCGCACGCTTTGCCAGTGGATTGATGCCCATCCTGCCTGTGAATTTTCTACCGATGAGCTGGCCAGTGAAGTTGGCATTTCGCGCGTGTCGTGCCGCAAATATCTGATCTGGCTGGCACAAAATAACATCCTGTTTACCAGTATCCATTATGGCGTGACCGGCCGGCCGGTCTACCGCTACCGTTTACAACCAGAATTTCACATATTGCTAAAACAGTATTGCCACTAAAAAAATTCCAGCCGGTAGCGCGGGTCGGTCAGTACAAAATTAAACAGCCGCTGAGAACTGCAAATAATCCGCTGATCGCGGGTCACAAAAATAGCGTCAATATCGGGGTATGCCTGCAATAGCTGGCAGCCCTGCGTGCTGCCAAGGCCATACAGCAAGGTGGTGAAAATATCACCGTCCACTGAATGTCGGGAAATAACGGTAACGCTCAGTAATTCATTATCCAGCGGATAGCCGGTTAGCGGATCAAGGATATGATGATAATCACGCCCGTCGAAAGTAAAAAAACGTTCGTATACCCCGGAGGTAACTACCGACATCTCGCGGACCCCGATAGTCCCCAGTAAGGCATCGCGCCCGGCAAAAGGGGTTTGCAAACCAACACACCAGTGCGCGTGGCCGGTTGTAGCAGGCACACCGAGAGTCTGCACGTTGCCGCCGAGATTAATCAGCGCTTCAGCTACCCCCTGTTGACGCAGATACTCCTGTACCCGATCGGCAATCCAGCCCTTGGCAATGGCACCAAGGTCGATTTCCATGCCAGGCTGGCGCAAAAATACCGACTGTGCGGCGTCATCCAGCTCGATGTCTCGCGGATCGGTTAACCGTAACAGCCGGGCAATCTCGTGGGCCGCCGGAACGCTGTTGCCCTGAAAACCGATCTTCCAGCATTTAACCAGCGGACCAATGGCAAAATTAAAGCATCCACCGGGAGTCAGACTGACCTGATGGGCCAGCTTAATCAGCTGATAAACCGGCCGGCTGACGCTAACCGCAGCGCGGCCGGCCGCCTGATTAATCGCCATGATCTGCGACGGACTGCGGTTAACGGTAAGCAGGTTTTCCAGCTGCTTTATCAGCTGAAATACCCGCCTGGCCAGCGCCTCATCTGGCTGAAACAGCTTCAGCGCTATCGGCGATCCCAGCAACACCGTTGAGTAATGATAGGCACCCGCCGTTTCAGCCATCCGTCACCTGCAGTTGATGCATTGCTCAGTGCTGCGTACGCACGGCGCTCCCGGCAGCAGCCAGCGCGTAGGCAGCCGCGTTATGCCCGGCTTTAATACCAAAAATGATGATATCCGCGACGGCATTACCGCCAATACGGTTTGCGCCGTGAATGCCCCCAACCACTTCACCCGCGGCCCAGGCACCGGGGATCACCTGTTTCTGACTATCCAGCACCGAGGTCTCAACGTTAATCGTTACGCCACCCATTGTGTGATGTACGCCGGGAGCAATGCGAATAGCGTAATAAGGCCCCTGGTTTAACGGCTGTCGTAACGCCGTTTTACGACCAAAATCGGGGTCATTTTGCTGTTCAACACACTGATTAAAGCGCGCCAGGGTGTTTTCCAGTGCCGCCGCATCCATATTGATTTTTGCTGCCAGTGCGGCCGGATCGGCCGCACTGATAACAAAACCGCGTCCAATATACTCATCCGCCGCTTTGTTATTCTGCCGGATTTGTTCATCAAAAATAATCCAGGCGCTTTTTTCCGGTAAGGCAATAATTTGTGCCGACACTTTATCGCGCGTCTCCATTTCATTGAAGAAACGTTGCCCTGCCTGGCTGACAAGAATAGCGCCACCGCCACGAATTGACTCTGAAATCAGATAGGAAGTGGTCTGTTCTACCGTCGGATGGATCTGGATTTCGCTCATATCAACGGTGCCAGCACCGATTTTCTGCAACATAGCGATGCCGCTACCGGTAGCGCCTTTATGATTGGTAGTGACAAAGCCATCCAGTTCCGGACGATACTTCACTACCATTTCGCGGTTAGCACTGAAACCGCCGGTGGCCACAATCACACTCCGGGCGTGCAGAATACGCGTGTCATTGTATTCATCCACCACTTTCACCCCGCTGACCGCGCCATTTTCAAACAAAATATCTGCCACTGAGGTTTCCAGTAGTACTTCGATGTTACGGCTATTGAGATTTTTCACCAGGCCGCTTATCAGAAAACCGCCGACCGCAGAGCGATCGGCCGGGCGATGGGTACGATCGATGCTCATTCCCCCGGTAATAGTGATATCATTCAGCTCAATACCGTGGCTGGCCAGCCACTCTATCGCCTCCGGTGCCTGTTCGACGAACGCTTTTAACAGCACCGGATTATTTTTAAATTTACCGCCTTTAAGGGTTTCATCATAAAACAGGGATTTGCTGTCTTTAATCCCTTTTAGCGCCTGAAAACGGGTTTCTGCCGCGTTCATTCCTACCGATGCTTTAATGGTATTACCGCCAATAGTGGGCATTTTTTCGATGACTGCCACGCGGGCACCATCATCACAGGCCTGAATCGCCGCCGCCAGCCCAGCGCCCCCGCTGCCCACCACCACAACATCGTAAACCACCGGTGCATTGGGATTGCCCCCTTCGTCAATCACATGCTCTTTACTGGACGTTGCCAGCGCACGTGAAACGGCTTTTTTCAGCGCTTCACTCTGGGTGGTGGCACCGGTAATGGCATCAACGTGCGGACTGTTAGCAACCAGCATACGGGCACGCAGGCTTTCAAACGTCGCGGTAAAATCAACATCAAGACTATCGTCAGGTACCAGAGAAATATCAGTAATACGGTCGGTATCCAGCGTCACATTGATTTTCAGTTTTAGCGCTTCCGCTTCAACTTTTTCCTGGAATACCCCTGCCTTATATTTACGACCGCTGCTACTCATATCGCGAATCATGGCGTCCACCAGCGAGAAGCGCCATAACGGTTCGGGGATGGTTAACGCTTCACGACGGGTACTGTCAATAAACAGTTCAAGCTGCTCATTGTTGAGAATGCGATCGGCCCAGTCCGGATAGGCAATACACGCCTTACCAATAGCCACCAGGTCATAACCATGCTGCAAGGCCAGTTCAACGTCAGCTTTGTTAACCACTCCGCCGACACCAATCACCGGCACTTTTGCCAGTGCCGGTGAGCGCTGCGCAATATATTTGTCAATCAGCGGCGTCGGGTCCTGGGTATCAACAATTGACGGACGCAATAATGCCCCGACAGAAAAGTGCACATAATCAAGCCCACGCGCCGCCAGCTTCTCTAACAGATAAAGGGTATCCTCAAAACGGATACCCGGTACTTCAATCTCTTCGGGAGAGAAGCGATAGCCAATAATAAAGGAGTCATGGGCAAAGCGGTCGGCCATCTGGTGCGTAATTTCCAGCACCGCCAGCGGAAAACGGGCGCGGTTTTCCCGGCTTCCTCCCCATTTATCGTCACGCTGATTGGAATTTGGCGAGTAAAACTGTTGAATCAGGTAGGTATTGGCTCCGTGGATCTCAACGCCATCAAAGCCGGCTTTAATGGCACGGTTAACCGCATCACCAAATTTAGTGATCATCACATCAACGTCTTCCGCACTCAGCGCCTGCGGCGTAGTTGCTCCTTCACGCGGCGCAGCAATGGCGCTGGGTGCCACCGGGGTTTTACCACCAATCAGGGCCGGCTCCACCATGCGCCCACCATGATAAATTTGCAGTATTGCCTTTGATCCTCTGGATTTAATAGCGTCAGCAATTTTTGCCAGACCCGGTATTTTGTTATCGCTGTCGATGGCAATGGCGCCGGGAAAAGCAGGCCCTTTATTGTCGATATAGCAGCATTCCACAATTACCGTACCAATACTGCCTGCGCGCACGCGGTAGTACTCCACCAGCTCACTGGTAACGGTGCCATCATAAAAGCCGGTACAGGTGGTCATCGGTGCCATCACCAGACGATTTTTCAGCACGGCCCCTTCAGGCAGGGTGAGCGGTTCCAGAATCGGCGTAATTTTACTCATTGTCAGTAACTCCAGAAAATATAAATTTTTTAAAAATCGTTATCAGACAAATATATTTCTAATTAATTATGTAGTCGGAATGATTGATATTAATATAACCATTTCCTTAATTACTTAACCGATAACTTTACTTATATAAGTTTTCTCGAAATCAGGTTATTTATTTATTATGTAATTTACTTTCACTCATCATAATTGTTATTCATATGTTATAAAAAAGCAACAGCCGTTTTAATAAACAAAAATTATTATATATCATTAAGTTATGAATTATCCATCGGCATCCCCCCTGACAGAGACGGCCATTTCAATTACTTAGGAAAATCCTTACCAGCTGACCATTACATCTGAATGTCATAATAATAAAAAAAACAAATTTTATCTGACTAATTTTATTGATCCAGATCAAATGCAGCCATTGAAGCCATCGCATCAGCCTTCCATCGGTGGCATTATTATTTTAGCTCAGAACTTTCCTGTTAAATAAACAAGACTTATCGATGTCGCGGTTCTAAAGTTGAAAAAAAGTGATGTAACAACTAAAAAAGTTAACGTGCAATACCGGGGCGTGTAACGCATTCTTCCTAACAGGCAGACCAATACTATGAAACCACTCTCAACATCCTCTACACCGGCAGCGGCTTCTGCGGCCGCTCCGGGTAAAAAAAATCGGCTGATTATGCTGTTCCTGCCGGTAATCGTTGCCGTTCTGCTGTTGCTGGTTCCGGTCCCTGGCGGATTAGAACCCTACAGCTGGCACTTTTTTGCTATTTTTGTCGGCGTCATCGTCGGATTAATTTTCGAACCGTTGCCCGGTGCGGTAATTGGTCTGACCGGCGTGGTAGTGATTGCGCTGTTCAGCCAGTGGCTGCTATTTAGTCCGGCTGAACTGGCAACGCCAAAGTTTAATCCGGCCACACAAGCGTTTAAATGGGCAGTTAGCGGTTTCGGCAACTCCACCGTCTGGCTGATTTTCGGTGCCTTTATGTTTGCTGCAGGCTACGATAAAACCCAATTCGGCCGCCGTCTGGCGCTGATTCTGGTTAAATATCTTGGCCGCCGCAGCCTGACACTCGGTTACGCGATTACCTTTGCCGACCTGCTGCTGGCTCCCTTTACGCCGTCAAATACCGCACGCAGCGGCGGTACTATCTATCCCATTATTGCCAACCTGCCCCCGCTGTACGATTCAAAACCTAACGATCCCAGCGCCCGTCGTATTGGATCGTATCTGATGTGGGTGGCTATCACCGCCGCCTGTATTACCAGTTCGATGTTTCTTTCCGCACTGGCACCAAATCTGCTGGCACTGGCGCTGGTGAAAAGCGTTATCGGTTATACCATTTCCTGGGGTACCTGGTTTCTGGCTTTTCTGCCGCTCGGGGTACTTCTTATCCTGACCATGCCGCTGCTGGCATACTGGTTCTATCCACCGGAAGTCAAGATCAATGATGAAGTGCCGCGCTGGGCAAGCCGGGAACTGGAAAAGCTGGGCAAACTCTCACGCAATGAAATTCTGCTGCTGGTGTTTGTTATCTGCGCGCTGCTAATGTGGATTTTTGCCACCGCGTGGATTGAACCGGCAATGGCAGCCCTGCTGGTGATTGTTCTGATGCTGTGGACCGGCGTCCTCAACTGGAATGATATTACCAGCAATAAAGCCGCCTGGAATACCTTCGCCTGGTTCGCCACGCTGGTCGCACTGGCAGATGGTCTGGCGCGGGTCGGCTTTATCACCTGGCTGGGTAAGGAAGGTGGTCAGCTGTTACACGGCATTGACCCGCAGGTTTCTGCAGTAATGCTGCTGGTTGCCTTTTACCTGCTGCACTATCTGTTTGCCAGCACCACCGCCCATACTACCGCGCTGCTGCCCGCAATGCTGACTATCGCCGCCTCAATACCGGGTATTAATATGCCGGTGTTTTGCCTGATGATGGTGACCTCTCTGGGCGTGATGGGTATTATCACCCCGTACGGCACCGGCCCCAGCCCGATTTACTACGGCAGTGGTTACCTGCCGACCAAAGATTACTGGCGGTTGGGTACCATCTTCGGCGCCATTTTCCTGGTGGCGCTGATGGTCATTGCCTATCCGTGGATGGTCATGATGTTCTGATGCCTCTGGCAAGGCGTTTATCGCCTTTCACCCGCAGTCAGACTTGCGCGCCAGCCTGGTAACCGGCTGGCGCAATAATAACAAATAGCCATTACCTGTGCCGTTGTCTGGTCAGCACCCGTTGGCCGTCTGTCAGGTAATTAAGTGAGTTAACATGTCGAACAAGCCCTTTCATTACCAGCCACCTTTTCCGCTGGCTGACGATAACACCGAATATTATCTGCTGACCCGCGACTACGTTTCACTTGATGAATTTGCTGGCGAACAGGTACTCAGGGTTGATCCGCAGGCGCTGACCCTGCTGGCAAAACAAGCCTTTCACGATGCCTCTTTTATGCTGCGTCCGGCGCATCAACAGCAGGTAGCCGCCATTCTTGATGACCCACAGGCCAGTGAAAACGATCGTTATGTGGCCCTGCAATTTTTACGCAACGCGGAAATTGCCGCAAAAGGTGTCCTGCCAACCTGTCAGGATACCGGCACTGCCATTATCACCGCGAAAAAAGGTCAACGGGTCTGGACCGGAGGCGGTGATGCTGCAGCCCTTGCCCGTGGCGTTTATCAGACTTATACCGAAGATAACCTGCGCTATTCGCAGAATGCGCCGCTGGACATGTACAACGAGGTAAATACCGGCACCAACCTGCCGGCACAAATTGACCTGTACAGCGTCGACGGCGATGAATATCACTTTCTCTGTATCGCCAAAGGCGGCGGTTCCGCCAATAAAACCTACCTTTATCAGGAAACCAAAGCGCTGCTGGCCCCCGAAAAATTAAAAAATTATCTGATTGATAAAATGCGTACGCTTGGCACCGCTGCCTGCCCGCCTTACCACATCGCTTTTGTTATTGGCGGCACCTCGGCTGAAAGTACGTTAAAAACGGTAAAGCTGGCGTCGGCGCACTACTATGATGGCTTGCCAACGCAAGGGAACGAGCATGGGCAGGCTTTTCGCGATACGGCGCTGGAACAGGCACTGCTGGAAGCCGCGCAGCAGCTTGGTCTGGGGGCACAGTTTGGCGGTAAATATTTTGCCCACGATATACGGGTGATTCGCCTGCCGCGTCACGGCGCATCCTGCCCGGTTGGCATGGGGGTTTCCTGCTCAGCAGACCGTAACATTAAAGCCAAAATTAACCGCGAAGGTATCTGGATTGAGAAGCTGGAATCCCATCCCGGCCGCTATATTCCCGCCCGACTGCGTCAGCAGGGCGAAGGCGATGTGGTACAGGTCGATCTTAACCGGCCGATGAAAGACATTCTGGCACAGCTAACTACCTGTCCGGTCTCGACCCGTCTGTCGCTCAACGGCACCATTATTGTTGCACGGGATATTGCCCATGCCAGACTGCAGGAAAGGATCACTCACGGCGAGGGTCTGCCGCAGTATATTAAAGATCACCCGGTCTATTACGCCGGTCCGGCAAAAAACCCGTCAGGTTATGCTTCCGGTTCCCTTGGGCCAACAACCGCCGGGCGCATGGATTCTTATGTCGATCTGTTACAATCTCACGGTGGCAGCATGATCATGCTGGCAAAAGGCAACCGCAGTCAGCAGGTTACCGATGCCTGTCATAAACACGGTGGCGTCTACCTGGGTAGCATTGGCGGACCGGCTGCGGTGCTGGCACAACAGAGTATCAGAAAGCTTAAATGCCTGGAGTATGCCGAACTGGGGATGGAAGCAATCTGGAAAATCGAGGTGGAAAACTTTCCGGCGTTTGTGCTGGTGGATGACAAAGGCAATGATTTCTTTCAGCAGATCAATAATCAATGCGCTGCCTGCGTGAAATAACCTTTCTATTAATTAACAGGCCATTTTGATGACCCAAACCGTTGAACAACTGAAACAGTGTTACCACAATGCCCCGCACTGGGCATTTGGTGATTCACCTGAACTGGCCGACTCACTGGCGGCGCGGGTAGTACGTGGCGTGAAAACGGCAACCTGCTGTTCACTGGCATCCTATCAGCGGGACATTCCTCAGTAGGTGAAAGTCGGCAGTTACCACATCATTGTCGACAGCCAGCAGCAGCCGGTATGCGTTATCCGCATACAATCTCTTGGCCTGATCCGTTTTGAAGATATGTCCGATACGCTGGCAGCGATGGAGGGCGAAGGTGACCTGTCGCTGGCAGGCTGGCGCGCTGCTCACCGGGCTTTTTTCAGCCGTGAAGGCACCTTCAGTGAAAACATGGAATTAGTGTTTCAGACATTCCGTGTCGTGCAGGTGATCAAAGCACTGTAACCCCCGGTTCCCCGCGTTCAGCGGGGATTTAACCGCTGCCAGCGCTGATACACTTTAAGCGCATCATGATGGCCAGCATGCACCATCGGCAAGCGCCGCTCACTGATTGGCCGGGCAAACTCATCATAAAAGGTCTCCAGCTCAAAATAGTGGCGGTCGTCCCGGTAGTATGGCGCATACTCTTCGCGGGTAGTGAGGTAGATAACCTGCTTCGGACTGCAGTAATAAAGCGCGCCAAGACACATCGGACAGGGGCTGGCAAGGATATAAATTTCACAGTCGTGCAGGCTTTCACGCCCGAGTTTTTTACAGGCCTGGCGTATCGCCAGAATCTCTGCGTGGGCAGTCGGGTCCTGGGTTTGTGCCACCTGGTTTGGACTTTGCGCGATAATCTCACCGTTTCGCGCAATCACGGTGGCAAACGGTCGGCCACCCTCTTCAACATTTTGCATCGCCAGCCCGATGGTTTGTTTAATTAAGTCCATACTCACCTCACTTTTACTGTCAGATTACCGTGCCGCAATAACGTCTGTTCAGTATGTGAGATTTTTACTATAAGTTAAAAGACTGAATAATAATCGAAGTTATAATTTATTCTTATGGATAATCTGATGTCACTGCGTCATCTTCACTATTTTATTGCCGTCGCCGAATACGGTAGCTTTACCCGTGCCGCCGAAGCACTGTTTGTTTCACAGCCGGCGTTATCACAACAAATCAAATTGCTGGAAACCCATCTCGGCGCCCCCCTGTTTTCGCGCAGCGGACGCCTGACCCGACTGACGGATGCCGGCGTGGTCTATCTGCACTATGCCCGCCAGGCACTGCAACAACTGGAATCCGGCCGTCAGGCGATTCATGACGTCAAAGATTTAAGCCGCGGCCAGCTGCGCATTGCACTAACACCCACCTTTAGTGCATGGCTAATGGGCCCGCTGCTGGCAGAATTTTCTGCCCGCTATCCGGGAATTAACCTGCAGTTAAATGAATTGTCGCAGGAACATATTGAACAGGCCCTGCTGGCCGATGAAGCCGATTGCGGGCTGGCCTATGATAGCGTGCGGTCTGCCGGCCTTAGCTCACTGAAATTATTTGATGAAACCCTGGCCGTTGTGGTTAGTCAGCAACATCCGCTCGCCACACAACGCACCCTGTCATTACAGCAACTCGGCGCTCAGCGCCTGATATTACTGACGAAAAATTTTGCGACACGCAGCCAGATTGATGCTTTTCTGCAGCAGCATCAGATAAGCCCTGACATCATAATGGAAGCCAGCTCGCCGGGAGCAGTGTGCGAAATTGTCCGCCATAGTCAGCTGGTCACGCTGTTACCGGCACCGGTTGCCCATGCAGCGTCAGGACTCCGGGCGCTGGCGCTGCGTCAGGCCTGCCTGCAACGTAGTGCACTTTTCATTCAGCGTAGTCAGGGCAGGCAAACCGCCGCCGCACAAGCGTTTGGGCACCTGTGTCAGCAACGCGCGGCCGTCTTTGCTAGCGGCATTGATCCACGCTGACAAACGTAGCGACGAATACCCGCTTCACACTCTGCGGTTAAAAAACGGGAAAAATTGTCAGCTTCGGCTAAAGTCGTTTGATGCTCAGTGAGTTAGTGCTGAGTCAAAGATAACAAGGAGTGACAACTATGCATAAATCTGTCGCTGGCAGCCGGCGCACCTCAACCCCAATCCGCCCCTGGATGCTGTCAGCCATACTGATTCTTTTTCATCTGCCTGCGCTGGCTGATGACCCGGCGCGTTTACTTGATGAGAGCACTCAGCCACCCGATGTACGTTTTGGCCCCCTTTATACGGCAGTACAATCGGCCAGACTTTTTGCCGACCAGAAAACCTTTGCCGATGCAATCCCTGTTTCCGATCCCAATACCATTCTTGCCGACTGGCAGATGCAGAAACATCAGCGCAATTTCGATCTCCGCCATTTTATTGAACTTAATTTTACCCTGCCCGCCAGCAACACAGATTATGTCTCACCGGCCGGCCAGAGTCTGCGGGCGCATATTGACGGTCTGTGGCCAGTACTAACCCGTCATACTGAAAAAACTGAACGCTGGGACTCGCTGCTGCCGCTAGCAAAACCTTATGTGGTGCCCGGCGGTCGCTTTCGCGAAGTCTATTACTGGGACAGCTATTTTACTATGCTCGGTCTGGCGGAAGGCGGTCACTGGGAAAGCGTACAGAACATGGTGGATAATTTCGCCTCCCAGCTGGATCGTTACGGCCACATTCCAAACGGTAACCGCAGCTACTACCTGAGCCGTTCTCAGCCCCCTTTCTTCAGTATGATGATTGATTTGCTGGCCAGTCATAACGGTGACGATGTTTATCGTCATTACCTGCCTCAGCTGCGTAAAGAATACAGTTACTGGATGGCCGGCGCAGACAAACTTAAAGCGGGTGAAGCCGGTTTACGCGCCGTCAGGCTGCCGGATGGTACTACGCTAAACCGTTACTGGGACGAGCGTGACGTACCGCGCACTGAATCCTGGCTGGATGACCAGCAAACGGCACGCAATGCGTCGTCGCGGCCAAAACAGCAGGTATGGCGCGACCTGCGTGCTGGCGCGGCCTCCGGCTGGGATTTCAGCTCACGCTGGCTGGCCTCGCCTGACAATCTGGCCTCCATACGTACCACCTCGCTACTGCCGGTGGATCTGAATTCACTGCTCTATCATCTGGAACTGACGCTGGCAAAAGCCAGCAGATTAAATCATGACGACACCGCGGCCAGCCAATATCAAAAGCTGGCGCAGGCGCGTCAGCAGGCGATTAACCACCTGCTATGGGATGACAAACAGGGCTGGTATGTTGATTATGACTGGCAAAAACAAGCTATCCATCCCCCCCTTACCGCGGCGGCACTGTTTCCGCTCTATCTGCAGATAGCCAGCCAGCAGCAGGCCGACCGTACGGCAACCGCCGTGCAACAGCAGCTGGTCAAACCCGGCGGTCTGGTAACCAGCACCGTCAATAACGGTCAGCAGTGGGATGCGCCTAATGGCTGGGCGCCGCTGCAGTGGGTCGCGGTAACTGGCCTGAATTATTATGGTAAGCAGACGCTGGCGCGTGAAATAGGCATACGCTTTCTGACTAACGTACAAAAAACCTATGATAAAGAACACCGGCTGGTTGAAAAGTATGTGGTGGAAGGCGATAACATGGGGGACGGTGCTGGCGGGGAATATTCATTACAGGATGGTTTTGGCTGGACCAATGGTGTGACGCTTAAGCTGCTGGACAGCTGGTGTCCCCAGGGCATGACCTGTAATAATGTTTCGGACATTCCGGCGCTGACACAGACAAAATAACCGGCCTGATGCCACCGCTTAACGCGGTGGCAACCGTCTGCAGGCTTCACTCATCAGGCTGCTCTGCCAGTTCTTCACGCATCGCCTGCACCGCATCACGGGTTAAGGCTGCCAGGGTACGATAAAACGGCGTTGTCGCATGCGCTTCCATCTTGCCAAGAAACGCGCCGCACCACGGCATCAGATAATCATCAAACAGGGTTTTCTGGGCGTTTGCGTCAGCCGTTTCATCCTGGTCTTCCAGCCAGGAGGCCGCCAGCAATATCTGTCCTATATGATCGGCAGGAGCCTCACTCAGCGGCATTCCCTGAGCCTGCAGAAACTGGCGCACTGCCGCCTCCTGCGGTCCGTTTTGCCAGCGGGAACCATAAGGCGGCACCCGGCAATCCTCGCCAACAAACAAAGCATTATAATCTGTCGCCAGCGCCTGCGGATCGCAACTTTGTTGCAGACGGGTCAGTAAATCGTCCTGTTCAAGCGGCCAGCTCTGCGCCAGCTTACCGTCCTGCAGCAGGGTAAACAGCGGCACCAGCAGCGGGTCCTGCGGCTGACGGTTAAATAACGAGCCGAGAACACGGCAGATAATGGAAAATTCATTCATAGGGCGATGTCCGTTAGGCGATCAGTTCAGCAAATTCAGGAATAGTCCTGCCGGTTCGCTGCGTTAAAAACGACAGCAGACGCTGCGGCGAAACATTTAACACGCGCTCCTGCGGGAACGCCACTTCATTCATTATGCGCTTACAGTGTCCGAACTCACCGAGCGTAAATGCAGTATGTGAGTCCGAGCCGAGTGCCAGCCAGCCACCGGCTTGTTTCACTGCCGCAACAATCTGCCGGCAATTGGGTTCGCTTCCACTGCGAGAGGTCGTAAATGAAGAGTTGTTCAGTTCAAGCGCCACATTATAACGCGCGGCTGCCCCGGCAATAGCCGGAATGTCTACCGGATATTTGGGGTTGCCCGGATGGCTGATAATATGCACTTTACCGCTGGCCATTGCGGCAATCATCGCCTCGGTATTGGCCTGCTTATCCTGCGGTGGCAACACCGGCTCATGAAAGCCGGCAATGATGATATCCATCGCATCCATCATCGGCCCGCTGCAATCAATTTCGCCTTGCCGGTTTTTAATATTCGCTTCAATGCCACGCAGTATACCGACACCGTCCACCAGTCGGGGCCAGACGCGCATATTAACAAAATGCCAGTAATGGGGGGCATCGGCCATATCCGGGCCATGATCAGTGATTGCCAGCAGCCTGATGCCTACCTGCTGCGCCTGTAAAACATAGTCACGCAGCGTGCTGTAGGCATGGGTACTGGCGACGGTATGCATATGAAGGTCAACCGGGTATTGCATAAATATTCTCCTTAGTTCTGCCGGCAAGGATAACAGGCAGCCTGGCGCTGACAGGATGAGTAACCGCACTGGCTATACTGCCCAGAACGCTACAACCAGACAGCGATTGATACGCGCAGTGGCAGCATCCTTCCTGCGACCGTAACAACGAGCCAGCGCTATAAGTCAGACCAGCGGCTCAGCAGAAAACGCTGGCGGAGGGCCAGTGCGCCCTGGTTGCATATTAACCGATGGATAATAAAGTATAGCCAGATCAGGATTGCGGTTTTTCCTCAGCCGTGCCGTGCCGGAAAAGAAATAAGTTTGCAGTATATCATTATCAGCCTGCGAAGGCAGGGAATACCCTCAGCTGCGGGCTGAAACCCACCGGAGAAAAAGACTAACCGCATATTCGGGTAATATCGGCCACAGCTAACCGGATGGGCTATTCGTCCCGGTTAAGGCCAAAATGGCGGTAGGCATGCTGTGTTGCCATGCGGCCACGGGGGGTACGCTGAATAAAACCTTGCTGAATCAGATAAGGTTCCAGCACGTCTTCGATGGTTTCCCGTTCTTCGCCGATGGCCGCTGCCAGGTTATCCAGTCCCACCGGTCCACCGCTGAACTTGTCGATGATCGCCAGCAGCAGCTTGCGGTCCATATAGTCAAAACCTTCGGTATCGACATTCAGCATATCCAGCGCCCGCGACGCCACCTCGCCACTGAGTTCGCCGCCGGCTCTGACCTCGGCAAAATCACGCACCCGCCGCAGCAGGCGATTAGCAATACGTGGGGTACCACGTGCCCGTCGCGCGACTTCCAGCGCGCCTTCAGCGGAGAGGGCCAGTCCAAGACAGCTGGCGCTACGTGCCACTATATGCTGTAAATCGGCGACCTGATAAAACTCAAGACGTTGCACAATCCCAAAGCGATCGCGCAGCGGTGAAGTTAATGAGCCGGCACGCGTGGTCGCACCGATCAGCGTAAACGGCGGCAGATCCAGTTTGATTGAGCGGGCCGCCGGCCCTTCACCTATCATAATATCCAGCTGATAGTCTTCCATCGCCGGATAGAGCACCTCTTCCACCACTGGTGACAGGCGATGAATTTCATCAATAAACAACACGTCGTGGGGTTCAAGATTGGTCAGCATTGCGGCCAGATCGCCGGCTTTTTCCAGCACCGGTCCGGACGTCGTGCGCAGATTGACGCCCATTTCGTTGGCGACAATGTTTGCCAGGGTGGTTTTGCCAAGACCCGGTGGCCCAAATATTAACAGGTGGTCCAGGGCATCGCCGCGCATCTGCGCGGCCTTGATGAAAATTTCCATCTGTTCGCGCACCACCGGTTGCCCGACATATTCGTCCAGCTTTTTCGGGCGAATAGCCCGGTCAGCGATCTCTTCGTCACTGACGGTACCTGGCGACACCAGGCGATCGGCTTCTATCATGCTTACCTCAGATGGCGGCGCGTAGCGCTTCGCGAATCAGCGTTTCACAATCGGCCTCCGGCCGTCCAACTTTGGTCACCATCCTGCTGGCTTCCTGCGGCTTATAGCCCAATGCTACCAACGCCGCTGCGGCTTCAGACTCCGCATCATTACCGGTCGTCACTGGCGACTCGCTGGTTAACGCAAAGGCAGTATCGGGCGCAAACAAATCGGCATGCATGCCTTTAAAGCGATCTTTCATTTCCACCACCAGCCGTTCGGCGGTTTTTTTGCCTACCCCTGGGATATTCACCAGTGAAGCCACCTCTTCGCGCTCAATAGCGGTAACAAACTGCTGCGCAGACATGCCGGACAGAATAGCCAGCGCCAGCTTTGGCCCGACACCATTGACTTTGATCAGTTCGCGAAACAGCGCGCGCTCCTGTTTGCTGTTAAAACCAAACAGTAGCTGGGCATCTTCACGTACCACAAAATGGGTAAAAACAATCGCTTCCTGATTCAGCGCCGGCAGCTGGTAAAAACAGGTCATCGGCATATGCACTTCATAGCCTACCCCGTTGGCTTCAAGCACAACCTGCGGCGGCTGCTTTTCCAGAATAATGCCTCTCAGACGACCGATCACCGTATTTACCTTATGCAATATAGAGGAAGTGGAATGGTTATAACATAAAAAAGGCTGGATGAATATCCAGCCTGAATCAGGAGCGTAAGCGTCCGCGCGCCAGATTCAGTCGCGTTTCGCTCAGGCGGGTTGCATTCTGACTGACGTGACAGTGCGTAATGGCGACGGCCAGGGCATCGGCAGCATCGGCTTGCGGATTTGCCGGCAATTTCAGCAGAGTACGCACCATATGCTGCACCTGACTTTTTTCCGCACTGCCGATACCCACTACGCTTTGCTTAACCTGACGAGCCGCGTATTCAAACACCGGCAGGCTGGCATTAACCGCCGCGACAATAGCGGCACCGCGTGCCTGCCCCAGCTTAAGCGCCGAATCGGCATTTTTTGCCATAAATACCTGCTCAATGGCAAAAAAGTCCGGACTGAACTGGGTAATAATTTCACTGATTCCGGCATAGATAAGCTTCAACCGGGTCGGCAGATCGTCCACCTGAGTGCGGATACAACCGCTTCCCAGATAACTCAGCTGCCTGCCCTGTTGCCGTATAACGCCATAACCAGTAATGCGCGAGCCTGGGTCAACGCCGAGAATGATCGCCATCAGGCTGCTCCTGCCGTTGCCGGCTCATCTGACCGCCTCACAGGGTTTCGGCGATTTCGTCGGAAATTTCACCATTATGGTACACTTCCTGAACGTCATCGCAATCTTCCAGCATATCGATGAGGCGCAGCAGCTTTGGCGCAGTTTCAGCGTCCATCTCGGCCCGGGTGGACGGGATCATGGATACTTCGGCACTGTCCGCTTTCAGACCCACCGCGTCAAGCGCATCCTTGACCTGTCCCAGATCTTCCCAGGCGGTGAAGACATCAATGGCACCATCATCGTAGCTCACCACATCTTCGGCACCGGCTTCCAGGGCCGCATCCATTACCACGTCCTCTTCCAGCCCTGGCGCAAAAGAGATCACCCCTTTTTTACTGAACAGGTAAGCCACCGAACCATCGGTACCAAGGTTACCGCCGGTCTTACTGAAAGCATGACGGACTTCACCGACGGTGCGGTTACGATTATCACTCAGGCATTCAACCATAATCGCCGAACCACCCGGACCATATCCTTCATAGATGATGGTTTCCATATTACTGTTGTCATCACCCCCTACACCACGGGCAATTGCACGGTCCATGGTGTCGCGGGTCATGTTATTCGCCAACGCTTTATCCATGGCTGCGCGCAGACGCGGGTTGGAAGCGGCATCGCCGCCTCCCAGCTTAGCGGCAGTCACCAGCTCGCGAATAATTTTAGTGAAAATCTTACCGCGCCTGGCATCCTGTGCCGCTTTACGGTGTTTGGTATTCGCCCATTTACTATGTCCGGCCATCGGGTATCTCTCTATAAAATGCTCTGGCGATATTGCGCCATTTATTTAAACAAAGACTTCAATTAAACAAAGACTTCAATTGCCTGGCGATTACTCCAGGATTTGGTCAGGGCGGCGGCGGCCGTTTTCTCCAGCCAGCGCGCCGCCAGGTGTTCACTCAGAATAAGCTGCCGTTCATGCGGCAGGATCAGGCGAAACCAGTGCTCACGATTATGGGTTACCTCAGGCGCGTAGCGATGCCGGAACTGGGCAAAAATTTCAAACTCAATACTGTGATGCAGGTCATCAAGTTGCAGCCCTTCCCGGCGAATATCAATCGCCAGTTCCTCCAGCACTTCCCGCTCCGCGGCTTGAAGCGGGCATTCCCCCGCTTCAAGGCTACCGGTAACCGACTGCCAGAAACGGGGATCGTCGCGCCGTTGTAACATCAGTACCCGTCCGCTGTCGGCGGCGCTGATGACCACCAGTACTGATACCGGCTGCTTAAACCGCACGCGCTATGCCTTACCTGCGCCACCGCCCTGGCGGTTTTCTGCTTTATACTTTGCCATCACCTCAATGCCCAGCTCGGCCAGCGCATCCGGATTAGCATAGCTCGGAGCTTCCGTCATCAGACAGGCAGCGGCCGTAGTTTTCGGAAAAGCGATAACGTCACGAATGTTGTCGGTGCCGGTAAGCAGCATAACCAGCCGGTCAAGGCCAAAAGCCAGGCCCGCATGGGGTGGCGTGCCATATTTAAGGGCATCAAGCAGAAAGCCAAATTTTTCCTGCTGCTCTTTTTCGTCAATACCCAGAATGCTGAATACTGTCTGCTGCATTTTACCATTGTGAATACGCACAGAACCGCCGCCAACTTCATAACCATTAATCACCATGTCATAGGCATTGGCCACTGCTGATTCCGGTTGCTGACGTAATGCCTCCGGTGACAAATCACGCGGTGCAGTAAACGGATGATGCATTGCCGCCAGATTTCCCTGGTCATCGCTTTCAAACATAGGAAAATCAATTACCCACAGCGGTGCCCAGCGGCTGCTGTCGGTGAGTTGTAAATCACGGCCAAGCTTAAGACGCAGCGCACCCAGGGCATCAGCCACCACGCTGGCACGATCGGCACCAAAGAATATCAGATCGCCATCGCTGGCAGCACAACGGCTCAGAATGGCCTCGACGATGCCGGCATTAAGGAATTTAGCAACCGGACTGGTGATACCTTCAATGCCACGGGCACGCTCATTGACTTTGATATAGGCCAGGCCTTTAGCGCCGTAAGTTTCAATAAATTTGCCGTAGTCATCAATCTGTTTACGGCTGAGCTGAGCACCGCCCGGTACACGTAACGCTGCCACGCGTCCTTTCGCATCATTGGCCGGCGCCGAAAACACGTTAAATGCAATATCTTTAACCAGATCGGCAACATCCACCAACTCCATTGGATTACGCAGGTCGGGCTTGTCTGAACCGAAGCGACGTATCGCATCAGCATAGGTCATTACCGGGAAATCGCCGAGGTCAACACCGTTGATCTCCTGCCACAGTTCGCGCACCAGTTTTTCCATAATTTGCCGCACCTGGCCGGCAGTCATAAAGGAGGTTTCCACATCAATTTGGGTAAACTCCGGCTGACGATCGGCGCGCAAGTCTTCATCACGAAAACATTTTACAATCTGATAATAACGGTCAAAACCGGACATCATCAGCAACTGTTTAAACAGCTGCGGAGACTGCGGCAGAGCATAAAATTTCCCTTTATGCACCCGGCTGGGGACCAGATAATCACGCGCCCCTTCCGGCGTGGCTTTCGTCAGCATTGGTGTTTCAATGTCGAGAAAGCCGTGATTATCCATAAAACGGCGAACAAAGCTGGTGATACGCGCCCGGGTTTTCAGACGCTGGGCCATTTCCGGACGACGCAGGTCGAGATAGCGATATTTGAGCCGGGCTTCTTCACTGTTGGTCTGATTGGCATCCAGCGGCAAAGGCTCAGCACGGTTGATAATGGTCAGCCCGGTGGCAAAAACTTCAACGTCACCGGTGGCCATCTCCGGGTTACGATTTTTTTCTTCGCGGGCGCGAACGCTACCGGTCAGCTGAATACAAAATTCATTGCGCAGCTCAGACGCCAGGTCAAAGGCCTCTTTGCGGTCAGGATCGAAGAACACCTGAACTATCCCTTCACGGTCACGCATATCGATAAAAATCAGGCTGCCGAGATCGCGCCGCCGATTAACCCAGCCACACAGCGTTACCTGCTGGCCAACGTGAGACAGATTAAGCTGTCCGCAATAGAGAGTACGCATTAGGATATCCTTTTGACTTACTGCTGTGGCATGAAACCATGCCAGTGTCTGTCGTCCTTCGTTTGAAGAGACGCTGCCGCAAAAAAGGCAGCCAGTATAATAGAAAAACTGAGGCAGGATAAGAGCCTGACTGTCGCCGGTAGCGGCGCGGATACTGTCAGTTAATACTTCACCGGCGTATTATCACAAACGTTAACATAATTATCCTTTCTTCCCCGGTCCAGCTCGCGTTTGATAAATGAGGTTTTAGCCTGCTGTTTTCTTTCTTTAACTGCTCACGGAGTCACTATGTTGAAATTAGATGCCACCTCAACCGCGCTGGTGTTGATAGACCTTCAGGAAGGGATCCTGCCCTTTGCCGGTGGCCCCCATACCGCCAGAGAAGTGGTGAGCCGTGCAGCAAAACTGGCGGATAAATTTCGTGCCAGCCAGGCGCCGGTCATTCTGGTTCGTGTAGGCTGGCAGCCCGATTTTTCCAATGCCCTTAAACAGCCTGTCGATGCCGCAACCAGTCCAGCTGCACTGGCGGAAAACTGGTGGGATTACCCGGCCGCATTGGGTAAACAAGCAGGCGATCTGGAAGTCATTAAGCATCAATGGGGCGCATTTTATGGCACCGATCTGGAACTAACATTACGCCGCCGCGGAATTGATACCCTGGTACTGGCAGGCATTTCCACCAATATTGGCGTGGAATCCACCGCCCGCAATGCCTGGGAGCTGGGCTTTAATCTGGTGATCGCTGAAGATGCCTGTGCCGCCGCCAGCACCGAACAACACAACAGCAGTCTGCAATGGATCTTTCCGCGTATTGCCCGTGTTCGTCAGTGTGAGCAGATTATTGCTGCGCTATGAGCGGCTCTTGCTACCGCTGCAGGCCCAACCTGCTGATCGACATATGCCTGCCCTCTTTCAGTGACTTTATTGCCTGGTCCCCTGTTTTTCCCGGTTATCCACTGACAACCGGGTCATCCACAGTAAAGATGGCGTGATTATCACAGTGATTTCATTGCAGATGAAAAAACTAAATGTTAATTACTTTACAATGGCTTACGACAATGTTTAGCCAGTATTGCTAATTATAGCGCCAGGATAACCGGGTAACCTAATCTGCAAATCCGGAGAACACAATGGCGATTGTTGTACGTCAAGCTAACGCAAATGATTATCAATCCTGGCAGTCTCTGTGGAACGACTATGTGGCGTCATCCGCTAACCAGCCGGAAGATGATGTGAATCATGCCAACTGGCAGCGCATACTGTCAGCGCAATCATCGTTTTTTTGTCTGGTTGCCGAGGTGGATAACCGCGTGGTGGGTTTTGCCTTAAGTGTACTGCATGAAGGTGCCTGGACCACCAGGCTGATTTGTTATCTGGAGAATCTTTATGTTGATGATAAAATGCGCAGATGCGGCATTGGCAGAGCCTTACTGTCAGCGCTGCGGGCGGAGGGAATTGCGAATAACTGGCAGGAAATACACTGGATAACGCAGGCCAGTAACCCGGCAAGAGGACTGTATAATAAAATGGCGACGCTCACCGATTATGTAAATTACTCCATGGCGCTGTAACCAATAAAGCCGTTGTGCGGCATCAGTCAGTTCAGCCGTGTCAGCCTGAGCGTTACCCTGACTGACAGAACGGATGCAGCCAGCGGCGCTTTCTGCCAGAATAGCGCCTGGTGAAATCTCCCCGGTAAAAGAAATAAAGAAACGATGTCTGATCGCGATACCCTGTTTTCAGCACCAATTGCCCGGCTGGGTGACTGGACATTTGACGAACGCGTCGCCGAAGTGTTTCCGGATATGATTCAACGTTCGGTGCCCGGCTACTCGAATATCATATCAATGATAGGCATGCTGGCCGGCCGCTTTGTAACTGCCGGCTCACAGGTGTATGACCTGGGTTGTTCCCTGGGGGCGGCAACTCTCTCTGTCAGACGCAATATCCAGGTCGCCGGCTGCCGGATTATTGCCGTTGATAACTCCCCTGCGATGATTGAACGCTGCCGGCGCCATATTGACGCGTTCCGCGCAGAAACGCCGGTTGAGGTTCGTCAGGCTGATATCCGTGATGTAACGATTGGAAACGCCTCACTGGTGATACTTAATTTCACCCTGCAGTTTCTGCAACCTGCCGACCGACTGGCACTGTTAAAAACAATTTATGCGGGCCTCAATCCGGGCGGTGCACTGGTATTGTCAGAAAAATTCAGTTTTGCTGATCACACGGTGGGAGATTTACTGTTTGAAATGCACCATGACTTTAAGCGCGCTAACGGCTACAGCGAGCTGGAGATCAGTCAGAAACGCAGCATGCTGGAAAATGTCATGCTGACTGACAGCGTGGAAACCCATCAGGCCCGGCTGGCGAATGCCGGATTTCGGCATGCCGGCGTCTGGTTCCAGTGTTTTAATTTTGGATCATTGCTGGCGGTTAAGGAACACAGTCAGCCATGATTGATTTCGCCCCTTTTTATCAGCAGATTGCCAGCGGCCCACTGGCACGCTGGCTTGAAACACTCCCCGCGCAGCTTGGTCACTGGCAGCGCGAAGCGCAGCATGGACATTTTTCGCGCTGGCAACGTGCGGTGGAACATTTGCCGCAGCCGCAACCCGAAGCGATCGATTTACTGCACAGCGTTACGGCCGACACTCCCCAGCTGAGCGTGCGCCAGCGTCAGGGAATTGAAACCTTATTACGCCAGCTGATGCCATGGCGCAAAGGCCCCTATTCGCTCTATGGTGTTAATATTGATACCGAATGGCGTTCCGACTGGAAGTGGCAGCGGGTTTCCCCCCATATATCCCCCCTTACAGGAAAAACCGTACTGGATGTCGGCTGTGGCAGCGGCTATCACATGTGGCGTATGGTGGGTGCCGGTGCCCAGCTGGTGGTTGGCATTGATCCGATGCAACTGTTTCTCTGTCAGTTTGAGGCAGTGAGAAAACTACTGGGTAATGATCGTCGTGCCCATCTTTTACCGCTCGGTATTGAGCAGCTGCCTGCATTAGAGGCTTTTGACAGCGTGTTCTCCATGGGCGTGCTCTATCATCGCCGTTCACCGCTTGACCATTTGCTACAGCTAAAAAATCAGCTGGTCAGCGGCGGGGAACTGGTGCTGGAAACGCTGGTGATCGACGGTAATGACAGTGAGGTGCTGGTACCGGGTGAACGTTATGCCCGGATGCGTAACGTTTACTTCATTCCTACGACCGGGGCGTTAAAAAACTGGCTGGAAAAATGCGGATTTACTGAAGTGAAGGTCGTAGATTATGCGCCAACCTCGCTGGATGAACAACGACGTACTGACTGGATGACCAGCGAGTCGCTGGCTGAATTTCTTGATCCTGCAGACAGCCGTAAAACCATTGAAGGCTACCCGGCACCGCTACGGGCGGTTCTGATTGCACGTAAACCCTGCGCTGACTGATAACGTTAAACTAGCGGGCCTGACCCGTGGCGCTCACGTTTTCCAACCGCCGGGCGTCCCGCTAACAAACTCAGCGCCGTGACAATGCCAGCCGGGCAGCAAAACCGATAAACACCAGCCCTGTCATCCGATCCATGGTTTTCATCACTGGCGGCCTGCGTAGCTGAGCAGCAAAATAGTGGGTAGAAAAAATTAATACCGCCGCCCAGCTCAGGCCAATAACATCATGGATTGCAGCCATCACCAGACTCCAGAGGGCAACTGATGCCTCAGCGGGAATAAACTGTGGCAGGAATGAAACGTAAAAAATGCCCACTTTCGGATTGAGCAGATTACCAAGAAAGCCCTTGATAAAAAATGCGCCGGCACCCTGACGCTTCACCGTGCTGGCTTGCGGCGACGCTAACGACGCCCGCGGTCGTAGTAACAGGCCAAACCCCAGCCACAACAAATACAGGGCACCCGCTATTTTCAGCACATTGTAGGCCAGTTCAGATGCCAGCAGTAACGCCCCAAGGCCAAAACCGACGGCAGAGCCCCATAGCAAACACCCCATATTAATCCCCAGGGCAGTCATGGCAGCCTTACGCCAGCCATGCGCAGCCGAGGTGCGTAAAATAAGTGCCGTATCAAAGCCCGGTGTCAGGGTTAATAAGGTTATTGCAATCAGAAATGAGATCAGAGAAGCGGTCACAAACACTCCGGCAAAACCGCATAATGCCAGAGTTCTGCCCGCCGGGTAAATCAGGCAGCGCAAAAAAAAGGCAATATTATGTTATTTCCGGATCACACCATTTTTCTGCGCGCTATAACGCTGCTAATGACCCGGCACAGGCGGCCTGGCCGGTTTTTTTTCTGGTGGCCAGTATTCAAAGCGATAAGCCGAGGTGATATTACGCCGGATTTTTCCCTGAGCAAACACTTCGGTTTCGTGGCTGTAGCTTAGCGTGCAGTTGCCGTTATCATCCCATAGCTGACAGTTATCCGTCGTGCTGCTGGAACTGACATCACTGATACTTACCAGCGTCTGCCGCTGTTCGCGGCCCTGCTTATCATAAGAAAATGTCATTTTGCTGCTGTCACTGCTGATCGCCAGCGGCTGATTCCGACGGTTCCAGGCATAGTTGATCGTACCGTTAACGTTATCATCGCTGCCTTCAGCAACACGTTTACTCAGCCGCTGATGCCGATCATAACGGTAGCTAATCTGCGTTAACCCGGGTTTTCCCGACAGTAAAAATCGATCGGTTGCACTGACAATTTTACCTGTTTTATCACGGCGATAACTGACGGTCCCTTGTTTATGATTCACTTCCATCGGCTTTCCGTCGCGCTCTACCACCACGGATAATTCATACATCTCTTGCCAGCCACTTTTTACCTGCAGAATACGTTGTCCCATATTCACGCTAACGCCCGCTTCGTGCTTATAGTAACTCAAATCCGCCCGGGTTAATGTGCCACAGCGATCGAACTGCCCCAGCAACCGGCGCTGGTAATCAACATTTTTACCAAACTCCCCCATGGCAAACTGCCTGAGCGCGCCTTTTGCCGTACCGCCCAGCAGAATCAGGCTGTTATTATCATTGATTTGCTGGCGATCTGGCTGGCAGGCTGCACGGGCAGAATCCGCAAAGCCACTGACCATCAGCAAAGCAATCAGAGTGACAGCACGACGCAACATAAAGGTACCTCAGTCAGCGATTTCATTAGTGTACTGCACCAGCGTCTGATGCATGAAGTGAAAACAGCAGGTATGGTCTGACCCGATACATCATGATGACATATGACGAATAAAACGCGTCCCCACTGACCACGATATTTAAGCAGCTTGCCAATAAAAATACTGTACGGATCGAGGGCATAGGGCGAGCAAGGTCCGCAAAACGGATCAGAGTATATTACCTAAAAGCCGCTGGCAGACGATGATAAGATCGCGCGTTCCAGCCGCAGCTGACCGTCTCCGGCTGGATGGGATGATTTGTTATCGTAGCGGGTAACAGCAAAGAGGGGTTGACGAGCCGTCATGCCGGTTCACCGGCTGAAAACACTTTTTCAGGATACAGCACCAACTATGTCATAATATCAGAAAAGTCAGGCTGCGACTTTGCGTAACAACTAAAGATTACACAACAGTTGTCAATAGCAAATAACGGCCTTGCCTGCGCAAGGCCTGAAAATTAACTTAGCGTTGATAATTAATATACTTTCATGCTCGCGCCAATAAAAAACAACCCATCATTATTAACGCAAACGTCAATAGGTGCTTGTGTAAGGTAAGCGGTTTTTAACAAATTAAATAATTCCATTCGGTTATTATAACCAGCACCAAACTGCATCCAGTAAATGTGCGTATTATTAGTAAACTGAACATCAAAGCCGTCATCATAAGATTCAGTCATGAGATTAACGACTTTCACACTCCGATAATATTGTAACCCATGTTGAGTGCAGATATAACTCAAAGATGAACCGGCGAAACAATTTGATGCCAGACAAAAAAACATGACAAACGCAGAAAAAGTTGCTAATGCGGACTTAAAAAAACTCATATTATTCCCTTAAAATATACATGAAAAACAGCCAACAACATGATCGGTTCTGTTGTTATCTGGTTCAAACTGAGCCGCCATAACAGGCGGACCACTGATTAAAAATGCCGGTTCATTGCTAATTGAAAATCTATCACTCAACGTAAAAGGCTGTAAGCTGGCATGCGTGTCTCTATTAATAAAATTTGCATTACTGTGGCCTGTGAATATAGGTACACCTGTCCCAGGATCTCTGGTAACCGTCACAACCGATTCTACCTGTTCTCTGTCTATTCGCTGATAAGCTGAGTATTCATAATCCATCATAGCCAGACCAATAACATCATCCGGTGGTGTATCAATACCGTGTACCTGCCATATATGCACCAGTGTCTCGACCGCATTGAATATATTATAATTGGCTCTTATTCTATATACATAATAAGGTCGATTCTCAACCATACTTCTCATGACAGCAAGCTCAGTCGCCCTCTCATCATCCGTGGTGGTTGCAATAAACGCCGAGTCACGTGAGCCCATATAGGTACTTCGCCCTCTTATATGTGCGGCAAAATTTATGTTATCCCCCATCGCAACAAATCCCTGTGAAAATATCTCATCTGGTGCACGAGAGTCAGCACGGTAGACCCATTTGACAGTTTGCGCGAAACCAGGAGAGGAGAATAAAAACAGAGCACAAAGTGCAAAGGATAATAAAAAACCTATTCCATATCTGTGTTTAAATATAGCATCCATTTAATTTTCCCATATTAGAAAACCCCTTAAAATAATTAAAATACCCCCCCCTCTCTTTTAGTAGTAAAAAGTTTAATAACACCTCCTTAAATTCCTTTTATGCTGAGCCTCTATATATATAACAGAATAACACTACCAGCTGTGATCGATTCAACTGACTAATGCCCGAAAAATCAATCATGCATTCTCCCAGTGTAAAAAAAAGCCCCGTAATAACGGGGCCTGTAATATTAATAAAAAGATGATCACCATTACCGGATAACGGCAATCTGTCTGTTTATCTGCTCAATGTTAAGATGCCGTATAGCCGAGGAACAAATCACGCTCATATGCACGCCGACGCAACAGGCCAAATAACACTTTGCCACCTGCTTTATTCCAGCGTAGAAACTCATCCGCGGCTTCCTGTACTTCACCCGCATTAAGTTTTTTTAACAATGTTGAACTGATAAAATTAGCGGCACCGAGGTTATAAGTAAAGCTAACCAGCGCATCAAACTGGAACTGTTTTAGTCGCACAGTTACGTTCTGATTAACCGGCGCTTCATACTGCTTCACACCTTCTTTGAGTAATTCATCCGCCTTCTGCTGGGTAATAGTCATTCCGGCATGAATCGGTACGCCGTCCACCGGATTGGTCCAGCCATAGCCAATCGTCCATACACCGACTGCATCCTGATAAGCAACCAGACTGCAACCTTCGAAGGTTTTAATTAAATCAATTCCATTTTTACTGATTTCCATATTCTTCTCCTTTTTACATTTATTCCACCTGATTATTTTCTGCTAAGCTAATTGCCAGTATGGCAGTTTATATCTGAGCAAAAAGTAATGGTGGTGTTATTACAGCGAGAAATTAACTCTCCCGACTGCCATTTTAATTCAACAATAAATTTATCCATTATCAGGCCACAACAATAAATATCAACAACCTGTTGTAACCATAAGATAACGATAAAAACGTGTCTACTGCTTCAACATATATCCAGAAATCTTTACAGTTAAAAACCATACAGTAACAATACTACCACTCATTAAGCAGGAAAATAATATTATAAAAAATAAATCCCCCTACACCTCCCTATAATAAGCGGAGCCTTATCATTATTATGCTTACCTTAAATCACCGCCTGTTTATTTTACAGGATATAAAAAGCCATAAATATTATCAGTGATCAAACAATAACTTTTAAAGCCTGTTATTATCTGGCTGTCTGTATTATTAGTGAGTTATGTTTTATGTTTACTCCAGATATATAATGCCTTCGGCGTACTTTTCACCCTTATCGGTTCCACATTCTGTTTTGATAAGTCCTGTCACATCGCGGTACCCACTCAGAATAAGGCAAATAAGCACTGACCAGCCAGTAACGTGGATCGGCTGCCAGCGTTTTGTTCGTGGGAATATTTCGTAATGCGTAACGTAACAGGAGTTCCTCAGCGGTTTCATTGTCCACAGGATCATGGACGAACCACAGGCGTTTCATCACGTGACCTCACTGCCAGATATTTGTATATATCAATTGTTAGCCCCATGCGTTTTGCAATCACACACCATGCTAATTTCTGACGCCGTAATTTCAGGATACACTTACTTTCCTGAGAATTTTTTTCCTTAGCCGAACAATCTGTTGTCATCTATACATCCAAATTTATTATCAGGCTGATCAAATTCGCATAATACAAAATCACCATCACTTCTTGACGTTATTGTAATATTTCTCAATAGGCTTCCCTGCCTCCTTTGCTGTTTTTACAGAACTTTTCATCATATACTTTCTTTTTTCCTGGATGCCAGTTTTTGCCTGGCAATTACCAGTAAGTGGTGACAAAAAATACAATACAGCCTGGCTTTCATGCTGTTACCTGTTCTGTTATTTTGCTTTCATGGATGAACTTACAATAATTCCTACCGGGATAGCCATTAGCTACCCGGCAGTTAAATAAACCGCTAAGTTATGAAATAATTCAGAATAATACTGACAATGTGGCAACAACAAACCGGCGTAGCAGAATAGACACGGAAATATCACTATGCCGGGAAGAAGATGCGATTTTTTTGTTATTAAACAGCTTTGCGGACACTTGCCGAATTAGCCGGCCACGAGCTGAACAATTTTTTGTACAGAATGAAATTTAAAGCGGATTCAGAAAACAATATCTGTTTATATGCCAAACTTAAAACTTTCGTGGTGACAAGTCAATAACAATATTTATTTAAATCTGCAAATTTACCCTTGCCAGCAGTCTGAAGGTAATCAGAACAAACGCTCAGCCATCAGCAGGCAACGACTCCCCCTGGTAAAGGTCGCACAATAACACCGCATTATTTTTTAATTAGCTTTATGATTAATATAAAAAAAGCCCCAACAAAATGCTGGGGCCTGGTACGGGCAAACATCACGTCAATTTCGGCGTGCTGCGCGGCTAAAAGGGTCAGTCAGTCACCGCCAGGTTATGTGTTGCTATGACATTCTTCATCGCAGCGACCATCTCGCTATCAACACACTGGCGGCTGAATTCATCGGTTTCACTGTTGGCACACATGGTCACTCCGGCTTTGCGATAGCGCATGGGCGACGCTATCTGCTGACTTGCTGAACTGTGCAGCTCACTAATCCCGGCAGCAAGAAATTTACTCAGATTACTCATCCGGACACCTGCCCCTGCCATGATGATTGGACCGCGACTCAGTTCGGTTAGTTCCTTAAGTAATCGTAGTCCACTTTCAGCGCTCTGCTGCTGGCCCGAGGTCAGCACCCGCGCCACGCCAAGATCGGTCAGCTGCTGCAATGCCAGCCGCGGATTGTGACAAAGGTCAAACGCCCGATGGAAAGTTACCGCCATGCCCTCACATAGCGTCATCAGGCTGCGCATTCGCGTCATATCGATATGACCATCATAATCAAGTATCCCCACTACCAGCCCGCTAAAACCCAGCTCTTTCACCAGACTGATATCATCACACATGAGGGAAAATTCCCCGGCGGAATAACAAAAATCGCCGCCACGTGGACGGATAATTGGGTGCACAGGTAACGTCAATCGTTGACGAGCCTGGCGCAACATTCCCGCCGAGGGTGTCAGGCCGCCTTCAGCGGGTGCCGCACACAGCTCAACCCGATCGGCACCTGCTTTTTCTGCCTGCCATGCGCAATCCACGCCGTAGCAACATATCTCCAGTTTTGCCATTGCCATCTCCATATTAGGGTCAATGTCAGTTGTCTATTTATGCCAGTAATATTAGGCTGCTCAGTAAAGCTCACATCGGGATGATTAATCATGGCATTCAATTTTGATCAACGTATAGACCGTCGTCACAGCGACAGCCTTAAGTGGGCAAAATATGGTGGTCGCGACGTGCTGCCCCTGTGGGTGGCAGACACGGATTTTCGCTCCCCCTCCTGTATTATTGATGCCTTACAACAGCGGGTTGCCCATGGCATTTTTGGTTATGGTAAAACCCCTTCAGCCCTGATTGATACGGTGGTGGAACGGATGGCCAGCCGTTATCAGTGGCAGATCGAACCCGACTGGGTAATTATTTTACCCGGCGTTGTCACGGCGCTAAATCTTAGCGTCCGTGCCTGGACCCAACCGGGTGAAAGCACCATTGCACCTTTACCTATCTATCCACCGTTTCGCAGCGCCGCCGCGCTGGCCGGCCGTGAACAAAGGTATGCCCCGCTGCGCGCAGATGCTGACGGCCGTTGGGTGATGGATCTTGCCGCACTGACGCCGCAATTGCAGGGCAACGAAAAGTTGCTGATGCTGTGCAATCCGCAAAATCCGGGAGGCACAGTGTATCGTCGTGATGAACTACAAGCCCAGCTGGCTTTTGCCCGCCGTCATAACCTGCTGGTTTGTTCTGATGAGATTCATTGCGATTTGTTACTGGACTCCGGAGCTCAGCATATTCCTTTTGGCAGCCTGAGTGACGATGCCGCAATGCGCAGTATCACGCTTATCTCGCCGTCGAAAACTTTTAATATCGCCGGTCTGGGTGCCTCGGTGGCAATAATCCCGGATGAGGCACTGCGCCAGCAATTTAATAAAACACGCAGTGGTATCGTACCCTCGGTCGATGTGCTGGCAATTGTCGCCGCCACCGCGGCGTGGCGTTACGGTCAGGACTGGCTGGATGCCCAGCTTGACTACCTGCGTGCTAATCGTGATTTGCTGGTCAACGAGGTAAACCAGATACCCGGCCTGCAAATGCAGTCGCCAGCCGGCACTTATCTTGGCTGGATCGACTGTCGTGATTTGCAGGTTGCCAGCCCGGCCCTGTTTTTTGAAAAACAGGGACTGGGCTTTTCACCCGGACGCGATTTTGGTGATGATAACTTTGTCCGCTGCAATTTTGGCTGCGCGCGCGACCTGCTGTCTGAAGCCATCAGGCGCATGAAAACCGCGGTTGCCAGCCGCTGATATCCGTGGTCAATCTGCGCTGGCAATAATTTCTTTCAGTGACCAGGGATGAAATTTAATCGTCACCTCGCCATCCGTCACCGCCAGCGTCGGATTCGGCAGACACTCGCGCTCACCTTTTGGCGCACTGGTTTTAAAGGCAATGCCAGACTGCGTCAGACTGCTGTCCGAAAACAGTGCCATTGCGCGCTGTCCCAGCGTTTCAGGCTCGCCGCGCAGCACATATTCAATGTGTTCCCAGCCATCATGGCGATAACGTTTATCCCCTGGCCACGGAAGTTCGACGATATAAATTGCACTGCCGTGAATAATCAACGGCGTTTGCAGTTCAAACAACGCCACCGGACGGCCATTAATCATCTTTTCCGACAGCAGGCTGCCACACTGTAAAAATCCGTGCATCCAGCGCTCGGCGGTGCTCTCATGCTGACAGCGCAAGGCTATATGGTCGACCTCAAGCGCACTCAGCTCCAGCGATAAGCGTTCCGCCAGCGCGGCCAGCGCGTGATTAAAATGGACAAGATCGCCGACCAGATCCTGTAATTGTTCAATCTCATACCACTGCTTCATTTTTACTTCCTCACTACACCGGATATAACTGCCTGTATCACGTAACGCTCTGTTTTCCCGGTCAGGCAGGCCGGGTATCTTAGCGGTTTTGAATACTTATCAGCACCCCTTTTATCACCGTCAGACCTGTGGATAAACCCGGTTATTTTCCACCGGGTTCCCTGTGGGCCCATGTAGCAGGTGTCCGCCTGACGCGCGAATAACGACACCCAGCAGAAAAATCAGTATACTCCCGGATTATTTTACTATTGCCAGCACCGAATAGCGGCAGTGGGTTCATTTAACGTTCGGTGATTGCACACCGATCGGCTGTGAAAATGTTAAGGTAACCAGGTGAATATTCAGGCTCTTCTTGCAGAAAAAGTCAGTCAGGCAATGATCGCAGCGGGTGCCCCCGCAGATTGCGAACCCCAGGTGCGCCAATCTGCGCGATCGCAGTTTGGTGATTATCAGGCTAATGGTGTAATGGCCGTAGCCAAAAAAATGGGTATGCCGCCGCGACAACTGGCCACTGCGCTCCTGGAAAAGCTGGACCTGAAAGGTATTGCCGAAAAGGTGGAAATCGCCGGACCGGGTTTTATCAATATTTTCCTTGCCCGGGACTGGTTGCAATCGCACATTACAGACGCGCTGGCGTCACCACGCCTTGGCGTCGCGCTGGAAAAAGCGCAAACCATTGTGATCGATTATTCCGCGCCTAATGTGGCTAAAGAGATGCACGTTGGTCACGTTCGCTCAACCATTATTGGTGATGCCGCCGCCCGCACGCTTAGCTTTCTTGGCCATCAGGTTATCCGTGCCAACCATGTTGGTGACTGGGGTACCCAGTTTGGCATGCTGATCGCCTTCCTGGAAAAACAACAAAATACCCAGCATGACGCCATCGCCCTTGCCGATCTGGAGAGTTTTTACCGCGAGGCTAAGCGTACCTATGATGAAGATGCTGAATTCGCCGCGCGCGCGCGCAGTTATGTGGTTAAATTACAAAGCGGCGATGCTTATTGCCGCACGATGTGGAAACGTCTGGTAGACATTACCATGTCGCAAAATCAGAAAGTCTACGATCGGCTTAACGTTACCCTGCGGCGCGACGATGTCATGGGAGAAAGTTTGTACAATGACATGTTGCCTGGCATTGTCGCCGACCTGAAAGCTAAAGGGCTGGCCGTTGAAGATGACGGGGCGACGGTGGTTTACCTTGATGAATTTAAAAATAAAGAAGGTGAACCGATGGGCGTGATCATCCAGAAAAAGGATGGTGGCTATCTGTATACCACAACGGATATTGCCTGTGCGAAATACCGTTATGAAACCCTGCATGCCGACCGTATACTTTACTATATTGATTCACGCCAGCATCAGCATCTGGCACAGGCATGGACCATCGTACGTAAAGCCGGCTATGTCCCGGATTCGGTCTCCCTCGAGCATCACGCTTTTGGCATGATGCTGGGTAAAGATGGCAAGCCTTTTAAAACCCGCGCCGGCGGCACCATCCGTCTTTCTGACCTGCTGGATGAAGCGGTCAGCCGCGCCCGCACGCTGATTGCCGCAAAAAATCCCGAAATGGAAGAAAACGAGCTATCTCAGCTGGCAGAAGTAGTCGGCATTGGCGCGGTTAAATATGCTGACCTGTCAAAAAGCCGTACCACCGATTATATATTTGACTGGGATCTGATGCTGGCGTTTGAAGGCAATACCGCACCTTATATGCAGTACGCCTATTCCCGGGTAATTTCGGTATTTCGCAAGGCGGGCATTGATGAAAATAGCGTTCATGGCGAAGTTATTATAGGTGAGCCAAGGGAGGCTGCGCTGGCAGCCCGCCTGCTGCAGTTTGAAGAAACCCTGCTTCAGGTTGCCCGCGATGGCACACCGCATGTCATGTGTGCCTATCTCTACGACCTGGCAGGACTGTTTTCCGGTTTTTATGAACACTGCCCCATTCTTACTGCCGATGATGAAACCACCCGCAACAGCCGGCTCAGCCTGGCGCTGCTCACGGCCCGCACTCTCAAACTGGGTCTCGACATGCTGGGTATTCAGACCGTAGAGCGCATGTAAGTGATGCCGCCAGCGGAAACGTGGCGATTTCATCGTAGCATGCGCTTGCCGCACGGAATGCCGTGCGGCGGGGATATCAGGCGTCACCGGGCGTAATTAACCATCACTTCATTACTTCTCACCCGCAGCGTTGGCCACAGACGTCCTGAACCCGGCACCAGATAAACAAAGTGCAGCGTTTCGCCGGCAGGTACATTGGTCAACCCGCGCGTTTCGCCGCGCTGTCCTTCCAGCGTAACACAACGCGTCGTGCTGCATAAACGCACCACCAGATCTGCTGGCGCCGGTGCCGTCAGCTGATATCGCCACCAGATGATGGTCATTGTGCCCTTCATCCGATGGGGCGGAGCCAGCGGCCGTGAAGCAGCAGCCACCCCACGGTTATCCAGCGCAGGCCCAATCGCCGATGACTGCCAGGCCCCACCGCTGGCTGCCAGCCCCGGCGCTGGCAACAGCATCACCACACTCAGCAGCAGCACGCGCCGGCTAATCATCCCTGGCTCCCGATGGTTGCCGTCATGCGAATCTGACGGTTGTCACTCAGTTCAAGGTTAGAGAGCACCGCCAGCTGCGGCAGATTACGGCGCAGGAAGCGTGCCAGCAGAGCACGCAACGGATGATTGACCAGTAGCACCGGCGGAGCACCAAGTGATTCCTGACGCTGCAACGCTTCAGTTGTCTGCACCAGTAAGCGATCCGCCAGACCAGGTTCGAGGCCGCCTCCCCCTTGCATGGCCTGCAGCAGCAGGCGCTCAAGCGCCGTATCCAGTCCCAGCACCTGCACTTCTCCCGTGCCGGGGAACCATTGCTGAGTAATGGCCCGCCCCAAAGCAACGCGCACCACACTGGTCAGCTCCTGGGCGTCATTCTGTACCGGCGCATGTTCCGCAAGGGTCTCAATCACAGTACGCATATCCCGGATAGCAACCCGTTCAGACAGCAGATTCTGCAATACTTTATGCAAGGTGGTGAGCGTAATTACCCCGGGAACCAAATCTTCTGTCAGCTTCGGCATTTCGCTGGATACGCGATCCAGCAGTTGTTGTGCCTCCTGACGGCCAAACAATTCACTGGCATACTGACCAATCAGATGATTAAGGTGTGTTGCCACCACGGTACTGGCTTCCACCACGGTGAATCCCTGAATCTGTGCCTGCTCTTTCAGCGCACTGTCAATCCACACTGCCTCAAGACCAAAAGCCGGATCGATAGTCGGCTCACCCGGTAGCGCACCGGCCGCCGTTCCCGGATTAATGGCCATCCAGCGGCCAGGATAGGCATCGCCGCTGCCAATTTCAACGCCCTTCATCAGAATACGATAGCGCGCTGGCGGCAAATCCATATTGTCGCGAATATGGACTACCGGCGGTAAAAAACCCATCTCCTGCGCAAATTTTTTACGGATACTGCGAATCCGCCCCAGCAACTCACCATTTTGCTGATGGTCGACCATCGGGATCAGACGATAACCTACTTCCATCCCCAGTGAATCTTCCAGGTGGACATCATTCCATGACGCTTCCGGTGCGCTGGCCGTATCGGCTGCCGGGGCCATTACCGCTGGCGTTACCGGCAGCTTTATTTGCCTGCCACGCATATACCAGGCGAGACCCAACAGGGCGCAGGTAAATAACAGAAACACCAGATTCGGCATGCCTGGCACTAACCCCAGCAAGCCGAGAACCGCGGCTGAAAGCAACATCACACGCGGATTATTGAACAGTTGCGACACCATCTGTTCGCCAACGTCCTGCTCAGTACTGACCCGGGTTACAATCACACCGGCTGCGGTTGAGATGACCAATGCCGGGATCTGGGCAACCAGTCCGTCACCAATAGTCAGCAACGTATAACTCTGTGCCGCATCAGCAAAGGGCATTCCATGCTGCACTACCCCCACCAGTAAACCGCCGATAACGTTAATCACCATAATCATAATTCCGGCGATAGCATCACCGCGCACAAACTTACTGGCACCGTCCATTGAACCGTAAAAATCAGCTTCCTGAGTGACTTCAGCACGTCGTTTTTTTGCTTCGTCTTCACCAATCAAACCGGCATTGAGATCGGCATCAATCGCCATCTGCTTACCCGGCATACCGTCCAGCACAAAACGCGCGCCCACCTCGGCAATACGTCCGGCACCTTTGGTGATGACCATAAAATTAATGATAACCAGAATGATAAAAACCACGATGCCAATAGCAAAATTACCGCCCACCAGAAAATGGCCAAAGGCTTCCACCACCCGTCCCGCCGCCGCAGCGCCAGTATGGCCCTCAAGCAAAATGATGCGGGTAGAAGCAACGTTAAGCGACAGACGCAGCAGCGTTGAAAACAGCAAAATAGTCGGGAAGGCAGCAAATTCCAGCGTTCGCTGAGTAAACATCGCCACCAGCAGTACCATGATGGAAAGCGCAATATTAAAGGTAAACAGCAAATCCAGCACAAAAGGCGGCAGCGGCAGTACCATCATCGACAAAATCAGCAGAATCAGTACCGGGCCGGCCAGAACCTGCCACTGTGTCTGTTTAAAATTTTCAGGTAAGCGTAATAAAGCGGCCAGATTAGCCATCAGTTTTTGTCTCACTTGCAAAGTCCAGTGCGTCCGGCACCGGCAGATTTTCAGGTTTTTTCGGTATCAGGCCACCTTCGCGCTTCCAGCTTCGCAGCTGCCACACCCAGGCCAGCACTTCAGCGACGGCGGCGTAGAGCGTACCCGGGATCTGCTGACCGATCTCGCTGTGGCGATACAGCGCTCGTGCCAGCGGGGGGGCCTCCAGTAGCGGAATCCGATGTTCTGCGCCTGACTCACGAATACGCAACGCAATCTCTCCGGCCCCCTTCGCCAGCACCCTCGGTGCGTTCATTTTCTTTTCAACATATTGCAGCGCCACCGCATAGTGCGTCGGATTAGTGACTATCACGTCAGCATTGGCGACATCAGCCATCATGCGGCGCTGGGCCGCCGCGCGCATGGCCTGGCGAATCCGCCCTTTAACATGTGGGTCGCCTTCCTGATTTTTGAACTCTTCACGGATTTCCTGACGCGTCATGCGCAGTTTTTTGTAATAGCTGTAGAGTTGCCAGAAGACGTCAAATGCCACCATCGGCAGCAGCCCGAGGACCACCAGCATACTGCACATTGCCAGCATATTCAGCGCCCCGGCCAGCGCGGTTAATGGCGATTCGCTAATCAGATGCAACATTAGCGGCCATTTTGCCCAGATATAGCAGCCGGCCACCGTCGCCACCAATACTGCTTTCAAAACTGACTTAAGCAGTTCGGCAAACGTCTGAGCGGATAGAATCCGGCCAAGACCGGAAAGCGGATTGAGTTTTTTGGGGTCAAATTTTATCGCTTTACCGCTAATTACCACCCCGCCAAGCAACATCGGGGCCGCGATTGCCATCAACACCAGTCCGGCCATTATGGGCACCAGCGCACTGACCGCCTGCATCGCCAGCTTTCCTAACTGAATGAGCATGCGCTGATCATCGTTTAACAGCGCCTGATTGAAACTGAGGCCGTCAGACAGCATCGCCGCCAGCACGCGTGCCATATACTCACCGCCCAGCCATAAAATCGCCAGTCCGGCCATCAGCATCAGAAATGAAGTCAATTCACGCGAACGCGGAATATTCCCCTCTTCCCGGGCTTTCTCTAGTCGGTGAGGTGTTGCGGATTCAGTTTTTTCCTCGTCGCTACCTTCAGCCACAGCCCGTTACCCATACCAGCAGTAATTTATAGTGCTATGATGCCAGGACGCGAGCAGAAATAATGCCGCGAGAAAACGCGTAAATCAGGGGTTATTCTGCTAATGAAGCAGGGTCTGCGTTGCGAAACACCGCAGTCAGTGGGGGGCTGATTGACCCCACTGCCGGGCGAAGAAGAGACAGATTCTCAGAAGCCCAGGCTGTCAAGTAAATCGTCTACCTGCGCCTGATTGGCGACCACACCCTCATCATCGGCGTGAATCTGTGGGCCATTAAGCAGGCTGGCATTATCCTTCACTTTGCTGGTGACCTCTTCAGGCATATTATCCAGCAGTACCATCACCAATTCGCGTTCAATCGCCTGAACCACGTCGTTCATGCGTTTGATCACCTGCCCGGTGAGATCCTGGAAATCCTGAGCCATCATGATGTCCATTAGCCGGGCATTTGTAAACGCGGTATGCTGGGGCACTTGTGCAAGAAACTCACGCGTATCGGTTACCAGCGACCGCGCATCGGCTAGCGCTAGCGGATCTTCAAACCATTTATCCCAGCGCGCTGACAGCTGCTTCGCCTCTTTTTCCATCTCATTCTGACGCGGCTGGGTATCATCCACCGCATTCAGCACCCGTTCTGCCGCCTGGCTGGTCATTTTCACCACATAATCCAGGCGATCGCGCGCATCGGGGATCGCCTCTGCCGCTTCAGCAATGGCCTGTTCCAGCCCCAGTTCGCGCAGACTTTTACGTAGCATGCGCGTCAGGGAGCCGATTCGCGAGATAATGTCATTCGCCGTTACAGCCTCATCGTCCGGTTTAGCAAGTTTGCTCATGACAGCTCCTTACATACCCAGTTTTTCAAAGATCTTGCCTAATTTTTCTTCCAGTATCGCCGCGGTAAAAGGTTTTACTACATAGCCATTGGCTCCGGCTTGCGCCGCTGCAATAATATTCTCTTTTTTGGCCTCTGCCGTTACCATCAGTACCGGCAGCTTAGCCAGTACGTCATCAGCACGAATAGTCTGTAATAGCTGCAGACCATCCATATTCGGCATATTCCAGTCGGAAATAACAAAATCAAAGGAAGAAGCATGCAGCTTGTTCAGCGCATCGACACCGTCTTCGGCTTCTTCCACGTTGTTAAAACCCAGTTCCTTTAGCAGGTTGCGAACAATGCGACGCATGGTGTTGAAATCGTCCACTACCAGAAATCTCAGGTTTTTGTCGGTCATACTTACTCCTGTTTTGTCCTGTCCCAGCGGACAGGCGCTTTTTTAGATACGTAATGCCTGTCCGGCGCTAATTTTTGTCAGCATATGCTGACTGATTTGTTGCAGGTCAATCACCTCACTGGCGGCCCCCAGCACAACCGCTTCGCGCGGCATGCCAAATACCACACAGCTGGCTTCATCCTGGGCAATGGTCCAGGCTCCCGCCTGTTTCATCTTCAGTAATCCGGCCGCGCCATCATTACCCATGCCAGTAAGAATCACGCCGACCGCATTGCGGCCGGCAAAGTGTGCCACGGAGTTAAATAACACATCGACCGAAGGTTTATGCCGGTTAACCGGTGGGCCCTGATTCAGCTTCACCTGATAATTAGCGCCACTGCGTGCCAGCTCCAGGTGCATCGCACCGGGGGCAATATAAGCGTGGCCTGGCAGAACGCGTTCACCATCCTCGGCCTCTTTCACCGTAATCTGACACAGCTTATTAAGCCTTTCGGCAAATGATCGGGTAAATCCCGGCGGCATATGCTGGGTAATCAGCAACGCCGGACTGGTTGCCGGCAGCGGCTGAAGAACATGACGTAGCGCTTCAGTGCCACCGGTCGATGCGCCAATAGCAATCAATTTTTCGCTGCTAAGTAGCGGAATATTCTTCAGAATAGCCGGTGCTACAGACAGGTTGTGTCTTGTCAGCCGGGCGCGTGAGGCAGCCCGTAACTTATCGCCGATTATCTGGCTATAGGCCAGCATGCCTTCACGAATGCCCAGATTGGGTTTAGTAATAAAGTCTACCGCCCCCAGTTCCAGGGCCCGCAAGGTAATCTCAGATCCCTTCCCGGTCAGCGATGAAACCATAATCACTGGCATCGGTCGCAAGCGCATCAGTTTCTCCAGAAAGTCGAGGCCATCCATCCGCGGCATTTCAACATCCAGCGTCAGCACATCCGGGTTTAACTGTTTAATCAGCTCGCGAGCTACCAGCGGATCGGGAGCACTGGCCACCATTTCCATATCAGGATGGCTATTGACAATTTCGGTCATTAGCTGACGCATCAGCGCTGAATCGTCAACACACAGCACCTTTATCATTGTTCATTTCCTTTCCCTGGCAAGGCCATATACGGTCTGCCCGCGCAGATAAAAATCTTTGCTCAGCTGACTGAAATTTTCTGAATGGCCTGCAAACAGCAGGCCACCGGGTTTCAGCAGGGGGACAAAGCGCCGTAAAATTTTTTCCTGTGTTCCTTTATCAAAATAAATCATTACATTACGACAAAATATTGCATCAAATGGGCCCGGTAGTGCCCATTCGTTAGCCAGCAGATTAAGCTGAGCAAACTGAATCACATTACCCAGTTCACTACGCACCTTAACCATCCCCGTATGTGGTCCGGTTCCCCGCATAAAAAAGCGCTGTAGCTGCTGTGGTGACAGTGTTCTCAGCTCCTCCTGGCGATAAATCCCCGTGCGCGCTTTATCCAGCACCTGGGTATCAATATCGGTGGCATGGATCTGAAATTTGCCCGGACCGACTCCCAGGGTTTCTGCCAGCGTGATGGCTATTGAGTACGGTTCCTCTCCGGTTGAGGCTGCCGCACACCAGACATTAAAACTGCCACTACGTTGTTTTGCCTGCTCCGCCAGCAGTGGAAAATGATGCGCTTCACGAAAAAACGCCGTCAGATTAGTTGTCAGCGCATTCACGAAAGCCTGCCACTCCGCGCTGCCAGGGTTAGTTTCCAGCTGAGCGAGATAACAGCCGAAATCATCCAGCTTTAACGCCCGCAAGCGCCGCATCAGGCGGTTGTAGACCATTTCACGTTTATGCCCGGCAAGCACAATCCCTGCTCGTTGATAAATCAGCTCACTGATACGCTTAAAATGGCTATCAGATAATGGCAGGCGTTGAAACGCCTGCATTAATGGCGTCACATTGTTCTGTATTTTCTGCAACGTCGGTTTTGTCATACAAACCACCTGGCAAGATGCTCCATATCAGGTTTACCCGCTGTATTCCCTGTAATCCGGCGGCACCCCGCTCAGAAGGTTTCCCAGTTGTCATGAACATTTACCGTTGCCGGCAGCGCTTTTTGACTACCCTCCAGCGGCATCATCTGTGACGGCTCTCTACTGCTATTAACGGCACCAGAATGCGTTTCTTTACTGATACGGAACAACGCCACCGCCTGGGCCAGTTCGCTGGCCTGACGTTCCAGTGCAGCGGCTGAGGTTGCAGACTCCTGCACCAGGGTAACGTTTTGCTGCGTCACGCGGTCCATTTCATTGACCGCCGTATTAACCTGATCGATTCCCCAACTCTGCTCATCAGAAGCCGAGGAGATTTCGCCCATAATGTCAGTAACCCGGGTGACTGAACTGACGATTTCACTCATTGTCTCTCCGGCGCTTTCCACCAGTACCGCCCCGGCATCAACCCGCGATACGCTCTCCTCAATTAACGACTTAATTTCTCTGGCCGCACTGGCGCTGCGCTGCGCCAGACTGCGTACTTCACCCGCGACCACGGCAAAACCACGCCCCTGTTCACCGGCCCGTGCCGCTTCCACCGCAGCGTTTAACGCCAGAATATTAGTCTGGAAGGCAATACCATCAATTACACTGGTAATGTCGGAAATTTTCTTCGAACTGCCGGCAATGTCTTTCATCGTCTCAACCACACCATCAACGACCTTACCGCCGCGCTGAGCCGTTTCCGAAGCGCTGAGCGCCAGTTTCGATGCCTGGCGGGCATTATCGGCATTCTGCCGTACCGTTGAGGTCAGCTGTTCCATGCTGGCGGCCGTTTCTTCCAGCGAGGCCGCCTGCTGCTCGGTACGCGCTGACAGATCGCTGCTACCGGCCGATATGCCGATTGCGCCACTATTAATTGCATTTGATCCATCACGCACGCTGCTGACAGTACGTATTAATGACTGTTGCATGTTGCGTAAACTGGCCGCCAGCTGGGTCATTTCGTTTTTACCTTCCACGATGATTGGCTGGGTCAAATCACCGTCAGCAATATGACGAATATGGCCGATAGAAAGCGTCAGAGGACGTAGCAGGATACGGTACATGCCGATCCACACCAGAATGATAATCAGTAATGTCATCAACGCCACGACAGCCAGGATAATCTGCGTCTGCAACCAGGCCGCATTGTTATTCTCCAGGCCCTGCTTAATCAAAGCATTATTGGTAGTCAGCCACTGATTATAGGTTTTGGAAAACTGATCCTGGTAACCCTGGGTTGGCTGATCAAGATAGTCCTGAAAACGCCCGCTTTTCAGCATGGCAGCCAGTTCCACCAGCGCGTCATGATAGATGGTGTAATTTGCTTGTACCGCCTGCACTTCCGGAGCGTTGCGGGCCGTATCCGTCAACGCATTATCAAAACGTGCCCGTGCCTGATTAGCCTCATCCAGCTCATGGATCGCCTGAGTCAGCAGTGACTGAATGCCTCTGTCGGTTGCCGCCTGTGCCGGATTAAGGGCATAAAGCGTACCCGCCCTCGCCAGCGAAACGCGCGCGTGTACCAATGCCATCCAGGAAAGCCCCATCTCACGCTGCAACGTATTAAGATCCTGGTTAAAAATAAAATTCTGCCGATCATCATCCACCGTGCGAAAAAACATGCTTCCGGTAGCAATCTCCAGCAACGTAAACACCACCAGCACTGTTACCAGTGCGGTAACCACCTTGATACGCTTATACATACTTAACCTCAGACTACGCTGAAAAAAACTGTTATTGGTAATACATTGAGTAGCCCTGTTATCGGCAAAGTGTAAATATACTTTACAGTGTTCAGACTGACCGATCTGACTCTGGCATCACTGAAAAAATCACCCCGACAGGCCGCTGCCCACAGCGACTATCCGCGCCACAAGATCGCCTGCATCATGGTCAGGCATTGGTACAGCTTATTCCCTGAAAACAGCCGCTCAGAACCTTTGCCGTTTTTCCTGCACCGCGCTGGCTGGCTACTACCCGAATCTTAGTCAGCCTGTTTAACCCAGGAATGAAAGCGATATCGCCAAAATATTATCGGCGCGCCTCGCGGGAGGTTTAGTCGGGATGGTGAAAATTGATGCAAGGCAGAGTGGCGGTTTGATGGCGGCTGATGAGCCAGAAAGCGCGGGGAGACTTATCCGTGATCCCTTCGCATCCACCTGCGCGCGGCCAGCGGCTCCGCGCAGGCGAATACGAACGGAAAGGATCTCTGATAATCAGGATGCGCGCAGGGCATCGACCAGCGCCATCTCTTCACTGTTAAGTAGCTTTTCAATATCAATCAGAATCAACATACGATCGTCCAGCGCCCCCAGCCCGGTGAGGTATTCTGTCGACATAGTGACGGCGAATTCCGGCGCCGGGCGGATCTGTTCCTGTGTCAGTGATAGCACATCAGACACGCCGTCAACCACAATACCCACCACCCGTTGCAGCAGATTTAACACGATAACCACGGTATTTTCGTTATAATCGACATCGGACTGCAGAAATTTTACCCGCAGATCGACAATCGGCACGATCACCCCGCGCAGGTTGGTCACCCCTTTAATAAAGGCCGGGGTGTTGGCAATTCGGGTCACCTGATCGTAACCACGAATCTCCTGCACTTTGAGAATATCAATCCCATATTCTTCATTACCCAGTGTAAAAACCAGAAACTCCTGGCCAACGGTTTCGCCAGCAAGTCTGGTGACAGTTGCCTTTTCAGTCATTGTTTTACCCTTATGCTGTTCATTCAGGCTGCGGCGCTGGCCACACGCTTTTCACGGTTCAGCGTTTGCAGCGCCGATACGTCAACAATTAGCGCGACACTGCCATCGCCAAGGATGGTAGCAGCGGAAATTCCCGGCACTTTGCGATAATTACTTTCCAGATTTTTTACCACCACCTGATGCTGACCAATCAGCTGATCAACCAGCAGTGCATACCGTTTTCCGCCGCTTTGCAGGATAACCACAATGCCCTGTGTCGCGTCTTGTTTTGCGCCAGCCACGTCGAATACATCCCATAATTCAACCAGTGGCAAATATTCTCCGCGCACTTCCAGTACCCGTTCGCCACCGGCCAGCGCTTTCAGCTCTTCACTACGTGGTTGCAAAGACTCCATTACGGCATTCAGCGGCAGGATAAACACCTCGTTAGCCACCCGCACCGACATACCGTCCAGAATGGCCAGCGTCAGCGGAAGCAAAATACGAATGGTGGTTCCCCTGCCCTGTTTTGAGGCAATTTCAACGTGTCCCCCCATTTCGAGGATGTTACGTTTTACGACATCCATACCGACCCCGCGTCCGGAGACATCAGTGACCTGTTCAGCGGTAGAAAATCCTGGCGCAAAAATCAGCATATTAACTTCATCATCGCTCATGCCATCATGCACCGGCAGGCCGGAAGAAACCGCTTTTGCCAGAATACGTTCGCGGTTAAGACCCGCACCATCATCCACCACTTCAATACAGATATTGCCCCCCTGATGTTCAGCCGAAAGCGTCAGGTTACCGCTGGCAGCTTTGCCCGCTGCAATACGCTTTTCCGGCAATTCCACCCCGTGGTCGAGGCTGTTGCGTACCAGATGCGTTAACGGATCAATGATGCGTTCAATAAGACTTTTATCCAGCTCGGTGGAGCTACCCAGTAACGTCAGCTCGACTTCTTTACCCAGTTTACTGGCCAGATCCCGCACCAGGCGTGGAAAACGGCTGAAGACATATTCCATCGGCATCATGCGAATAGACATCACCGATTCCTGTAAATCGCGCGCATTGCGCTCCAGCTGGCCCATGCTATTAAGCAAATCGCCATGCTGAACCGGGTCCAGCCGGTTAGAGCGCTGAGCCAGCATCGACTGGGTGATAACCAGCTCACCCACCAGATTAATCAGTTGGTCCACTTTTTCCACTGCCACCCGAATACTGTTCGACTCGCCACCACGGGCCGGCGTCGTTTTTTTTGCCGCATCTGCTTTGGGCGTCACCGGGACATGCGGGGCGTCAGCCGGCATCCTCTCAGCCGGCGAAACGTCAGTCGCCTGGCCGGCCATCACCGCGGCATTTGCGGTAAAAGCAATCTGTTTTTCGTCAATCAAAAAGCACAACACTGCGCTAATATCATCCTGACTCACCGGGGTGGTCAGCGATGCCTGCAGACTGTTTTCACCGCGCTGGACCCCGCTGACAGTGGCAAGATTAGCCAGTTCTTCAAGCAACAGATCGATTTCACTGGCTTTGAGGTCAGAGAGCATAATATGTAATGTATTGCTGTTGGCAGCAGCTGAAGCGTCATCGCTGACCGGCGCAGCCAGCGTTATAGGGGTGACGTCAGCCACCGCCGCGGTTTCGCCTTTGCTTTCCAGTGCCAGCTGACGCAGTGCCTGACAGATATATTCAAAGGCAGCAGCATCCGGCTCCTGTGCGCACTTATAAGCATCTAACTGTTCCTGCATAATGTCCTTCGTTTCCAAAAACAGGTTGATGATATCGGTACTGAGCTGCATTTCGCCGCGACGTGCACCGTCGAGTATGTTTTCCAGAATATGGGTGGTTTCCTGCAGTACACTGAATCCAAAAGTGCCAGCCCCTCCCTTAATAGAATGGGCGGCACGGAAAATAGCGTTAAGCTGCTCGGCGTCCGGTGCTGCCGGATCCAGGCCCAACAGATGTTGTTCCATATCAGCCAGTAATTCATCGGCTTCATCGAAGAACGTCTGATAAAAATCGCTGATATCCATGCTCACGTTATCACCTCTGATGTGAGTCGCGATCGGTTTGCACAGCCGGCCGCTGTGCAGGCGGGCGCTGACTTCCCGGGGCTGCTGGCGACACGCTGGGCGCTACCGCTGAAGATTGAAGTTCAGGTGTTTTACTGGCGTTAGCGGGCATTGCCGGTGCCGCTATGTGTTTCAGATTCTGCAGATCGCCATCATCGGGCAGCGCAACCGCATCACTTTCAGCGTTCTCTTTTTCAATCGCCCGTTCGGTATCATGATTTAGTACCAGCAGGCTTATACGCCGGTTAACCGCTTCATCACCATCGCGGTTCTTCAGTTTCATGGTGTCAGCCATACCAACTATCCGCAGCATTTTTCTGCCGTCCAGGCCGCCCATAACCAGTTCGCGACGCGATGCATTAGCACGATCTGCCGACAGTTCCCAGTTGCTGTATCCCCGATCGCCATTGGCATACTGGAAGTCGTCTGTATGTCCGGCAATACTTAATTTATTGGGTAAATCGTTGAGAATAGACGCAATTGCGCGCAAAATATCGCGCATATAGGGTTCAACATCCGCACTGCCGCGTTTAAACATTGGCCGATCCTGACTATCGATAATCTGAATGCGCAGCCCCTCCTCAACCAGATTAATGATCAGGTGTGGCCGCAGCGCCTTTAATCTCGGATCGGTTTCAATCAGCTGATCGAGTCGTTCGCGCAGCCGGTTCAGTCGTATTTCATCCAGCTTGCGTTTTTGTTCGTCCAGCAAGCGTTTTTTGTCATCGCCGGCAACCGTTTTATGCAATTCACCTTTCTGCCGGGTCGGGTCGTCCCCCCCGCCGGGAATAGCACTTTCACTATCACTGGCACGCTCACCCCCGCTTAATGCCATTCTCAGTGGCATCTTAAAATATTCCGCTATTTGCTCCAGCTGCTGGGGATTAGAAATTGAAATCAGCCACATCACTAAAAAAAATGCCATCATTGCCGTCATAAAGTCGGCATAAGCAATTTTCCATGAGCCATGTCCGGTTGCATGTTTTTTATGCTTACGCTTTTTGACCAGGATGATCGGATGATTATTGTGCTTCATGCATCTTGTTCCGCGGTCTGTTTCGCCGGTGATTTGGCATTTCGTACATGTTCTTCAAGCTCAAGAAAGGATGGCCGATCGGAGGAGTAAAGCGTTTTACGTCCAAACTCCACGGCAATCTGGGGCGCATATCCGTTCAGGCTTGACAGCAGCGTTACCTTAATACACTGCATCATTTTGGTCGTCTCAGCGCACTTCTGACGCAGAACCACAGCCAGCGGTGAGATAAAACCATAAGCCAGCAGGATGCCAAGAAAAGTACCGACCATCGCGTGAGCAATCAGTGCACCCAGCTCTGCCGCCGGCCGATCTGCTGACGCCAGCGCATGGACCACCCCCATCACCGCCGCAACAATCCCGAATGCAGGTAACGAATCACCGACCGTCTGGAACGCCTGTGCCGGCACATCACATTCGTTTTCATAGGTTTCAATTTCTTCATCCATCAGGGCTTCTATCTCAAACGCATTCATATTGCCGCTCACCATCAGACGCAGATAGTCGACGATAAAGTCCACTAACCGTTTATCGGCAATTATGCGCGGGTAATGAGTAAAGATTTCGCTGTCCTGAGGCGCATCAATATCACGCTCCAGCGACAACATGCCCTGCTGGCGGGATTTGGCCATCAGGCGATAAAGCAACGCCATCAGATCCATATAAATCGCTTTGTTGTATTTGGACCCGCGCATCAGCAGTGGCAACGCTTTTCCCGTTGCCCTAATGGCTTTACCGTTATTGCCCACCACAAAAGCACCGAATCCGGCGCCGGCGATAATCAGTAACTCCGCAGGTTGATAAAGCGCGCCAAGATGGCCGCCAACTATCACATACCCGCCCAACACGGACCCGATAACAAGGAGATAACCCAAGATAACCAGCACAATAAATCCTTACGTCAATAACGTGTAGGGTGAAGGAGGAATCCGCTACGTTTACCCGCCACCCGCACCAGAGAAAAAAAAAGCAGCGGTATTACCGCTGCTGGTGTTTTTTCATCATCGGGCAAAGCGGTTAAACGGCTTGCTTCACGTGTTCATCCAGCAGTTGCTGAAGGTTATCGGCAGTTTCTGCCGGAAGTTTACGCCTTTTTACCGCCCGTGACGGCGGCTGGCACAGGCTGCACACAAAGCTGCCTGCGGGTTGATGTGCATGGTTGATAAAGCGCCCGTTACAACATTTGCAACTGGAAAGTTCCAGCATTCCGCTTTCAACGAAGCGCACCAGGGTCCAGGCACGAGTGAGCGCCAGTAACGGGCCGTCATCACTCTGTGGACACTGTTCAAGATAGAGCCGGTAGGCCTTGATGATAGCTTTGATACCTGAGGTCTGACCGCTTTTCAGTAAGAACATCCAGGCATTGCAAAACATGGTGGCATGAATATTTTGCTCCCACGTCATAAACCAGTCGGTTGAGAATGGCAGCATTCCTTTAGGGGGTGGACAACCCCGTAATTCTTTATACAGCTTAATTAATCGTCCGCGACTTAATTGTGTTTCGCTCTCAAGCATTTGCAGACGGGCGCCCAACGATATTAACTCTATTGCCAGCTGAATATCATTGGCTTCCTTGACGATACTTTTATCACTCATTATCCAGCCCTCTTCTTCGGCATATCGCCATCCTTAGAAATATCACGCAGCAGACGACTGGATAATAAAATACCGGTATGAATCTGTTGCAGATCGTCAACCCGCGACTCCTGTGTTAAACGGCTGATGATCGTGTGATCATTAAAACGGAACTGACAAACCAGCTGGTTTGTCTCTGCCAGTTTTACCATTTCTGGCAATGTCAGCTGAGCGAGTGCATTCGCCATTGACTCATCGATACCCAGACGGAACATAGCTGACGCCTTTTCCTGATTAATTAAACGCTGTGCAAGCAAAAGATATGACAAATTAATGTCATAAATATGTTTAAGTAATTCTGAAGTACGCATGTACCCACCATGACTGTCACTATTTAAAATGTTTGCGGTTAAATCAGACCGCACCTTTTGTTGCTGGTTGGTAAATCTAAAGATGGCAAAAATTTATAGTGGCAAAGCCAAAGTGCTAAAAGCCTGTCATATATTCCCGGAAGAGTTCGCCGAAAAGCTATCTTAACTCACTTATTATTTACGACCTGAGTTTTAACCACCTTTCATGCATTTCATCCTGAAATGCGCACTAATTAGAGAGCCAATCACAGCCACTTCGGACTAGTCCGAATTTACGTTAGGAGTAATCCGAAAAACAAGGCAACTGTATCCCCTCTATTTACGACATACAACGAGCGATGCGTAAAATTTTAGATAAAGTGTGATATGCGTCACACTTTTAAGGCAAATTTTTTTTGAAAAAGCATCAGCGTTACTGTTGTTTAGTTTACAACGTAATCAATTTATTACTTTTTTGTAAAAATTACGCACCAAAAAAGAGCACACAAACTCTGATTGTTCGCATTACCATTCTTTTAGATAAAATCTGAATTTATTACCATGATGTCAGATTTATCTTCCATAAAAACACACCAATCAGAACTATACACTAATTATATGTGCTTTAAAGGAGCTTTTAGTGGCATAAATTTGATTTAAGTATCAGCCAGGCGGTAGAGCCCCCTGCATTTTTCACACAGCTAATTGCAAACAATCACAGGGTTTGGTTAAGCTCATTAACTTAGCGTTTAGATATAGTAAAAGCCTGTAAATTCATATTGCATTAGAACTACTAATATATTGACTAAGGGATTACTTCATGCAGTTGACGTTATAATCAGAAAAAAAGCGACTGGACAACCTATGTTGTTGCCAGTAAGCGGCAACCATCTCAATAAGGCAGAAAATAGTGAAAGGAAAAACAGCGCCGAATACCTGCAGCGGAATAAGTCAGGGTTTCCCCGCTGCAGGTATTCGTTTAAAGGGATCTCCCCGCCGATGACCGCGCCTTCGATTAGCCGGATTCAGTCAGATGATTTCCCACTCTGCGTGGATAATGCACGCAAATCTTTGAGAAATGTCTCACGCCAGTTTGCAATATCATTGCGCTTTAATACCGTCATCATCTCGTTATAGCGGGCAATACGCTCAGCACGAGGCATCGTCAGCGCTTTATTCAACGCAGCGGCAACGTCATCACGATCGTAGGGATTGACGATCAGCGCTGCCGTCAGTTCATTGGCCGCTCCGGCAAACCGTGACAGGACCAGCACGCCAGGATCGGCCGGGTCCTGTGCAGCAATATACTCTTTAGCAACCAGATTCATGCCATCACGCAGCGGCGTCACCAGACCGACATCGGTCAGACGAAAAATTTTCATCAGCAAACGCCGGTCAAAATGCTGATTGAGATAATAAAGCGGCGTCCAGCCTAAAGTGCCATATTTTCCGTTAATCCGTCCGGCCTCGGTTTCCAGCTGGTGGCGGATATCCTGATAGGCCTGCACATCGCCGCGCGAAGTGGGGGCAATCTGGGTGTAGCGGATATTGCTTCGATGCTCCTGATAATTCTCCAGCAGTGATTCATAGGCAAGAAAGCGTTCCGGTAATCCTTTCGAATAATCCAGCCGCTCACAGGCAATAATATTTTTGATATCTCCGAGGTCGCGTTTCATCGCAGCCATTTTGGGCGGCAGCGGACCTTCTGCCATCTCGCGGATACTGTCTGGCTCAATGCCTATCGGATAAACTTCGCTCGCAAACGCGTTATCAAACGCACGATGCTGTTTTACCCCGATTTGTTCGAGCTGCGTCACCTGTGCAACGCTGTCAAGAAATGCCAGCCGATCGTTCTCAGTCTGAAATCCCAGCAGATCGTACTGACAGAGCATATTCAGCAGGGTTTTGTGAGGGGGTAAGGCATTGAAAATTTCCGGTGTCGGAAAGGGGATGTGCAAAAAAAAGCCTATTGGGTTACTAACCCCCAGCTTACGTAATTCAGCGGCAAAAGGCAGCAGATGATAATCATGGATCCACAAAATATCATCCGGTTTCAATAACGGCTGCAAACGTACAGCCAGCAGGCGGTTGACGCTGCAATAACCTTCCCATGCTTCACGCTGAAAGTGCACAAGATCAAGTCGATAATGGAACGCCGGCCAGATAACCGCGTTTGAAAATTGCAGATAGTAAAGGTCATAATCATTCTGATTCAGGCCAAATGAAGCATAGGTGATTCCATCATGTTCCTGAATATTAACCTGTTCATCTTCTTCACCGATTTCACTGATCTCGCCATCCCAGCCATACCATAAACCGCCGGTTGACTTCAGCGCATCAACAATCCCGACCGCCAGCCCTCCGGCACTGGCCTTTCCACCCACGGGCAGAGCGATACGGTTAGATACGACAACTAAACGACTCATAACCTTAACTCCTTACCGATGATGTTGTGTCTTGATGTAATTGTAATGTGAGTTGTTCCAGCCAGGCATATACGCCGTCGACATCAGCAATCCGGTGTGTCGCTTGCGTCAGGCCGTCTGCGACTTTGATGGTCAGACCGCCGGACGCGTTAACCACCGCAAAAGCGGCTTCATCGGTTAAATCATCACCCACGAAAACCGGGGTACGCCCGGCAAAAGGCACCTCCTGCATAAACTGACGCAGAGCAGCGCCTTTGTTCACACCAGCAGGTTTCAGTTCCACCACGCATTTTCCCGGTTGCAAAACCAGCTGCGGATAGAGCGCCACCATTTTTTCTGCCAGAGTCTGAACCGCACCGGCAAAATGTGTGGCATTACGATAGTGCAGCGCAAACGCCATTCCCTTCACTTCCAACAGCGTGCCGGGCATTTCTTTTAGCGCCTGCTGCAGCTGGCCTGCCACTGAAGCAGCGACCTGCCCGGGCAGTCTGACGGTGTGCAGCACACCGTCAGCATCCCGGCGTTCAGCACCATGAACCCCAGCAAGCGGCAGCCGTAACGGTGCAACCAGGGCATCCAGTTCAGCAAGTGGCCGGCCGGATACCAGCGCCAGCGCATTGTCGCAGGCAGCAGCGAGCTGCCGTAACATCGCGATAACCTTTTTGGGGATAAACACATCGTCAGGCTGTGGCTGAATAGCCGCCAGGGTCCCATCAACGTCAAAAAAGAAAGCGTGACTGGCCGGTATTATCACGGGCACGCCATCGGCGGGTTGATTCACTCTTTTTCTCCTGGTCTGCTGGTTAAAAGAACGTTGCAGCCTCTGCCGGCTCCCTTGCGGCAAAAGACCAGATAATGCAAATTCGGGTGATGCCTCTCAATGACCACCTCGTGAGGAAACCCGATGCTGAAGGTGATACGGGGAATGAGGGCCTGCCTGCTGCCCTGAAGGCGGAAAACGCCCCGCCGGAGAAACATGCACAATCTGTTGGTTTACACGCCCTATTAGTGCATTGAACCACAGCATCTTACTTTGCACCTGCTACCCATTTTGCTCTTCCTGAAGTCGGGAATATCGCCTTTCAGTATAGGTGCTGGCCTGGAAATTACCAGGTAACGCGCCAGCAACGCGGCATTTTTAGTGCAAAATTCATGCCTATTCAGCGCAGATCGATCCCCTGCCGCCGGTGGTGTCATCAGCGCTGGTCGCCCGGTTTAAGGGCCGTTCAGTCATTTCTGTCTTTCAGGTTAGTGCCCTGGCATAGCCTGCCTTGTAATAACCTTTTCCCGTTATCTGCATGCGCTGAAATCCCAGCGCGAATATTCTGCTGATAATCAACGAGATTCAGTTAATATTCGGTTAAATAACATCCAGTGAACAAATCATTCTGTCTGGTGATTTTCCGGTTAATTCCCTCAACTGCGCCTGCGTATTGATATAAAAATCTCATAAACACTGCGCTTATTATTAAATCAAACTCAATAATTAGAATTATATTATAAGAAAATCCTCATATGGTTATCTTATTACCCTTCATTAATTGACAAAAACTTAATCTATTTAATTAACTGTACTTTTCTTCTCCTTGCTGATTTTTCGTGCCAGGCTATTATTTACAACGCGGCCAAATCAATATTTTCTTTTATCATCTTTTTTTATTTTCTATGCACTGACTTTGCTGGAGTAGCCCGTGCTGATTAAACGTAAACGTATACGTTCACACCTTGAAGATCGCTGGCTTGCGCTGGTCCTGGCGACCAGCGCGGGTACCCTCAATGCCATGGCGCTGGGGGCATTTGGTTTCTTTCCTTCACATATGAGTGGCAATACCTCGCAAATATCAACGGAAGTATCCACATCTAACCTGAAAGATTTGGTGTTTCTCACTACGATTCTGATTGCTTTTATCGCCGGGGCATTTAGCGCACGGGTGACGGTTGCTGCAGGTTTAAACAAAAAGCTGCGCACGATATATTGCCTGATTTTGCTGGCTGAGGGCGCCGCGTTAGCATTACTGTCGCTGTTTGAACTGCGGTTTTATACTGCAGCCGTTAACCGGGAGTCTGTGGTTTTTCTGGCTTTTTTAATGGGTATTCATAATGCAACTTCAACCCAGCTATCAAATGGCCGGGTCCGCTCCACGCATATTACCGGTACAGTTACCGATGCCGGCATTGCGCTCGGCTCAGTCGTCGCTGGCTGGTTGTCGCGTAACGACAAAACAGGCTGGCGTAGCCAGTATATGGTTCTGTCCACGCACCTTACCACGCTCTTTTCCTTTGTCGCCGGCGGCATTGGCGGATTGCTGCTATACCGGCTGGCAGGCTTCAGTGCCATGCTGGCGGTGGGTGTTTTTCTGATGGTAGTAGCAACCAGCGCCATTGTGATTGCACTGTATACTACCCGTAAAAGACGTATACGTAGCAACAGCCCACAAAATGCCTGATTGGCCGCACCTGGCTGACCGGCCGCTGCGCTTACACTGCAACCGTTGATTCGACAGAGGGGTTAACGTTTGCAGGGCCGGGCGGAAACCACAGAGAAAACCGCGAACCACCGCGCGCGCCCCGGCCATAGTCAACATATCCACCGTGCGACATCACAATAGCCCGTACCACCGCCAGCCCCAGGCCGCTGCCACCATTTTGTTGCGAACAGGGGCCATCGCCGCGTGAGAAGGCATCCCATACCCGCGCAGCGGTTTCCGCACCGATGCCTGGTCCTTCATCTTCCACCACGATTAATGCTCCCTGCTGGCGTGCCGTACAGGAGACAATGACACGGCCTGGTACAGCATAACGTCTGGCATTTTCCAGCAGTACCAGTACCGCCTGGCGCAAGCGGGAAGGCTCGCAGTGAATGGCCACGGCCGCCAGCTCCAGTTTCAGTGTGTGATGACTGCGTGTTAAATCATCTTTAACTAATGCCGCCACTGCCTCTATCTCTTTTTCCACCTGGACATGGTCAAAATGCAGCTGCAGATGGCCACTCTGCGCAAGGCTGAGCACGCGCAGATCTTCGATAAGACGCGACAGGCCATCCGTCTGCTTAACCAGATTATGAAATAACTGAGGTTCAGGCTGGAAAATGCCCTCTTCCAGCCCCTGCAAACGCCCGCGCAGGATTGTCACCGGCGTGCGCAATTCATGAGCGATAGCCGCATTCCAGATACGGATTTCCCGCGACATGGCATCCAGTTTTTCTGCCATCAGATTAAAATCGTCCACCAGGCCGCTCATCTCTTTCAGGCGCTGTTCGCCCTTTTGTGCCCGGGCAGACAAATCACCATCGGCCACGCGTCTGGCACTTTCCGCCAGTGAATTTAACGGAAACAGAAGCGTACGGGCAAAGCGAGCAGCAATCGCCACTGAAACCAGCACGGAAAGCAGGGTAGACACAATAATCTGCATCCAGTCCACCGTGGAACCCATATCAATACTTGCCGTGACTGACCGCCCTGAATGCAGCGCAATTACAACGAAATACAGCAAATACACCGCGAATGAGATAAAAAAAGAGTAGAGAGTAATTTTAATAATGACCCAGTTAAGCTGCCGGCTCAGGCTATATAACTTCACGGTTTTCTCCCCAGACGATAACCGAAGCCGCGCACGTTTTGTAACAGTCCGCAGACGCCCTCTTCCTCCAGCTTTTTACGCAATTTGCTAAGATGGCTGTCCACGGTACGCGGTAAAGTTTCACCTTCCGGCATACAGGTTTCCAGTAGTTCATTACGGCTGCAAACCCGGTCCGGCGTCCGTGCCAGGTGCGCCAGCAGGCGAAACTCTGTGGTCGTCAGCTTCATGGCGATGTCCCGGTTGCCCGGACGGACGATCACGCTATGGTTGGCCAGATGAATATCAATCCAGTCGCTGTGAATAACGCCGCTGGCTGTATCACTTTGCACCAGATTCACCCGCCGCAAAATCGCCTGAACACGGGCAACCACTTCAGCAGGATTAAACGGCTTCACCACGTAATCATCAGCCCCGATGCGCAATGCAGAGAGTTTGTCGATATCATCATCATTCGCAGTAAGCATGATCACCGGGGTATCACCCAGCCGACGCAATTCCGCCAGCACCTGCCAGCCGTCCTTCAGCGGCATACGGATATCGAGTATCACCAGCTGTGGCTGCACCGCGTCATAACGGGTCAGTGCTATCGCGCCATTGCTGGCCCTTTCCGTGCGATAGCCTTGCTTTTCCAGATAAGCAATCAGGATAGCGGCAATTTCATCATCATCTTCCACCACTAAAATCGGTTGGTTATGCATATTCGATCGTCCCGCTATGATGGCTCGCGCGGGCAAAGCGGCCGATTATTCATAAATCCCCCCACCCAGCGCTTTATACAGCGTAATGGCATTGTCAATTTCTGCACTACGTAACCTGAGTAATGTCTGTTGTGCCGCATACCACTGCCGCTGTGAATCCAGCAGTTCCAGACGGCTATCCAGCCCGTTCTGATAGCGCAGGCTGGATAATGACAGGCGCTGCCGGGCGCTGGCAACCACCCGTTGTTGTGCAGCACGCTGCAGGCGATAGGTTGCATTACCCGCCAGACCATCTGACACTTCACGGAAAGCCACCTGAATCGCTTTTTCATAATTAACCAGTGCGGCCGATTTTTTTAATCTGGCCAGCGCCAGTTCATTGCGCCCGCGCCCCCCCTGGAATACAGGCAGGTCAATCTGCGGCATAAGCTGCCAGCTGCGGCTACCACTGCTGAATAAATTATTCAGCGCCGCGCTGGCTAATCCAAGTGAGGCCGTTAACGACAGACGCGGGAACAGTGCCGCCCGTACGGCGCCAATATCAGCATTGGCGGCCACTAACTCATGCTCTGCCTGGATAATATCTGGCCGGCGCGTCAGCAGATCCGATGGCAGTCCGGCAGGTAATTCGAGCCGCACGCGGGCATCTTCCAGCGTCGCACTGGCGGCTGGCAGCGCCTGCGTGCTGCCGGTCAGCAGCCCGAGCGCATTGCGGCTGTGCAGCAGCGCCCGTTTATTCTCCTCAACATCAGCTTCAGCACTGGCAACCTGACCTTGCGCCTGCGCCACATCAATAAGACTGCTCTGGTTAGCTGCCTGTCGCTGGTATGTCAACTGCAAAGCATGCTGCCAGTCCGCCAGCACTTTTTCCGCCAGTGTCAGCTGTTCAGCGGCCAGCATCTGGTTATACCAGGCCTGAGCCAGGCTGGCGATCAGCGTAATACGAACGGCACGCTGAGCAGCCTCACTGGCCAGATAGCGTTCGCCTGCCGCCTCGGATAACGACCTGACCCGGCCAAACAGATCGATTTCAAATGCGCTGAGCCCCAGCGTAAGGTTATGTTGTGATGTCGTGCCGCTGTCCCCGCTCAGAAGATTATCCGCAGTCTGTTTCCTGCTCCAGCTGCCGCTGGCCGTCAACGACGGTAGCCGTTCGGCGCGCTGAATACGATATTGTGCCGCTACTATTTCAACCTTAAGCGTTGCCGCACGCAGGTCACGATTGTTGGCTAAGGCGCTAGCAATTATTTGCTGCAAGGCCGGATCGTTAAAAAAAGTCCGCCACCCCAGGTCGGCTGCATTGCCGCCGGCGCTGTCGGCCAGAGCATAGTATGACGCCACTGGCAGCGCCGGTTTATCTAACGGCGGATTCAGAGAACATCCGCCAAGCAGCAACGGCAGCAGAGTCAGATATTGTCTCATGACTTCTCCCGCTGCTCAGATTTGGCCTTCATGGCGTATAAGCGCTGACGGGCCGTCATAACAATGACAAAAAATGCCGGTACAAAAATCACTGCCAGCAACGTGGCGCTGACAATGCCGCCAAATACCCCGATGCCAATTGCACGCTGCGTCTCACTGCTTGCCCCACTGGCAATCATCAGTGGTACCACGCCAAGACCAAAGGCCAGCGAGGTCATAATAATGGGACGTAAACGCATCCTCGCCGCGCTGACTGCTGCCTCTGCTAGCGTTTTTCCCTCTTCATGTAATTTTTTTGCAAACTCTATAATAAGGATGGCGTTTTTCGCCGACAGCCCCATCACGGTCACCATGCCCACTTTAAAAAACACATCATCAGGCATGCCGGCCAGCCAGACGGCACAGACCGCGCCAATCAATCCCAGCGGCACCACTAACATGACAGAGACAGGAATTGCCCAGCTTTCATACAGTGCTGCCAGCACCAGAAACACGACCAGCATAGAGAGTCCCATCAGCAGCGGCGCTTGTGCCGTTGACTGCTGCTCCTGTAATGACTGCCCGCTCCACTCCACGGCAAAGCCTGCGGGTAGCTGTCGGGCAAGCCGTTCCATTTCCTGCATGGCGGCACCACTGGATACACCCGCTGCCGCACTACCGGCTATCCGCATCGCCGGATAGCCCTGGTAACGCACCTGTTGCAACGGCGTCTCTTCCCAGACAGGCGTCACCAGATTCGTTAAGGCAACCATCTGATTATCGTTATTGCGCACGGAGAGTTTGAGGATATCTTCCAGCTGCATCCGTCCTTTCGCCTCCGCCTGCAGGATCACCTGCTGCATACGTCCATTATTCGGAAAGTCATTGATATAAAGCGATCCAACCGCCGCCGTCAGCGTGCTGGTCAGGGTGCTAAACGATACGCCCATTGCACTGGCTTTCTGTCGGTCGATCTCCAGACGGATACTGTTACCAGCCGGTAGCCCTTCGGCATATACCTGCGCTATTTTCGTGCTGCTGGCGGCCAGTGCAATCAGCTGATCTTTCGCCTGTTGCAGCGCGCGATGACCCTTACCTGCGCGATCTTCCAGCCGCAGAGTAAATCCTGAAGAGGTGCCCAGATCTTCAAGCGGCGGCGGCATCAGAGTCATGACATCGCCTTCATTCACCGTCGTCATCTCCTGACTGACGCGCATCATTTCATTAGCCGTACTGGTTGCGCCACGCGCTTTCCAGTCTTTCAGAACGGTAAAAATCAGGGCCGTATTAGCGCCTGATCCTGAAAAACTAAAACCTAAAACCTAAAACCTAAAATCGACAGATTAGTGTCAACCCCCGGCCGGGCATCGACGAAATCTTCATATTTTTTTACCACCGCCAGCGTCCGTTCCTTGGTAGCATCGGCCGGAAGCTGAATATCGGTCATAAAATAGCCTTGATCTTCATCGGGTAAAAAACCTGAAGGCAGCGCGCGGAAGGTCAGCGCCAGCGCAATAAGGATTATCAGAAACAGGGCTAACATACGGCGGGTACGCGTCAGGGTGCCGCCAACCCAATGCTGATAACGCCGGGTAATACCCTCAAATCCACGATTAAAGGCAGCAAAAAAACCACGCTGCGCGTGTGAAACCGGCAGGTCATTCAGTAAGCTGGCGCACAGCGCCGGCGTCAGGGTTAGAGCCAGCAATGCAGAAAAAAGGATCGCGGTAGCCATGGTAAAAGCAAACTGACGATATATGACGCCGACCGAACCGCTCGCCAGCCCCATCGGGATAAACACGGCAGTCAGTACCAGCGTCACGCCAATCACCGCACCAGTAATTTCATCCATCGCCGCAACGGTGGCGGCGCGCGCACCCAGCTGCCGTTCGCGCATGATGCGTTCGACGTTTTCCACCACCACAATGGCATCATCGACAATAATACCGATGGCAAGCACCATGCCGAACATAGTCAGCACGTTGACGGAGAAGCCAGCGAGCAACATGACGAATAATGTGCCGGCCAGCGCGATAGGCGCGACTATCGCCGGAATAAAGGTGTAACGTACGTTTTGTAAAAACAGATACATCACCAGAAACACCAGCACCATGGCTTCCAGCAGCGTCTGGATCACCTTTGCGACCGACAGCTTTACAAAAGGCGCTACATCGAAAGGCAGGGTGTAAGCGATATCCTCCGGCATCGATCCGCTCAGCACCTGCATACGCGCCTTTACCGCTGCCGCCGTTTTAATTGCATTTCCTCCTGGTGATAACTGGATAGCCACCCCTGTGGAATTCTGACCTTTTTCCCGCACAGCGAAATTGTAAGCCTGAGCACCGAGTTCAACCCGGGCCACATCCGCCAGCCTGACGCGCGAGCCGTCTTTGTTTGCGCGCAATACAATCGCAGCGAAGGCCTCAGGGGTGGTCAGCTGCCCTTCAACCCGCAGTGGAATCGTCACTTGCTGGCCAGCAACGGTGGGTTCATCACCGGTGCGCCCTGGTGAAATTTGCGCGTTTTGCTGGGAAATGGCGCTGGCCAGATCCTCCATGGTCAGTCCAAAGGACGCCAGCTTTGTCGGGTCGGCCCAAATGCGCATGGCACTTTCAGCGCCAAACAGCTGTACACGACCCACGCCATTAATCCGCCGTAACTCGGCAGAGAGGTTACGCGCCATATAGTCACTGAGTGCTTCGCTGCTGGTTTTGCCCGTGCGTGAAATCAGGCTGACTATCATCAGAAAACCGGAACTGGCTGACTCAACCATCAGGCCATTTTGTCTGACCGCCATCGGCAAACGCGGCTCAATAATTTTGAGGCGATTTTGCACATCAATTTGTGCCATTTCCGGGTCAGTACCGGGACGAAAAGTCACGGTAATCGTCGCCTGGCCCGATGTATCGGTAGCTGATTCAAAGTAGAGCAAATTTTTCACCCCCGACAGCTCACGTTCAATCAGACCCACCACCGAATCATTCATCGTCTGTGTTGCCGCACCGGGATAAAAGGCCGTTATCGTCACCGCCGGCGGCGCAACCGACGGGTAACGCGCAACCGGCAGCTGAGGAATAGCAATCACCCCTGACAAAATGATAAATAGCGCCAGCACCCAGGCAAACACCGGACGCTTAATAAAGAAGCGGGCCATGCTCAATCACTCCCTGTCGTCTTGATCGCCGGCCCGGCGGGCATTGTCCACGGCACCACGCTGACCACCGTGCCTTCTTTCAGCTTTTGTGCCCCCTGAACTACCACCCTGGCCCCCGCCGTCAGCCCATGCTGAATGCGATACTGATCGCCCATGCTTTCTGCCAGATCCACCGCTACCCGGGTCGCCTGCTGATTTTCGTTAATCAGCCATAGCGTGGTTTTCTCCGCCGTACGCTGTACCGCCTGCTGGGGGACCAGCAATGCCTGCTCATAACAGCGACGTGGGATTTTTACGCGAACAAACATACCCGGAAGCAGCACAGATTGTGGGTTTTCCACTTCAATGCGGATCAACACTTCGCCGGTACCGGCATCGACCGAAAGGCCTGAAAACAGGATGCGGCCGGGTTGCGGATAGGGAGTGCCATTAGCCTGAAAAATCGTTACCGGCAATAGCGGTTGTGGCTGCTGCTGCTCTGCCAGCTGCTGGCGTAACTCGTCATACACTGCCGCCGGTTGCCTGACGTCAACATAGAGCGGATCGGTCTGATAAATGCGCGCCAGCGGCATATTGTCGCTGGCAGTAACGTAAGCCCCCTCGCTCACCAGCGCTTCATCAATACGTCCTGAAATTGGCGCCGTCACCGTGGCAAAACTGAGATCAAGCTGTTTACGTGCCAGCGTTGCCTGCGCCTGTGCAACTTCGGCCGCAGCCTGTTTTTCGCTGAACACCGCATCGTCGTAACGCTGACGGCTCACGGCCTGTGATTGCATGAGTGGCAATAATCGTACCCGCTGCTGGCGCGCCTTTTCCCACGCTGCCTGCATACGCAACAACGTCGCCGCCGCACTGTCTTTGTCAGCCTTAAAAGGGGCGGTATTGATCTGAAACAGCGGTGTACCACGGCGGATGTCACTGCCCTGCGTAAACAAACGATGCTGAATAATGCCGCTCACCTGTGGGCGGATCTCTGCGCGGCGTGGTGCGGTCACCCGCCCTGATAAAATATCGCTGATGATAACCTGCTGAGGCGTGATTACCTGTACGGCAACCTGTGGTGCCGTCACCGCTGCTGGCGCTTCCTTTTTATCACAGGCGCTCAGCACAGCGCAGGCCGACACCAACGCGGTCACTATCACCCATTTACGTTGCGCTGACATAAACGTCTCTCGTTGATGAAAAAATTCAGTCTGATGGCAGAGCTTAATCGCTGGGTGTGGGTGTTAAGTCGGTGAACGGTGGAGAATCGGTGGAAAAATGAAAAAAATCTGCTGATGGTGTGCGCTGGCACGTACCGCCTAAACCACAGGCGGCTGGGTGAGGCCCTCTTACCGCCGTCCATCGCGTAAACCATAGGCGCGCGGACGGCGGCCTGTTATTAATTATCCGGCCAGGCCACCGCGGGAATACCATTGAGTAACGGTGCCGCAAACAGGAAGCCCTGGAAGGTGGAAATACCGGCTGCCTCCAGCCACATCCACTCCTCCGTTTTCTCCACGCCGGAGGCCGTCAGGCCTATTTCAAGCGAGGCACAGCAGCGGATAATCGCGTGTACAATGGCCTGTCTGGGGCCGCTACGATGCACGTCATTGATAATACTGCGATTGATTTTTATTCTGTCGGGCTGGAAACGCGCCAGCAACTGCAAACCGGCAACACCGGCGCCAAAATCATCAATACCAAGACTGATACCGGCGGCTTTCAGCTGACGGATCGCCGCGCTAAACGCATCAGGACGGGATATGACGTCCTTTTCGCTAAACTCAATGATGATTTGTTGCGGAACCAGACCACTGTCAACGATCCCACGCAGCAGACGCTCAACGGCATCCGGCACCATCACCAGCGACATTGGCAGTAAATTTATCGTCAGAGACTGCTCACCAATTGCCAGTCGCTTAGCCATCGCAAACGCCTGCATTTTACTGTTGAGGTCGGCCTCATACAGACTGTCTGCCGGCAGCCCGGCCAGATAGTGTTCTGCTAACGCTCCCTCAGGGGTACGAATCAGCGCTTCCAGCGAGATGATGCGACGGGCAAACGGGTCAACCACCGGCTGAAAGGCAAAGCGGCAGTCAGCTGACGGGTGGGTAGCCGCGACGGTTTTCCCCCTGGCATCATCATCGTGAGCAAACAGCCAGTAGTCCGGCCGCGGGATTTCATAATAGGTTTCCTTTTCGGTCGCTTCAACAAAGGTACGCAAAAAACGCAGCGCCCGATCGTCATAAGTCAGCTGGTAGGCTGACGTTCCCTTATCCAGTACCGCCTGCAGCACGCGCGCTCTTTCATGTTCACGCAGGTCGAACAATTCCATGCCACTGTTTCCAAAACGCCGTTCAGGGGCATAATCGCGCATCAGTTCAACAATATTATGGTGACGCCGATCTTCATAGATACGATTATAGATAGCCACTACGGCGCTTTCCGGGCCTTCAAGCAGCTGGAAAAAATGGGTGCCGTTAAACAGCAAAATACCTGTCACATCACACCGTTCATTTTTTTTATTTGCCAATGCCACCATTTCTTCAATTTCTTTTAATGGCACGTCATCGCAGATATGGCTGCGGTAAATCAGCGTGGAGAGCATGGGAAAATCCTGAGAACCGGTAGGTATAGAAGGCACAAGGTAACAGAATCCAGCCGCTGGTTATACCTGGCTGTTATCCGGCTCAGTAGCCAGATGTTGCCGGCTATCCGCCGGAATCCACCGCAGCCAGTGAAGCACTGGTGGTCTATTTTGCCAGCGGCAGGTCCTGAAATCGGGTGGTATAAGCCGGTGAAAGCATTTCCCTTTTCATGGCCCAGCCGGGTTCAATGCCCTGTCCGGCAAACCAGACTTTTCCTTTCCCGGAGGTATTTATCCGATCAATCGTCTGCATTAAGGCCGCACTGTTGGCTCGCGGAGCGTTATCATCAAACAGATTGAGCTGCGCCACGCCATTGCTAAAAAAATCGGCCAGCATGACACCGGCTTTGATATAACGATGTCCGTTTATCCATATCCGATCCAGCGCCTGAGTGGCGGCGCGTATAATATCCCGGGTGTCATTGGTCGGCGTCATTAACTTTGTCGATGCCTGGTTACCATAATACTGCTCCTGCCGGGCATGAGGACTGGTACGCAGAAACACGCTGACAAAACAACAAAACTGGCGCTCACGCCGTAGTTTTTCCGCCGCGCGCTCTGCATAGGCACAGACAGCCTGATGCATATGCTCATAATGCGTAACACGATGGCCAAAGGAACGACTACAGACAATCTGCTGCCTGCTGGAGGCAAATTCTTCCAGCGCCAGGCAAGGCTCACCACGCAGTTCACGCGCGGTTCTTTCTAATACCACATTAAAATGTTTTCTGATAACCCACGATGAGCTTTCAGCCAGCGCCAGTGCTGAATCAATCCCCATGTCATTGAGCCGCTTAGCAATACGTTTGCCGACGCCCCAGACCGCCGCGACCGGTACCCTGGCCAGCAGCGGACGTCGCTGGCTATCATCCGATAAACCAACCACTCCACCACTATCAGGCCGTTGTTTAGCAACATAATTTGCCAGCTTGGCCAGCGTTTTAGTTTGCGCAATACCCACGCCAACGCTAAGTCCGGTGTTTCGGTATACCTGACGGCGCATTTGGTGACCGAAATCCGTTAAAGACATGCCGTCAACAGCGGCAGATGGGGCAAGATGTACAAAAGCCTCATCAATAGAATAAATTTCCAGTGACGGCGACAGCGCCATCAGCGTCTGCATCACGCGTTCACTAAGATCAGCATAAAGCGCATAGTTAGAACTGAATACATGAACCGGCGCGCGGTAACTGTTATTTTTTATTTTAAAATAGGGCTCTCCCATTTTTATGCCGAGTAATCTGGCTTCTGCAGAGCGTGAAATGACACAGCCATCGTTATTCGATACCACGACCACTGCCTGCCCCCGCAGATCGGGACGAAAAATCGTTTCACATGACGCATAAAAGCTATTCACATCCACCAGCGCAAACATGTTATTTGTGCGTTTTCAGAGAGAAGGTCACCACGCCGAATATTTCCAGCTGTTCTTCATGCTGAAACACCAGCGGCGCATAATGATGATTATGTGCAACCAGCTGCAGCGACGGACGGGTACGCAGCTCTTTTACGGTAAACTCACCGGCCACCGCAGCCACAACAATATCGCCATGACGCGGCGTCAGGGAACGATCGACGACCAGTAAATCACCATCAGCGATGCCCACACCCCGCATGGAATCACCGCTGACCCGGATAAAGTATGTGGCATTGGGATGCTTTATCAGAAGCTTACTGAGATCGAGCCGCTCCTCAATATAGTCCTGCGCCGGACTGGGAAAACCACAGGGAACACGCTCAGTAAAAAGCGGCAGGCTGGCTGCCATGTGACCCAGGCAAGGTTTAATCATGTGCATAATAGTGACCCTTTTAACTGTATTTATATACAGTATCACTAAAGGCAACTCACGATCAAGCACCCGGTAAAAGGTTTCCAAAAAGCGTCTGAATTTACGATGAATTTAACTCTTCGTGATGGGGATAACCGCCCTGTTCCGCCACCAGCCTGTCGCGGACGCATGGCACGCTATACGCACCATGATGCCGATAACTGCATGACCGGAAGTCACATCAGCAGAAAAAAAGCGGTCGGGTTGAGGGGATTATTGTAGCGCCGCGCAGTGGGTGAAAATGTCCGGTTGCCAGCCCTCGCCAGCAACCGGACATGCCCCCGTCAGAATCAAGCAGCGGCGGATTCTGCTGGGGTTACCTTACTCCCCGCTTAGCCACGGGGGATCTGCTGGGTAATACAGTGGATATTGCCCCCTCCCAGCAAGATTTCACGCGCGGCAACGCCGGTAATCAGATAATCAGGGAAAATCTGCTGCAACAGATCCTGTGCCTGGCGGTCAGTTTGCGCATCAAGCAGAGGGAAAATAATCTGCTGATTGCTCACCAGATAGTTAACGTATGAGCCGGCCAGACGCTGTCCGGCCTGACGTGAAATCGCATTTCCCTTACTCAGACCCGCCGTTTCTTCGCTACTGGCATACTGGACCGGCGGTGCCGGCATTTTCCACACTTTCAGCCGGCGCCCTTTGGCGTCGACCGCCTGCTCAAGCACCGCCAAAGCCGCCCGCGAACGAGCATATTGCGGATCGGCTGGATCATCGCACCAATGCAGGATGACTTCACCCGGGCGGGCAAAACAGCACATGTTATCGATGTGACCATCCGTTTCGTCGCAATAAACCCCGTGCGGCAACCAGATAAAGTGCGTAACGCCAAGAAACTGACTGAGCAGGCTTTCAATCGCCTCTTGCGACAGCTGAGGGTTGCGGTTCGGATTAAGCAGGCATTCTGCCGTGGTCAGCAGAGTACCTTCCCCGTCACAATGAACAGAACCGCCTTCCAGTATCAGCGGCGCAGCCAGCCGCGGAATGCCAAGGTGCGCCAGAACCGCAGCGGCCACCTTGTCATCCTGAGCCCAGTCATCATACAGACCGTCAGCCACACCGCCCCAGGCGTTAAACTGCCAGTCGATACCTTTGCGCTGCCCCCCGGCGGTGACCACTATCGTCGGCCCGGTGTCGCGCATCCAGGCGTCATCACTGGCCATTTCCACCAGCGTCACCCGCGGGTCCATCACCTGCTGAGCCTCGGCCAGCATAGCGGGCGGAACCCCCATAAAAACCGGCGTACGCGCGCTAATGGCCGCCGCTACGGCAGCAAAAGCCCGCTGCGCCGGTCGGGCCTGTTCGCGCCAGTTGTCCGGACGATGGGGCCACAACATCCATACGGCCTGATGCGGCTCCCACTCTCCGGGCATTCTTACTGTGGCGTCAGTCGCCATATCAGTTGCTCCTGGGTTTACCATCAGAGGTGGCGATATAACCGTACATTTCCGGACGACGGTCACGGAACAGTCCCCAGGCTGCGCGCTGTGCGGCGATGGCCTGCAAGTCAAACTCATGCACCAGCACGCACTCTTCTGTTTTACCGGCCTGAGCCACCAGCGCCCCGGTCTGATCGGCAATAAACGACGAACCATAAAAGGTCATTTCCAGTCCATCAATATATTTACTGCTTTCAGTGCCAATACGATTAGAGGCAATAACCGGTATCAGATTAGCCGCCGCATGGCCCTGCTGCACCCGGGTCCAGTGGGGCTGGCTGTCAATCTCCGGATAAGCCGGTTCCGAGCCAATTGCCGTCGGATAAAAAATCACCTCAGCGCCCATCAGCGCCAGGCTGCGAGCCGTCTCCGGAAACCACTGGTCCCAGCAAATGCCAACGCCGACTTTAGCATAGCGGGTTTGCCACACCTTAAAACCACTGTCACCAGGGATAAAAAATTGTTTTTCCTGGTAGGCCGGACCGTTGGGGATATGCGTTTTGCGGTAAGTATCCAGCACGCTGCCATCGGCATCAATCATCACCAGTGAATTGTAATAGGCGTTGTTGGCACGCTCAAAAAAGCTCAGCGGCAGAACCACTTCCAGCTCAGCGGCCAGCGCGGAAAAATGCTTGATAAGAGGACTATGATCAACCTCTTCAGCTAGCGCATAGTGCTCAGGACTCTGGTCGATACAGAAATAGGGGGCGGCAAACAGCTCCTGAATCAGGATAATCCTGGCCCCCTGCGCATGGGCCTGTCTGATCAGTTTTTCGGCGGTTTGAATATTTTTCGGCAGGTCCCAGCTGCACGCCATCTGCGTTGCAGCAACGGTCACTTTTGTCATAAGGCCCTCTTTGCCATGCGGTTAAATAAACTTCAGTGATAGAAAAACGGCCGTAATCCATCATGGCTTGTTGCGCAGGTCCTTATGCAGCCCGTCGGCTGCACGCGTTATACACGTGTGCAGCCCTGTTGCCAATATGCGCACGAAATAAAAAAACACCCGGTTTATTATGGCCGGTGTGACAGCGTAAAGTGTAACATCGGTGACGGTTTTCTGCCGTAAAAGCAGAGAGATGACCCGGCCTCAACCGGTAGCCGCTGACGGCGGCCACCGGGGGAACGATCAGACATGACCACCCTGAGAGGTTTCCGCTATCGCTGTCGGATTGCGTAGCAAATATTCTTTGAGAATACCGTGTTTCGCCATCACCCAGACCACACCGGCAAACACCAGAAATTCTGCCAGCACCAGGGAACTGGCGGCACCGATAGCACCAAATTTCCACGCCAGCAGACCACATACCGGCAGGTTGATCAGACCCGCTGCCAGCATCACATACATACGCTGACGAGCCAGTCCGTGGGGGATGAGGATCTGCAGACCCGCCGGGTAGCTGACGTTGCCAAAGATAAAGCCACATACCGCAACGCGCAGTACATTAGCCGATTCATGGAAAGCTGGCCCCAGCAGAATACGTACAATAAGATCGGCAAAAAAGAAGGTAAACACCACGATAAATAGGCTGATCAGAAACGAAAAAGAGATACTTTTGCGGGTTGCCGCAACCGCTGCCGGACGATCGCGGTGAAACAGAAAACTCACCCGGGGGAAAAAAGCGTTACCAATCTGCTCCGGCAATGAATTCGCCGCTTTTTTCAGTCGATCAGCACCATTATATAACCCCACCATATAAGTGCTGGTGGCACTGGCCAGGATCAGAACGTTAATGTTGTTGAACATATTGGCGCCGAAAATCGCCAGAAAAACATGCAAGCTGTCTTTAATACGCTGCCAGATTTCCGCAAGTTCAAAGCGATAAAACCCAATAACCCGCATTTTAACCACCAGTACCAGCGTGATCATGGCGGAAATAATCATCGTCAGCCCTGGGATCAGGGCCGCCAGCCAGGTATCATCCGGCCCTTTTACCAGCAGGAAGGTTAACGGGATAGAACAAAACTGACCAATCGTCGAGACGATCGCCGTTTTGCCTAGCTTCTCATAACCCTGCATCAGCCAGCCAAATGAAAACAGGCCGCCAAATAGCACGGTGGAATTAGCCAGTACAATGAAAAACAGATGATGCCATTGCGGACGGAACCAGGTGGCCAGCAGCAAAACGCCGAGGGTTGAACAGCCTAGTAACAATTTGGCATTAAATGTTGACCAGAATAGCTGGGTCACCCGGGCCGGATCATCGCGGTGATGGGCGATATCTTTGGTGGTATAAACGTTAAAACCCCAGTCAGAAATGGTACTGCAATACAGTACACAGGCGATACCCAGTGCCAGTAACCCCATATGTTCCACACCCAGTACGCGCGCAAGATAAGGCAGCGTAACCAGAGGAAAAATAAATGAGGCACCACGGTACGCCAGCAGCGAGACAATATTAACTACCAGACCTTTATCAAAAACTTTAGCCATTAGCTATAGACCTCATTATGTCTCACTATCATGCCGCTTTTTTGTAGCCACGTTTAATCCGGACCAGCTGAGCGTACAGCTGCGGTTGATTTAACAGTAACCAGTCTACCAGGCTACCCGCTTTCAGGTTTTTACCAAGAGAATGAATAGCCTCCGTGACGTAATGCGGTACCGGCGTGCCGTTGGCCAGTGATAAGTGAATCATCAGGCGAAATGAATGGAGCAGATAAAGCTGGCGCAGCTGGCGCCGTTCCTGCTCATCCGTCACCAGTTGATTCAGCTTTTCATAACTTTCAACAAAAGCGTCATAGCGCCGGCGGAAAAAGGCGTCCCCTTTGGTACTGTTGGTTAACGATCCCTGGCGCACCCGCTGACGGTAATAAATATGCCGGCTGACCCAGGCATGATGGCAACGCAAAAAAGCTTCCAGCGTAAAGCTGTGGTCTTCGTGCAGGCGGGCAACATATTTCATCTGGTATTCAGTAATCACCTGGCGACGCAGGACATAATTCCAGGTGGCTGAGGTATAGGCGCCGCTGCGCAGTAAGCCAGATAGCACGCGACGTGCTGGCAGCAAACCAAACTGATGATGTTCAACCTTCGACCAGGTTTGCGCCGGATTATCATCATCAAACATTAACGAGTTAAAACAGAACAGTTCCAGCTGCGGATGCTGACTGACGACCTCGCTGAGTTCAGCAAAAAAACCCTCACAAACCACATCATCCGGATCGCAGCAAAAGATGAACTCCCCTTGCGCCATGGCAATGCCGGTGTCACGCGCATTACCCAGTCCGCCGTTCGCAATAGTGACGATCTTTACCCGCTCGTCATCAGCGTAATGTTTTTCCAGTAAGGCCAGGGTACCATCAGTCGAACCATCGTTAATCACGATCAGCTCATTCGGCGCCGGAATTTGGTGATGCCTCCAATTAGTAGAACATGTGTTTCTCGATAAACGCTCCAATGACTTTTTCGTGGATCTCAACTGAGCGCGAAAAGCAGATTGTTTTACGAGCCAACCGTTTAATGCGGGTGCGGAGCGTCAGGTTATTACGTTCAATGCGTTGGGTGAAAATTTTGCCCGTCAGATGCT